>JALHOG010000001.1 GCA_022843125.1 Ilumatobacteraceae bacterium
GCCGGCGTTGGCGGGGACGCCGAATCGGCCGGTGACCTGGACCTCGGTGACCGAGCCGGGGCCGACGCTCGCCTGAGTGAGCACCCCGCTGGCGACGACGCCGACGCTGCCCGCAAGGAGACCGATCGCGAGACCCAGCCGGGCGACGGAGGAGCGCGACGCGTGCCTTCGTGACGGTCGTGTGACGTCGCCGAGGGATTTCATGACGGTTACGTTACAACACCACGACGAATCGCGTGGTCAACGGCAGATGAACATTTCGCACACGCCGATATCGGCACGGTGCGCAGCCCACTTGAGGAGATCGAGACGAATGCAGCGCGCGCTCAGCGCTGGGCGCGCTCGAGCTCGGCCGTGGCCTCGGGTGCCGGTGTGGCGTGCTGCAGCTGCTCACCCTCGTTGCGGCGCGATCGCAGTGGCACACCGTGGGCGACCGTCGCGAAGGCGAAGCCGAGGAACACCGTGTTGCGGGAGTCCCACGACACGTCGACGTAGGTGTACGTGGTGTACATCACGATGAACAGCGTCGCAGTGAGCGCCACGACGAGGTCGATGTCGTCGGTTCGCCGGCGAACCCGCTCGCCGCCGAGCATGAGCGCCTTCCCGAGCATGTAGAACATCGCGACGAAGCCGCCGAAGCCCGTCTTGATCCAGATCCACAGGACGGAGTTGTGTGGCATGTACGCGTTGAGTTCGAAGAAGCTGATGTCTGCCAACGCGACGGGTCGGTAGAACGGCTGGCCGAAGCCCAGACCGAGCACCGGACTGGTGCGAATCGTGAAGTTGAGGTTGTACGCCTCGACCTGCCGGTACAGGTCGGAGCTCTGGTCCTTCTCGCTCGCCGAGGCGGGAGCGACGATCGTCTTGATCGCCTGGGCGGGGAAGGCGACCGACGACGTGGAGTTCCAGAACGCTCCGACGTAGCCGATGAGCACGATCGACACGATCGGGATCGTCGACCAGAACATCGTGCGGCGCCGCCAGAAGAGTGCGATGGCCATGACGAGCCCTGCGATCACCAGCGCTGCCACGCCGGCTCGTCGCTGGGCGATGAAGAACACGAAGACGGTGGGTGCCAAGCCCCCGATCAACGCCCATTTGAGGAGCGGGCGCTTCACGCGCAGTAGGACCAGACCGAGCAGCATCACGATCAGCAGGTTGTGGCCGAGCGACGAGCCGTGCTCGGTGAGGCTCTCGAGATCGTCCCGATCGACCGGATCGAGCCCGCCGAGGTATTGCACCGACAGCAGCGACTGGACGGTGACGCCGCCGATGATCGCGTAGAAGCCGTGGCGGAGGTGGCGGTCGGTGGTGCACTCGTTGGTGGCGATGATGAACACCATCAGGATGTAGAAGAGCGCCCGGCCTTCGAGCACGGCGACGCGGACGTCGCCGCCGAGCATCCCGACACCCCGGGCGTAGCCGTACACGACGAACGCCGTGAACACGACGATCGGCCAGGTGAGCGGTGTGCGGGGCAGCACCTTGCCCGTCTGTGCGTAGTGCCGGAGGCAGGAGAGCAGTGCGCCGGCTGCAAGGGTGATGTCGAGCGGACTGATCGTGAGGGCGTCAGCGACGAAGGAGATCGATTCGCGGCTCGAGAGGTTCTTGACGAAGGGGAACCAGGTCACCGTGACCCGGTCGCTGACGGCGACCAGGAAGAGCGTCGCGTACAGCGTCGCTCTCGGGCGGATCACCCAGCCCAGGAGGAGCAGCAGGATCAGCACGAGGCTGAGGCCGAGCCACGGCTCCGTGACGCGCCGCCGAGCGAGTGCCGCGACCATCAGGCCGCCCCCGACGATGCTCGCATAGGCCAACCACCAGACGATGCGATCAGCGGGTTGACTCGCGCCGCCGGTGCTCGGATCGTTGGCGATCGTCACAGCACGACCGCAAGGCTGTAGTACGACGCCGCGGCGACCGTCGCGACGCCGAACAGGATCGGCGGGCGTTCGCGGACCCATCGTCCGAGCGGCGTGCCGCCGATGACGAAGGCGCCCACCATGAGCAGCACGAGGGCTTGCACCGGTCGACCTCAGCCGTCGAGCAGGCGGCGCAGGCGTCGCGGGATGCTGCTGCGGTAGCGGTTGAGCACGACGCCGAGGTTCGGCGTGGGCTGCGTCGACTCGATCGCACGCTCGACCTGGGCGATGGTCGTCGAACGGTGCCGGACGACGAAGATCGATGCGTCGGCCTGTCGCAGCATCGCAAGCGCGTTGGCGTTGCTCAGCACCGGTGGCAGGTCGAACACGACGTGGTCGAACTCCTCGGTGAGGATCTTGAGGAGTCGTTCGAAGCCGGGTGAACGAACGATGAGATTGCGCTTGTTCTCGGGCACGGGGCCCGGCGACAGGCTGATGAGCTGCGGCAGGTCGGCCGCGATCTGGAACGCAGAGTGGATCTGTGAGTGATCGTCGAGGAGGTCGAGCAGATCGGGTCGCCCGGTGACGACGGCGTCACCGCCCGGGGTCAGCCAGCCGCAATCGACCCAGCAGACGAACCGGCCCATCTCCTGGGCGATCAGCGACGCCAACGACTGCGAGACCGTTGTGACGCCCTCGCCAGGAAGCGCCGACGTGACCGCGATCGAGTTCGGAAGCGGCTCCCCGCTGCGCAGCTCGTGCCGATTGACGATCGAGCGCAGCGCTTCGGTGATCTCGGACGGGATGTCGTCGTACCGAGGCAGGGGTGACGCGGGTGGGCTGGGTGCGCCCGCCGGCACAGCCGGGAGGTGTGAATCGTCGGTGGTGTTCGGATCATCGGTCACGTCGTGCGGGCCCCTCGACTCGGTCTGAAATCTCAGCGCCATCAGTTCGCTCCGGCCGCGACATGGCGCGGCCGGCCTCGACGTTTGCCGCGGCGACCTCGTGCGGCCATCGCGACCGGCGGGACGATCGCCACCTGGGCAATGCCGGCGATGTTGCCGAGATCGGCCGCCGACGAGACCGATTGGTCGAGCACCGTCGTGAGCAGCAGCGCGGCCACGGCGATCACGGCACCCATCAGCAGGAACGACAACACCAGCATCGCCTGGCTGATGAGCGTCGACTCGGGAGCGGTCGGAACCCTCGGCTCGTCGACGACGTTGAAGCTCTGCCCGGCTTCGGCCGTCTGCTGGCTGCGGGTCAGCACGGCTTTGTCGATCTCCGCCTCGGTCGTGCGGATCTGTGCCTCGATCGTCTCGATGTTGCCGCTCAGCCGGCCGATGCGGAGCTGGACGTCGGCCGGGTAGGACTCGTCACCCACCAGTTCGGGCTGGTCGGCCAGGTAGTCGGCCAGTTCGTCCTCGGCAGCGAGACGTTCCACCTCCAGCGCATCGAGGCGTTCGGACCAGAACTGCTCCGCCTCGGAGGCGTCGCTCGCAACCGTCTCAGCCAGGAAGCGATCCCACTGATCGATCGTCGCTCCGACCAGTTCGTAACTGGTCTGGGGATCAGCCCACGTCGCGTTGACCGACAGCAGCGAGTCACCCGACGATGACGACCAGACGCTGACGCGTAGGACCTCGAGGTCGACGACGCCGGATTCGATCGCCGGACCGAGCCCGGCCTCCTCTGCGACAGCGGTCAGGAACGCGTTGGTGCTCAGCTGATCGGAGATGAGACGACTCGTTGCCGCAGCCGGTGTCTCCCAGAGGCGGGCATCGGCGCCGCTGACACTCTGTTCGGGAAGGAGCGGATTCGTCGACGCACGGAGCGTGGCCGATGTCTTGTAGAGCGCAGTGGTGTTGAGGGCCTGGGTGACCCCGATCGCCCCCATTGCGAGGATCGGGATCGCGAACAAACCGAGCCGCCGGAAGAGGTTGTCTGTGAGTCGCCACCAGAACGCGCGCCCTACGGCACCCGGTCGTGAGGCTCCCGCCGAGGATGCGCTGACCACCCGACCATCGTACAGAGTCACTGGACCTCGTGGTTCCGCCTTTGTTTCAAGATGCAGAACTCTGTCGCGCGCTCGGCGGCGAGTGCGTCACTACTCGGGCATGCCGAGCACTGACGGCGCGATCCGATATTCGTCGATCCAGTCGGGACGGCGCGAGCTGCCCGGCGACCACGTGACGGGCGCTCCCCCGCGTCGAGCCGCAGCGACGAGGCCGACGAGTTGGCTGAGGGCGCGGTCGTGCGGCATCGCCCCACTCGTGCCGTCGATCTCGAGCGCGTAGCCGCCGAAGAGTGCTTCGACGGCACGTCCCCAGTCGTGCGTGTCGAGGTGGCGTTCGCCGCCGATCGACACGACGAGTTGCGAGCCGAGTTCGATGCGGAGCCCGTGCCCGGCGGCGCGGGTTCGGTTCGCCTGCCACTCCCGGATGATCGCAGGTGAGAACACACGGGCGTCGCGGAGGTATCGGGCCCCGAGCCGCCTGGGCTCGAAGCATGCACGCCACACCCACTCCAACCCGTACCTGCGCATCCAGGACGGAGCACGCCGTTGCTTGCCGACGATCATGTCGAGCGAGCCGCCCACGCCGATCATGACCGGCACGTTGAGTCGGTCGCGGTGGGCGGCGATGAACCGCTCCTGCTTCGGATTGCCCAGCGCAACGCAGAGGATGTCGGCGTCGACGTCGATGATCGACCTCAGGACGGACTCGTCGATCCGTTCGACGTCGGGCATCATCGGCCCCGGATCGATGGTGAAGCGAGCGTCGGGATAGCGCTCCCGGAGGATCGAGCGGGCCTCGTCGGCGACCTCGGGCGTCGATCCGAAGAGGTGGACGTGCCATCCGGAAGTGCCCGACGCCTCGATCAGTCGCGGCACGAGATCGGCGCCGGCCACACGTTCGCGCACCGGCATCCCGAGCAGCTTCGACGCCCAGACGACCGGCATCCCGTCGGGCAGGCAGACTTCGGCGTGCTGCAGGATCCGCGCGACGTCATCGTGCTCGAGCGCGTTCACGAGGAAGTCGACGTTGACGGTCGATACCTGGTGGGTCCGGCCGAACGTGCGGCCCTCGAGTACCAGCTCACCGATGAGGGCGACGGTTTCGTCCATCGTGACGTCGGCGATCGGCACGCCGAACATGGCTGCCGGCGGACGCGGCACACCCCGCGCGGGGAGGGGCGCGGGGAGGGGCGCAGGGTGATGGGTCATTCGGTGTTCCGCTTCGTCCGCTGCCATGTCACTACGTTCTTCGACCGCAATGCCCTTGTCCACAACCCAACCTTCCACGCGATCATGCTCGGTGCCTGCGCCAGACTCCGGTAGACGGACCGCGGTGCTGACACGCCTCTCAAGCCCGCTACGACGTGTGCGCCGAGGATGGCGAGCGTACCAAGGTGCAGAATTGCTCGTCGAGTGAATTTCTGGGACCGATTGACACGCAGGGTGGCGACGGCAGTGACGGCGCTGGCCACGGCGCCGACCCCCTGGAGAACCACCACCAACGACAGGGGCGGGACGAGATGGTCCGCGACGGCGTCGATGTGCGCGAGCCGTCGTCCGCGCGCTGTGGGGAATCGTCGGATCAGCTCGGGCACGTACCGCCGTGCGAGTTCGATCCTGCCGCGCTCCCACCGCTCGTTCTGGCTGGTCGCTGCCTCGAGGGTCGCGGGCATCTCCGCTTCGAGGCGAGCGTCGGGGACGTAGGTGACGCGGATGCCGTCGCGCAGGAGCAGTTCCATCTGGAACTCGGCATCCTCGACGAGGTGCCCGGTCCAGCGGCGACGTTGCAGCACCGGGCGCCGGAACGCCATGCCGTTGCCGTACAACCCGCACGACGCTCCGATCCGGTTCCGTCCGAGCGGGCGGAGGTGGTGCCGGCATGCGAGCGCCGCGAACCGCACGCCAGCGGCCGTTGACCCGTCCGGTTCGAGCACCGAGTAGAAGCCCTGGGCGACGTCAGCGCCGTCGGCGAACGCCCGATCCATCGCCCGCAGGAAGTCCGGATCGAGCACGGTGTCGGCGTCGACCACCACGGCGACGTCGAACTCGAGCGTCGCGTCGAGATGGTCGAAGAGCCAGTTGAGTGCCGGCCCCTTCCCGGGCTCGTCAGGTGCTGTCCGCTCGTGGGCGTGCCATCCGTGCGAGCGGACGATGTCGGCCGTGGCATCCGAGCAGTTGTCGGCGACGACGTGCACGTCGAAGAGCTCGCGGGGATACCGCAGCTCGCCGAGCGCTCGGAGCGTGCTCTCGATCACCGCCGCTTCATCGTGCGCGGGCACGAGCATGAGGAAGCGGTGCACAGGCGCCCCGTCGATCGCCGGGCGTGAGCGTCGCGCCCCGGCGAGCGTGAGCAGGCCGAGGTACGCCGCGATCGCCGCGTTGACGGCGGTCAGGACGGCGAGCGGCGCGTCGGCTGCGGTGCCGGCGGCTCTGATGCCGCGTCGAGGGTGCATCGTCAGACCGTCGACTCGGGAAGGATCCGGGCGGGTACGCCAACGGCAGTGCAACGATCTGGGACGTCACGCAACACGACAGCGTTCGCGCCGACTCTGGCGTCGCAGCCGACCGTGATCCCGCCCAGGATGCGGGCGCCGACCCCGATGAACGCACGGTCGCCCACCACGGGCCACACCCCATCCTCGAGCGTGCCGAATGTGACCTGCCCGACGACGGTGACGTCCTCGCCGATCGAGGCGGCATGGAGGACGCAGCCCACCGGGTGGGCGATGTACAGCCCGCCGCCCACCGGGGTCGACGGCGCGAGTTCGAGACCGTACAGCCGCAGGAGGCGTCGTTGGACGTAGCCGCCGACACCACGGACACCGGCAGCGCGACACCATTGAGCGAACCTGAACCACGCCATCGCACGCAACGGTGGGTACCGGATGAGCAGCCGCAGGGCGATCGGCCACGTCACCTCGGAGGGGTCGGCGACCTGCTGCGGTCTGACCCAGCGCGCGGCATCGCGCGTGAAGTTGACGATGTGTTCGCCGCCCGCCGGACGCAGCATGGTGCGTAGTCTGCCACCGGGGGCGAACATCTCCATGTGAATTCGGTTGGGCGGCTCGGCGCGCCGCCGGCCCGTCACCCAGCGCCGCCCCACCGGCCGACGATGGCGTTCCGGGCCGGTACCTCGAGCCAGCGGTGAGCCAACGCCGAGGCCCCGAGCGTGACGACCACCGCGCAGATGGCCTCCAGCTGCGTCGGAGGTGCGGGGCCGTCGTTGACGACCAGCCACGCAGCCCACTGGAGGATGTAGAACGCGTAGCTGACCTCGCCGAGCCGGACCATCGGACGTGTCGCGAGGATCCGACTCAGCGGGCTCGAGCCCCACGCGACTGCAGCGATGATGGCCACCACCACGGGGAGGTACACCGCGAAGAGCCGCAGATCGACCAGCGCTCGGGCGTCGGTGGCTGCGGGGTAGCAGGCCGCCGCAGGGCACGGTGACGTGAACTGGATGGCGACGGCTCCGACGCAGGCGCCGATGAGGAGCCCCGAACGCACGCGCTGTGACTCCAGCCATCGCCAACCGCCGCGTGCGTCACGCCGGTACTCGGTGCGGAACGCAGCGCCGAGGAGACAGCCGATCACGAACTCGCCGAGCCGCAACGCCGGGATGTTGGCGAGCCGGCTGACGATCAGTCGGGCGCCGTCGACGTCGCCGTTCCGGCCGAGCAGGTAGGCGCCGGCAGCGATCGAGATCGTGACGTACGCGGTGATCTGGATGACAGCGACCGACGCGATCGCACGCCCGATCCAGCGTCGCCGCATGATCGGCCACACCACCATCGGGACGAGCAACGGAAACGTCACGTAGAAGAACGCCTCGACCGAGATGCTCCATGCGGGCCCGTTCCAGAGGTTGAACACCTGGAACGGGAACCACGCCTGCACCAGTAGGACGTTGGCGACGAACCCCACGACCACCGCTGCGGCGCCGTGCTCGGTGAAGGGATCGCGAAGTGCGAGAACGAGCGGTGCCACGAGTGCGAGAGCGAGGAGATGGAGCGGTGTGATCCGGGCGAACCTCGCGATGGCGAAGCGGCGCATGGAGCCGTCGCTCGTTCGTCGCGCGAGACGTTCTCCATACGTGTGCACGAGCACGAACCCGCTCAGCACGAAGAACAGGGAGACGCCCGCGCCGCCCTGGGCAGCGGCGGTCGGGTCGAGCCCCGGGATCATCTCCGGGAAGTGTTCGATCGCGACCACTACGGCGGCGACGAACCGCAGCCCGGTGAGCGAGTCGATCCGCTCGCTGCCGGTTGTCGTGACGGGTGCAGTCATGCCGAGCGGCCTCCGCCGCAGGGACGGTCGCGCTCGGGCATCTCGATCGAACGTGGCCGGGGCCCCACAGCGGACCTCCTCTCGGGTCAACGAAGGCTAGGGCACGGCTGACACACGATCGCATTCGAATCTGCAGGGTCGCGGCGGCGTCACTCGGGTAGCGTCTGGCCGGTGACGGAGCGGCGGAAACTCCTTCCCTTGTCGGCCTGGTGCTTGGTTGCCTGCGTCCTCGTCGCGGCTGCGTGCTCGGCAACCGAGGACTCTGCGGTGGCGCCCACCACGGTGGCGAGCCCGACCGAGGTGGAGCCCACGGTCCAGCCGGAGCCGTCGATCGTGTCCACGATTGCGCCGCCCCCGCGAGTGGCGTCGCCAGCGACGCTCGACGGTGAGCGGTTCGTCGAGACGTTCGACGGGGCCCCCGCGTCGCCCACTCCGTGGCGCCCGAGCAACTGGGACGTCACGGTGCACTCCCGGGACGTGTCCACCTTCGAGCAGCTCGAGCCGATGGCTGCGGAGCACGGTCCGGACTGCGCCGGGCCACCGGCGACCCACGAGAGCTCGACGTACGAGAGCGCCGTCTATCAGTGTCGGGATCACGTGATGACGGCCATCAACGCCGGTGGATACGCGATGATCTACCTCACCCCTGATCGTATGGTCGACTTCTCCGAGGGTGAGGCGGTCATCCAGGTCGACGTCTCCACGTTGCGGAGCTCCGATCGGGACTGGTGGGACGTCTGGATCACGCCGTACGACGACAGCCTGCAGCTGCCGCTCGATCTCGGATCCGACGTCGACGCCACCGGACCACCCAGGGTCGGGATCCAGGTCACCCTCGCCACCGAGAACCAGATGAAGGCCGTCATCTGGGACGACTTCGAGGCGGTGCAGTTCCCCGACTGGCCCAACGACGCGGTCACCGGTGACACGTTCACCGGCTACGAGACGTTCCTGACGCCCGACGCGGCACGCAGAGACACCTTCGAGATCGCCATCTCCCGGAACCGTCTCCGCGTCGGCATGCCGCAGTACGACTTCTGGTGGGTCGACACCGAGATCCCCGAGCTCGACTGGACGCAGGGCGTGGTCCAACTCGGGCACCACTCCTACAATCCCACGAAGGACTGCAACGTCGACAACACGCCGGTGCCGCCGGTCGCCGAGTGTCTGCCGAACACCTGGCACTGGGACAACCTGGTGATCGACCCGTCAGTCGGTTTCTCGATCGTCCAGGTGACGCCGACGCAGGCGGATGCTTCGTCGTCGGTCGTGGAGCTGGAACAGGCGGCGCTCCCGGACTCGCACCTGCGCTTCACCGGGATCGGCAATCAGCTCCAGGTCCGCTTCGACGGAGCAGCATGGGAGGACGCACAAGTCCAGGCAACCCAGCGCGAGACCAAGGAAGAGCACTTCGCGAGCTACTGGCACCCGATCCCGACCGGGACGACCCGGGTCGAGTTCCGTGGTGAAGACTGGTGGGGAGGGCCGTGGCTCGTCCGGGGTGTTTCGGCGTGGAGCCCGGCGGTCGTCGCGAACTGACTGCGGTGAGCCGAGCGGCTCGCCGAGCCACGGCGCGCAACGGAAGGTCACCGATCGTGGGGGAGCGCTACAGTCGGCCGGATGGCGGCGGGAACGTGTGCGCGACGCGAGCGCGTCGCGATCGTCCTCGTGCGCCGGACGCTGCGGATCGGATGCGCGCTGGTGATGCTCTGTGAGCGATGACCTGATCGGCGACGACCCGCCCGCAGCCGTGGCCCCCGACCGATCGTCGGTACGGCGCAACCTCGCGACCTTGATGACGTCGCAAGTCGTCACGTGGACCCTCGCGACGGCGAGTGCCTACATCGTCCCGAGGTTCCTCGGACCTGCGGTGCTCGGTGAACTGCGCCTCGCGACGTCGCTGTGGTTGCTCGCCGCCACCGTCGCAGCCGTCGGCACCACTCAGTACCTCCAGATCGAGATCGCCCAGAACTCCCAGCGCGGGCTCGAGCTGGTGGGGCCGACGCTCGTGCTCCGCACCCTCGTCCTGCTCGGCGGCGCCGGCGTCATCGGGCTCTACGTGGGCTTGACGGACGGCTCGGGTCGCTTCTTCCTGATCGTCGGGCTGGCCGGGGCGGCGGCGACCGTGATGCTGTGGGCCGACGCACTCGGCGCGGCATTCATGGGCCTGGAACGGATGTCGGTGCCGGCGCTGGCGAACGGGCTCAACAAGGGGATCTACTTCGTCGGCATCGTGATCCTGCTCGGTGTCGGAGCGGGCGTGTGGGGCGTGCTCGGTGTCACCATCGCGGCGCCGCTGATCGTGCTCGTCTACCTCATGGTGCAGTTCGGTCGACGGGCGCCACTGTCATTCGCCGGCTGGCCCGCCGAATCGCGACGGATCTTCGGGGCGAGTCGTACATTCATGGCCGCGACAGTGGCGTTGGTCGCGTACCAGCAGATCGACATGATCGTCATCTCATGGGTCGCCGATGAGGAGGACCTCGGCTGGTACGGCGCGGCTGACGTGTTGTTCGGCTCGCTGCTGTTCCCGGCAACGGTGCTGATGGGAGCGATCTTCCCGACACTCGGCCGCCTGCACAAGAGCGATCCGGCCGAGCTGCGCCGTCTCGTGGAGCGGGCGTTCTCGTTGCTCGTGCTGGCGGCAGTGCCGATCGGTCTCGGCACCATGGTCATCGCTCCCCGCTTCGCGCCGCTCCTCTACGGCGATGACTTCGCCGAGACCGGACAGGTGCTCGAAGTACTCGGACCGGTGGCGATCCTGACGTTCGGCACGATCCTGTTCGGCACCGTCGCCCTCACCACCGAGCGCGGGTCGTTGTGGGTCGCGGTGATGTTCGGCGCGGCAGCGCTCACCATCCCGCTCGACCTGCTCCTCGTGCCCTGGGCTGACGACCGCTACGGCAACGGCGCTGTCGGGGGTGCGCTCGCATACGTCGTCACCGAGGCGATCCAGTTCGGGATCGGGATCGTGGTCGTGACTCCCTTTCTCCTGAACCGCGCCCTGCTGTGGAGAGTCGCTCGGATCGCCATCGCCGGTGGCGCCATGTTGGCGGTCGGGCTGCTGCTGCGGTCCTCCCCCCAACTCGTCACCATCGCCGCATGCACGGGGGTGTACGCAGTCGGCATCCTGGCTCTCCGTGTGCTCTCCGAGGACGAGCGTCAGATGATCCGTGGCCTGCTCGCCAAGGTCGGGGTCGGCTCCGCGTGAGTGTGACGCCGGGGCGATGCCTCGCCCATGCGGCAGGCACTCCGCCCCCGCATCGGCGGAGGACGAATACATGAACACGGGTTCCGCAGATCGACTACCATCGGGGCCGATGAGGCCGGCACGATCCAACGGGCGGGATGACCGGGTCCGGCTGTTGCTGATGACCAACTCGGTCGCCGTCGGCGGGATGGAGGAGCACGTTCGCCTGATCGCTCAGGAGCTCGATCGCAGCCGCTTCGAGGTACATGCAGTGCTGCCCGACTGGTCGGCCACGAACGACTGGGCTCCGGCGCTCGGGGCCGCCGCCGACACGCTGACCTTCCTCACGCCCGATCGGCGGCACGGTGCCTCGGCGCAGGTGCGGGAGCTGTGGCGGCTCGTACGGTTCGCACGCGCGAACCGGTTCGACGTGGCGCACGTGCACGGCACGTCGTATCACGGCCTGTCACTCACGATCCTCGCCCTCCGCCTCGCCGGGGTCCGCCGCATCTGTCTGACCGAGCACCTCGCTCCCGAGGAACCCCAGTCGCGCCGACTCCGCCTCATGAGGGCGGGCCTCTCCCGCATGCTGTCGGTCCTGGTCGCCGTGTCCGAGAACAACCGCGACGCTCGCGTCGCCAACCTCGGCATGCCGGCCTGCCCGATCGAGGTCGTCAACAACGGCATCGACGTGTCGCGGTTCGACAGTGCCGACGACCCTGCGTCGGCGGCGGCTCTTCGCGAGGAGATCGGCATCGACCCGGGGGCGCTCGTCGTCGGCACCGCCATCAGGCTGGAGGCCGACAAGGGTGTCGACGACCTGGTGCGGGCGTTCGCCCTCGTCCGCGAGCGGCACGGCGACGCCGAGCTCCTGATCGTCGGGGACGGCTCGCAGCGGCTCGCGCTCGAGGCGTTGGCCGAGCAGTGCGGCGTTGCGGACCACACGCGCTTCGTCGGGTTCCAGCCTGCACCCCAGCCGTACATCCGCCTCATGGACGTGTTCGTGCTGCCGGTGCCGTTCGGTTCGGCCTCGATCGGCTTGCTCGAGGCCATGGCGATGTCGCGACCGTGCGTGATCACCTTCGGCGGCCGCAAGGAAGCGGTCGTCCACGACGAGTGCGGGTATTGCGCTGCGCCGAGAGACCCCGCCTCGCTCGCCCATCACATCGGACTCCTGCTCGATGACGATGAACGGCGGATGGAGTTCGGGCGCAAATCCCGTGAGCGGGTCGAACGCGAGTATTCTGCAGTCCGAGTGGCTCGCCATCTGGAGGTGATCTACGGCGGATCGATGGGTTAGGTAATGCGACGATTTCGAATCGCGTTCGTGCTCGACCAGGTAGCGGGGCACGTCACGAACGCACAGAACCTGCGGCGTGTCCTCGAGGACGACGACGAGATCGACCCTGTCTGGGGCGAGATCAACTACGTCAAGGAGGGCGGTCGGATCGAGCGTGCTCACGACCATCTCCGCTGGCTACCGTCGCATCCGTTCGGCGTTGCTCGTGGCGTCGTCGAGCAGCGGCGAGTCCTCACCCAGCGGCCTGTCGATGCGATCATGACGAACACGTCGATCGCTCACTACCAGGTAGGCCCGTTGCGGCGGACCCCGACGCTGTTCGACTTCGACTCGACCCCCGTGCAGCTCGACCGCATGGGCGGGTACGCCGACCCTGACAGCGGTGCGACGGCGTGGGCGAAGCTGCGCCTGATGCGCCGTCTGTTCCATTCCGTCGACATCAACCACGCCTGGTCCCACTGGGCGCAGCAGTCGGTCATCGATGACTACGGCGTCGATCCGAACACGGTCGTGGTCAACCCTCCGGGGGTCGACCTCGCTCGCTGGACCACGCACGGCCGCTCACCCTCGACCCCGGGCGAACCTTCACGGGTGCTGTTCGTCGGTGGCGACTTCGAGCGCAAGGGCGGTCACGATCTCCTCGCCTGGCACGCGTCGCTCGCGCCGGGCACCGTCGATCTCGACATCGTGACCCGGGAGGACGTGAGCGCACAGCCCGGGGTGAAGGTGCACCACGGGCTCCAACCGAACAGCGCCGAACTGATGGAGCTCTATCGGAGAGCCGACGTGTTCGTGCTGCCGAGCCATGGAGAGTGCTTCGGCATCGCCACGGTCGAGGCGATGGCCTGCGGCATTCCTGTCGTCGTCAGCGATGTGGGCGGTACCGCAGACATCGTCGATCCTGGCGAGAACGGCTACATCGTGCCCGCCCACGACGCACCCGCGCTGGGGCGCGCGATCGAGCAGATCCTGGCAGATCCGGCGATGGCCGCCCACATGGGGCGGCACGGTCGATCGATCGCCGAGGAGCGTTTCGACGTGTCCCGCAATGCGAAGCGCACGCTCGAACTCCTCAAGCAACTCGCCGATCGCAGTCGGTCGGCGTCAGCGTCAGCGCCGGCGTAGCGCCGTCACCCGCGCTCGGGCATCGCGAACGATCGGCCTCAGCGGGCTGAACTCGACGGACGCTCGGACCCGGCGCACCGCATGCCTCCATCCCGTCGACTCGACCCGTCGGTACTGCGTGATCATGCCATCGAGCCGGCGCTCGGGCCGGAACCCGACGCGTTGGATGAGGCGCTGCAGTGGAAGTTCGTCGTCGTAGAGGAACTGGGCGTTCTCGGCGGTGCGCGGTCGGACGGCGAAGTTCGCGAACAGCAGGCCGTCACTCGCGATCGCGTCGTGCAGTTGCCGGAGCACGGTCTCGAGGTCGGGGATGTGCACGAGCGTGTCGATCGCCGTCACCACGTCGTAGCGGGCGGTCGCGAGCAGGTCGTCGTTCAGGTCGATCGACCGGATGTGATCGCCGCGGCGGCCGTGGCGGAACTGCGCGAACTCCAGCATCGACGTTGCGATGTCGGCCATGTCGGACTCGAAGCCCAACCGGTGGAACATCTGACTGGTGACGCCGACGCCACACCCGAAGTCGAGGTGGCGGCCGCGGGTGACCCCCTGATCGGCCAGCTCCGATGCGATCGCCGCGCTCACGGGGTAGCGGTAGAGCTCGGCCTGCAGGTAGGCGAACCAGAGTAGGTCGAAGCTCCATGACCGGGTGGTGCGGTAGAAGTCGGTGATGCCCGCCGGCGACTCGCGGTCGTCGGCCGACCACTCCTCGGTCGACCACTCCTCCCAGTGCACGCAACGGTGCACCACCTCGTCGGGCGAGAGTTCGTAGTACTCGGACAGGTCGGCGACCACACCATCGCGGACCGATCCGCCATCGAGCCGCAGCGAGTCGCGGAAGCGCTCGAGCGCCGGGCTCTGGGCTGCGCGCGACATGATCGCGCTGAAGTCGGCCGGATCGGGTGCCGGCTCGTCCGGATCGAGCGGGTCGGGGTGCAGGCCCCCTTTGTCGGGTCCGCTCACGCGCTCGCCCCTCTCGGACGTCGGGCGACACCCATGGCGCTGCGGGACAGCCCGAGCAGCACGTGGGGGAGCGAGAACCGGCACGCGTACCAGGTGCTGCGCACCGCTCGGATGCGCGCCCCGTTGCGCCAGTTCTCGCGTGCGTAGTTCATGAACACGCCGGCGCACCATCCGTGGTGCCGCCACAGGATCGGCCGGAGCCGCAGCTTCGTCGTCAACGGCAGGTCGGCGGTCTGGCGGCGGAAGATCATCCCGATCTCGTCGAAGCGATCCCACGACAGCTTCTCCTCCGCCTGGTCTCGCTGGCGGAACAGCAACACCGGTACCTCGATGGCGCCGACCGGGTGCTTCTTCGCGATTCGCAACAGCCAGTCCCAGTCGCTGTCGCTGATGTAGCGACCGTCGTAGGCGCCCGCCTCGCGCGCCCGGTCCATCCGCGTGAGGATCGTGGCGCACTGCGGGAAGTACCCGAGCAGACGCTCGAAGATCATCCCCGAAGCCAGCGGCCCGCTCGGGAACGGTTCGGCGAACGGCTCGAGTGCGGACGTGGTCATCTGCGCCTGCCCGTGCACGGCGGCGTACTCCGGATGCGCGTCGAACGCGGCGAGCTGTGCCGAGATCGCAGCGGGGAGCAGGACGTCGTCGTCGTCGACGAGGCAGTAGAAGTCGCCGGTGGCGGCGTCGAGGCCGCGGTTGCGGGCGCCGGCCATGCCGAGGCCCATCGTTCGGACCACGGTGACCGGGTACCCGGCGAGGACCGCCGAGGTGTCGTCGGTCGAACCGTCATCGACGACGACGATCTCGAGATCGAATCGCGACTGGTCGAGTGCCAGAGCCGACTCGATCGCCGCACCGACCACACGGGCCCGGTTCCTCGTGGTGATGACGATGCTGACGACCGGACGCTGCGTCATGCCGCCGCCCTCACGTCGTCGAGTGGCCGGTACGCCGGGACGTCGAGGAGGCGGTCGACCGTGACGAACTCGTAGCCACCCGCCACGAGTTCGGGAACGATGCGGCGCATCGTTTCGACGGTGACCGACTTGTCCCACTCCTTCACCAGCGGAAAGGCGTCGTGGAAGCAGAAGATGGAACCGGGCTTGGCGTCGGCGATCGCCTGGCGGGCGACATCGTCCGGGTCGGGTTCGGGGACCTTCCAGTCGAGCGTGTAGACGTCCCAACCGACGATCGTGTAGCCGAGCCGATGCAGACGGCGGCCCTCCCATGGGGTGAGCCACCCCCACGGAGGTCGGTAGAGGGCGGGGCGCTTGCCGAGGACGGTGGCGATGCGAGTCTCGGCATCGACGATGTGGTCGGTGTCGCGGAACGACAGACCTGCGCCGCGGCTGTGGCGTTGGGAGTGGCTGCCGACGACATGGCCTTCGCGATCGGTTCGCTCGAGGATCTCCGGGTTCATGGCCACGTTCTCGCCGACGCAGAAGAACGTGCCGGGCACTCCGAGCTCGCCGAGGACGTCGAGGAGGCGCTCGGTCGACCCGACGCAGGGGCCGTCGTCGAACGTGAGGGCGACGCGCTTGGAGGTCCGGGGGCCGTGGTAGACGTACTGCCCCCGTCCGCCGTACGGCGGGGACAGCAGCTTCGTGAGGACCGGATCTCCGATCGAGTACACGAGGTTGCCGAGGTTCACGTCGACTCCTCCGTCATCCGAGATCACCGGCGACTCGTCGCACGGCGTCGATCACGTACTCGATGTCGGCGTCGTCCATGGTGGGGTAGAGCGGCAACACGACGTGCCGGTCCTGGGCCCATTCGGAAACGGGCAGATGGTGGTCGCCGGCGTACGGCACCTCACGATGCGCGTTCATGATCCCGCGGCGTGACGACACCCCCACATCGAGGAGCGCCTGCATGAACGCCCGCTGGTCGGCGCCGTCGGGGATGCGGATCGCATAGCTCTGGAAGTTGCTCCGGGCCCACTCGGGTTCGTGTGGCGGTTCGATGCCCGCCACCTGGGCGAACGCGTCGTTGTATCGGGTCGCGATCTCACGGCGGCGAGCCACGATGTCGGGCATCCGCTTGAGCTGCTCGCGCCCGACAGCAGCCTGGATGTCGGTCATGCGGTAGTTGAAGCCGATGACCGAGTGCTCCTCGAAGATGACCTGGTTGGCGCTGTGGCGCACACGGTCGTTGACCGACATGCCGTGCTGGCGGAGCAGCTTGAAGCGCGCATCGAGCTCGGGATCGTGTGTGGTGAGCATGCCGCCGTCGCCGGTGCTCATCACCTTGCGCGGATGGAACGAGAAGCACGCCACGTCGCCGTGGGGGTGCCCGATGCGGTGCCAGTCGCCGTCGACGAGCACCTCGCTGCCGATCGCGCAGGCAGCGTCCTCGACGACGGGCAGGCCGCGCCGCCGGCCGATCTCGACGATCGCGGTGAGGTCGCACGGCAGCCCGATCTGGTGCACGCACAGGATCGCCCTGGTGCGATCGGTGATCGCCGCCTCGATGAGCGCG
The DNA here is from genome assembly GCA_022843125.1 of Ilumatobacteraceae bacterium. GTDB lineage: Bacteria > Actinomycetota > Acidimicrobiia > Acidimicrobiales > Ilumatobacteraceae > Ilumatobacter. The sequence goes on from JALHOG010000001.1 coordinate 17,217, forward strand.
GGGTCGAGGTTCTTGGTCGCGGCATCGACATCGACGAACACCGGCGTCGCACCGCAGTACGTGATCGAGTTGGCGGTGGCGATGTAGGAGTGGCTGACGGTGATGACCTCGTCGCCGGGTCCGACGCCGACGCCCATCAGCGCCAGGTGCAATGCCGTCGTGCAGTTCGACACCGCGGTCGCGTGAGGGGCGCCCACGAACGTCGCGAACTCGTGCTCGAACGCGGCCACCTCGGGGCCCTGGGTCACCCAACCCGACAGGATGACCCGCTGCGCGGCGTCGGCCTCGGGCTGGCCCATCACGGGCTTGGCGATCGGTACGTTGCGGAGGGCTACATCGCTCATGTCGGATCTCCGTTCACGCGCCACCAGTCGACGAGTTGTCGCAGCCCGGTGTGGAGATCGACCTCGGCGACGAAGCCCAGGCGCTCACGTGCGGCCGACACGTCGGCGAGTCGGCGCGGCACCGGGTTGACCGACCGCTCGGGGCCGTACTCGGGCTGCAGGTCGGCGCCCATCACCTCGGTGAGCGCGGCGGCGAGACCGTTGAGGCTCGTCTCGGTCGCGCTGGCGATGTTGAAGATCTCGTCGTTCGCATCCGACTGTGCGGCCAGGATGTTGGCGCGGGCGATGTCGGTGGCGTAGATGAAGTCCATCGTCTGCTTGCCGTCACCGAAGATCAGCGGTGGCTCACCGGCGGTGATCCGGTTCATCCAGCGGATCAGCACCTCGGTGTAGACGCCGATCGTGTCCATCCGTGGGCCGTACACGTTGAAGTACCGGAGCCCGACGTACGGCAGGCCGAACATGTCGTTGTACGACCGCAGCAGACCCTCGTTGTAGACCTTGAGCGCACCGTAGAGCGTGCGGTTGTTGTACGGGTGGTGCGACTCGTTGGTGGGGAACGACTCGGCGAGGCCGTACACCGATGCGCTCGACGACGCGATCACCTTGCTGGCGCCGGCGCGATGAGCGGCATCCACCACGTTGAAGGTTCCGGTCCCGAGGACGTCGTGCGCGAGCCGCGGATCCTCCGCACAGTGCGTGATGCGGATCGCCGCGAGGTGGAACACGAGATCGGCGCCGTCGATGGCCTTCGTGACGGCGTCGGCGTCGCGGACGTCGCCCTCGACGATCTCGACCGGCCCGCGCGCCATGGCGTCGGCGAGGTTCGACATCCGCCCTCGCGTGAGATTGTCGAACACCACGATGTCGCCGTAGGTGCCCTGTTCGCGGCCGGCGACGAGGAGGTCGACGACGTGCGAGCCGATCAGGCCGGCACCTCCGGTGACGACGACTTTGCCGTAGTCGGGCATGGGTGTCTCCTGTTTCTGCGTCAGCGTGCGTCGCACCAGGCGCGCACGGCGGTGACGACGCGCTCCTGCTGCTCGGGGGTGATCTCGGGGAACATCGGGAGCGACAGCACCTCGTCGGCGGCGGCCTCGGCGTGCGGGAAGTCGCCGCGACCATGGCCCAGCTCGGCGAAGGCCTGCTGCAGGTGGACCGGGATCGGGTAGTGGATGCCGGTGCCGACACCCTGCTCGGTGAGATGAGCCTGCAGCCCGGCGCGGTCGTCGGTGCGGATCGCGTACACGTGGTACACGTGGCGGCGGTCGTCGAGCTGGCGAGGCACCTCGACGCCCGATCCGGCGAGCCACTCGTCGTAGCGGGCAGCGGCGGCGCGGCGGGCCTCGGTCCACCCTTCGATGTGCGCCATCTTCACCTTCAGCACGGCGCCCTGCATGCCTTCGAGCCGGTAGTTGAAGCCCTTGAGGACGTGGTGGTACTTCTCTTCGGCGCCCCAGTCGCGGAGCATGCGCACGGTTCGGGCGACCTGGTCGTCGCTCGTGGTGACAGCACCACCTTCGCCGTAGGCGCCGAGGTTCTTGCCGGGATAGAAGCTGAAGCAACCGGCGAGTCCGATCGACCCGGCGCGACGGCCCCGGTACTCGGCGCCGTGCGCCTGCGCTGCGTCCTCGATCACGGCGATGCCGCGACGGTCGGCGACTTCGACGATCGGATCCATGTCGGCCATCTGGCCGTAGAGGTGAACGGGCACGATGGCCTTGGTGCGCTCGGTGATCGCCGCCTCGATCGCCCTCGGGTCGATCGTGAACGACACGGGGTCGATGTCGACGAAGACCGGGGTGGCACCGCAGTAGTCGATCGCCGACACCGATGCGATGAACGTGTGGGGAGTGGTGATCACCTCGTCGCCGGGCCCGATGCCCGCCGCGAGCATGGCGAGGTGCAGGGCGCTGGTCCCGGAGCTGGTGCCGAGCACGTGCGTGCTCTGCGCATACGGCGCGAACAGCGATTCGAACGCGACGACGTCGCGGCCCAGGACGAACTGGGTGCTGTCGAGCAGCGCGAGGACCGCCTCGTCGATGTCTGCCTTGATCGAGAGGTACTGCGCCCGCAGGTCGACGAAGGGAACGGAACCGGACATCAGACACTCCCTCGCATCGGCAGGATCTCGATCGGCAGCCCGCGTCGGGCCATCGACTCGTGGGCGGCTTCGAGGATTCGGACGACCCGCAGGCCGGCGCGCCCGTCGGACAGGGGCGTGTCGCCGGAGATGATGCAGTCGACGAAGTGCTGCGTTTCGATCGCGAGGGCCTCGACGTTGTCGAGCCGCGGCGCCCACATGTCACCGGTGCGGTACCCGACGTGCCGCTGGTACACGGCCTCTTCGGCCTCGTCGAGGATCACGCCCTTGTCGTAGACCTTGACCTTCTCGCTCATGTCGACATCGTCGAAGACCACCATCTTCTCCGAGCCGCAGAGCAGCGTCTGGCGCACCTTGACCGGTGCAAGCCAGTTGACGTGGAAGTGGGCGATCAGGTTGTCGGGGAACATGCACGTGAGGTACGCCATGTTCTCCGGCTGCCCCGGCACGTGCGCGACGCCCGTGGCCGACACCGTCACCGGGTCGCAGTCGAGCAGGTAGTCCATGATCGACAGGTCGTGGACGGCCAGGTCCCACATGACGCTCACGTCGCTCTGGAACAGGCCGAGGTTCACGCGAACCGAGTCGTAGTAGTACAGCTTCCCGAGCTCGCCCGCTGACACCAGCTCGTGGATCTTACGGACCGCGCTCGTGTAGATGAATGTGTGGTCGACCATCAGCGTCAGCTCGCGCTCGTCGGCGAGAGCGATCAGCTCCTCGCCCTCGGCCGAGGTCGCGGTGAACGGCTTCTCGACGAAGACGTGCTTGCCGGCGAGCAGCGCTTGTTTGGCGAGCGGGTAGTGGGTGCTCACCGGCGTGGCGATGACAACGGCGTCGACCGCCGGGTCGGCGAGCATCGCGCCGGCGTCGGTGTACGTGTTCACCGCCGGATAGAGCTTGTTGACGACACCGAGCCGCTCCTGGCGGCCGTCGCACACGGCCACGACACCGGCGCCGTCGACCTGCGCGAAGTTCCTGACGAGGTTGGGGCCCCAGTAGCCGTATCCGATGACGCCGATCCCGATCATGCTCGCTCCGCCTCGTGCACGCTGGCCGTGCGTGCCTCATCTGCCGTCTCGAAGCGCTGGCCGGCCGCGCTCACGTATCCGATGATCCGACCCGGGTTCCCGATCACGAGCGCGTGGTCGGGCACGTCCTTGGTGACGACGGTACCGGACCCGATCATCGCCCATCTGCCGATTTCGATGCCGGTGACGACCACTGCGCCGGCGCCGATCGCGGCGCCGTGGCGCACGACGGTGCGGCCGAGTTCCCAGTCGTCGGCGGACTTCAGCGCACCCGCCGGCGTGATCGCCCGCGGCACCTTGTCGTTCGTGAAGATCACATGCGGTCCGACGAACACGCCGTCTTCGAGCGTGACGCCCTCGTACAGTGATGCGTTGTTCTGGACCTTGACGTTGTCGCCGAGCTCGACGTCGACGTCGACGAAGCAGTTGCGCCCGAGGATGCAACCGCGTCCGACTCGTGCGCCGGCCCGGACCTGCACGAGTGCCCAGACCTTCGTGCCGTCGCCGAGGGTTGCACCGTCTTCCACCAGTGCGGTGGGGTGCACGAAGGTCCCACTCATCGTCCGATCATCCGTTCACTTCCGCCGTTCACGGGCCCATACCCGCTGTGTCAACATTGTGCACGCTACTGGCCGTCGGACGGGGCGCGATTTCAAGATTCACCGACCGTTTACCGTGGAGCGCGCGAGCCCGGCCACTGATCGTCCGATCGGCGCCGCCCCGACCGTCAGCGCGGTCGGATCATCCCACGAGACGGTCGAACGCCTCGCGCCCACCGAGCTCATCGGCCATCCCCCGGTGCAGCTCGACGGCGTAGACGCCGCTGAGGGCGTACCGGCGGACCCGAACGAGACGTGTCTGCAGCGCGAGGCGTTCGAGCAGGGCGACCGATCGGGTGCGCCACCGGTCGGAGCGGATGCATCGCTTGACGAGCACGCGGATCGCGACGTGGTGCTGGCGGAACGTGTGGCGGCGGAAGCCGTAGATCCACGATTGCCCGCGATCCCGGGCGAAGACGATCTCGTTGCGGCCGTACAGGTACGCCGCAGACCGCCACGCCTCGTACGAGCGCTCGGCGTAATGCTCGCCTCTGGCGGACGGCTCGAAGTGGAACGTGAGGCCGTGGTCGGCCAGGCGGAACGCGAGCTCGATGTCCTCCGCCCGGCGAAACTCGGTGTCGAAGCCGCCCACGTCGATCAGGTGCGATCGCCGCACCGACGCGTTCCCGGTGTAGAACTGCCGCGACGTCGCCTCGTACCTGCCCTGCAGCATGTCGTCGTACTGCTTGGCGAGCATCGCCTGCTCCCAGGCGATCCATGGCGACATGTCATGGTCGGGAGGGTCGAGCATCGGCCCGATCACCACGACGCGATCGCCGAGGCGATGGTGGGCATCGCGGTGCGCTCGGAGCAGGCGTGCGTCGGCGACGACGTCATCGTCGACGAACACCACCAACTCGCCCATCGCTCGGGCGACGCCTGCGTTGCGTGCCCCGGCCGGACCCTGGTTGGCTTGGACCAGCGCGACGATCGGGAGCGGCACGTCCGCACTGTGGAGGTAGGCGTCGGTGTCGTCGGTACTGCCATCTGACACGACGATCACCTCGAACGGCTCGTCGATGTCCTGCACGGCCAGCGATCGCAACACCCGGTGCAGACGCTCGCGCCGGTTGAAGGTGGGGACGACGACGCTGATCCGCGGCGAGACCGGGTCGTTCACAGCGTCTTCACGACCTTGGCGGGTACCCCGACGGCCACGGAGCGGGGAGGGATGTCGTGCGTGACGACACTGCCGATGCCGATGACCGAGTCGTCACCGATGGTGACCCCGGGCATCACGATCACACGCGCGCCGAGCCAGACGTTCTCACCGATCGTGATCGGTCGTGCCGTCGGCGGCTCGAGGCGCCGTTCGGGGTCGACGTCGTGGAATCCGGTGTCCATGATCATGCAGTGCGGGCCGATCAGTGCCCGCGGGCCGATCGTGACGCGCTCGATCGCGACGATCGAGCACCCGAAGTTGATGAGCGATCGCTCGCCGATCTCCAGCGTCGCACCACGCTCTGCAACGAGCTCCAGGGTCGCAACGGTCGACACGAACTGGACGCGGTCGCCGATCAGCAGGTTGCCGCGAGCGATCACGACCGGGCGACCGCGGAGTCGGACGCGCGCTCCGAGCCGAGCTGCACGCCGGAGGTACCAGCGTGCTCGCAACGTCGCGACGGCGTCGCCGCGGCGTTGCCACGCGCGACGGATCACGGCAGTTCCCGAACAGGTCGAGCGGGAACGCCGGCGACGAGCGTGTTGGGAGCGACGTCGCTGGCAACCACGGACCCGGCCGCGACGAGCGAACCTGGACCGATGGTGACCCCTGGGAGCACTGTCGCTCGTGCGCCGAGCCAGCAGCCGTTCCCGATGGTCACGGGCGCCGTTCGGTTGGCGGCAGCGCGTTGTGACGCATCGCCGATCTCGTGCGTCTGCGTCAGGAGCATCACGTTCTGGCCGATCGCCACGTCGTCGCCGATCTCGATCCGATCGGAGGCGTCGAGGTAACACCCTGCGTTGATCCAGACGCGGGCGCCGATCTCCACACGTCGAGCGCCGTTGCGTCCGGCGATCGTGAGGTGTCCACCGATCACTGACGCTCGACCGATCCGAACCCCGGCGCTCCGGAACAGCTTCGTGCGTACTCGGTTGCCGACGAGGTCGGGCAGCGCGCCGCTCACCGCTTCGGCGAGCGGCAGCATCGGCCGGCATCCGTTGAGCTCCTCACGAGCGACGCGGACGATCCGTCGAAGTTTCACGTCGGAACCGTTCGCAGGCCCGCAGCTCCCTCGAGCAGCGCAGCGATCCGGCGGGCATTGGCGCGAGCATCGTGATCTGCTTCGGCGAGCGCCCGAGCGCCTGCGCCCAGGCGGCGACGCATCTCGCCGTCAGCGACCAACTGCCGCAACGCATCGCGTAGCGCATCTCGATCCGACGGCGGCACGAGCGCTCCGGTCGATCCTGGTCGGACGATCTCGCTGATCGCCCCGACGTCGGTCGAGATCAGCGGGAGACCGGCCGCAGCAGCTTCGGCGAGCACCATCGGGAGGCAGTCGCCCAGGGTCGGTAGGCAGAAGATGTCGGCGGCGTGGTATTGGGCGATCAGTTCCGGACTGTTCGACGTGAGCCCGCGATGCACCACGACGCCGGGCTCCTCGCTGACGTCCGCACCGGTGACGAGATGGAGTTCGATCGACGGCAGCCCCGACTCGAGGTTGAGGGCCCGCACGGCGTCGATCAGGAGATCCCCGCCCTTGCGGCGCAGGTCGCCGCCGACGAACAGCACACGGACAGGTTGCCCCGCAGCGACGGCGGGCGCATCGGGGCGCGCCCATCGCTCGACGTCGACGCCCGGTGCGATCACGGTCACCCTCGTCGCATCGACCCCGTAGGCGTCGACGAGGCCACGCTTTCCCCAGTGCGACCACGACACGATGTGCTGGGCCCGACGGAAGCAGGCGCGATTCGCCCGGAACTTGAGGGCCTCGACGCGTGGGTGGGATCGATCGTGCGCGTAGAACTCACCGAGTTCGTCGTACTGCTTCGGTGTGGCGTCGATCGACACCACGGTGGGTGTCGATCGCATCCACGGGCCGAGCAACACGGCGGGCACCTGGGTGTGGACGAACATCGCGGCCGGACGCCCGCTCCGGCGCCGCCGGAGGATCAGCCCGCGCGCGGCGCGGGCACCGGCGCGCACCGTCCAGTTCGTCCAGATCGGGAACGACCATCGGCCGACGTCGAAGGGCACGAGGAGGAACTCGGGCGCGAGGTGGCCGTCGTCAGGCACGAGGGCCCGAAGGTTCTTGGTGTGCGTCACGTGGCCCAGCGTCTGTTCCATCACGAACAGCGCCGCAGGGCGATGTCGGCCGTGATCGCGACTGGATCGCCTGTCGTGCGCCACCTGATGTCCGTTCTCGTCGATCCCGCCTGATCGCTGCCCCGAGCAGACAGCGATCACGATGGTAGCGGCGCGCACCGCCGAGCGTCGCCGGTGCTGACCGCGTTGCAGGGTGAGTTCACTCAGGGTTCTCTCAAGAAGGACGGGTCGCCCTCCGATAGGCGATCGATGAAGCAGAAGTCGGTCGACCGCGCATCGACAAGGGGCTACCGTTGCGCCGGGCGATCTCCGGCGCCGACCGATCGACCAGGTTCGGCGGGTCTGCAGATCGAGGCGGAGAAGAGATGAGCGGAGAAGCGGGAACGAGCGTGCCGGCACGCCGCGTCGCGATCGTCGGCGACGCGACGTTGACCGGGCAGTGCGTCGAGGTGGCGCGTGGACGCGGGCTCGATGTCGTGGTCGTGGCGACCGAGCACCCCCACGTACGAGCGCAGGCCTCGGAGTTCGGTGTCCCCGTCGTCGCATCGGCCGACGTCGTCCGGGGCGCGCTCGACGTGTTCGAGTTCGACGTGCTCCTGAGCATCGCGAACCTCCGTGTGCTGCCCGAGTCGGTGCTGCGCCGTGCTCGGTACGCGATCAACTTCCACGACGGGCCGCTGCCGGCGCTCGCAGGGCTGAACGTCACCACATGGGCGATCCTCGCCGGTGCCGAGACCCATGCCGTCACGTGGCACCTGATGACCGACGACGTGGATGGCGGCGCCGTCGTCACCACCGAGTCGTTCGACATCGACGGCGATGACACCGCGTTCTCGCTCAATGCTCGCTGCTACGAGGCGGCGATGGTCAGCTTTCCGCGCGTGGTCGATGCGCTCGTGTCCGGTCGGATCGAGGCGACGCCGCAGCCGGCCGGGGAGCGGCGCACGTGCAAACGCTTCGAGCGTCCTGCGTTGATCATCGATCCGGCTCGTCACGCAGTCGCAACGGTCCGGGAGATCCGCGCCTGCAGCCTCGGTCATGCCGCTCCCAACTCGATCGGCGCGTCGCACCTCATTGCCAACGGACAGGTCGTGGTCGTCACGGGTGCTCGCATCGCCGAGTCCGTCGGGGCGCCGGCCGGCACGGTGACGATCGACGATGGCGCGCTCCGGTTGGCGGCCACCGGTGGTGACATCGTGATCGACGGGATCGAATCGGTCGACGGCCGTCAGCTCCTGCCTGCCGACGCGCTCGCCACTCTCGGCCTCACGTCAGGCTCGGTCGTGCCGAGCCCGGCGCCTGCGTTGGCGGATGCATTCGCCGCGCTCGACCCTGCCCTCGCCCGCCATGAACCCTTCTGGCGAACTGCGCTCGCGGGCATGTCGTCCTCGGCACGACCGTGGTTCCTCGAACGCCCCACGTCGTCGCCGGCGGTGGTGCGCCGCGACCTGCCACGCGGCGCAACGCCCGACGACGTGGCTGCCGCCATCGCGGCATGGAGCCGCCGAGCGCTCGGCGCCGCCGAGGCGGTGTTCGCCGTCGCCGACGAGTCGGCACGATCCTGCGTCGCAGCGCTGTTCCCGCTCGCACAGCAGCCCGTGGTGCGGATCGCCGTCGACGACGGCGTCCCGTTCGGAGAGCTCTGCCACCGAGCTGCGCGCACGCGGACCGAAGCACTCGACCACGGGCCGTTCCTGAGCGACCTGGTCGGACGTGATCCGGTGCTGCGAGGGACGGTGATCGCGCCGCATCTGACACTCGACACCAGAACCGCCGAGATCGCGCCCGACGCCCATCCACACGCACCGTCATCGACGCTGCGCGTGGGCGTCCACGACGGACGCCTCGAGTGCCGCGGGCCTGCTGAGCAGCGCTCGCTCGAGCGGTTCGCCGATCAGATCGTCGTGCTGCTGGCCGCCGGCCTCGCGGCTCCCGGCACACCCATCGGCGAACTGCCGATGCTCGGCGCCGACGAAGTCGCCGAGCTCGATTCGATCAACCGCACCGAGATCACGTTCGACCGCGACGCCACGATCGACGAGCTGTTCCGCCGGCAGGCCGAGCGCACACCGGCCGCGCCCGCACTCACATTCGGCGGCGAGACGCTCACCTACGAGCAACTCACCCGACGCGTCGACGCGATCGCTTCCCAGCTCGCTGCAGCCGGTGTCGGGCGGAACGACCGCGTCGGCATCGCGCTCGAGCGGAGCGCCGACATGGTGGCGTCGGTACTCGCCACGCTCGCGTGCGGTGCCGCCTACGTGCCGCTCGACCCCACCTACCCGCCCGACCGCATCTCGCTGATGATCGAGGACAGCGGTCTGCGGGTCCTCGTCGCCGAGCCCGGCAACCCCGTGGTCGTCGGCGCGCCCGATGGCGTCGTGGTGATCCAGCCGACGCCCGACAGAACCGGCGCCGGTGCGTCCCTGCCGGTGGGCGGCCACATCGCCGACGATCTCGCGTACGTCATCTACACCTCGGGTTCGACGGGCACGCCCAAGGGCGTGATGCTCGAGCACCGGAACGTCGTCAATTTCTTCGCGGCCATGGACGCCGTGATCGACCACGATCCCCCCGGCGTCTGGCTCGCCGTCACGAGCCTCTCGTTCGACATCTCCGTCCTGGAGTTGCTGTGGACCGTGACCCGCGGCTTCCACGTCGTCGTCAAGCCGGACAGCGGGGCGAAGGCGATGCGACGGCACGCTCCGGCTCTCCGGCCGATGTCGATGAGCCTCTTCTACTTCGCTGCCGGCGAGGACACCGCCGCCGACGGCTATCGGCTGCTGCTCGACAGTGCTCGGTGGGCCGATGCCCAGGGGCTGGAGGCGGTGTGGACGCCCGAGCGGCACTTCCACGCGTTCGGCGGTGCCTACCCCAACCCGTCGGTGATCGGCGCCGCGATCGCTGCCGTCACCGATCGCATCCGCATCCGTGCGGGCAGCGTGGTGGCCCCGCTGCACTCGCCGGCCCGGATCGCCGAGGAATGGGCCGTCGTCGACAACCTGTCGGGTGGTCGCGTCGACATCTCGTTCGCAGCCGGATGGCAGCCCAACGACTTCGTCCTCAACCCCGATGCGTACGCGACCGCCCGCGAGTCGCTGCCGAGCATCGTCGACACCGTGCGGCGGCTGTGGCGCGGCGAATCGGTCGACATGGCAGGTCCCGACGGCGCGATGGTGCCCATCCGGACCCTCCCGCGCCCGATCCAGCCGGAACTCCCGGTGTGGCTCACCTCGGCCGGGTCGACCCCCACCTTCGAGCGCGCCGGGGCGATGGGTGTCAACCTGCTCACGCACCTCCTCGGCCAGTCGATCGAGCAGCTGGCGGAGAACGTCGCCGCGTATCGGCGGGCGTGGCGCGACGCAGGCCACCCGGGCGAGGGGCGTGTGACGCTCATGCTGCACACCTACCTGCACGACGACGCCGACGAGGCACGTCGCGTCGCCCATGAACCGATGAAGCGGTACCTCGGCACGGCGGCCGGCCTGCTCCGCAACATGGCCTCGGCGTTCCCGGTGTTCGCGGGGAGCGGGAAGGACGCCGACGAGGCGTTCGCCTCGCTGACCCCCGACGAGCTCGACCAATTGCTCGAGATGGCGGCCGCTCGCTACCTGCACACGAGTGGCCTGTTCGGCACGGTCGACGACGCCGCCGAGCTGCTCGCCCGGTGCAGCGCCGCCGGTGCCGACGAGATCGCGTGCCTGGTCGACTTCGGCATCGACACCGACGCCGTGCTCGGCTCCCTGCCGTTGCTCGGCGCCGTGCACAATCGGTTGGTCGCCGGTCGGGCGGCCGGGTCACCGGCGGTATCGGAGGCTGTCGACGCGCTCGACGTCTCGTTCGCCCAGCTCGTCGCCGATCACTCGGTCACCCACCTGCAGTGCACACCGTCGTTGGCCACGATGCTCGTCGCCGATCCCGCCGACCGCGCTGCGCTCGGCACGATCCCGCATGTCATGCTCGGTGGCGAGGCGCTCCCGACAGCGCTCGCATCCGAGCTGACGGCGATGTTGCCGGGCCGGCTCACCAACATGTACGGCCCGACCGAGACCACCATCTGGTCGCTCGTGCACGACGTCACATCGGTGCCTTCGACGGGCATCCCGATCGGCCGCCCGATCGGGAACAACACGGTCTTCGTGCTCGACCCCGCTGGGCGTCGGCTCCCGATCGGCGCGTTCGGTGAGCTCCACATCGGCGGTGACGGGGTGGCGCGCGGATACCACGAGCGACACGAGCTCACGGCACAGCGCTTCGTCGACCGGCCGGGCATGGGCCGCGTGTACGCGACCGGCGACGTCGTCCGGTTCAACGGTGACGGGATCGTCGAGTTCGCCGGGCGCTCTGATCACCAGGTGAAGATCCGTGGCCATCGCATCGAGCTCGGCGAGATCGAGACCGTGATCGACGGCCACCCCGACATCGTCCAATCGGTCGTCGTCGCCCACCGCCCTCCGACGGGCGACCCGCGGCTGGTGGCCTTCGTGGTCACGAGCGCCGGGGTGCCCGTCGACGAGGCGCTCGTGCGCAGCTCGGTCGGCGAGCGGCTCCCCGAGGCGTATGTGCCGACTCGCGTGGTGCGGCTCGACGGGTTGCCGCTCACCCCCAACGGCAAGACCGACCGGAGCCGGCTGGAAGCCGATGTCGAGGCGTACCTCGCAGGTGTGCCCGATGTCGAGCTCGCCACTCCTGTTCTCGACGACGACACGGAACAGCTCGTGGCCGAGGTGTGGCAGGCCGAGTTGCGCCGTCCAGTCGGACCCGATGACAACTTCTTCGAGATCGGCGGCAACTCGCTGCTCGCCGTCACGGTGTTCCGCTCGGTGTGCGAGCGGACGGGTGCCGAACTCGCACTGACCGACGTCTTCCGCTTCCCGACGATCCGCACCTTCGCCGCCCACCTCCGACGTGTCTCCGAGCAGCGCGCCGGTGGCGCGTCCGGCCCGGAGGCAGCGGCATCGGCGCCGAGCGGCGCGATCGACCGCGGCGCGATGCGGCGGCGGGCGCTCGCCAGGCGAGGGGGATGAGCGTGCAGGACGACGCAAACGCCGAGACAGACATCGCGATCGTCGGCATGTCGGGCCGCTTCCCGGGCGCGCCCGACGCCGAGGCGCTGTGGGAGCGCGTCGTGGCCGGCGACGACTGCCTCGCCGATCTCGACCCGAGATCACTCATCGCCGCCGGTGTCGACGCAGCGCTGGTTCGCCGACCCGAGTTCGTGCCGCGTGCCGGCGTGATCGAGGGCGTCGATCAGTTCGACCACGACTTCTTCGGGATCAGCCACCGCGATGCGTCGGTCATGGATCCGCAGCACCGGCATTTCATGGAGTCGGCGTGGGAGGCGCTCGAGTCGTCGGGCAACACGCCCGAGGGCTTCGACGGGGCGATCGGTGTGTTCGCCGGGTCCGGGATGAACACGTACCTGCTGCACAACCTGCTGACGAACCCGTCGCTCGTCGAACAGCTCGGCTGGTTCCTGCTCCGTCACACCGGGAACGACAAGGACTTCCTCACCACCACGCTCTCGTACCGGCTCGGCCTCCGCGGCCCCTCGGTCAACGTGCAGACCGCCTGCTCGACGTCGCTCGTCGCCGTGCACCTGGCGGTGCAGAGCCTGCTCTCGTTCGAGTGCGACCTGGCGCTCGCCGGCGGCGTCACGATCGAGTTCCCGCACGGTCGCGGCTACGAGTACCGCGAGGGGGAGATCCTCTCCCCGAACGGTCGCTGTCGAGCGTTCGATGCCGCATCCGACGGGACGGTCATCACCGGGGGTGCTGCGGTCGTGGCCCTCCGCCGCCTCGCCGACGCCCAGCAGAACGGCGACCCGATCCTCGCGGTCATCAAGGGCTCGGCCGTCAACAACGACGGCAACCGCAAGGTGGGGTACTTGGCACCCAGCGTCGACGGCCACGCAGATGTGGTCAAGGAGGCGCTCACGGTCAGCGGTGTCGACCCGAGGTCGATCGGCCTGCTCGAGGCCCACGGCACGGGCACCGCCGTCGGTGACCCGATCGAGGTCGCCGCACTCACCGAGGCGTTTCGCTCGGGCACCGCCGACCAGGGCTTCTGCCGGCTCGTCTCGACGAAGCCCAACATCGGGCACCTCGACACGGCGGCCGGCACGGCGAGCCTCATCAAGGTGGTCCAGGCGTTACGCCACGGCATCCTGCCCCCGCTCGCCAACCACACCGCGCCGAGCCCGCTGCTCGGCATCGAGCGGACCCCGTTCGTGCTGTCGGCCGAGGCCGCCCCATGGACCGCTGACGGCCCGCGCCGGGCCGGCGTCAGCTCGCTCGGTGTCGGTGGCACGAATGCGCACGTGGTCGTCGAGGAGGCGCCGCCCGTACCGCCGACGCCCGCGGCAGTTCCGGGGCAGATCATCACGTTGTCGGGCTCCTCGCGTGCGGCGGTCGACGACGCGGCCGAGCGTCTCGCCGCATTCATCGAGCGGCAGCCCGAGACCAACCTCGCCGACGTTGCGCACACGATGATCACGGGCCGCCGTGTGCATCGCCATCGGCGGGTGGTGGCCGTCACCGATGCGTCCAGCGCGCCCGCAGAGCTCCGTAGCACCGATCGTCGGCGCTGTCCAACGGCCGAGGCGCCCGCCGAGCGACCCCAGATCGCGTTCGTCTTCCCGGGCGGTGGCTCGCAATACCCGGGCATGGGGGCCGGGCTCGACGCCCGTTTCGACGAGTTCCACCGCGTCCGGCGTGAGGGCATCGAGATCGTGCGTCGGCTCGGCGGTGCCGATCTCGACCCGCTGCTCTCCGACGGTGGCGACGCCGATCTGCTCCGCCAGCCGACCGCGTCGCTGCCCGCCGTGTTCATCACGTCGACCGCGCTCGCCCGCCAGTGGCAGACATGGGGCGTCGAGCCGGACGTCATGGTCGGGCACAGCCTCGGTGAGTACGTCGCTGCGCACCTCGCGGGCGTGATCTCGTACGAGGACGCGCTGCGGCTCGTGGTCGTCCGCTCGGCGCTCATGGAGCGCGCAGCCGTCGGTGGTGCGGCGATGCTCGTCGTTCCACTGCCCGAAGCCGAGGTGGTGCGTCGGCTCCCCGCCGAGCTGTCGCTCGCCACGGTGAACACCGACGACGAGTGCGTCGTCGCCGGCCCGGCCGACGCCGTGTCCCGGTTCGCCGACGCCCTGACCGGAGAGGGCATCGAGGTGACCCGCATCCCGCTCGCCGCCGCAGCTCACTCGTCGATGCTCGACGGCGTGCTCGACGAGTTCGAAGCGGTCGTGCGCACGGTCACGCTCCACTCGCCGCAGCGTCCATATCTCTCGAACGTCACCGGGACCTGGATCACCGAACAGCAGGCCACCGACCCGCGCTACTGGGTGCAGCACCTGCGGGGCACGGTCCGCTTCGCAGACGGGCTGCGGACGGCGATCGGGGAGCGAACGACCGTCGTGGTCGAGCTGGGCCCGGGCCAGACGCTGGCGTCGTACGCCCGCCGCAGCGGCCTGCCCGTGCGGGCGATCTCGACCCTGCGACACCCCGACGACCTCGTCAGTGATGTCAACCACACGCTGGGTGCGTTCGCGCAGCTCTGGACGCACGGAGTCGACGTCGACCTCGACCACACGACAGGTGAGGGTCGAGGTGAGGGTCGCCGGAAGCTCCGGCTGCCGACCTACCCGTTCCAGCGGGTGCGGTGCTGGATCGAGCCGGGCAGCGGTTCGGCGCTCGGAGGGAGCAATCCCTCGGCGTCGACCGACATCGAACCCGCCGTCGAACGGTTCGCGGACGTCGATCAGATGGGTTGGCAGCTCACCTGGGTCGAAGCGCCTGATCCCGAGCGCGTCGCGAGCGAGCGGCGCTGGATCGTCGTCGGCGGCGCGGATGCGGTCGTCGACGAGCTACGGTGCCGTGGGCGCACGGTCGTGCGCCGCGATCGTCTCGTGCTCGACGATGCCGAGTTGGTGGGCGATGAGTCCGCCCCGGTGGGCGTGCTGCTCGCCGGTTCGGGCGGCGACGTCGAGGGAGCGATGTCGCTCTGGCTCGATCAGGCTGCGGACGCCGTCCGCTGGCTGTCGAACACGTCGACCGACCCGCGCTTCGTCGCACTCACCTCGGCGGCGATGCCCGCTGGAGGCTCGGTCACGAACCCCATCGACGCACTCGCGATGGGTGCGGTCCTGGTGGCGCCCCGCGAGTACGCCGGGCTCGCGACGGCCCTGGTCGATGTCGTCGAGGGTGCCGACGTCGACATCGGTGCGATCGTCGACGAGATCGAGGGGGCGAGCGGCATCGTGGTGCTGGGCGACGGGCAGCGCCGCTCGCCGGGACCGGTCGCCGAGGCGCCGACATCGTTCGACGCGCAGCCGGGGATCCGGCACGGCGGGACCTACGTGGTCACCGGTGGATTGGGCGGGATCGGTGAGGTGATCGCAGCGCACCTCGCGACGCAGCACGCGACCAACCTGGTGATCCTCACCACCGACGACCTCCCCCGGGGGATCGATCGCGACCGCTTCCTTCGCCGGCACGCGTACGACCACCCCACCTGCCGCCGCCTCCGGAGGATCGCCCATCTCGAGCAGCTCGGCGTCAAGGTGGTCGTCGAGCGCGCCGACGTGAGCGACCCCGACCAGATCCGGGCGGCACTCGACGCTGCCGAGCGGACCGTCGGTCCGATCGACGGTGCGATCCACGCTGCGGGCCGGTTGCGCGACCGCCCGATCGGGCTCGCCACGCCCGACGACCACCGGTTCGTCATCGAGCCGAAAGTCGGCGCGGCGGTCGTGCTCGCGTCCGAGCTCGCACGACGCGGCGCCGATCTGCTCGTGCTCGTGTCGTCGACGAGCACGATCCTCGCTCCCGAGGGCCAGATGTCGTACGTCGCTGCCAACGGTGTGCTCGACGCGATGGCCGGCGACCGGAACGGACTCCGGATCGTGACGCTGTCGTCGGGCGTCTGGTCGGGTCTCGGCATGGCGACCGAGGCCGGCCGGCGTTCCCGACTCGCGCTTCCGGGCGGCGACGCGCTGGAGCACCCGGTGTTCGCCGAGGGAGGGCTCGACCATCGCGGCGATTTCGTCGCGACCGGGCAGCTCCACCCGCAGCACCACTGGGTGGTCGATGATCACCGGACTGCCGATGGCACAGCGGTCCTGCCCGGAACCGGGCATGTGGCGCTCCTGCTCGCAGCGGCCCGGCTCGCCGGGGTGAACCACCCGCAGCTCGACGACGTCACGCTGATCGAGCCCCTGATCGTCCCCGATGACCGTCCGGTGACGGTGCGGGTCGTGGTCGAGCGCGACGTCGACGGTCGCAGGGCAGTGCGCGTCGACAGCGATGGTGGAGGGGGCGCACAGTGGACGACGCACAGCGAAGCGACCGTGTCGGATGGGCCCGCCGCAGCGCGCCGGATCGACATCGATGCGATCGTCGCACGCTGCGGACTCGATGCGGGTCATCCCATGGCGGCGGCGGCGGAGCACCTCGTGCTCGGGCCGATGTGGCAGCTGGACGGCCAGGTGTGGCTTGGCGACCGCGAGGCCTTCGGACGGGTCGCAGGAGGCGACGACACCGATGTCGACGACGGATGGATCGCACATCCCTCGGTGGTCGATCTGGCCACCGGTGTCGCGATCGCGCTGGCCGCATCGGAAGGTTCGCAGCTCTTCGTGCCCGTTGCGTACGAAGCGGTGCGTCTCAGCGCTCCGGTGATGGGCCCCTGTGTCGTACACGCGACGCGGCGCCCCTCCGACACCGGAGACCTCGTCGCCGACATCGTGATCGCGAATGCGGATGGCACGGCACTGCTCACGATCGACGGTCTCCACCTTCGCGGGATCGACGTCTCCGTGTTGTCCAATGCATCCCAACACCACACGGCCGGAGCACCGGGCGGAGCGGGAACGGACCGCGGCGTGCTCGATCTCGCCGAGCCGCTCGGCCTGCGCCCCGAGGAGGCACTTCCCTGGTTCGATCGTCTGGTGGGGTCCGACCTCGACCGGGTCATCGTGACGTCGATCGACCTCGAATCGCTGCGACGCACCGAAGCACCGGCTCACGGGGGCACGCCTGCGGCGGTCGACCGACCCGGCGTCACGGCCGGTCTCGACGATCAGCTCACACTGATGTGGCAGGAACTGCTCGGCGTCGCCCAGGTCGGACCCGACGACGACTTCTTCGACCTCGGCGGGCACTCCCTCATGGCGATCCGCCTCATGACGCGCATCAAGCGCGAGCTCGGCGTGCGCTTCGAGCTCTCGACGATCTTCGAGGCATCGACCGTCCCTGCGCTCGCGGCCCTCGTCCGGCAGCAGCGCCCGGACATCGATGCGGCCCTGTCGTCGTCATCGGGTGAGGCCGCAGCCGCGCCCCTCGCCGTCGGTCAGATGCCGGCACCAGTGCGCAAGCAACTCGTGACGATCAGTCGTCGTGGGGAGCGGCGGCCGTTCTACGTGGTGCACGGTGCCGGCGGCAATGTGCTGTTCCTGTCGACGCTCGCACGCGCGCTCGCCGGAGATCGGCCGATCCACGGCTTCCAGGCGATCGGCGTCAACGAAGGTGAGATCCCCGATCGGTCGATCGAGGAGATGGCGGCCCGCTACGTCGCCGAGCTGCGAGAGCACTCCCCGGCCCCCTATCTCCTGGGCGGGTACTCGGGCGGTGGGATCGTGGCGCTCGAGATGGTGCGGCAGCTCGCTGCGCTGGGTGACCAGGTGGAGCACCTCGTCCTGTTCGACAGCGCACCACCGGGAACCACCTGGCCACGATTCCGCGTCCGCTGGACCCGTCTGCTCCGCCGGCTGCTCGCCGGCGAGGCGGCACCCGTCAAGGCGCACACCATCCGGGGCGTGAAGGCGTCGCTGCGGCGAGTACTGCCGGAGCGGGCCGAACAGCGCCAGGAGCATGACCTGCAGGAGCGAGCGCTCGGCTACGCCGGCGACGACACGGGATTCGTCAACCTCTTCTACTATTTCTCGGCGACTGCGGACCAGTACAGCATCGGCACCTACGACGTCGATGTGACCGTGATGAAGGCCAACCACGTGTGGCCGGTTCACCGCGACGACTACTACTGGTCCGACTACATCGTCGGGCAGCTCACGTGGCGCAGCGTCCCCGGGGATCACCACTCCATGTTCTATCCGGAGCACGCACCGGCACTGGCTGCGGCGGTTCGCGCCGTGCTCGACCCGCTCGACGCGGCGAGCGCGCCCCTTGACACAGACGGTGGTCGGGCAGCCGCGGATCGCCCGTGAACACCGGGAGAACAGAGAGAAATCCGGTAGCGGGGCAGCCGCGCGTTTGATAACCATGTGTGATGACCGGCGGGTCAGCGGTTCAATGCTCGTGCTACGTGGTGCGAGCAGACCTCATTCGACGGGCATCATCGGTGAGTGGCGGGAAGGAAGCGAGTCATGGAAACACAAGCGATGCAGGTGGCGATCATCGGCACGGGCTACGTCGGGCTCACCACTGGGGTGTGCCTCGCTCACCTCGGCGCCCACGTGATCTGCTGCGACGTCGACGAGCGCAAGGTCACCCTGCTCAAGAACGGGGTCGTGCCGATCGTCGAGGACGGCCTCGCCGAGGTCATGCAGGGTGCGATCGACGCCGGACGGCTGTCGTTCGTCGTCGGGAACGATCCGGCGGTCCGCACCGCTGATGTCGTCTTCCTCTGCGTGCCGACCCCGCAGGACGAGGACGGCTCCGCCGACCTGTCGTATGTGCGTGCGGCAGCCACCGAGATCGGTCCGATCCTCAAGCCCGGCGCCGTGGTCGTCAACAAGTCGACCGTGCCGGTCGGTTCGTTCGGTGTCGTCGGAGAGACCCTCGACCGGGACGACGTGTCGGTCGTGTCGAACCCCGAGTTCCTCCGCGAGGGCACGGCGCTCCACGACTTCCTCAATCCCGACCGGGTCGTGATCGGGTCCGACGACGAGCGGGCAGCGCAGATGGTCGCCGCCCTGTACGCGGGCCTCGACACCCAGTTCGTCTTCACCGATCCCACGTCGGCCGAGCTCATCAAGTACGCCGCGAACGGGTTCCTCGCGATGAAGATCTCGTTCATCAACAGCGTGGCCGCACTGTGCGAGCACGTCGGCGCCGACATCGCTCGCGTCGTCGAGGGCATCGGGAGCGACCGCCGGATCGGGTCGCAGTTCCTCCAGCCCGGCCCCGGCTGGGGCGGGAGTTGCTTCCCGAAGGACTCGCGTGCCCTCGTCTCGACCGCGGCACAGCACGGGTACGACTTCTCGCTCATGCGCGGCGTGATCGACATCAACGAGCAGCAGTACGACCGCATGGTGCACAAGGTGATGGCGGCTGTCGGTCGTGACGTGTCGCTCGACGGTGTGGTGGTGGGTGCGCTCGGGCTCACCTTCAAGGCCGGCACCGACGATCTGCGCGAGTCGCCCGGCCTCCGGGTGATCGACGTGCTACGCGCTCGAGGCGCGACGATCCAGGCCTACGACCCGACGACCACCGGTGAGCTCAACCCGATCCAACGGGAACGGCTCGCCGGGCTCAACCTCAAGGCGGGTGCACTCGATGCAGCGCACGGTGCCGACGTCGTGGTCATCCTCACCGAGTGGCCCGAGTTCACCACGCTCGATCTGGAGAAGGTGGCGAGCGTCATGCGTGGCGCAGCGGTCGTCGACTGCCGCAACCTGCTCGATGGAGACCTCGTCCGCAGCGCGGGGCTCGGGTATCAGGGGGTCGGCCGCTCGTGATCACACATCGCACCTTGGTCGCCGGCGGTGCCGGCTTCCTCGGGTCGCACCTGTGCGACCTGTTGATCGAGCGCGGCGACCATGTCGTGTGCGTCGACGACTGCAGCACCGGCCGGATCGAGAACATCGAGCACCTGGTCGATCACGATCGCTTCCGTTTCATCCATCATGACGTCGTGCAACCGGGGCTCGACGAGCTCGTCGCCGGCGTATGGGCAGGCGAGCACCCGACCCGGGTGATGCACATGGCGAGCCCGGCCTCCCCGCCGGAGTACCTGCGCCGTCCGATCGACACCTTGGAGGTCGGCAGCGTCGGGACGAAGCGCCTCCTCGACCTGGCGCTCGTCGCGGGCGCACGGTTCTTCCTCGCCTCCACCAGCGAGGTCTACGGCGACCCGCTCGTGCATCCCCAGCCCGAAACGTACTGGGGCAACGTCAACCCGATCGGCGAACGCTCGGTGTACGACGAGTCGAAGCGCTACGCCGAGGCGATCACGATGGCCTACCACCGCGAGTTCGACCTCGACATCCGGATCGTGCGCATCTTCAACACGTACGGTCCGCGCATGCAGGCCGACGACGGCCGCGTCGTGACGAACTTCGTCAACCAAGCGCTGCGCGGCGATCCGCTCACCGTGTTCGGCGACGGCAAGCAGACCCGCAGCTTCTGCTACGTCGACGACGAGGTGCGAGGGTTGCTCGCACTGATGGAGGGCCCGGTCACAGGGCCGGTCAACATCGGCAACCCCGGCGAGTTCACGATGATCGAGTTCGCCGAACTCGTGCTCGAGCTCACCGGGTCGCCATCGGTGATCGAGCATCGGCCATTGCCCTCCGATGATCCGAAGGTGCGTCAGCCCGACATCACGATCGCCCGAGACGTCCTCGGCTGGGAACCGACGATCGAGCTCCGCGACGGCCTCACCCGCACGATCGACTGGTTCCGGGCGAAGTCGGCCGAGCGCGTCGCTTGACGTCACGCCTCGACGCATGCGTCGGAGGCGGACCCGCTCGGCTCCGGCGTCCAGAAGGTGCAGGCGCCGGCGGCAGCGAGGAGCACGTACTCGATCAGGGTGCCGACGCGCAGGTCGAAGATCTCGCGCCGGTAGAGCAGCGAGTCGACCTGGTGGAGGGACACGGTCCTGACTGCGACGTACGCACCGACCGTGAGCACCATCACCGTCATCGGGAGATAACGCCGCCGGCGCTCCGGGATCCGCCAACACGCTGCGGCGACCGAGACCAACCAGGCACCTCCGACGGCCAGCACCACGGCGGCCTGGAGCGGCCGCCGAGCGTCGTACCAGCCGGCTTCGTATGCTTCGCCACGCACCTGATCGATGACCCATTCCGCGAGCCCCTGCGCTCGGCCGAGGGCCATCACGAAGAACACCCAGGCGGTCATCAGCCAGAACGGCCGCCAGGTCGCCGGATCGGCACGGTCTTCACGCCGGCCGGCGAGCAGCGCCAGGACGCCGACCGCGACGTACGCCAACAGACGGAGCCAGTTCTGGTCGGCCCACTGGAGCATGGCTCACCCGAACGTCGCGTCGAGTGCGGCGGTGAGATCGGCGACGAGGTCGCCGGGATCTTCGAGACCGACGGAGAAGCGCAGGTGGCCGAGCCGCCGGAACGGTTCCGGATAGTAGGCGACCCTGGGTCCGTCGGTGCCGACATGGACGATCAGCGATTCGTCGTGGCCGAGCGACACCGCCGACGTGATCACACGCAGGTTCGCGACGAATCGGTTCTGGGTTGCCGGGTCGCCGTCGACGGCGAACGCCATCATCGCGCCGAAGCCACGACCGCCGAACTGGCGCACCGCCAGCGCGTGCTGTGGATGGGCATCGAGGCCCGGGTACGCCACGTAGGCCACCCGAGCGTCGGCGGCGAGCGCTTCGGCGAGGTGCACTGCGGTGTCCATCTGGCGCTGTAGCCGGAGCGGCAGGGTGATCGAACCGCGAGCGATGAGCCACGCGTTGAACGGTGAGATCACGCCGCCGACGTCGACCATCGCATCGGTCTTGATCGGCTGGACGAGCTCGCGCCTTCCGATCACGGCGCCACCCATCGCGTCGCCATGGCCGTTGATGAACTTCGTGAGCGAGTGCACCACGAGGTCGGCGCCGTCGGCGAGCGGGCGGTAGAGCGGGGGCGGCGAGAACGTCGAGTCGACCGAGACGATCGCCCCTGCGGCATGCGCGAGTTCGGCGACCGCAGCGATGTCGGTCACGCGGGTCGTCGGGTTGGCGATCACTTCGAGGTGGACGAGCTTCGTGTCGGGTCGGATTGCCGCACGCACCGCATCGAGGTCGGACGTGTCGACGAAGGTCGCCTCGATGCCGTACCGCTCGGGGAGGAGGTCACGGAAGAGACGGAACACCGCCTCGTACGCGATGTCGGCGACGACGACGTGATCACCGGTGCGGAGATGGGTGAAGAACACGGCGTGCAGCGCAGCAACGCCCGATGCCAGGACGACGGCGTCCTCGCCACCGTCGAGCACCGCCAGCTTCTGCTGCAGGGCCAGCTGGTTGGCACCTGAGTTGCGCGTGTACAGGGGGATGTCGGTGCCCGACCAACTGATCGCCGACGGGTCGTCGGGCAGGGCGTACGAGTTCGCCATGACGATGGGGGAGCGGATCGCCCCCGAGCCAGCGTCGATCGCGTTACCTGCATGGACTGCCTGGGTGGCGAACGCCAGCGTGGTCGGGTCGTGCTTGTCGGGTCGCGGCGTCACTCACGAATCCTACGGGGCGACGCAGGCAGCGAGCTCGGACTCGATCGCAGCGCCGAGCGCGGACGAGTTCGCCATCTCGACGAGACCGGCGTGCGTGCCACACACGGCGCGTG
Organism: Ilumatobacteraceae bacterium; assembly: GCA_022843125.1. Classification (GTDB taxonomy): domain Bacteria; phylum Actinomycetota; class Acidimicrobiia; order Acidimicrobiales; family Ilumatobacteraceae; genus Ilumatobacter. The sequence continues at coordinate 40,107 of JALHOG010000001.1, forward strand.
TGGTGATCCGGCCGGTCGTGATGCCGAACCAGCCCGTTTCGACGGCGCTGCGCCGATCCGGCGCGTTCCACTCCTCGCTGAGGATGAGCGCGACGTCCGTGCAGAGGCTGGGGGGTTGATACACGGCGTGGGCCGTCGCGTGTTGCCGCCTGACCTGAGCGATGCGGACCTCGGTCGGCGATCCCACCCGCGTCTGAACGACGCGCTCGTACACCAGATGGAGCTGCCATGAGATCGCCTGCCGAAGGCGTCCGTCTCGGAAGTACTGCCATGCACGACGCACGGGATGGACGCGGCCACGAGCCGACAACGGTGCACCCGGTGCCTCCGCGTCGACGAGCACCAGCAGATCGGCGGCTTCACCGCGCCGCTCGAGCTGGAAGACCATCTCGGCGGCGACCGTACCACCGGCGCAGTGGCCGCCGATGAGGTATGGCCCAGCTGGCTGGACATCGCGGATCTCTGCGAGGTAGTGCTCGGCCATCGCCTCCACGGTGGCGTGAGCCGAGTCCCCGGTGTCGATTCCCTGGGGTTGCAGCACGTAGAGGGGGCGACGGCCGAGCACCTGTCCGAGGTTCGCGAAGCTCAACGACGTGATGAGGTACGGCGCCACGTAGAAGAAGGGGCGTTCGTCACCCGCCGGCTGGATCGGCACGAGCGAGGTCCACTTCGATGCCGTCCCTGACTCGACGGCGGTGGCGAACTCCATCAACGTCGGCGTCTGGAAGATCGACGACAACGGGACCTCGACGCCGAGCCGCCGCTCGACCTCGCTGATCAGTCGGATCGCGAGGAGGGAGTGGCCGCCGAGGTGGAAGAAGTTGTCGTGGCGTCCGATGGTGGGGGTGTCGAGGACGGTGGCCCAGATGGTGGCGATGGTGGTTTCGGTGCCGGGGTGGGGTGGTTGGTGGGTGGTGTCGTGGTGGGGGGTGTGGTGGGTGGTGGGTGGTGGGAGTTGGTTGCGGTCGATCTTGTTGGTGGTGGTGAGTGGGAAGGTGTCGAGGGGGACCACGATGGTGGGGATCATGTGGTCGGGGAGGGTGCGTTGGCACCAGGTTCGGATGTCGTGTGGTGTGGGTGGTGTGGTGTGGGGTGTGGTGGTGATGTAGGCGACGAGGCGGGTGTCGTCGGGGGTGGGTTGGTGGGTGGTGACGGCGCTGGCGGTGATGTTGGGGTGTTGGTCGAGGGTGGCTTCGATTTCGCCGAGTTCGATGCGTTGGCCGCGGAGTTTGAGTTGGTGGTCGGTGCGGCCGTGGAAGTGGTAGGTGGGGGGTTGGTCGGGGTTGGTGTGTCGGTGGGCGAGGTCGCCGGTGCGGTACATGCGGTCGCCGGGGTGGAAGGGGTCGGGGAGGAAGCGTTCGGTGGTGAGGTCGGGGCGGTTGTGGTAGCCGCGGGCGACGCCGTTGCCGGCGATGTAGAGCTCGCCGATGGTGCCGTCGGGGACGGGTTGTTGGTGGTCGTCGAGGACGTAGACGCGTGTGCCGGGAATCGGCGACCCCAACGCCACCACCGACGCGAGTGCGGCGGAGAACCCGTCGGGCAGTCGCTCGAAGGTCGACCACACCGTGGTCTCGGTCGGGCCGTAGACGTTGAACACACGGCCGGCGACCCCGGCGAGCTGAGTCGCGAGCTCCGGGGTCATGACCTCGCCGCCGCACACGGCAGTGAGTGAGGAATCGGGCGGGAGCCCTCCGTCCAGGAGCATTCGCCAGCGGGTCGGTGTCGCCTGCACCAGCGTCGCCCCGTTCGACCGCACGAGGTCGATCAGCGCCCGGGGGTCGGTCGTCTCATCGCGTGTGGGCACGGTGATCGACGCTCCGACGGCGAGCGGGAGCAGGATCTCCATCAACGAGGGGTCGAAGGACAGTCGAGTGAGCGCCACGACGACGTCGTCGTGCGTGAGCTCGAGCCGTGCCTGCGCGCCCACCAGGAAGTGCAGCAACTGGCGTCGCTCGACCAGGACGCCCTTCGGTCGGCCGGTCGAGCCCGACGTGTACATGATGTAGGCCGAGTCGTGCGGCCCTCCGCGGGGAGCGACTGGGCTGCCGACCGGCTGCGAGAGCACGTCCGAGATGTCGACGGTGACGGTCGTTCCGGGGCCGGAGTCCTGGTCGCTGCGGGTGGTCGCCGTTCGGTCGACCAGCATGAGCGCACATTCGCTGTCTTCGGTGATGAACCGCAGACGGTCGACGGGCAGGTCCGGATCGAGCGGAACGAAGGCGGCTCCCGCCCGCAGCACGCCGACGACCGCGGCGATCATCTCGGGGGAACGCTCGAGCCGGATGCCGACGCGTGTCTCGCGACCGGCACCCCGGTCGATCAGGAATGTCGCGACTCGATCGGCCCAGTCATCGAGTGTCCGGTAGGTGACGGAGTCTCCGCCGCAACGCACGGCGATCTGCTCAGGGTCGGCGATCGCCCGCTGTCGGAGAGCGCTGTCCGGGTCGGGCATGTCCGAGTTCGGCTCGGCTGCTGCGGCCGCCCACTCCTGGCGCAATGCAGCCGTCTCGGCACCGGAACACAGGGGGAGCACCACCGTCGAGATCTCCGGCGTCTCGATCCCCGCTTCGAGGATCCGCCAGAAGCGCTCCAGCGTCTCCTCGATCCGCGCACGATCGAACAGGTCCGTGTCGTACTCGACCACGGCGAGCTGCGCAGCGGTGCTGATCGCGAGCGACAAGTCGAGCTGCGTCGCTCCGCGGTCGACGTGCACGAACTCGACGTCGACACCATCGAGTTGGGGTAGCCCGAACGGAGCATTCAGAACGTTGAAGAACGTCCGATAGAGCGCCGGGCGCTCCCGCAGCCCGGCGGTGCCGAGACGCGTGACGACCTGAGCGAACGGTGCGTCCTGATGATCGAACGCTTCGAGCGAGCCTGCTTCGACCGTGCGGACGAGTTCGAGGAACGTCGGTGCTCCAGATGTGTCGGTCCGCAGGACCAGCGTGTTCACGAGCGACGCGACGAGGTTCTCGCTCTCGAGCCAGTTGCGATTGGCGATCGCCGTCCCTGTGGTGACATCGCTCGCTCCGGACAGGCGTGCAACGACGAGTTGGAACGCAGCGAGCATCACCATGAACGGCGACACCTGGTGCGTTCGGCAGAAGGCCTGGAGTGCGTCGAACAGCCCCTCGGGGAACGGGGCCGTGATCGTCTCGCCCTGGGATGTGACGACGAGCGGTCGCGGTCGGTCCGATGGGAGCTCGGGTGCGCGTGCGTCGCGAAGCCGGTTCACCCAGTAGTCGATGTGCTCGTCGACGATGCGCCCGTCGACCAGCGCACGATGCCACCGGGCGTACTCCCCGGCGTGTCCGGGATCTTGCAGGTCGGCGCCGTGTCCGAGCCGGAGCGCGTTGTACGACGCAGCCACCTCGCTGGTGAGCAACCCGAACGCCCACTCGTCCCCGATGATGTGATGCATCGACACGAGCACCCCGTGGTCGTCGTCGGCGAGCCGGTAGAGCTTCAGACGGATCAGGGGCAGCTGGTCGAGTCGGAACGGTTCGGTCGCGTCGGCGGTGATCGTGGCGAGGGCCGCATCCCATCCGAGCGGGGACTGACCTGCGCCGAGGTCGACGATCTCGAGCCCGACATCGGGTGCGTCGTCGAGGACCCGTTGAACGGGTGCGCCGTCGACGACCGGGAAGATCGACCTCAGGCCGGCATGGCGCTGCACGACGGTCGCGACGGCATCCTGGAGATGGTCCAACTCGAGCGGCCCTCGGAGGCGGCCGGCGAACGTGATGTGGTAGGCGAGCCCGTCGGGTTCCAGCTCGTGCAGGAACCACATGCGCTCCTGCGAGTAGCTGAGCGGGAAGTCGCCGGCATGGTTCGTTCCCTGGTCGTCGGCGCTCGCCGGGCGTACCGGGACGACGGCGTGCTCGTCGATGGCGGCGGCCAACTCGGCGACGGTCGGGTGCCTGAACACCGCGCTGACCGGGACCTCGACGCCGAGCTCTCGCCGGAGACGCGACGCGATGCGGGTGGCGAGGAGGGAGTGGCCGCCGAGGTGGAAGAAGTTGTCGTGGCGTCCGATGGTGGGGGTGTCGAGGACGGTGGCCCAGATGGTGGCGATGGTGGTTTCGGTGCCGGGGTGGGGTGGTTGGTGGGTGGTGTCGTGGTGGGGGGTGTGGTGGGTGGTGGGTGGTGGGAGTTGGTTGCGGTCGATCTTGTTGGTGGTGGTGAGTGGGAAGGTGTCGAGGGGGACCACGATGGTGGGGATCATGTGGTCGGGGAGGGTGCGTTGGCACCAGGTTCGGATGTCGTGTGGTGTGGGTGGTGTGGTGTGGGGTGTGGTGGTGATGTAGGCGACGAGGCGGGTGTCGTCGGGGGTGGGTTGGTGGGTGGTGACGGCGCTGGCGGTGATGTTGGGGTGTTGGTCGAGGGTGGCTTCGATTTCGCCGAGTTCGATGCGTTGGCCGCGGAGTTTGAGTTGGTGGTCGGTGCGGCCGTGGAAGTGGTAGGTGGGGGGTTGGTCGGGGTTGGTGTGTCGGTGGGCGAGGTCGCCGGTGCGGTACATGCGGTCGCCGGGGTGGAAGGGGTCGGGGAGGAAGCGTTCGGTGGTGAGGTCGGGGCGGTTGTGGTAGCCGCGGGCGACGCCGTTGCCGGCGATGTAGAGCTCGCCGATGGTGCCGTCGGGGACGGGTTGTTGGTGGTCGTCGAGGACGTAGACGCGTGTGCCGGGAATCGGCGACCCCAACGCCACCACCGACGCGCCGGGCTCGATCAGCTGTGCTGTGGCGAACACCGTCGATTCGGTCGGGCCGTAGGTGTTCCACACAGCGCCGGCGCGAGCGTTGAGGGCCGCAGCGAGATCCAGCGTCAGAGCCTCGCCGCCGCTCACTGCGATGAAGTCGCCGCGTCCCTCCCATCCCCACTCGAGCAGCATCCGCCACGCCGTCGGGGTCCCATCCATGTATGTCGCACCCACCGTGTCGAGCAGTCGGCTCAACGCTGCCGCGTCGGTTCGGGTGGAGTCGTCGGCGATGACCAGCTCGGCGCCGACCAGGAGCGCCATGAAGATGTCGGTGACGGAGGTGTCGAACGAGATGGCCGACTGACAGACCACCACGTCGTCGGGCCCCACACCGGTCAGATCTGCGAGAGCCAGTGCCCGCTGAGCAACCGCCCACTGCTCGATCTCGACGCCCTTCGGGGTCCCGGTCGAGCCTGACGTATACATGACGTACGCGAGACTGTCCGGTCCGACCGCCGGGAGTTCTGCTGTGGAGTCGGGGAGATGCCGGGGGTCGATGCGCGTGATGTCTGCGAGCGGCCCAGGAACGGCCGCATCGGAGATGAGCACCGTCGCACCTGCATCCTGCACCATGAACGCCATCCGATCGACCGGGAGGTTCTGGTCGATCGGGACGTACGGGACCCCCGCCTTCAGGCAGGCGACGAGCGCTGTCACGAGGCCCACCGAACGCTCGATGATCACGCCGGCCGATGAACCATCGGTGGTGTGGAGGGCGATCGCCCGGGCCATCGCTTCGGAGTGGTGCTCGAGTTCGGCGTACGTGAGGTGTGTCTCACCGCAACGAACGGCGGTGCGATCGGGCCATCGCTGGCACCGGTCACGGAGCAGTGCGGCCAAGCTCGTCGTGTCGGTCGGTGCCGATGCGATGGCAGCCCACTCGGCTGCGAGGGCGGCGCGCTCGTGGGTGCCGAGCAGCTGCAACTGCGCGACGTCGCGATCGACGTCGACCCGGCCGGTCATGATCACTCGCCAGACCCGATCGAGCAACACCCTGACCTCGTGGGCGTCGAAGTACTCGCTCCCGAACTCGGCGCCGAAGTAGAGGCGGTCCGAACCGTCCGAGAGCAGCAGTGTCAACGGGAGAGCCGCAGGCCGGTGCGTATGGCTGACCGAGTTGATCTCGAGGCCACCGAGTGTCGCCACGATGCCGGGAACGCTGAGTGACGTCCCGGCGATGGTGTCGGGGTCGACCAGTCGGGTCGACTTCTGCCAGATGAATCCGATCGTGGCCGAGGGCATCGGGAGCCCTTCCGACCTCAGCACCTCGACGACCTGTTGGAACGGGATGGCGCGGTGCGCCTTGGCCTCCGCGATCTCGTCGGCGACTGATCGGACGACTGTCCGGAACGAACTGCGCGGCTGGGCCCGCTGCAGCAACAGACTCGGTTCGGCGAAGCATCCGATCGTGCGTGCCGTGCGATGGGTGCGCCCGGCCCAGGTCGTCACCACGGCGATCTCATCGAGCTGTTGGGTCCGGAGGAGCACGACGTGCAGCGCGGCGAGCACGATCGCTTCGCGCGGCACGCCGAGTTCACGTGCGAGCGACACGAGCGCGTCGTTCTCTTCGGACGAGACATCGCGGTGGACGATCTCGCCACGGTGTGGATCGGCGCCCGGTTGCGGGGTGGGGAGGCGGGGGACCGTCGCAGCACCACCCGCTGCGAACGTTCGGCGCCAATGCGCGAGGCACGCGTCCGCTCGCGGGTGCTCGTCGAGGGCCGATTGATCAGCGACATGATCGGCCCATCGCCGACCGGACACCCGACCGGACACCCGAGGGGTCTCGGGCTGACCGCCTCGCAACCCGCCGTAGTGCGAGTTGATCTCGGTGAAGAGCACCGCGAGCGACCACAGATCGACGACCAGGTGGTGCGCGGCGAGAACCACGACGTGGTCGTCGTCGCTGACGCGCAGGACCGCGATCCGACACAGCGGTCCGCGTTCCAGGTCGTACGCGCGCGCGGCGAACTCCGACACGTACGACGACACACGTTGCTCGTCCCAGTCCGGAGCGTCGACCACCGTGTGCTCCATCTCGGCCGGGGCGTCGAGCCGGAGCCGAGGTTCGCCGTCGACGTCGATCAGCCGAGCCCCCAGGATCTCATGGCGCGCCACGACGTCGAGCGCACCGGCCACGTAGGCGTCGGTGTCGAGCTGCTCGACGATTCGGAACGTGGCGATCAGCCTGTTGACGATCGAGTCGCCGACGATCTGCTCGCGGATCCACATCGATCGTTGAACGGGTGTGAGCGGCAGCTGATCGGCTGTCGGTGCCACATGACCGTGACTGGTCTGGGTATGCGGCGCCGTCATGCGTCCCCGTCGGGGCGGGGCACAGCGATGGCCGACCGACCGATTCGGCGTCCCCCCGGCACGCCATGCGTCAGCCGACCGCACGAAGCCACGCGAGACCACACGTGCACCAGTTGTCTCCTCCGATTGTTGCGGGGGTGAAGGCGTGCGCCGCCCAAGCGTGTGGTCATGTCAATGGTAACCAACCCGCAGGGCTGGATTTGGCATTCTTGACGAAATCTGCAAACGGCGGCGGGCTGCCCGCGGGTACATCCGGCCCTTGCGGCGCTCTGCACCGCCGGTCGTCAACAGCCGATTCCCTGGATCTGATCGGGTGCATCATCGAGCGCGTCTTCGAACAGACCGCACACCTCGCCGACGGCCCTCGACCACATCAGTGCTGCAACTCATCCCGCTCTTCCTGATCGCCGTGTGGAACCGAATCAACCTGCTCTACGTCGTCATCCGTGGTCGTGTTCGACGATAGTCGATCCTCTCCGAGTGCGGTCTCGAGATGCGGCGACCGGGGAGTGGGACGTGCACGGTGAATCGGCTCGGTGAACGTCGTCGTCGCTCAGGTCAATGACTCCACCGAGTGACATCTCGACAGGGCCGATGGCTCGGGCAGGTGCGCTCGACGGAGCCTCACCGGCTCGATCGCCGAAGACGTCGAGGTGAGCGGCAGCAGCCGGGTTCGTGTCGCATCGGAGGGTTACCCGGTTGCGGAGTCCGGCAGTCGGCGCGATCTGCTCAGGTGACGAACGGGACGTATCCCTGGACGTCGACGATGACGTGAGTGCTGCCCGTGCCGCCGCACACGACCTCGATCGAGTTCTCCTGGCCGACGGTCGTCAGGGCGAGGTTGGCGAGCGTCTGCCCGCCTGTCGTCCAGTTGACGTTGGACGTCCCCGGCGTGTCGAGCTCGCCCGACGCGTCGCCGCCCCACACCGTGAGGAACCCGCCGCCGACGGTCTGGGTGATCGTGACGTTGACGAACACCGCGAGCGCGAACTCGGGATATGCGGCACCGACGTTCACGGCCACCGAGTCGCCGGGTCGGAACGCGCGGCCGCCGAGCACGCTCGTGGTCTGGCGCGAGTCGAACACGCGGATCGGCGACAGCAGTGTGACGAGCTGGCCGGCGATCGGTGTCGGCGTCGCTGCGAGGGCGGGGCGACCGGCGATCGGAGCAGCAACAGCGGCAGCACCTCCGACGGCGATCATCCGGCGGCGGGAGAAGAGTGCGGGCATGACGAGACCTCCTCGGTTCGTCCTTCCATCATGCGCTCACGACCCTCCGGGCGCCAGCACGGGGCGTGTCAGGCGGCGAGGGCGGGTCTCGCTCAGCCCCAGGTGACCGGGAGACGGCTGGGGCCTCGGAAGCTGATGTTGGGGAACGGGACGGTGGCCCGGTCGTCAGCGAGGGCGAGGGTGGGAAGACGATCGAGGACGACCTCGAGCACGATCCGCGCCTCGAAGCGGGCGAACTTGGCACCGAGGCAGTAGTGGTTGCCCTTGCCGAACGAGATGTTCTTGACCGCATCGGGCCGGCTGATGTCGAATCCGTCGGGGTCGTCGAACGCATGTGGGTCCCGATTGGCCGCGGCCAGGTTGAGGAAGATCGGGGTGCCGGCGGGCAGGTCGACGCCGCCGAGCGTGGTGTCGCAGGTGGTGACCCGCCGCCAACCGATCTGCGGCGAGTTCCAGCGGATGACCTCCTCGAGCGCCTTGGGGACGAGCGTCGGATCGGCCACCAACGCCTGCCACGCATCGCGACGGGGCAGCAGGGACACCAGCGCGTTGCCGATGAGGAGCGTCACGGGCTCGTGCCCTGCGAACGACAGGCCGTAGAGGATCGACTCGACCTCTCGGTACGACAGGTCGTCCGGGTTCGCGAGGTGGTATCCGATCAGCTCGGACGCCAGATCGTCACCGGGCTCGGCGCGCTTCCCTGCAGCGAACTCACGGACGTACCGCCAGTACGCCAGCATGTTGGTGGTGATGTCGACCTGCTCGGTCGGGGTCGGCTGCCCCCAGGAGAAGGCCAACCGGTTGGCGCACCAGTCCTTCAGTTGCTGGTCGTCACGTTCGGGGAAGCCGATGAACCGGAACACGACCTCGCCCGGTAGCGGGTAAGCGAGCGATGCCACGAAATCGGCGGGTGGCCCCGCGGCGAGCATGGTGTCGACGAGCTCGTTGGCGCGCCGGCGGATGTACGGCTCGAGCGTCTGGATCCGCCGGTTCGAGAACAGCAGCTTCGTGTAGTTGCGGATGCGGCCGTGGTCGGGCTCCTGGCGGTTCGACATCACCGCGACCGGGTCGAAGTCGGGCGCGGCGAGCACAGCGGCAGCGTCGGCCGTGATCGGGAAGACCGGATCCTGGACGTTCGCCGACGAGTACACGTCGGGGTTCATGAACACCTCGGTCACCAGGTCCATCTGCGACACCATGACGAAGCCGAGCGACTCGGCGTAGACCACCGGCGCCGTCTCGCGGATCGCCGACGCGATCGGGTACGGGTCGGCGACGTACTCCGCCGCGAGCGGGCTGAATCCGTGGTCGACCGGGCAGCCCGCGGGAATGGGCGGCGGCCCGCTACGGATCTGGTGGTACGCGGTCTCGGTCATCGGATCCCCCTCGTTGCGCCGACACCCCAGATCGTGACAGCGATCACCGCAACAGGAAAGCCGGTTCTGTACATCCGGGCGATGAGGAGAACTCATCGACGCGCGCCTCCAGATCGCGGCGGGCGTTACCGTGCGACGTGTGTCCAGCCGCGAGCCCGCCGATGATGCCGTCGAGCCGGTGACCCGCGCGCTCGAGGCGCTCGGGCTGGCGATCGATCGGCCCCAGCTCCGGTTCGGGGCGTCGGCGATCGACGCCGGGGCGATCGCGGATCTCCGGCCGGAGGAGGCGGTCGCGGTCGCCGCCTCGGTCGCATCGCGTCGCGCCGAGTTCGCGAGTGGCCGAACGCTGCTGCGGCGGGTGCTCGGCGTCGACGTCGCCGTCCCGGTCGGCGCAGATCGGCGCCCCGTGCTGCCGCCGGACGTCACGGCCTCCGTGGCGCACGACGCCGACCTCGTGATCGTGGCGGTGGCCCGCGACCAACCCTTCACCGTCGGGATCGATGTCGAACGCGTCGGCGCCGTCGATCGCACGCTCGTTCCGATCGTGCTTCGACCCGACGAGCCAGGCATCGATCCGACCCTCGCGTTCTGCGCGAAGGAGGCGGTGTACAAGGCGTGGAGCATGGCCGGCGGCCGTTTCCTCGAGCACCACGACGTCCGTCTGTCGATCGTCGGCCCGACCGTTCACGCCGAGGTGCTCGCCGTCGGGCCCGACGACCCGACGGTGCGGATCGGCGGCGGTTGGGCGACCACCGCGGGGCGTTACGTGGTCCTGGTCGTCGCCGAACCGGTCGGCGCTCGATGACCGGCGATGAGCGCTCCGCCCGGATGTCGTTGGTTCCATAGGCTGCGCTCATGGGTTCGTCATTCACCCTCCGTCAGCTCGCCTACTTCGTCGCGGCGGCCGATCACGGCTCGATGACCGCAGCGGGTCGAGCGGTGCACGTGTCGCAGTCTGCGATCTCGCTGGCCGTGGGCGACCTGGAGCGCGAGCTCGGCGCTCAGCTGTTCGTCCGCGCGCACGGCCTCTCGTTGACGCCGGCCGGGCATCGCATCATCGCCGGAGCCCGCGAGTTGCTCGCCGGCGCGGCCGCCCTCGCCGATGACGCACGCGAGCTCGGCGACGCGTTGACGGGCGATCTGACGGTGGCCTGCTACGACACGATCGCTCCGTTCCTGATGCCGCAGCTCGTGGCCGGCTTCGCCGTCAAGGAGCCCGATGTCCGGCTGGATGTGCGAGAAGGTGACATGGCCGAACTCCACGAGCTGGTGCGATCGGGCGGGAGCGAGCTGATGATCTGCTACGACCTCGATCTCGGGCGCGACATCGCGGCCACCCCGCTGCTGGCCACGCGCCCCTACGTTCTGTTGCCGGCGGATCACCCGCTGACCGAACGCGACGAGATCCCGCTCGGTGAGCTCGCCGGCCAACCACTCGTGCTGCTCGACCAGCCGCAGCCCGCTGCGTACTTCCTCGGACTCTTCGCCGCCGCCGGGCTCACGGCGCGGATCGCGCACCGGACCTCCAGCTTCGAAATGGTCCGCTCGCTCGTGGCGAGATCGCTCGGCTGTTCGTTGCTGATCCAACGACCGGCGCTCGATGTGAGCTATGAGGGTCTGCCACTGGCGTGCCGCCCGTTGGCCGACCCGGCGCGAACGTTGACGATCGTCGCCGCCGCGCCGCGCACGACCCGAGCCACCCGCCGTGCCACTGCGTTCATCGCGCACTGCGTCGATCACCTGGCGGTCGGCGCACCTCCGACCGAGTACGTGCACCCGCCGGCCGTATCCGCCTGATCACCCGGCGGTGGGAACGAGGTGCATGGAACTGGCCCGTTCGGGGTATCAGGCTGCGGGCGGGCCGATCCTGCCCACCACCCCTCCCTCACCGTGTACCCGTCGTTCAGCCCCCTGCGCCGCCCGCCGTCTGCGCCCAGCCCGGCGCAGGTCGGCGACCCTCTGGGATCACCCTGGTGGGCGATCAGGTCGCGCGGCAGGATGGTCGCCGTGATCGGAACGTCGTCGTGACCTCCGCCGATACGGGTGTGCCGGCCGGTCGATCGGGCGGGGGCGACTCCGAGCGCGCTCGCGCCGAGCGGGTGCTGTCGGTCGTGCAGGCGATCGACGAGGGCTACTGCGTGTCCGAGATCGTGGTCGACGAACACGGCGTGCCATGCGATTACCGGTTCCTCGAGGTCAACGCCGCTTTCGAGCAGCTCACGGGGTTGGTCGATCCCGTCGGCCGCTGCGCCCGCGACATGGTTCCTGGCCTGGAGGACCACTGGATCGAGACCTATGCCCAGGTGGCGCTCGACGGCGAACCGATCCGGTTCGAGCAGGGTTCGGACGCCATGGGACGATGGTTCGACGTGTTCGCGCTGCCGATCGCGCCGTACGGGCGATTCGCGCTCGTGTTCCGGGATCAGACCGAGCGGCACGCGGCCGAGATGGCGCTGGTGGAGAGCGAGCACCGGTTCCGGACGATGGCCGACCAGCTGCCGATGTTCATGTGGGAGCACGACGCCAGCGGGGCCGTGCGCTGGGTCAATCAGACGCTCTGCGACTTCGCGGGGCTGACCCGGGAGCAGATGATCGCCGACGGTTGGCAATCGACAACTCACCCCGACGACGACCTCAGCCTCGCCGTCGGATTCTTGGAGTCGGTCGATCGACGCACCGAGTTCCACGGGCAGGCCCGCCTGCGACGTTCGGACGGCGAGTGGCGATGGATCGAGACATGGGGCAGGCCCCGATACGGCACGGCGGGCGACTACCTCGGCCACCTCGGCACGAGCATCGACGTCACCGATCGGGTCGAGAGCGAGCATGCGGTCCGCAGCGGCGCCCGGTTCCTGCGGCGCCTGATCGACAACCTGTTCGCGTTCGTCGGCGTGTTGACGCCCGACGGCACCCTGATCGAGGCGAACCGGGCGCCGCTCGACGCGGCCGGCATCAGCTCGGCCGACGTGATCGGCCGGAAGTTCTGGGAGGCCCGGTGGTGGACGGTCGACTCCCGCACGCAGCAGCAGCTTCGCGATGCCATCGAGCGTGCCGCCGCGGGCGAGGTCGTCCGCTACGACGTCCAGGTCCGCGGCACCGGTGACGACCTGATCTGGATCGACTTCCAGCTCGCGCCGCTGCGCGACGACAACGGCACGGTCACCCATCTCGTTCCCTCCGGCCACGTGATCAGCGAGCGGATCGAGACCGAGCAGCGACTCGCGGCCGCGCTCGACGCCGAACGGCGCACCCGCGAACGCGTCGAGTTGCTCCAGCGCAACGCCACACAGCTCGCAGGCGCGATCACGATCGACGAGGTGGCGTCGGCCCTGCTCGACGAACTGAGCGACTCGATGGGGCTCGACCTCACCGCGCTGAACGTCGTGCGCGGTGACCGCCTCGAGGTCATCGCTCCCTCGCAGATGCCCGACGAGGCCGTGTCGAGGTACCAGGACGTGTCCGTCGAGGCCGATCTGCCCGGTCCGATCGCGATCCGGACGAACCAGCCCGTCGTCGTCAGCGGGCGCGAGTTGATCCGCGAGCGGTTCCCCGACGTCGTCGACGCCGCCAACCAACTCCCCGCCATCGAGACCATCGCCACCTTGCCGCTGCGCGCCGCATCCGGGCGCCCGATCGGGGCGCTGTTCCTGGCCTCGCCGAAGAGCGGTTGGCTCGACGCGAACACGCTCGACCTCCTCACCAGCATCGCCGGTCAGACCGGCCTCGCTCTCGAGCGCGCCCAGCTCCACCGTGAGCTGATCGAGGCGCACCAGGTCGAGCACACGATCGCGCTGCAGCTGCAGCGAGCGATGCTGCCGGACCGGGTGGTCGAGATCCCGAACGTGCACATCGCTGCCCGCTACGTCGCCGCCGGTGACCTCATGGCGATCGGGGGAGACTGGTACGACACGTTCGCCTGGTCGGACAGGCACGTCGCCGTGACCGTCGGCGACGTCGTCGGCCACGATCTGGCCGCGGCGACCACGATGGGGCGATTGCGGATCGGCGTCAACGCGTTGATGCAGCACTGCGACTCGACCCCGTCGTCGGTCCTCGATGCGTACGCCGGCTACGGGGCCGACCTCGGTCCGGCGTTCGCCACCGCGACGTGCGTCGTCATCGACGCCGTAACGGGTTCGCTCAGCTACGCCAACGCCGGCCATCCCGCACCGCTCGTGGTGATGCCCGACGGGGATGTCCGCTGGCTCGCCATGGCTGGGTCGCCGCCGCTCGGCGTGCCGACGACCGCCGGACATGCCGGGCAGATCAGTCAGCTACCGCCCGGTGCGACGGTCGTGCTCTACTCCGACGGCTTGATCGAGCGTCGTCGGGTCCCGCTCGACATCGGGTTCGCGCGGCTCGCGGCCAGCGCTGCACAGCACGCAGCAGCCGACGTCGACCAGCTCGCGGACGCGATCCTCGCCGATCTCACCGACGACCACATCGCCGACGACGTGATCGTCGTCTGCGTTCGATGGACCCCTCCGGTCGATGACTGACGGGGCGCCGCATGCCGTTCAGGACGGCGCCGTCCGGGTTTCGTCGGCGGCGAGCCGGGCACGCGCGGGGCGGGTTGCTGCGAGGTACACGGCCGAAGCGCCGATGCCGATCACCGCGAAGCAGGCGATCGCGGCCCGGACCCCGATCACGTCGGCGAGCAGCCCAGCGGCCACGTTCGAGATCGTGATGATCAGCGTGACGATGCCGAAGTCGCCTGCGATGATGCGCCCGCGCACGTGGTCGGGCGCCCGCGCCTGGAGTCCGTAGGTCGACAGCGTCCACTGGGCGCCACCGCCGAGGTGGGCGAGGAGCACGAGCACGAGCGCCACGGTGAACAACGGGGCGACGCTGAGGCCGAGATAGCACACGCCGAACGCCGCTCCCGACCACCCACAGACACGCAACACGCGTGCGAGCGACGGCCCGACGAAGCGAGCGGCGATCAGCGGACCGAGCGCGACCCCGACGCCGCGAGCGCCGATCATCAGGCCCGTTTCGCGGTCGCCGCCGCCGAGCTCGGTGGTGACCAGGACGGCCAGCAAGCCCACGATGCCTGCGCCCATCGCGAACGAGGCCTTCGACGCGAGGAGTGCGAGCAGGACCGTGTCGCGGCGGGCGAAGCCGATCGCCTCGCGCATGTCGGCGATCGGCCGCATGCGGGTCCGGGTGGTTCGGTCGTCGCGCTCAGCTTGCATCGGGCGACGGATCATCATCACCACACCCGACGCCACCACGAACGAGCATGCGTTGACGATGAAGGCGACGTCGCGGCCGAACACGCCGGCGACCACACCGCCGAGGGCCGCACCGATCGCGAGCATCGCTCCCCACAACGAACCGAACAGGAGCGCCGCCTTCGCCAGTTCCCCGGAGGAGCGGGTGAGGTTCGGGAGCGCCGCCTGGGCGGACGGGCCGACGAACGAGCCGAAGGCGGAGATCGCACAGAGGCACAGGTAGCCGACCCACAAGGTGCCGACGGAGTCGACGAGGAGGAGCCCCGCCGCCGCGACCGCCTGCATGATCGACACCGTGCTGATGACGAGTTTGCGGTTGAACCGATCGGCAACCGGCCCGGAGATCGGCGTCATCAGGAACGCGGGGAGCGCCTGGGCCACGTAGACCAGGGTGACGAGGATCGAGCGGTCGCTGATGTCCTGCACGGCGCCGACGAACGCCACGTACGCGAACCAGTCACCCATGTACGAGATGACCTGAGCGAGGAACAACGACCGCACGTCTCGGTTCGTTCGCAGCAGCGTCCACATGCCCGCTCGTTCATAGCGCACGCCGAGCCGGCGCTCGCGGTCGACGTCACGTCACGTCACGTCACGTCACGCCGAACCCGCCGTCACATGTTCGCGAGGCGACCCCGGTGGACTCGGCTGGCGGGACAGCCGATCCGGCCCGGGGCCACCACCGACCATCACGGGTCGGTACCTCGACGCTACGGACGTCGTCGCCGGGTGCGGCTCGCCCGCACGGGTGCTTCCTCGGGCTCGTCGCCGGCACGATCGAGCGCAGCGGATACCGCACGTTTGAGTGGATCGGACCGGGGTTACAACCGTTGTCGTCGGGGGACGACCCGCGACGTCGAGCGGGCACCTCGCACCCGCGACACCCCACTCGGACACACGCAACTGACATCCAACCCACTCACACCAGGAGATCACCCATGTTCGGCTTCATCGTGTTCCTGCTCATCGTCGGTGTCATCGCCGGCTTCGTCGCACGGCTGCTCGTGCCGGGCCCAGATCCGATGTCGATCGTCGGCACGATCGCGCTCGGTATCGTCGGATCGTTCGTCGGCGGCTTCATCGGTTGGGCGATCTTCGGCAAGGACTTCAGTGAAGGCGCGCTCCAGGCGTCCGGGCTGATCGGTTCGATCGTCGGAGCCGTTGTCGCGCTGCTCGTCTACCGGGCGTTCAGCGGTCGTGGCAACCGACGCACCCTCGCCTGATCGAACCGTCGACCGGTGCAACCTCAGCGGTTGGCGCGTCGTCGGCTGGCGGGGCGGATCTCCGCGGCGACGCACCGTACGTAGGCGCCGGCGGCGCAGGCGGCGAACCAGGGGGCGAGGTACGCCCATCGCCAGCCGTCGTTGCGATCGGCGTCGGGCGTGACGGCCGCGTCGTCGCGGGTGCGGTCCCGCACGTGGGTCCACGATGTTGCGACGTCACGGTCGGCGACGGCGATCACAGCGCCCTCCGACCGAATCGACCAGGAGCCGCGGTGCGGAACCTGATGCCGGAAGAGTGGACGAGTTTCCTTGGCGAAGCCATGGCTTGCCTCCTCGAAGAGCGGGTGGCGGAGAGGATTCCCCGTCGCGAGGCTTTGTATGCGTTACGTGGTCATTCTGCCACGTTGCGCACGATTGGGCGAGGCACCCCCGGCGCGACCGTTCGCGCGAGGATGCCGAGCGTCGAGCGCAGCGTCAGCTCGGAGATGATCGGGAAGATGTCGCGCTCGCGCCACACGCTGTCGATCCGCGACCAGTCGTAGTAGGAGGTGACCAGGGTGGCCGGCCCGTCGCCGGTGTCGATCGGTTCGAGCTGGTATCCGTAGATGTGCCCGATGTGCGGCGTGATCTGACCACGGATCGTCCAGGCGATCTCGAGATCCTCCTCGTACTCGGTGAACACGACCGAGACGTCGTACAGCCCGAGCGGGAAGTCGTTGAGGGCCTCGCGGTCCATGTGGATCACGAACTCGTCACCCACCTGCGAAGCCGGCTCGCCGGTGGCCGACATGAGCATCCCCGAGGCATCGATAGCGACGTGACCGGCAGGGTCTCGCAGCACCGAGAAGATGGCGGCCGGCGAAGCGGGGATCACCCGTTGGACCTCGAAGCGTTCTGCGGTCATGGTCGCAGCCTGCCACGTGGGGTAGAAACGCGACATGTCATGGCAGGTCGAACGTCGTCGGGTGGTCTCGGCCGGATGGTCGCGATGAGCGAGGATCGGTTGCGGTTGCTCGTCGTGGGCGCCGGTCGCATGGGGCGGGTGCACCTGCGTGCGATCGAGGCCTCGTCGGCCGCGGTGGCGACGGTCGTGGTCGAGCCGTTCGATGCCGCCCGCGAGTCGCTCTCGGGCCAGGGGTTCGAGGTGTGGCCGTCGCTCGACGACGCGCTCGCAGCCGGTGGGTTCGATGCGGCGCTGATCGCTGCTCCGTCGCCGCTCCACCCTGGCCTCGTGGCGTCGCTGATGGCGGCCGGCGTGCCGACGCTGTGCGAGAAGCCGCTCGGTCTGCACAGCAACGACACGGCGCAGGCCGCGGCGCTCGCCGCCGACGCAGGCGTCGCGCTGCAGATCGGGTACTGGCGCCGGTTCGTTCCCGAGTTGCAGGTGCTCCGAGACGAGATCGCGAGCGGGCAGCTGGGCGACATCGCGATGATCCAGGCCTGGCAGTGGGACGGCGAGCCGCCTGCGGCCGCCTTCCGGCTCACGAGCGGCGGGCCGCTGCTCGACATGGGCGTGCACGAGTTCGACATGGTGCGTTGGCTCACCGGCCAGGACATCGCGCTGCTGGCCGTCGTCGACAGCGGGGTCAACTCCGTCGAGCCGGTCGAGGGCGACCCGGAGAGCGTGCTCGCCACCGGAAAGCTGTCGGGTGGCGGCGTTGCCGTCATCTCCCTCGGGCGACGTTTCGACCGCGGCGATTGCTGCTGGGTCGAGGTGATCGGCACCAGAGGTTCCCGACGGTGCGAGTTCATGATCGGCGATGCCGGCGACGTCGTGTTCCAGTCGGCGCTCGTCGCCCAGGTCGACGCGTTCGTGGCGATGGTGCGCGGCGCTCCGTCGTCGGCCGCCACTGCCGACGATGCGGTGGCTGCACTCCGAGCGGTCGAGCTCGGCACCGCGATGTACGCCAACCAGCACACGTGAGATCCGGAGCTCCCATGAACGTCACCATCGCCAACGCACCGATCAGCTGGGGTGCGTTCGAGCTCACCGTCGGCCAGCACCCGGGCGTTCCCGACGCCGATCGCATCCTCGAGTTGCTCGTCGAGGCGGGGTACGACGGCATCGACCTCGGGCCCGTCGGCTACCTCGGGCGCGGCAACGAGATCCGGTCCCGTCTCGCCCGCCACGGCATCGGGCTCGCCGGCGGCTACATCGAGTTGCCGTTCTCCGACCACGATGCACTCACCGGGAAGCTGGCCGAGCTCGACGATCTGCTCGACACGTTCGATGAGGCCGCACCCGCCTCGGGGCCCGCGCCGCGTCCCACGATCGCCGATGGCGGCGCTCCGCACCGGCGGGTCGCGGTCGGTCGCTCGGCCACCGATCGGTCGGTCGGTCTCGACGACCGCCAGTGGCAGCAGTGGGCCGCCGGGATGGCGATCGTGCTCGACCGGTGTCGGTCACGTGGCTACGAACCGACGCTGCATCCCGAGACCGGCACCTTCATCGAGGCCGAATGGGAGATCGATCGCGCGCTCGAGCTCACCGAGGTGGGGCTGTGCCTCGAGACCGGGCACCAGATGGTGGGCGGCGGGGACGCGCTCGTCACGCTCGAACGGTGGGGTGACCGGATCAACCACGTCCACGTCAAGGACGCGCGTGCGTCGGTGATCGACCGCATCGTCGATGATGGAATGCCGGTCGAGTCGATCTGGCAGGAGCGAGCTTTCTGCGCCCTCGGTGACGGCGACGTGGCGATCGGCGCGATCCTCGACCGGCTCGCGGCGACCGACTACTCGGGTTGGGTCGTCGTCGAGCAAGACATCTTCCCAGGCCCCGACGACCCCGCCGCCGCCCAGCGCGACCAGGTCGCCAACCGCGCCCTCCTCCGCGCCCACGGCTTCTGAGCGGACGAACGGGCATGATGAGGCTCTATGCCGTCGCTCGATGACTACGCCCGTGTCCCCCTGCTGTTCGGTCCGTCACCGATCCATCCGTTGCCACGGTTGTCGGCTGCGCTCGGTGGGGGAGTCGAGATCTGGGCGAAGCGGGAGGACTGCAACTCCGGCATCGCCTTCGGCGGGAACAAGGTCCGCAAGCTCGAGTACCTCGCGGCCGACGCGATCGCGCAGGGGTGCGACACGCTGGTGTCGATCGGAGGCATCCAGTCGAATCACACGCGCCAGGTCACCGGCGTCGCGTGCGCACTCGGGCTGAAGGCCGTCACGGTCCAGGAGGGCTGGGTCGACTGGCCCGACGCCGCCTACGACAAGGTCGGCAACATCCAGCTCACCCGGATCATGGGGGGCGACATCCGCGTCGACCCGGCCGGGTTCGACATCGGCATCCGCGATTCATGGCGTCGGGCGATCGACTCGGTGATCGAGGCGGGCGGCACGCCGTACCCGATCCCGGCGGGCGCGTCCGACCACCCGCTCGGCGGGATGGGGTTCGCCAACTGGGCCCGCGAGGTCGCGCAGCAGGAGGTGGAGCGGGGGATCTTCTTCGACCACGTGATCGTGTGCACCGTCACCGGTTCGACCCACGCCGGCATGATCGCCGGCTTCGCCCTGGAAGATCGGCCCGACCGGCGCCTGATCGGGATCGACGCATCGAAGACGCTCGACCAGACGATCGACCAGGTCACCCGCATCGCGACCGACACCGCCGCGAAGATCGGCGTCGACCGCGACCTTCGGCCCGACGAGATCACGGTGCTGCCCGGCTACGAGGGCCCGGCGTACGGCGTGCCCGACGAGCAGACGATCGAGGCGATCCACCTCGCGGCGCGAACCGACGGCATGCTCACCGACCCGGTCTACGAGGGCAAGTCGATGGCCGGCCTGATCGGGCTGATCCGCAGCGGCGAGATCCCGCCCGGCTCGAAGGTGCTCTACGCCCACCTCGGCGGCCAGACCGCCCTCCCCGCCTACGCAGGAGCCAAAGGCCTCGGCTCGTGACGGAATGGGTCAGACCAACTCCGTCACAACTCCGTCACAGCCCGAGCCGTGACGGAGTTGGTCTGACCCATTCCGTCACGCAGTGGCGATGTGGGCGCGGACCGACGTAGCCGTCTCGTCCATCCAGCCCTTCTTCGTCGCGTAGGCGATCATCGTGTCGAAGTTGGTGGCGAACTCGGGGTCGCCCACCTGGGCCAGACCCGAGGTGCGCAGCCAGTCGATGTCGGCCCACACGTGACCGTCGTCGGCCTGGCGAACGAACTCGTCGTACTGGATCGTGTCGAGCTCGGTCTCGCATTCGGCGTGCAAACGGTCGAGCCGGTCGGCGTCGGTGAGGCGCGGCGGGGTGTCGGCTCGGAGCACGATGATCATGCGGCGTGTCCTATCACGCTGCGTGTCACGCTGTCCCGCCGAACAACGCCTCCATCACCTCGGCGACGATCTGGGAGCGCGGCGGCATCCCCGGCATCTGCTCGACCGGTTGCGGATCGACGCGATCGCCGATCGTGTGGAAGCGATCCATCGCGATCTCGACGAACTCGGGATTCGGGAAGACCCAGTACCTGCCGGCGCGCACCGCGTCGATCACATGATCGGCGACGGCGGCCGGCTGCATCCCCTCGTCGATCGCCCGCCCGACGTACTTCCGGGCCACCTCGCCCGCCGGGTCGACCGCCGGGCGCTCGCCGAGTTCGTCGGGCCAGTTGCGCTCGGCGTCGAGGATGCTCGTGCGGATCCAACCGGGGCACAGGCAGCTGACGCCGATCGGCAGCCCTGCGGTGCGCAGCGTGCCGTACAGACCTTCGGTGATCGCGACGACGGCGTGCTTGCTGGCGTCGTACGCGGGGGAGAAGCCGGGGATCAATCCGGCCATCGACGCCGTGTTGACGATGTGGCCCTGACCCGCCGCAGCGAGGTGCGGCAGGAAGCTTCGAACCCCGTGGACGACGCCCCAGAAGTTGACGTTCATCACCCACTGCCACGACTCGATGCCGCCGAACCACGGGTCGCCGCCACCGGCGACGCCGGCGTTGTTGCACACCAGGTTGACGGTGCCGAACCGCTCGATCGTCGCGGCCGCGAGCGCGTCGACCTGTTCGACCTTGCTGACGTCGGTGCGCACCGCCAGCACGTCGACACCGTGGGCGTCGGCGATCGAACGGCTCGCCGCATCGAGTGCGTCGTCCTGGACGTCGGCGATCACGATCGAGCAGCCCTGCGCGGCGAAGGCGTTCGCCATCGCCAACCCGATGCCGCTGCCGCCACCGGTGACGACTGCAACCGTTCCGGTCCCCAGATCCATGCCCGACCCCCTCGTTCGTCTCGGCGGCGAACCTAACGCGCACGGTGTCACCCGCCCGAGCTGCCGCCTGCCCCGAGCGGCGACGGTACCGTGCGGGCGTGCACGCCGCCGCGTACCAGGTCGACATCCGGATCCCCACTGCACAGTCCCTGAAGGACCGCCGCCAGGTCGTCCGGTCCATCCTCGCCGTCGCCCGGGAACGCTTCCACGTGTCGGCAGCCGAGGTGGGCGGACAGGACACGTGGCAGCTCGCGTCGTTCGGTTTTGCCGTCGTTGCTTCTGAGGCCCGGCTGGTCGACGAGACGCTCGACGAGATCGAGCGCTACCTGTGGTCGCGCCCCGAGATCGAGGTGCTCGGCGGGGAGGTCCGCTGGGTCGAATGACGCTCGGAAACGGGTCCGATTCGTCTGGGCCGATCCTGTCGTCCCGCCTGTCAATTTTGCCGCGACCTCGATAGCGTTTCGGTGATGTCTCGTCCCACGGTGGGGCGGGGCGAGTTACAGAAAGCAGCAATTCAATGGCCACCGGCACTGTGAAGTTCTTCAATGATCAGAAGGGCTTCGGTTTCATCAGCCGTGAGGACGGCCCCGACGTGTTCGTGCACTTCTCGAACATCGAGGGCACCGGCCGTCGCACCCTCCTCGATGGTCAGGCAGTCGAGTTCGAAATCGCACCGGGCCGTAAGGGTCCCGAGGCGACCAACGTTCGCGTCGTCTGATCGTCCCGAGACGGGCGCTCGGCGCCCACGGCGTGATGTCGGTGACTTCGTCGCCGGTCGCGCCACCACTCTGATTCGGCCGGCCCCTCGGGGCCGGCCGTTTCGCGTCTGTCAGCCGGAGTTGCGCAGGCCGGTGGCGATCGTGTTGAGGGTCAGTTGGATGCCGCGCTCGATCCGCTCGTCGCGGTCGCCGGCGCGGTGGCGCTGCAGCAGTTCGACCTGCAAGACGTGGAGCGGGTCGAGGTACGGGAATCGGTTTCGTATGCTGCGCGAGAGCGCGGGGTTGGTGGCGAGCGGATCAGGCGACCCGGTGAGCCGGGCGTGCCACTCGCGGGCGAGCGCGTGCTCCGCCGAGATCATCGCGAGGATGTCGTCTCGCAACGACGCATCGGTGACCAGCGCTTCGGCGTACCGCCTGCCGATCGCGAGGTCGGTCTTGGCCAGCACCATGCCCATGTTGTCGAGCGCGGTCCGCAGGAACGGCCAGTCGGCGTGCATGCGTTCGAGCAGTGCCGCTCGTTCCGGGGTGCTCGCGAATGATTCGAACGCCGATCCGACGCCGTACCACCCCGGCAGGTTGAGACGGCACTGGCTCCACCCGAACACCCACGGGATCGCGCGGAGATCCTCGATCCGGTCGCTCTGCTTGCGTGAGGCCGGCCGGCTGCCCACGTTGAGCGTCGCGATCTCGCCGATCGGCGTGATCTGGCGGAAGAACTCGACGAATCCGGGATGGCCGACGAGGTCGCGATAGGCGCCGAGCGCGAGTGCTGCGAGTTCCTCCATCGCCTCGGTGTAGGCGTGGGCGTCGGCTCCCAGTCGCTCGCCGTCGAGGAAGCTCGCCTCGAGGGTGGCGGCAACCAGCGTCTCGAGATTGCGTCGTGCCGATGCCGGTTGCGCGTACTTCGCAGCGACCATCTCGCCCTGCTCGGTCAGGCGCAGCGCGCCGCGCACCGAGCCCGGCGGCTGGGCGAGGATCGCCTCGTACGCCGGGCCGCCGCCGCGGCCCACGGTGCCGCCGCGACCGTGGAACAGACGGATGCGCACACCGTGGCGTTCGGCCGTGGCCACCAACGCCTTCTGGGCCCGGTACAGCTGCCACTGCGCAGCGAGGTAGCCACCGTCCTTGTTGGAGTCGGAGTAGCCGATCATGACCTCCTGACGCTGGTCGCGCGAGGTGACGATCTGTGCGTAGCGCTCGTGCGTGAGGAGCGCGTCGAGCGTTGCCGAGGCCTGGTGCAGGTCGGTGATGGTCTCGAACAGCGGGACGATGTCGAGGGCGGAGGTGATCGTCCCGGCCGCGGCGTCGACTCGGACGAGGCCGACCTCTTTCAGGAGCACAGCGACCTCGAGCACGTCGCTGACCGATTCCGCTTTCGAGATCACGTAGTGGGGCACGGCTCGCTCGCCGAAGCGGGCGTGGGCGGACGCGGCCTCGCGCAGCACCGCGAGCTCGCTGGTCGTCAGCTCGTCGTAGTGGACGAACGGTGTGACGAGCGGACGTTGGCCGCCGAGCTCGGCCGTCAGGAGTTCGACGCGAGCGGCTTCGGGGAGCCCGATGTAGTCGTCGGCCACACCGGCGGCCCGGAACAGCGCGGCGATCACCTGATCGTGGACCTCGGAGTTCTGGCGCATGTCGAGCCCGCACAGGTGTGCCCCGAAGATCTCGATGCTGCGCCGAACCGGGTCGACGAGCGCGTCGGCGAGGGCACCGGCCCCGTGGGACTGCAGCGAGTCGATCACGATGTCGAGGTCCGCAGCGATCTCGGCTTCGCTCTCGTACGGCGGCAGGTCGGAGTGGGGCGGCGGCCCAGGCACCTGGTCGAGCACGAGCGACGCCATCGCCCACATCCGGGCGTGGATGCCGCGCATGGCGCGGCGGTACGGCTCGTCGCTGCGGAACGGTGAGTCGTCGTGCGCCGCGTCGGCGAGCGCCACCAGGCGGTCGGTCGGGCGGATCAGACGGTCCGACATCGACAGCTCGAGCGACAACCGGAAGATCGCACCGAGGTGATACTCGAACGCCGCCTCGGCATGCGACTCCACGGCGAGCCGGAGCACGGGTGCGGTGACGAACGGGTTGCCGTCGCGATCGCCGCCGATCCAGGACCCCATCGACACGACCTGCGGATTGCGGACGTCGTGGCCGAGGCGTTCGGCAGCGAGCCGTTCGAGGTCGCGGGTGAGCGTGGGGACGGTGGCGAAGATGCTCGACCGGTAGTAGCGCAGCGCTTCATTGATCTCGTCGCGGACTCGGAGCTTGGAGAGCCGCACCTCGGCGGTCTGCCAGAGCGCCAGCACCTCGAGTTGCAGCAGGTCGTCGATCTCGGCCAACTCGGTCGGGCTGCCCGCCGCGGGAGCGCGTCGTTGGAGGAGGCGGGCGACGTTGTCGACGTGATTCAGCACGGTCTTGCGGCGTACCTCGGTGGGGTGGGCCGTGATGACCGGCGAGACGACCACCGTGGCCAGTGCGGCGGCGATCGCCGTCGCGTCGACGCCTTTCGCGAGGAGATGGTCGAAGCTCGCGGTCAGGCTGCCCGTCTGCGAGCCGGTCCCGGCGTCGCGGTGGAACCGCCGACGCCGCTCCTGGTGCACGTCCTCGGCGGTGTTCGCGAGCAGTGACAACCATCCGAACGCGCGGATCAGGTGCACCTGATGGTCGAGATCGCTGCCGCTGAGTTCGGCGGTGAGCGCCGGG
This sequence comes from Ilumatobacteraceae bacterium, assembly GCA_022843125.1. Taxonomy (GTDB): domain Bacteria; phylum Actinomycetota; class Acidimicrobiia; order Acidimicrobiales; family Ilumatobacteraceae; genus Ilumatobacter. The sequence continues at coordinate 64,864 of JALHOG010000001.1, forward strand.
ACCGGATCGTTGCCGTCGCGGCGCTCGCTGACCGCGGTCTGGCGGACACGCTCGACAAGATCGAACGCTTCGGTTCCTGCGTGCGCGCGCAGTACGTCGCCGATCAGCCGACCGAGCAGTCTGATGTCGTCACCGGCGTCGTAGGTGGGACGGTGGGCGTCGATGGCCGGGTCGCTCATGGTCAGACAGTTTGCACGAGGGGCGATCGTCGCGCTTCCGGTTCATGGTGCGTTCACGCGGAGTGGGCGGTTGGTTCGCGCACGGTCATGTCGAGGTTCATCGACGGAACCCGGCGGAGTGGGTACCGTACGAGCCGATGGCTGGTCCGAAGGTGCTCGTGATGGTGTTGGCCGGTGGAGAGGGCAAGCGCCTGCTCCCGCTCACGAACGATCGGGCCAAGCCCGCCGTTCCATTCGGGGGTGCGTACCGCATCATCGACTTCGCGTTGTCGAACTTCGCCAACGCCAACATGTTGAAGATCGTCGTGCTCACCCAGTACAAGAGCCACAGCCTCGACCGTCACATCAGCCAGACCTGGCGATTCTCGACGCTCCTCGGCAATTACGTCACGCCGGTGCCTGCGCAGATGCGACGTGGCCCGCAGTGGTTCCGTGGGTCGGCCGACGCGATCTACCAGAACCTCAACCTCATCACCGACGAGCGCCCCGACATCGTCTGTGTCTTCGGGGCCGACCACATCTACCGCATGGATCCGCGCCAGATGGTCGACCACCACGTCGCTTCGGGGTCCGGGGTGACCGTGGCGGCGATCCCGGTCCCCAAGCACGAGGCGCACCAGTTCGGCGTGATCGAATCCGACGCCGACGGTCGCATCATCGAGTTCCACGAGAAGTCGCTGAGCGCACCCACCATGCCGGGCGACGACACCCGCTGTCTTGCGAGCATGGGCAACTACGTGTTCGACACCCAGACACTCGTCGACATCGTCACGCCCAACGAGAAGGAACCGCTCACCGACATGGGCGGTGACGTGATCCCGGCGCTCACTCGCCAAGGAGTCGCCCAGGTGTACGACTTCTCGTTGAACGAGGTGCCCGGCCAGGACGAGCGCGAGCGTGGTTACTGGCGCGACGTCGGCACCATCGACGCCTACTACGACGCCAACATGGATCTCATCGCGCCGGTGCCGGTCTTCAACCTCTACAACGAGCAGTGGCCCGTCTACACCCACCGCCGCCCGCTCCCGCCGGCGAAGGTGTCGCGCGGGGTCGGTGGCGAACCCGCGTTCGTCGACGGATGCCTCCTCGGTCAGGGTTCGATCGTGTCGGGCGCCCACGTCGAGCGATCGATCATCAGCCCCGGCGCCTTCATCGATCACGACGCCCACGTGACCGACTCCATCATCATGGAGGGTGTCCACATCGGCGCCGGCGCTCGCCTGAAGCACTGCATCATCGACAAGAACGTGATCGTGCCCGACTGGCACCGGATCGGTTTCGATCGGGAACGCGACGCCGAGCACCACACGCTCAGCGACAGTGGTGTCGTCGTCGTCGAGAAGGGCCGCGTGATCGGCGCGTAGTCGCAGCTCCCGATACAACTCGATCGGGCATGTGGTGTGGTGTATGGTCTGACCATCAGTCCATCTCTCCGGACTCGTGGGAGGAACGCCGTATGGGGATCAGCCGGATGAATCACGCCGTGCTGTACGTGCGCGACGCCCGCCGTCAGCAGCGGTTCTACGCCGAGGTGTTGGGGTTCTCCACGGTGATCGATCACCCGGACGGGGCGTTCGTGTTCATGCGAGGGCCCGACTCGGCCAACCATCACGACATCGCGTTCTTCACCATCGGGGCCGACGCCGCACCGAGCGAGGCGGGGCAACGAACCGTCGGGATGTACCACATCGCCTGGGAGGTCGGGACGCTCGACGAGCTGGTCGACGTGCGCGAGCGGCTCCGGGCCGCCGGTGCGCTCGTGGGCGCGAGTGACCACGGGGCCAACAAGAGCCTCTACGCGAAGGATCCCGACGGCCTCGAGTTCGAGGTCATGTGGCTGGTTCCGGCCGACCGGTGGGGAGACGAGGAGAACGAGGCGATCATCCGACCGCTCGATCTCGATGCCGAGCTGCTCGTCGACGCCCGCCTGAGCAGCGGCGGGGGAGCGGGCTCGTGACCGTCGAGTTCGGCCCGGTCACCCGCCAGACTGTCGCCGAGCAGGTGCGTGCCCGCCTTGCCGAGCGGATCGCATCCGGTGAGCTGGCGCCCGGGTCGCCCGTGCCCGCCGAGCGGACCCTGAGCGAGCAGTTCGGAGTGGCGCGCACCTCGGTACGCGAAGCGCTCCAGGGCCTCGTGTCGAAGGGGCTCGTCGAGCGTCGCGGCAACCGCATGTACGTCGCCGAGTTGTTGCCCGGGGTCGCGTTCGCGACCCCCGACCAGACGGCGGCCGACTCGCGCAAGCAGTTCGTCGCCCAGCTGTTCGAGACCCGTCGCGTGCTCGAGCTGCCGATCTTCGAGCTCGCCGGTTGTCGCGCCTCGGCCGACGAGCGCGACTCGATCCGGCGCGCGGCGCAGGAGTTCTGGTTCGGCATGCCGCTCGAGGAGTTCCGGGTGCTCGACCGCCGGTTCCACACCATGATCGCCCACGCCTGCGGCAATCCGCTGCTGGTCGAGATGTACGGCAAGGTGCTCGACGCGCTGTTCCGGAGCTCGGAGTTCGAGTCGCTCCTGTTCCACGAGGCCAACCGCGAGCAGGTCGACGAGCTGATCGCCGGCTCGATCCGTGAGCACCAGGCCATCGCGAAGGCCTTCCACGACGGCACGTCGGTCGACGTGATGGCCGCCGCCGAGCAACACCTCGCCAACGTCGAGCACCGCATGGTCGACGACCTCATCTGATCTGACACCACCCCACCAGAGGACACGATGGATCCCAGCCACCCCTACTGCTACTTCCTCGAGGACGACAAGTTCCTCGAGACCGACCGACCGGGTTTCCGGCGCCGGATCATCACCGGTGAGCACCTGCAGATGTGCTTCTGGCGGATCAAGGGTGGTGCCACCGGCAGCTATCTGCACCACCACGTCGAGAACGAGCAGCTCGGCATGATCATGCGCGGCAAGCTCGACTTCCGCATCGGCGACCCCGACAGCGACGAGCGGGTCGTGCTGAGCGCCGGGGAGGCCTACCTCGCGCCCAAGGCGGTGTGGCACGGCGACTCGGTCTTCGTCGGGGATGACGAGTACGACGAGTGCTGGATCCTCGACATCTTCTCCCCGCCCCGCGCCGACTTCGCGAAGGAGGGGTGACCGTGGGCGAACGCGACTGGCGGCTCGCCGTCGACATCGGCGGCACCTTCACCGACCTCGTCCTGCTCGACGCGAGCACCGGCACCGTGGTGGTCGACAAGACGCTCACCACCCCCAGCGCGCCCCTCGATGGCGTGCGTCGCGGCGTCGGCCAGCTGCTCGCCAAGGCGAACGTGCGCCCGAGCGACATCACCGCGCCGATCGTCCACGCCACCACGCTGATCACCAACGCCCTGATCGAGGGCAAGACCGGGCGCGCCGGGCTCGTCACCACCGACGGTTTCGGCGACACGTTGCTCATCCGCGACGAGCACCGGTACGACATGTACGACCTCCAGATCGAGTTCCCGGCACCGCCGATCCCGCGCGACCGTACCTTCGAGATCTCGGAGCGGGTGTCCGCGCAGGGTGCCGTGGTCGAGGTGCCGGGCAGTGGAGCCCTCGACGCGCTCGTCGCCGAGCTGGCCGCAGCGAACCTCGAGTCAGTGGCGGTGTGCTTCCTGAACAGCTACGTCAACGCCGCCAACGAGCGGGTGGTCGCCGACCACATCCGCAGCGAGCTCGGCATCCCGGTGTGCATATCGGGCGAGGTGTCGCCGCAGATCCGCGAGTACCCGCGCATGATCACCACCGCCTGCAACGCGGCGACGATGCCCGTCATCGGCCCGTACCTCGACGAGCTGCAGAAGTGGCTCTCGGCCGAGGGGTTCGGCGGATCGGTCCTGATGATGCTGTCGAACGGTGGCGTGGTCTCGGCCGACGACGCCGCACGCTTCCCGATCCGTCTCGTCGAGAGTGGCCCGGCCGCCGGTGCGCTCGCCGGCTCCTGGTTCGCGAAGCGGATGGACCTGGAGCGCCTGATGTGCTTCGACATGGGTGGGACCACCGCCAAGGCGTGCCTGATCGAGCACGGGCAGCCCGAGCTCACGAACACGTTCGAGGTCGCCCGCATCTACCGCTTCAAGAAGGGTTCGGGCTTCCCGGTGTCGGTGCCGTCGGTCGATCTCGTCGAGATCGGTGCCGGCGGCGGCAGCCTGGCCCGCGTCGACCAGTTCGGCCTGTTGAAGGTCGGGCCCGAGTCGGGCGGCGCCGATCCCGGCCCGGCCTCGTACGGTCGCGGCGGCACCGAGCCCGCCGTCACCGACGCCGACGTCCTGCTCGGCCTGCTCGACCCGGCCGGCTTCCTGGGCGGCGACATGCCGCTCGACGCCGGCCTCGCCGAGAGCGCCGCCCGCCACGTCGCCGATGCGCTCGACCTCGACGTGATCGACACCGCCTCGGGCATCCACGAGGTCGTCAACCAGAACATGGCGGCCGCCGCCCGCATGCACGCGGTCGAGATGGGCGTCGACCTGCGCGGCATCCCGGTCATCGCGTTCGGCGGTGCCGGCCCGGTGCACGCGTGCGGCGTGGCCGAGCTGCTCGAGTCGCCACAGGTCGTGTTCCCCGTGAACGCCTCGGTGCTGTCGGCGTTCGGCACGCTCGTGTCGCCCGTTCGGATCGACCTCGCACGCTCGATGGTGCGTGACCTCGCCTCGATCGACGAGGCCGAACGTGACGCGGTGCTCGACGAGCTGCGCACCGAGGGGCGCCGCGTGCTGCTCGCAGCAGGCGTCGACGCCGACGCCGTGCGTTTCCGGTACGGCGCCGACGTGCGGTACACCGGCCAGGGCAACGAAGTGACGATCTGGGTGGGTGAGGGCGACAGCTGGCCTGCCACGTCGGACGAGCTGAGGGAGGGGTTCGAGCGCGAGTACCGCCGGATCTACGGTCTCACGATCCCCGACGTCGGCCTGCAGGCCGTCACGTGGCGGATCTCTGCCGTGTCGGAGGCGGCCGAGTTCGAGCCGGGCGCGGTCGCAGCCGGCACCGGCGCCGTGCCGAAGGGCCGGCGGCCCGTGTGGTTCACCCGCGGCGAGCCCGCCCAGCAGGTGGACGTCTACCAGCGGTCCTCGCTGGGCGCCGGTGACACGTTCCGCGGCCCCGCGATCGTCGAGGAGCGCGAGACCACCGTGGTCATCCGGCCCGGCTGGGACGTCGAGGTCGCGACCGACGGCAGCCTCGTCGCCTCGCGCCAGGCAGCAATGTCGACAGGAGCCACGTCATGAGCATCGCCGAACAGCCCACCCGTACGTTCGATCCCGTCGAGCTGGAGATTCTCTGGCAGTCGTTGATCTCGACCGTCAACGAGCAGGCCCGTGCGCTCCAGCGCGCCGCGTTCAGCCCGATCGTCCGGGAGGCGGGCGACCTCGCCAATGCCGTGTTCGACCGGCGCGGCCGCATGGTCGCGCAGGCCGTCACCGGCACGCCAGGCCACATCAACAGCCTGGCGATCGGCGCGTCGAGCATGCTCGACGAGTACCCGATCGAGGACCTCGAGCCGGGCGACGTGCTGATCACGAACGACCCGTACAAGACGGCGGGCCAGCTGCTCGACGTCACGGTGCTCGTCCCGGCGTGGCGCGACGGCAAGGTCATCGCGCTGTTCGGCTCGACGATCCACCACACCGACGTCGGTGGTTACGGCATCGGCGCCGGTGGTCGCGACTGCTTCGAGGAGGGCCTGTGGATCCCGATCTGCAAACTGATGAAGCGCGGCGAGCGCAACGAGGACGTCTGGAAGTTCATCCTCTCCAACGTGCGCCAGCCCGACCACATGGCCGGCGACCTGCACGCACAGATGGCGTCGGGCGAGGTCGGCGCGCAGCGCCTCACCGCGCTGTGCAACCAGCACGGTCTCGACGACATCGAGGCCCTCGCCGACGAGATCATCAGCCGCAGTGAGGCCGCCACACGGGCCAGCATCAAGGCGCTCCCGGCCGGCCGGTACGACGCGTCGGCGGTGCTCGACCTCGCCGACGGCAGCATCATCGACATCGTCTGCTCGATCCAGGTCGACCCCGAGGTCGGTGAGATCACCGTCGACTACGCCGGCACCTCGCCGGCGAGCCCGTGGGGCATCAACGTGGTGAAGAACTACACCCACGCGTACACCACGTTCGCGGTGCGCAGCGTCCTCAACCCCGACATCCCGAACAACCACGGCAGCCTGGCGCCGATCAGGGTCGAGGCACCCGTGGGGTCGATCGTCAACGCCGTGCGGCCGCAGCCGGGCACCGCCCGTCACGTCGTCGGCATGTTCCTGCCGAACGCGCTGCTCAAGGCGCTCGCCCAGATCGCCCCCGATCAGGCGATGGCCGAGGGCTCGGGTGCCGTGTGGACCATGCAGGTCAACGGCGCCCACGACGACGGCAGCCCGTTCATCACGGCGATGTTCACCTACGCAGGAGGCGTGGGGGCCAGGGCCGGCAAGCCGGGGCTCGACGCCTGCTCGTACCCCACCGGCGTCGCGGCCGTGCCGATCGAGGTGGTCGAGGCATCGGCACCGATCCGGTTCCGCCGCAAGGAGCTCCGCCCCGGATCCGGTGGACGAGGCCGCCAGACCGGTGGCCTCGGCCAGACGATCGAGTTCTCGGTCGACACCACGCGTCCGTGGCAGCTCAACGCCGTCACCAGCCGGCTCTCGCACGCCCCCAAGGGCATCTTCGGTGGCGAGTCCGGTGAGGCCGGCACCTTCAGCATCAACGGCGAACGCGTCACCACCCAGGCTCGCGTCACCCTGCAGCCCGACGATGTCGTGCGGCTCGACCTGCCGGGCGGCGGCGGGTACGGCGCCGTCGACGCGTGAGCGGTCGCAGCCCGCATCCCCACACCGCAGCCCCGACGAGACCGGAGTCCCCATGACGATCCTGACCGACGAACTCCTCGCATCGCTCGCCGCGTCGACCGACGACGTCGCCCGCGCCGCCACGCTGCCGTCCGAGCTGTACACCAGCAACGAGTTCCTCCGTTTCGAGCACGAGGCACTGTTCGCGCGCGAGTGGCTGTGCGTCGGGCGCGCCTCGCGCATCCCGAACCCGGGCGACTGGTTCACCGTCACCATCGCCGACGAGCCGCTGATCGTCGTGCGCGACAAGCCTGGCCCCGACGGCACGGCTGGCGTCAACTGCCTGTCCGCCGTGTGCCAGCACCGGGCGATGACCGTCTGCTCCGGGCAGGGCAACGACACCACCTTCAAGTGCCCGTACCACCACTGGATCTACGGCCTCGACGGGCGCCTCCTCGGCGCGCCGGCGATGGAGCGCACCGAGGGCTTCGAGAAGAAGGACTTCCCGCTGCCGTCGATGCGGGTCGAGCAGTGGCAGGGCTTCATCTTCGTGAACATGGACCCTGACGCGAAGCCGCTCGCCCCCACGCTCACCGACTACGAGCCGTACCTCGACAACTACGACCTCGCCAACGCGGTCTGCCCCGGCACGTTCACGCTCACCGACATGCCGTGGAACTGGAAGGTGATGTTCGAGAACTTCAACGACGGCTACCACGCCAACCGGCTGCACCAGTTCGTCCAGGACTTCTGCCCGAGCAACATGAGCGAGTTCCCCGTGGCGTGGCGCGACGACAGCAACGTGATCTTCCGGCGCGCCGGCTACACCCACATGGACGGCGGTTTCAACGCAACCCATCGCGTGATCATGCCGGTGTTCCCCGACCTCACCGACGAGCAGCGCACCTACTCGACGTTCGCGCTCGTGCCGCCCACGCTGTGCTTCGGCACCGCGCCCGACCAGTGCTTCTTCTTCCTGGTCCGCCCGAAGACGGCGAACACGATCGACGTCGAGATCGGCTACCTGTTCCATCCCTCCGCGCTCGACGACCCGCTGTTCGAGCAGAAGTTGATCCTGTCCGACGCCGGTGTCCAGGTGTTCGTCCAGCAGGATCAGGACGCCACCACGAAGGTGCAGGTGGGGTTGCGTTCGCGCTTCGCGCCGCGCGGCCGGTACTCGTGGCAGGAGGAGAGCCACGTCAATTTCAACCGCTGGCTGGTCCAGCGGTACCGCTCGCACTGGGGTGCCGCGCTCAGCGCCTGACCCAGTTGCACACGTCGTGCCCACGGCGTGCCGCGTTCCCGCGCGCGGGCACGCCGTGGGCCGAATCACGGTGTGATGAACGGATTGTGAGCAGTCCGTTTCGGACGCCGATCGAGCCAGATCGACCAGCTATGGTCAGACCATCAGTCCGAACACCGGACGACCGACAAGGGGGATACCAGGAATGAACACTCGACCCACCACGACGCCGGTCCGCCGGCGCATGTTGGCCGGTGTCGCGGCGCTGACCCTCGTGCTCGCCGCCTGCGGCAGCGACACCGAGGAGTCCGACGGCACCGAGCCCGCCGCCACCGACGCGACCGACGCTCCCGCGGCAACCGATGCGCCGGCAGCGACCGACGCACCCGCCGCCACCGATGCACCCGAGCCCACCGAGGCACCCGAGCCCACCGAGCCCCCCGCGACCGTTCCGGTCAGCGCGCTCGACACGAACGGTGACGGCGAGGTCGTGATCGGCATCGCGGCCGCCGGCCCTGCCGACGACGGCGCCTACTACCAGGCGGTCGTCGATGCGGCGATCGAGATCTCGACCGACAACGGGTTCGCCGAGCCGATCGTGTTCGACAACATCCAGGCCGCCGACGCCGCCACCGCCATCGGCGACCTCGCCCAGCAGAACGTCGACGTGATCATCGTCGGTGCCTCCGAGATCGCCGAGCCGCTGCCGCAGCTGATCGCCGAGTACCCGGACATCTTCTGGTACTGCAACTGCGGCGCCGGCTTCCCCGAGGATCCGGGTCTCGCCCAGAGCCTCGACGACGGCGGCGAGATCGGCTTCACCGCCGGCTACGCCACGGGCCTCGAGCTGCAGGAGGCAGGTGGCGATTCGGCCGTGTTCATCGGTTGCTGCGACCTCGGCTTCGAGAAGCAGGCGTACCTCGCGTTCGAGCTCGGTCTGCAGACCGTCGACCCTGCGTTCACCGTGACCTACGTGCCGACCGGCGATTTCCCGTTCGACTTCGACAACACGGCCAACGCGGCGGCAGCACTCCAGACGGCCGTCGACGGTGGTGTCGACGCAGTGTTCCCGTACCTCGGCGGCGCCCACCGCCCGACGGTGCAGGCCGCCAACGAAGCGGGCGTCATCACGATGAGCGCCGGTGCGTCGAACGTCTGCGCCGCAGAAGAGGAACTCAGCTACAACATCGCCGTGCGCTTCGACGGCGGTGACTATGTGAGGGCCGTCATGGAGGAGATCGTCGAGGGCACGTTCACCGAGGGCACCGTCAAGGTGTTCAAGGTCGGGGTCGATCCGGAGCCGGGCGCCGTCATCTGCGAGGCCACCGCCGAGCAGCAGGCTGCGATGGACGACATCTACACCCGCATCGCCGGCGGTGAGTTCGCCGCCCAGTTCGGCGAGATCGCCGGCATCGCATTCTCCGGCGGCTGACCCGCTACCGCCCGAGTCGCCTTGACCCAGCACGACACCATCGCCGGCGGGGACGCCACGTCCCCGCCGGCGATCGAACTGATCGGGATCACCAAGCGCTACGGCGCTGTCGTCGCGTGCGACGACGTACACCTCGCGATCCGCCCAGGTCGCATCCACGGCATCCTCGGGGAGAACGGCGCCGGCAAGTCGACGCTCATGAAGGTGTTGATCGGCCTTGTCATCCCCGACGCCGGTGAGGTACGCCGGCACGGCACCGCGATCCGCATCAACGACCCGGTCGCCGCTGCCGAACACGGCATCGGCATGGTCCACCAGCACTTCTCGCTCGTCGAGCCGCTCACGGTGTGGGAGAACGTCGCCCTCGGCGATGTCGGCCGGCTCGACCCCCGACGCGTCCGGGCGCGGGTGGGTGAGATCAGCGAGCAGTACGGCCTCGAGATCGACCCCGACGATCGAATCAGCGACCTGCCCGCCGGGATGCGGCAGCGGGTCGAGATCATCAAGTGCCTCCGCCGTGACCCGGAAGTGCTGGTGTTCGACGAGCCGACATCGGTGCTGTCACCGGCCGAGTCCGAGTTCTTGTTCAACGCGCTGCGCACCGTCGTGGAGCGTGACGGCAAGGCGGTCGCCCTCGTCAGCCATCGCCTCGGCGAGGTGATGGCCGCCACCGACGAGATCACGATCATGCGCGACGGCCGAGTTGTCGAGTCGTTGTCCACCGCCGAGGCCGATGCCCGATCGCTGGCCCGTGCGATGGTCGGTCGTGAGGTGAGCCTTCGTGGTGACGTAATCCAGACCGGGTCGGCAAGCGATCACGTCCATCGCGACCGCACCGCCGAGGTGCCGGTCCTCCGCATCACCGACGCATCGGCCCGTGGTCGCGACGGGCGCGTGCTCCTCGACCGGCTCAGCGTCGACGTTCACGCCGGCGAGATCGTCGGCCTCGCCGGCGTCGAAGGCAACGGCCAGCGCGCCCTCGGTGACGTGCTGTCGAGTCTCCTCGCCCTCGACTCGGGCCGCGTCGAGGTCGAGTCACGGGAGATCCCGACGGGTCGCGCCGGAGCGATGGCGCGAGCCGGTGTCGCGATCGTCCCGGAGGACCGTCACCACTCGGGCTGTGTGCTCGACTTCAGCGTCGCCGAGAACATGTTCATCGCCGATCCCGAACGGGTCGCCCGGCGCGGACTCATGGACCGCGGCGAGATGGCGCGCCGAGCCGAGGCGCTCATCGACCGGTTCGACATCAGCTGTGCCGGACCAGACGCCCCGATGTGGTCGCTGTCGGGCGGCAATCAGCAGCGGGTGGTCATGGCGCGAGAGCTGTCGCACGATCCGCGCGTGCTCGTCGCCGCTCAGCCCACCCGCGGGCTCGACGTCGGCGCGATCGAGTACCTGTCCGAACAGCTCCGCGCAGCGGCGCGCGGCGGCGTCGGGATCCTCCTCATCTCGACCGAACTCGAGGAGATCCTCGACCTGTCCGACCGCATCGTCGTCATCGCCAACGGGCACATCGTCGGTGAGATGATCAACGCCGACGTCGACCTCGAACGGATCGGGATGCTCATGACTGGCGCTGCCGCCGAGAGCGGGGTGCCCTCGTGAGCGACCTCGGGACCACCTCGACCACCATCGACGAGGAGCGCGCCGAGGTCGTCGCGCAGGCCCGCGAGCGGTCACGCCGCGGCGTCACCGTCGAGGTGATCGGGCTGTACGTCATCTGCATCTCGATCGCGCTCGCGCTCGCCGCGATCCTGGTCGCAGTCACGGGCGGGTCCTGGACCGCCGTGTACACAGCGATGCTCGATGGCAGCATCATCAACTCGGGACGTATCGGCCTCACCATCGGCGTCGCCACGCCGATCCTGCTCGTCTCGCTCGGCACGATCGTCAACGGGCGCGCCGGCCTGGTCAACATCGGTCAGGAGGGCCAGTTGGTGATGGGCGCGTGCTTCGCCGCCTTCGCTGCGGCTCGGCTCGACGGGCCCGGCCCGTTCGTCCTCGTCGTCGCGATGCTGATCGGCGTGGTCGGCGGTGCCCTGTGGGCCGGCATCGCAGGCGTGCTGCGGTACTGGCGCAACGTGCCCGAGGTGCTCAGCACGCTGCTGCTCACCACGGTGGCGGCCAACCTGATGGGCTGGGGGTTGCGCAAGGAATGGCTGCTGCTCGCCCCGGCGTCGGGGCGCGCCAACCGCAACCAGGTGAGCGAACCGTTGCCCGACGACACCCGCATCCCCCGTGTCACCTGGTTCGGCAACGAGTTCCCGATCTCGGCGATCGTCGCCGTGCTGCTCGCGATCGTGCTCGCCGTGGTGCTCGGTCGTTCGATCATCGGGTTCCGCCTGCGCATGCTCGGCACCAACCCTGGCACCGCGATGCGAGCGGGCGTCGCGGAGCGGCGATACGGCGTCGCGGCGATGCTCGTGTCGGGCGGCTTCGCCGGGCTCGCCGGCGGGTTCATGCTCGCCGGCGGTGACTTCGGCAACTATCAGCTGGTCGCCAACTTCGGCGCCGGCATCGGATTCGCCGGGTTGCTCGCCGCGCTCGTTGCTCGCCAGCGCGTCCTGATCGTGATCTTCGTCGCGTTCGTGTTCGGCGGTTTGCGCACGGGCTCCGGCTTCTTGCGCGCGACGGGCGTGTCGGGCCGCATCGCCGATGTGGTGCAGGGCCTCCTGGTGCTCGCGCTGCTGTTGCCACCGGCGATCTTGTACGTCCGTGAGCGCCGCCGTGCGCTCGCCGCAACGAGCGCACGGGTCTGAGGATCGTCATGGGAGATTTCTTCAACGCACTCGGCGACATCGCCACCAACGAGAGCGCGTATCGCAACGCGATCATCGCTGCGGTGGTGCTGATGCTCGCAGCCTCGGGCGAGCTCGTCGCCGAGAAGGCCGGCACGATCAACATCTCGCTCGAGGGCATGATCCTGGGAGGCGCGTTCGCCGCCGCTATCGGCCAGCACGCGTTCGGCTCGGTGTGGGTCGGGCTGCTGTTCGCGATGCTCGCCGGCATCGTGGTGGCCTGGGTCCAGGCGAACATGAGCCACCGCTTGCCCGCCGACCAGTTCGTGGTCGGGCTCGTGCTGAACGTTCTGGTGCTCGGTGTGGTCGGCTTCCTCGCGAGCGAGATCGAGCCCGAGACCAACATCGTCGGCCGGGTGCGGATCCCGCTCCTGGCCGACATCCCGCTGTTCGGCCCGGCTCTGTTCGACCAGCCGTGGGTGCTGTACCTCGTCTACCCGGTGGTGCCGTTCGTGTGGTGGTTGGTCTACCGCACGCGATGGGGCCTCGAGGTGCGAGCGGTCGGTGAAGACCCGAACGCGGCCGACGTCTCCGGTCTGCACGTCAACAAGCTGCGCCGGCAGACGATCTACCTCGCCGGTCTCACCGCCGGTCTGGCGGGCGGCTACTTCCTGTTCGCCCGTGCCGGCCAGTTCGAGGACTCGCTCGTGGGCGGGCGTGGCTACATCGCGATCGCTGCCGTCATCTTCGGCGGCTGGACGATGAAGGGCACGGTCGGCGGCTGCATCCTGTTCGGGCTGGTCGGCTCGTTCGTGCTCACCATCCCGTCGCTCGGCTACGAGTCGGTCGATCCGGCGTTCCTCGCGATGGCACCGAACGTCGTCACGATCCTCGCGATGGCGTTCTTCGCCACCCGCGTCCGCCAACCGTCGGCGCTGGCCCGCCCGTTCCTGCGCGGCCTCAAGTAGTCGAGCGACGTAGTCGAGCGAAGTAGACGAGCGAAGGAGTCTCGATGAAGGCAGTCCTGTACCGACAGACCGGCGGGCCCGAGGTGCTCGAGTACGTCGACGTCCCCGATCCCGAACCGGGTGCCGGCGACGTGATCGTGCGGGTCGAGGCGTGTGCGCTCAATCGGCTCGACGCGGTGCAGCGCAACGGCTGGTTCCAGATGCCCGGGTTCGAGTTCCCGCACATCGCCGGGATGGATGTGGCCGGCACCGTGGTCGCCGTCGGTGACGCCGTGACGTCGGTGGCGGTCGGCCAGCGCGTCGTGGTCGACCCGTCGCTCGCCGGGGTCGCGGACGATTCCCGCCTCGCAGGCATGGGCGACCTCTACGGCGAGCTCGGGATCATCGGCGCCACCGTCGCCGGTGGCTACGCCGAGTTGTGCCTGGCACCGGCCTCGCACGTGTACCCGGTGCCCGACGACATGCCGATCGAGCACGCCGCCACCTTCCCCACGTGCTACCTCACCGCCGCGCACGCCCTGTTCGACGTCGGCGGGCTGCAGGCCGGCGAGACGATCCTGATCCACGCTGCGGGCGCCGGCGTGTCGGTCGCGGCGATCCATCTCGCGAAGCATGCGGGGGCCACCGTGCTCGCCACGGCCGGGAGTGACGAGAAGTGCGAGCGGGCGCTCGCGCTCGGTGCCGACTACGTGTTGAACAACCGCACGGGCGATGTCGCCGGCTGGGCGCGCGGCGTCACCCAGGGCGCGGGTGTGCGGATGGTGTTCGACCATGTAGGCACGGCTCTGTTCGGGCCGTCGCTGTTCGCGATCGGCGTGAAGGGCCGGCTCGTCAACTGCGGCAACTCGTCGGGCGACTCGGCCGAGATCCCGTCGCTCGGGTACCTGTTCCACTCCGGGATCTCGATCATCGGCTCCGACCCGTACCGGCCCGAGGAGTTCGGCCCGGTGTGGCAGACCTTCTGTGACGAACGGTTCCCCGTCGCGATCGACTCCGAGTTCGCGCTCGCCGATGCGGGAGCCGCTCAGGGCAAGATGCTCGCCAACGACGTCTTCGGCAAGATCATCCTGAAGCCGTCCTGATCGTCGATGTTCGAGCCGCGGGACGCTCCGTATCCGGAGCTCAAGAAGACCCACACGATGTCGCGGACGGGGCGCCCGTACAGCGACTTCAAGCCGCCGGCCGCGGCACCGGTGTGGGCCGCGATCGAGGGGCTCGGGCGCTATCACGTGCTGCTCGCGGCGATCGAGCTCGACGTGTTCGACGCGCTGCGCGATGCCGGGCCCTCGACCGCCGCCGCGCTCGCCGAGCGGCTCGATGTATCGGTTCCGCATCTCGCGTCACTGCTCGACGGTGTGATCGCGCTCGGTCTGCTCGACAAGGTCCGAGACGTGTACGAGCTCAATGACACGGCCAAGCGCTACCTGGTGAGCAACGGTCCGGCATGTATGGCAGACCTCATCGCCGTCGCCCCCGGTCCGCACGACAACTGGACCCGGCTGGCCGACACGGTCCGCCACGGCCGCCCGTCAACCCCGATCGAGGACGACCCGGAGGCCTTCTACGTCCCCCTCGTCGAGGGCACGTTCACGACGATGTGGCGCACGGCGACGCGCGCCGACCTGAAGATGCGGTACTCCACCACGCCGGCGGCGCGCATCCTCGACCTGGGGGCCGGGGGCGCCCCCTGGGCGATCGCGATGCTCACCGCGTGTCCGGAGGGGAGCGCAGTGGTCAACGACTTCGATGCCGTGCTCGACGTCGCCCGCCGCAAGACGGCCGAGTTCGGCGTCGCCGGCCGCTGCGAGTTCCGGCCTGGGAGCTACTTCGAGATCGACATCGAACCCGACGCCTACGACATCGTCGTGCTCGGCCACATCTGCCGGGCCGAGGGTGCCGAGGGTGCGCGACGCCTGATCCGGATCGCCTTCGATGCGCTGCGTCCGGGTGGTCGCGTGGTGCTCGCCGACTACTTCCAGGATCCCGAGAAGAAGATGAACCCGCACGCCGTGATGATGGGCGTGACCATGATGGCGAGCACGGCTCGCGGCTTCACCTACACCCCCGGCGAGTTCGGCGACTGGTTGCGCACGGCCGGGTTCAGCGACCTCCGCCTGATCGAACCGATCGGGTTCCAGCAGAGCATCATCGCCACCCGACCGCCCCGGTGAGTACGGGCTCGCGCTCCGGTCGCGTCGAGGCCTCCGTGGGGTCAGGCGAGCATCGTGCGGAGCTCGAGGTCGACCACGGCGGCGCCCTCGACCCCGATGCACACGTTGACGAGCGGGCGACCGTGCCAATGTTCGAGTCGGTGGTCATCGGTGTCGCCGAGAGCCGGCCACGTCTTGCCGCGGCTGATGCCGTCGGTGCAGTCGACACGGATCGGCCACTGCTCCGTCGTGAACAGCTCGGGTGCGACGAGGTACGCGATCGCGGAGGAGTCGTGGATGTAGATGCCCTCGATCCCGACACGGTCGCGGTAGAAGTCGCGGTAGAAGGGGACGATCGCAGCGATGTGCTGCGCCATCGGGTGGTCGATAGTGCCGTACCGGCCGAGGTGTTCGTTGTCCATGTGCACGTGGTGGGTCACGTCGAGGCCGACCATCGTCACCCGCCATTCGGCGCCGAACACGAGGTCGGCGGCTTCCGGATCGTTGCGGATGTTGGCCTCCGCCGCCGGCGTCGCGTTGCCGAGCCCGATGGCATTGCCGCCCATCAACACGACCTCGTCGACCAGTTCGGCGATCCGCGGTTCGAGCCGCAGCGCGAGCGCGAGATTGGTCAACGGGCCGATCGGCACGAGGGTGATCTCGCCCGGGCGGGCCAGCACCTGCTCGATGATGAACTCGGCGGCGGTCCGATCGACCGGTTGCCGTTCGGACGGCGCGAGGTCGACGTTGCCCTGACCGTCGTCGCCGTGGACGAACGCCACAGGGCCGGAGTAGGGCACGCACAGCGGGTCGGCTGCGCCCCTGGCAACGGGGATGTCGGGTCGCTCGGCGATGTCGAGCAGCCGGAGCGCGTTGACGGTGGCCAGCTCGGTGGTGACGTTGCCGAAGATCGTCGTGAGACCGATCACGTCGAGCGCCGGATGGCGGAGCGCGAAGAAGATCGCCATCGCATCGTCGACGCCAGGGTCGGTGTCGATGATGATCGGTCGCGGTGCAGCGGTCATGGCGCTAGCCCAGCACGTGCCGGTCGTCAGCCCACAATCCGGAGGCAGTCGGCGCACCCGGTACGGTCCGGCAACGTCCGCGAGAGTGAGGAGCAGCGGTGAAGCAGATCCTGGTACGTGGTGACGTCGTCACGATGAACCCGACACGCGACGTGCTCGTCGGGGGTGCCGTCGTGTTCGACGAGGACGGCATCGTCGCCGTCGGCTCGACCTCGGCCCTGCTCGCCGAGCACACCGACGCGCAGGTGCACGACGTGAGCGGGTGCGTGGTCACGCCAGGGATGGTCAACGCGCACCAGCACCACACGGGCGACCCGCTCGTGCGCAGCTGCATCCCCGACCTGCTGCCACCGGGTGCCGCGATCTTCGAGTGGGCCGTACCGATCCACGCCGCACACACACCAGCCGACGACGAGGTCGCGGCCACGATCACCGCGCTCGAGTCGCTCCGCAACGGGGTGACGACGGTGATCGAGGCGGGCACGGTCGCGCATCCGGAGTGGGTCGCGGCCGGGATGTCGGCCGCCGGTGTGCGAGGCACGATCGGCGTGTGGGGCTGGGACATCGAGGTCGGTCCGTTCGCAGCCCCGTGCGACGAGGTGCTCGACCGCCAACGCGCCGTGGTGTCGCAGTTCCCGGCGGGCGGCCTGATCGAGGGGTGGGTGACGCTCGTCGGCCACGACCTCGCGTCCGACGCGCTGCTCGCCGGAGCGTCGGATCTGGCGCGCGAGCTCGGCACGTCGATGACGATGCACCTGTCGCCCACCTCGAGCGATCCGGAGCGATATCTGGAACGCACCGGCCGCCGGCCGGTAGTCCACCTCGACGCGCTCGGCGCGCTCGGCCCGCACCTGCTCCTCGCTCACGGCGTCTGGCTCGACGACGACGAGGTGGATCTCGTGCTGTCGTCGGGCACGGCGATCGCGTACTGCCCGTGGGCCTACCTCCGGCTCGGTCAGGGGGTCACCGTCGCCGGGCGGCACGCCGAGATCGTGGAGCGCGGGGGTCGGGTGGCGCTGGGGTGCGACGCGTCGAACGCCGGCGACACGGGGGACATCCTGCGTGCCGCTGCTGCTGCGGCGGGCATCGCTCGCGACCGGAGGCTGCTCCCCGAGCAGTTCGGTGCGCACCAGGCGTTCGAGCTGGCGACGATCGCCGGAGCGGAGGCGGTGGGGATGGCCGATCGGGTCGGCTCGCTCGAACCCGGCAAGCAGGCCGACATCGTCGTCCACCGGGCGAGCGGATGGGGATGGTCGCCGCGTGGTGACGTCGGCCTGCAGCTCGTGTGGGGGACCGACGGCCGCAGCGTCAGCGACGTCTGGGTCGGCGGTCGGCAGGTGATCGCCGACGGTCGCAGCACCCAGGTCGACGAGGACGCGCTGTACGCGGCGGCCGCCGACGCCCAGCGCAGCCTCCTCGACCGCACCGGCATCCAGGTCCCCCACGTCTGGCCCCACATCCCCTCGGCGTGACGGATTGGGTCAGACCAACTCCGTCACAGATCGTCACGCGCGGAGGCGGGTGGGGGAGAGGTGGGGGTTGTGGTAGCCGGCGTCGCGGGGGTTGATGGTGGTGCCCGGCGGGACGATGGTGTCGATCGCCGCGAGGGTGTCGGCGTCGAGGCGGATGTCGGCGAGTGCGAGCAGGTCGGCGAGCTGGTCGGGGGTGCGCGGGCCGATCAGTACCGAGCTCACCGCTGGGTGTGCGAGCGCGAATGCGAGCGCGAGCCCGGTCAGCGGCATACCGGCTGCCTCGGCGACGGCGGTCAGCCGGTCGACCGCGTCGAACTTGACCTCGCGCCAATCGCTGCCGAGGTCGAAGTGGTCGGGCTCGCGCTCGGCGCGTGACGCTGCGGGCGGCGGTTGATCGCGGCGGTACTTGCCGGTGAGCCAGCCACCGTTGAGGGGAGCCCACACCAGGGCGCCGATGTCGTACTTCCGGCACGTCGGCAACACCGCCTGCTCGACCCCGCGACACAGGATCGAGTACGGCGGCTGCTCGCTGGTGGGGCGGGCGCGTCCGTCCCGGTCGGCGATCCACTGTGACTCGACGATCTGCTCGGCGGGGAACGTCGACGTGCCGACGGCGCCGACGAGGCCTTCCTCGACGAGCTCGGTGAGCGCACCGAGCGTCTCGTCGAACGGCACGTCAGGATCGGGCCGGTGCATCTGGTACAGATCGATGTGGTCGGTGCGGAGCCGGCGCAGGCTGTCGGTGACGGCTTCTCGTACCCATCGGCGCGAGCCGCCACGGTGGGCCGGATCGTCGTCCATCGCGTTGCCGAACTTCGTCGCGAGGACCACACGGTCGCGCTGGCCGGCGAGGGCCTGCCCGACGATGTCCTCCGACACGCCGAAGTCATAGATGTCGGCAGTGTCGAACAGTGTGATGCCGGCGTCGAGTGCCATGTCGACCATCCGGTTGCACTCGCTGCGGTCGGGGTTGCCCCACGCACCGAACATCATGGTCCCCAGGCCGAACGAGCTCACCTCGATGCCGGACGATCCCAACCTGCGCTGCTCCATCCCGCGAGTGTGCCGTGCCGCGCGGTGCCGTGCCGAGGCGGTCGCGAGAACGTTCACCGTGCGGTAACGCGTCGGGTTCTCGCTCGGAATCGGTGGCTGCGTAGGGTCTCCGTGTGAGCAAGACACTGATCCGTGGTTCGCACGTCGTGACGATGAACGCGACCCGAGATGTCATTCGCCACGGGGCCGTCGTGATCGACGGCGACCGCATCGTTGCCGTCGGCAAGGCAGCCGATCTGGCCGCCCAGCACCCTGACGCAGAGGTGGTCGGGAGCGACCACTTCGTCGTCACGCCGGGCATGGTAAACACCCACATCCACATCACCGGCGAGCCGCTGACGCGTGGGTACGTCCCCGACGACACACCCTTCGAGGAGAACGTCTTCATGTGGCTCGTGCCGCTGTACTCGGTGTACACCGCCGAGGAGGAGCGGCTGTCGGGCCAGCTCGCCGCGGTCGAGATGCTGAAGTCGGGCACGACGACGTTCCTCGAGGCCGGCACGATCCGCTTTCTCGACGAGGTGGTCGACGGGCTCGTCGAGGTCGGCATCCGCGGGCGGGTGGGCCGCTGGGTGTGGGACCTGCCGCCCGAGCCCGACGTGTACCACCAGCGCACCGACGAGGCGATCGCCCATCTCCAACGCCAGCTCACCGATCTCAAGTCGGTCGCAGGTGGCCGGCTCGGCGCCTGGTCGACGCTCGTCGGCCACACCACGTGCTCCGACCCGCTGTGGAAGGCCGCCCGCGAGCTGGCGACCGAGCATGGGGTCGGGATGAGCTTCCACATGTCACCGGCGATGCTCGACCCCGACGGGTTCACCGCCGAGTTCGGTCACCGCCCGATGATCCACCTCGCCGAGCTCGGCGTGCTCGCCGACGACGTCGCGATCACGCACTGCGTCCAGGTCGACGACCAGGAGCTCGCAGTGATGGCCGAGCACAAGGTGTCGGTCGCGCACTGTCCGACCACCGCGTTGAAGGTCAGCTACGGCGTCACGAAGGTCGGCAAGATGCCCGAGATGATGCAGGCCGGGATCAACGTGTCGATCGGTACCGACGGCAACAACGCATCGAACTACTCCGACCTGCACCGCGCCACCTACCTCGTCGCCGGGCTGTTCAAGGACGGTCGCCAGGACCCGCAGATGTTCCCCGCCGAGATGGCCTACGAGATGGCAACGATCGGCGGCGCACGCACGATGCTCATGCAGGACGAGATCGGTTCGCTCCAGGTCGGCAAGAAGGCCGACATCGTCCTGCATGACATCGACCGGCCCGAGTGGCGGCCGTTGCTGAACGTGATGAACCAGCTCGTCTGGTCGGCCGACGGTCGCGGCGTGCACAGCGTGTGGGTCGACGGAAGCAAGGTCGTCGAAGCGGGCCGTATGACCACGATCGACGAAGCCGAGCTCTACGCGAAGGCGCAGGCGATGGGTGAGGCGATCACCCTCCGCAGCGGCCTCCCCGACAAAGCCAAGTTCCCGGTGTGGTGATGTGACGGAATGGGTCAGACCGACTCCGTCACAGCTCCAGCCGTGACGGAGTTGGTCTGACCCATTCCGTCACACGACTACTCGATGGTCCAGCCGTCGGGGAGCTTGGCGTCGCCGACGAGTTCGTGGGTGTCGGGGTCCTGCTCGATGCCCTCGAGGTGGGCCCAGAGCATGATCTGGTTGCCCCACGGGTCGAGGAACGAGGCGTTGGCGCCGCCGAACTCGGTCCAGAAGTGGTTGGTCCACAGCACGGTGCCACCGTTGGCGGCGGCGGCGTCGAGGATCCGCTCGAACGAGTCGTCGTCGCTGACCAGGATCCAGGCGCGGGTGTGGCGGCCGCCGTCGTGCATGCTGGTCGGCGCCGGCGGGGCGGGGTCGGGGTGCGGGCGTGCGTTCTTGGACAAGAAGATGCCCATGTGCAGGTTGCCGGTGGGACCGGGCTCGCCGTCGACGAGGAACGTCTGGCCGGGCACGATGCGGTGGAACACGCCCGGGATCCGCTCCTCGACCTCCCAGCCGAACACGGTCGTGTAGAAGCGGTTCGCCTCGTCGACGTCGTCGACCGGGAAGTCGACGAACACGAGGATGTTGGGGTAGGTCACAGCAGGTCCTTTCTGACTGTCCGAACGGTCACGCGCCCCAGACCTCCTTGGCCTTGGCGTACACGCCCTGGTCGAAGGAGTACTCGATCGTGTTGCCGTCGGGGTCCTTCAGCATGCAGATGTAGCCGATCGGCGGGGGCATGTCGGTGGGCGGCATGCCGAGGCAGCCGGCGGCCTGACCCTTGGCGGCCATTGCCTCGATCTCCTCGCGGCTCGTGAGCTCGATGCCGAGGTGGGCGAACGGCGCGAGGATCTCCTGCGGGGCGTTCTTGAACGGGTCGGTCTCGGGAAGGAACTGGGCGAGCACGAGGATGAACGGTGTGTCGGGGGAGTCGGACATGCCCAGCCAGGCGCCGAACCCCATGTCGTCCTGGCGCTTCTCGAGCAGCTCCATCGGGGTGAACTCGGTGTACCACGCGATCGATGCGTCGATGTCCTTGACGCGCAGCGCGATGTGCGTCCAGCGCGGCGTCGGCGGGTGCTCGGCGTAGAGACGGTCGGCCATGGTCCGGGACAGTAGCACCGTTGGTCCGATGGTCTGACCATCGGAGTTGTTCGTCTACTGTAGGGGGATGGCCGTGTTCTCCGACAACCCCGTCCTGCGTGGCTACTGGCACGCCGTCGCCCGAGTGAGCGAGCTTCCGGCTGCACCGCTCAAGCGCACACTGCTCGGCGTGGACATCGTGATCTGGCGCGGTCCGGACGGTTCGGTGGTCGCGGCGCCCGACCGGTGCCCGCACCGCGAAGCGCCGCTGTCGGCCGGGTGCGTGAACGATGGGGTGCTCCAGTGCCCGTACCACGGCTGGGAGTTCGGCTCCGGCGGCGAACTCGTACGCGTGCCGTCGGCGCTGCCTGGCGTCCCCGTGCCGCCGACCGGGCACCTCGCTGCAGTCCACGCGCAGGAGCGCTACGGCCTGGTGTGGGTGTGCCTCGACGAGCCCGTCGCCGGCGTGCCGGTCATCGCCCACGACGTCGACCCGGCGTTCCGGCGCATCAACAACCCGGTCGAGGCCTGGACCACATCGGCGACGCGCCTCACCGACAACTTCATGGACTACACCCACTTCCCGTTCGTGCACACGGGCACCTTCGGCCGCGCCCAGGACACGGTGGTCCCGCGCTTCGAGGTGGAGGCGCTGTCCGAGGGCTGGTACGGCTTCCAGTACGAGGTCGACGTCAACAACCCGGACACCGCGAAGACGATCTCGGGTCAGGACGACGAGGTGCTCCACCGCCACATGAGCACCGGGTTCACGCTGCCGTTCGCAGTGCGCTCGACGATCAAGTACGAGACGGGTCTGGAGCACATCCTGCTGCTGCTCACCACGCCGATCGACGACGTCAACTGCTACTTCACGTTCGTCGTGTGGCGCAACGACGACTTCTCGGTGTCGGCCGAGGAGGTCATCGCGTTCGACCGCATGATCGGCGCCGAAGACAAGCTGATGCTCGAGCGGATCCCCGGCGTGCTCCCGCTCGCCCAGACCGGTGTGGTGAGCGTCCAGGCCGACAAGGGCAGCGTCGAGTGGCGTCGTCAGTTCGCCGCGCTGCTCGGCCTCCGCTAGATCGGTCTCCGCTAGCGCGAGCAGATCACGTGTCGGCGAGTGCGGCGACGACGGGGGCGAACGCGTCGACGTCGTTCTGTCCGACGATCACGTAGCTGAAACCCCACCGGTCGCGGCGCTCCTGCAAGTCGTCGATCAACTTCGCAGGCGGGCCGACGAGCGCGAACGGTGACGCGGCGATCATCTCCGCCGACGCACCGGTGAACTGGACGAGGGTGTCGATCGCTGTGGCCGGGTCGTCGGTGACGAAGACCATGAACGCTCGGACGTTCATCTCGATCGCATCGAGGCGTGACGCTGCGCTCGCGGCATCGACGACGATCCGCACCTTCTCGTCGACCGCCTCGGCGGTCATCGACGCGAACGTCGACTCGTCGACGGCGCCCGACGTGAGCGTGGCGTTGATGCCGATGATGTCGGCCTCCTGCGCAGCGAACGTCAGGACCCTCGGGCCGCCGCCGCCGATCAGCACCGGCGGCGGCGTCTGCACCGGCTTCGGTCTGCCGTCGTAGTCGGTGATCGTGTAGTGCTCGCCGTGAAAGGTGAACGGCCCGGGCGCGAAGGCCGACTTGATGATCCGCATGCCCTCGATGAATCTCGACACGCGCACCCCGGGCGCGTCGTACGGGATTCCGGACTGCTCGTAGTCGCTGACCATCCACCCCGCTCCGAGGCCCACCTCGACGCGTCCGTCGGAGAGCACGTCCATCGTCGCGAGCTCCTTGGCCAACACGACCGGGTGCTTGTAGTCGTTGTCGTACACGAGGGCACCCAGCCGCAGGGTGCTGGTGGCATCGGCCGCGCACTGCAGTGCCGGCACCGGTGCGAGCTGTTCGCCGAAGTGGTCGGGCATCGTGAGCGTCGAGTAGCCAGTGGCCTCGGCGCGCCGGGCCAGCTCGGTCCACGACGCACGATCACCGGTCCCGTCTGCCTGCACCCCGAAGCGAAACGGACGGCGGGGGAGCGGTGCGGCGGCGGGCATGGCCGAGGACACTACGCCCTGCCGTTCATCAGGTCTGACACCGGATCAACGGGGGGTCGACCTAGTGTCGGTGCCGGTGCTTCGCTTGGGATGGGTCTTCCGGTTCGCGCTGGTGGTCGGCGCCGGCGCCCTGCTCGCGACGAGCGTCACCATCGCGGTCGCGCCGCGACTGTGGCGCATTGCCAACGCCCACGAGGAGGCGCCGGTCGACCTGCCCGACTTCGCCCAGCTCGCAGCCCGCTCCTACGTGTACGACGCTCGCGGCAACGAGATCGCGGTGTACGAGGTGGAGAACAGCCAGCCGATCACGCTGGACCAGGTGCCGCAGCACGTGATCGACGCGTTCCTCGCCGTCGAGGATCGCGAGTTCTACACCCATCACGGCGTCAATGTCCGCAGCCTCATGCGGGCGACGCTGTCGAACTTCGCGTCCGAGGGGCCGGTCCAGGGCGCCTCGACGATCACGATGCAGGTGGTCAAGAACGACTTCATGGCGGGCTTCGAGCGCGACGGTCGCTACAAGCTGCTGCAGATCACGTACGCCGTGCGGTTGGAGAAGGAGAAGTCCAAGGGCGAGATCCTCGAGCGCTATCTGAACACCGTCTTCTTCGGTCAGAACTCCTACGGCATCGAGGCTGCGGCCGAGACCTACTTCGGCACGTCTGCGGCCGAGCTGACGTTCGTCCAGGCGGCGTTCCTCGCCGGCCTCGTCCAGGCACCGTCGAGTTACGACCCGATCATCAATCCGGAGCGCAGCCGCGTCCGCTTCACCCAGGTCCTCGAACGGCTCGTCGAGGCCGAGTTGCTCACCGAGGTCGACGCCGAGGCCGTGCTCGCAAGCTTCGTCCTCCCTGAGCGGGTGCTGCGTCGTGAGGAGCGCGCCAACGTGCGCACCTACTACTCGGAGGCCGTGCGCGACTACCTGCTCAACCGCAGCACGATCCTCGGCGACACGTACCAGGAGCGGTACACCCGGCTGTACCGGGGCGGTCTGAGCATCCACACGACGCTCGACCCGATCATCCAGGCCCGCGCCGAGGAGGCTCGCAACCAGCTGCCGGAGAACGGCATCGGCATCGACGCTGCGCTCACGTCCGTCGAGACCGCGACCGGCGCGATCCGGGCGATGGTGGGCGGCAGGGGGTTCATCCCGAACGAGCGCGAGGTGAACCTGGCGCTCGCTCCCAGCCAGACCGGTTCGAGCATCAAGCTGTTCGTGCTCGCTGCGGCCCTGCAGGCCGGGGCGACCCCCGACGACCTCGTCGACGGCACGCACCCGTGCGAGCTGCCCAACCCGAGCGACCCGGGCAACCCGACGTTCGTGATCACCGGCGGTGTGAGCGGCGGGGTCGACACGGTGCGTCGGCACACCGCCCGTTCGATCAACTGCGCCTACTCGCGCATGGCGCAGATGGTCGGCCTGAACCGCATGGTCGACACCGTGTACCGCATGTCGGCGAACCCGTACCTCTACCGCGAGCAGCCGGTCGAGGAGCGCTTCCCGATCTGGCCTTTCGGCGCGTTCTCGATCGGCGCGAACGAGATGAGCACACTCGACATGGCGGCCGGCGTCCAGACCATTGCGAACGAGGGCGTGCACATCGCGCCGTACTACGTCGAGTACATCGACGATGCGTTCGGCGAGCGCATCTACACCCACGTCGATCAGGGCACGCGCGTGCTCGACCGCGACGTCGCGCTCACCACCATCGACGTCCTCAAGGACGTCCTCACCGACGGAACCGGTTCACGCGAGCTCAGCGAGTTCGCCGGACGCGTCCCAGCCTTCGGCAAGACGGGCACGCAGGAGCGCAACTGGACCGCGTACTACGTCGGTGCCACCCGCTATCTGTCGACCGCGGTGCTCGTGCGCGACCCCGACCGCTACACGACCATGGCGAACATCCCGGAGTTCCAGGCGGCCGGTGTCGAGCGAGTACAGGGCGGCACGTTCCCGGCGCGCATCTGGCGCACGTTCATGGAGCAGGTCGGCCTCGAGCAGCTCGGCACCGACCTCGACTGGGACGCCCCGCCGCCACCCGAGCGCAGCGCCGCCCGGTTGGTGCTGCCCGGCAACGAGTGCGTGTTCCAGATCGTCGGGTACGAGCCGCCGCCCAGCACCCCGCCGGCCGGGTCGGGGTCCGGCGACACGGACGACACGGGCGCCACGGGCGACACCGGCGAGTCGGCGACCGAGACTCGCACCGTGCCCCAGGCGCCGCAGGCACTGCTCGCCGCTGCGCCGCCGACCGAGCCGCCGTCCGCTCCTGACGATGTCACGACGACCACGGCTCCGCCCCGGCCGATCTACGCACCTGCGCCGAGTGGCACTACCATCCCCCCCAATGTGCTCGATCCGAACGCACCGCTCCCGTCGGTGCCGCGCGACCGACTCGTGCGGCCCTGTTGAGCGCACCGTCGGTCGGACGGGGCACCGGTGACCCATCCGCTGATCGATCTCCAGGCGGCCGACACGCTCGCCGACCAGTTGCGCCACCGTCGTGATCATCTGCCCGAACGAGACGTGGTCGCAGCCGCACGCGGCGCCCTCACCGACTGGGAGCGCCGGCGTGATGCGCTGCGTCTGCGGCTCGCCGAGCTCGACGCCGCGATCGAACGTGCCGAGGCCGATGCCCATCAGATCGACGTCCACAAGGCGCGGTTGGAGAAGCAGATGAAGACCGTGATCGCGCCGCGCGAGGCCGAGGCGCTCCAGCACGAGATGGCCACCCTCGACGAGCGGCGGGGCGCTCTCGACGACGCAGAGCTCGAGGCGCTCGAGGAGCAGTCGGAGGTCGACGATCAGATCCAGGCGATGACCGTCGAGGAGCAGCCGCTGCGCGATGCGCTCGATGCCGCCGAGGTCGCCGCCGTCGCCGCCGAGCATCAGATCGCCGACGAGCTGACCGGCATCGCCTCCCGTCTCGACGGGCTGCGTGCCGCAGTCGATGCGTCACTGCTCGATCGGTACGACCGGATCCGCAAACAGCAGATGGTGGCGGCCGCCGAGCTGCAGGGCCACCGCTGCAGCGGTTGCCACCTCGACCTGGCGCCGGGTGAGACCGACGAGGTCAAGGCATCCGCGGCCGCGGACGGCGGGGTCGCGGACTGTCCGCAGTGCAACCGGCTGCTGGTCGTCCGCTGACCGTTCCCTGACCGTCGGGTGCGGCCTCGGCGCACTGCGATGCGTTCGGCGGCGCAGCGCCCTACCGTGTCGCCGTGCTCTTCTGGTTCATCGGCACCGCTGTGGTCACGATCTGGTTCGTCTTCGGCGATCCGGCGTTCGACTATCGGCTCCTCGTGGTCGGTTCGGTGTTGCCGGCCGCAGTCGATGCCGTGTTCGGCGGGGCCCGTGTCCTGCACAGCGTGACGTTCAGCGTGGCGCTGCTCGCCGTGCTGATGCTCGCCACGTCGGGGCGTAAACCGGTTCGCCGCATGCTGCTGGGGTTGCCGCTCGGCACGCTGCTGCATCTCGTGTTCACGGGCGCGTGGACCGACTCGCAGGTCTTCTGGTGGCCGTTCCTCGGCGCCGGCTTCGACGGCGCGACTCACCCCATTGCAGCTCGCGGTTGGTGGAACGTGCCGCTCGAGGTGGTCGGCATCGCGTTGTGCTGGTGGGTGGTCCGCAGCGCCGAGCTGCGCTCACGTGAGGGCCGCGACCGATTTCGTCGCACCGGTCAGCTCGCGCTCCCTCGCCGATGAACGTCGGAACTGTGCTTCACTGAGTCCGTGCTGTACCTCGTGCGTCATGGCCGGACTGCGGCCAATGCCAGCGGTCTGCTCCAGGGGCGCCTCGATCCGCCGCTCGACGAGGTGGGCCACGCGCAGGCACGGGCGATCGCAGCCCTCGTCGGTCGGGTCGACACCGTCATCAGCAGCTCCCTCACCCGCGCCCAGCAGACAGCGGAGTACTTCAACCGGCCGATCGTCACCGACGATCGCTGGATCGAGCTGAGCTACGGCGAGTACGAGGGTGTCCCGGCGGGGGAGGTCCCGCCAGAGGTGTGGCAGGCGTGGCGGACGAACACGATGTTCGCGACCAAGGGCGGTGAGAGCTTCGGTGCGCTCGACGCTCGGGTGCGTGAGGCGTGCGAGGGGTTGGCATCGCGGATCTACGCCGAGGACATCGTGGTCGTGAGCCACGTCTCGCCGATCAAGGCGGCGGTCGCATGGGCGTTGAACGCCACGATGGACATCATGTTCCACTGCCATCTGTCGCAAGCGAGCGTGTGCCGGGTGAGCATGGGCCGGTTCGGCCCGCTCCTCCACAGCTTCAACGAGCAAGCCACGCCCTGACGAGCGGCCCGTCCGGCAGGCGGGCGAGTACGTCACCGATTCAGCATCGGTCCGAGGTCGGCCACCACGCTCTCGTTCTCGTCGAGCAGCATCATCGCCTCGTGCACGGCACGGTGCGCGGAGCAGATGCGGGCGCTGCGGGCGGTCTCGAGGTCGGGCAGCGTCGCGGTCCACACCGAGAGGAGGACTTGCTCCACCTCGGCGAGCCGCACACGGGCGTGATGCACGGTCGGGATCGGTGCCGACGAACGGGCAGGAGGGATGGAGCCTGTCATCAGAGCACTCATGTGCAGTGAGTGCCCTCTTGGTCGTGAGTCCGAAACTCGTTTCCGCGGTACGTCGATGCTCCGCACCCATGTGGTGTGCCCGAAGCAACGCTGCGGCCGGCATGGCCGGCCGCAGCGTCACGGGTACCGGGTCCGATCCCGGGTCAGTCGCGCTCGACGCCACCGTCTACCGAGCCGCGCCACCCGCCCGTCTCGGTCGTGCGCTTCTCGATGAACTCCTTGAAGCGTTCGAGATCGCTACCGGCGCGCCCGGCGACGATGCCGAGCTTGTCACCGGCCTGCTCGACGATGCCGTCCGGCTCGAACTCGAGGTGGAGCGACACCTCCGTGCGACTGGGGTCGAGCGGTCGGAACGACACGATCCCGCGGTTGGTTGCGCCGGAGGTGTTCTCCCAGCTGATGATGCGATCGGGCTCCTGCTGCACGATCTGGGCGTCCCATTCGCGGTGCACACCGCCGATCGACACCTTCCAGTGCAGGCGGACGTCGTCGATCTGCTCGACCGACTGAACGCCGTCCATGAATCGGGGGAACTCCTCGAACTGAGTCCACTGGTTGTACACGGTGCTGATCGGGCGGTCGACCTCGATCTGTTCGTCCACGGTCGTCATGCTGGTCCTCCAATGTTGTTCGGGTGGGGTGAGCCGCCGCACTGCGATGCGGTCGGACCCCGGGGGAGTGCCCGATCGGTGTCGGACCTACACGGCACCGGATCGCACCGCAGGAGCAGAACGTCGATTCAAGACCCACCCACCTCGCGCCGATGAGAACGCCACACACCCAGTGGTGGCGCGAGTCGCTTCATCGCCACCGTTCTTGCACCGCCCGCCCTGGTCATCGGGGCGGGTGGTGTCGCGTCCGGGCGGCCGGGCGTCCGGTGGGCGCACCTCAGAGCGTCTCGTCGAGCACCGTTCGCGAGCGTCGATCCCGCCACAGCAGCACTGCGCTGCCGACCGCTCCGCCCCCAGACCAGGTCACGGCTGCAGCGATCGGGAGGATCCAGTCGACGTCGCGGGTGAGCAGGGCCTCGACGGTCATCGCGCCGACGATCAATGAGCTGACCCACCACCAACGTGCGATGCCGGGCGCGCTGTCGAAGCTGCCCGGTCCCCATCGACGGACGATGCCGAGCGCGAGAGCGATGTTGACGCGCTCGACGACGAGGCCGGCCGCTGCGGCGAGGATGGCGATCGCCACCCAGCCGACCGGTCCGACGGTGCCCGCCTCCGACCGCACAGCGTTGAACCCTCCGACCGCCATCGTGCCGATGCCGAACACGAGCGCCGGTCGGAACCGCGTGCTGACCGCGTCGCAACTGTGTGGCGTTGCCCCGCCGCTCGGCTGCATCTCGGTCCCTCCGCCTCCACCCGGTCACGCACGCGTCGCACGAACGTCAGAAGACTACTTCCGATGAGGGTGCCGTCCAGCGGGCATCGGGGCGGATCGCGACCTCGACGCCAAGGGTCGGATCGACCCGCCGGCCGGCGGCGCCGACGCGGCTCCCGAGGGGTCGTTCCGGTCAAGAAATCCCTGCGTGCGGGTTGCGAGTCGTACGCATGTTCGATAGGGTTCGTGTATGGGGAGCGGCGGGCTCGACGAACTCATCGACACGAACGGGTCGCTCACGCCTGCCGAACGGATCGCCCGCCTCGGCGACGTCGAACGCGAGCTGCGCCGCCTCGAAGCCGAAGCGGCGGTGCTGGTACGGGCGGTCGAACGCGACGGCGCGTTCCGCACCGACGGGCATGTGAGTGTCGGCGGGTTCCTGCGCGGCGAGCTGCGCTGGTCAGCCCAGCAGGTCACCGCGCGGCGGCGCCTCGGCGTGTTGGCCACCGAGGTGCCATCGGTGATCGAGCACCTCCACACCGGCGCGATCGGTGTCGCCCAAGCCCACGCGTTCGGGCGGGCAGCGGCCAACCCACGATGCGGCGGCCAACTCAGCGACCACCTCGACATCCTCCTCAACGACGCCCGCGTGTTGTCCTACGAGCAGTTCAAACTGTGCATCGACCGATGGGAACGCCTCGCCGACGCCGACGGCGCCAACCGCGACGCACACGCCCACCACGACCACCGGCGCTTCGACCTCACCCACTTCGACGGAGTCGGCATCGTGAGCGGCCAGTGCGGCGGGCTCGACTACATCGAACTCCACGAGATCCTGCGCCAGTACCGGCACGCCGAATGGCTGGCCGACTGGGAGTGGGCCAGCGCCCACTACGGCGCCGACATCGCCGGAGCCATGCTGCCCCGCACCGAGGCGCAACGATCCTGGGACGCGTTGATGCGTATGGCCCGCGACGCCGTGTCCACCCCCGCCGGAGCACAACCCCCCGAACCCGTCGTCAACCTCGCGATGTCGATCACCCACGCCGAACAACAACTCGCACGCATGGGCCTCATCCCCGACCCCGCCACATCCACACAACCACCACTCGCCGACCAGCCGTTCAACGAGTGGCGCTGCGAGAGCACCAACGGCATCGCGCTGTCCCCGTTCGAGATCGCCCAGGCGATGCTCCACGGCCGGGTACGCCGGGTCGTGTTCGACTCCGCCGGCGTCGTCATCGACTTCGGACGCCTCCAACGCCTCTTCGACGGCCCAGCCCGCCAAGCGGTCCTGCTACAGAACCCCACCTGCGTCCACCCCGGCTGCAACCGACCCGCCAACACCTGCCAGGCCGACCACCTCACTGACTGGCAACACGGCGGCCCCACCAACCAAACCAACGGCGCACCACTCTGCCCCCGCCACAACCGCCCCAAGAACCACGGCTACACCGTCTGGCGCGACCCCAACGGCATCTTCCACACCTACCGCCCCGACGGCACCGAAATCGCGCCCGCACCACCACCACCCGGCACCGCCCCACCCCCGCTGATCGAAGCCGCCTGATCGACCTGTGCGATGGTGAGTCGACCTGTAAGCGGGATTCTGTGGGGCCTTGCGGACCCGGTGGCCATCCATCTGTGCGGTCTACCCGAGGGTGCCGGCGCCACATCGCTGCGGCGTCGACGGGCGGGCCGCCCGTCCCTCTGCTCGACCTTGCTCCGGAAGGGGTTTGCCGAGCCGTACGGGTCACCCCGCACGCTGGTGCGCTCTTACCGCACCGTTTCACCCTCACCTGTGACCGGCGAACCGGTCCATCGGCGGTCTCTCTCTGTTGCACGTCCGTCAGGTCACCCCAACCTGGCTCTCGCCAGCATCCTGCCCTGTGGAGTCCCGACTTTCCTCGACACGGTCGGTGCCGTGCCGCGGCCACCCGGCCGACTCACCATCGCTCGACCAGTGTAGGTGCCGGTGCGGCCGGCGCCCCAGGCCCGCTATCCGCCGTCACCACCCGCTCCCGTGACAAGCTGGGGCGATGACGTCGGTCGTCGCCGCCGCCAGCGTGCTCGTCGCGCCCGTCACCGTCCCGACGACGGTGCCTCCCACCGCGCCCCCGACCACCACACCGCCGCCCGCCACCACGGTGCCGGCCTCGGGTGGCGGTGGCGGCAACGGCGAGTTCACGTCCAGCGTGAGCGACGTCGTCCGTGACGTCATCGACAACCTCGGCAACAACGCCTACCAGACCGGGGTGGCGCTGGTGGTCGCCACGGTCGCGATCGTCGCCATGATGAACATCAAGGTCCACCGACTGGTGCTCATCCCCGTCGGCGTCGGAGCGTTCTGGTTCGGATGGCTCGGATGGAACACCGTGACCGGCGACGGCAACCCGCTCTTCCCCGGCGATGTCAGCGCCACGAAGATCTGGGACGTCGCATTCACCGACGGCACCGGATTCCTGGTCGCCGTCGGCGTCGGGTGCATCGCCGCGATCTTCCTGTGGCGCAAAGGCATCGGCTTGGCGAGCCGGCTCCTGCTGCTCGCCGGCGCCGTGCTCGGCTCGTCGTTCGTCTACAACCTGTACGAAGCCGTTCGCGCCTCCTGACGCGAACCGCTCAGCAGCTCATGTAGTCGTAGACGAAGGTGTTCTCGGCAGGTGTCTGGAGCTGCACCGAGAACCGCGTGCCCTCGTCATCACGCTCGCCGACGGCGAGATCGATTCCGGCGACTCGACCGAAGACCGACGGGATCCCGTACGGCACCGGAAAGCCATCGGCATCGGGCTCGACGGGGTCGCCGAAGAAGGTGGGGCTGAAGGTCTGGTCGGGGTTGATCGCACGCGCCAGGACAGTGGCGTGGCGAAGCTCCTCACCGCCGATCTGCATCGCGGCCTTGCGCAGGGCCGGGTCGCCGAACGCAACCACGAGCGCCTGGTACGACGCACCGGCCCACGATTCGAACGCGTGGGCGATGTTGAGCAGGTCGCGATGGAGGTCGGTGGTGCCGTCGAGAGCGGCGAGCGTCGGGCCCACCACGCGCTGCATGAGGAACGGGTTGGGGCACGTGAACTCGGTGCCGCCCTCCTGGGCGAGGATCACCTCGCCGAGCGCAGCAGCGTGACGGGTGTGATCCTCGACGAAGCGGGAAGCGAGCGCCATTTCACCCTCGCTGAGGGCGCCGGTGCTCGCGGCCGCGTCATACACGGCGAGCGCCGTGTACTCGAGCGACTGCGCCGTGCGCAGCAGGGTGAGGTCGTTCACGACGCCGGCCGGCAGCGTCGCCGGCGGCGGTGCGACACCGAGACGGCCCGGTGACGTGGGTCCGGTGCGCTCGGAACCGCACGCAGCGGCGACGGCGCCGATCGACAGTGCGAGCCCACCGGTGCGCAGCAGATCGCGACGGTTCATGCCAGAACGGTTCGAGGGGCTGAGGGGGGAGCGGTTCACGAGGATGCCTCCGGGGCCAGCGGTGCGGCCGGATTACTGAACAGGGCGTCGAAATTGTCGCCGCGACCCGACCGTTCGGCCAGGTAGGCGGCGTGGCGGGACTCCATAGCGGCAATGGCGGCCACGATTTCGGCGATCGCCGGGTCTTCCAGGGCGCCGAGCAACTCGATGTGGGTCGCTGCGGCAGTGTTCTCGAGATCGAACGCAGCGCCCGCAGGGCGGTCGCCGGTGAACGAGGCCTCGAGCAGCGCGAACACACCGGCGTCAGCCGTGTTGGCCGAGACCCCGATCACGCCGCCGAGACGCTCGGCGTACAGGCGGTGCTGCTCGCGCAGGATCCCCCAGGGCGTGGCCGTGTTGCCGGCGTCGATGGCGGCGCCGTACAGGTCGCGGGCGGCGAGTTCGAGGCCGATCGCGAAGGTCACGAGGGTTCGGTCGGAATCCGAGACGTTGCCCGGGGCGGAAGCACCGACCTGGCGAGGCAGGCCGAGCGCCAGGGCGGCGCCGATGACGCCGGCACCCAGGACGCCGGTACCGAGCAGTGAGCGGCGCGACGACGCGAGGTCATCGGTTTCCGCGACGGCGGAATCGGTCACGAGGTGGATCCTTTCGGTGGCGTTCATGCTGCGTTCGACACTGGCGGGGGCCCATCTTGGTGCGCAGGCGCGCCCGAATGCCATTTCCGCCAGTCTAGAAGTCCAAGGCCGAGAGCTCGGGTATCCACGATGTGGTTCTCGACACGGCGTCGCCCCAGGCGGCGCGGTCGAGACGCCGAACCGGTTCGGCCACGGCGGAGGGCCGCCACGCCGCCGATGTCGCAGCGAGATCGGGCCACACGCCGGTGGCGATGCCGGCCAGATAGCCAGCGCCGAGCGTGGTCGCTTCCACGATCGGCGCGACCTCGACCCGCTTGCCGGTGGCGTCGGCGAGCGCCTGCACGAACGTCGGGTTGCGGCTCATCCCGCCGTCGACCCGCAGCGCGGGGATCGAGAGCCCGGTCTCGGCCTCCGCTGCCTCGACCAGGTCGGCGCCTCGCTGGGCCACGCCCTCGAGTACGGCGCGCACCACGTGGGAGCGCTCGGTGCCACGGGTGAGGCCGAGCAACATGCCGCGAGCGCCGTAGTCCCACTGGGGTGTGCCGAGCCCGAGCAGCGCCGGTACGTAGGTGACACCGTCGGTGGTCTCGACCGACGCGGCGACGTCGTGGCTCTCCTCCGCGGTCGCGATCAGGCCGAGGTCTTCGCGGAGCCACTCGACGTTGCTCCCCGCCGACAGCATGATCGCCTCGGCCCCCCACGTACGCCGCCCGGCGATGCTCCAGGCCACGATCGGGAAGGTGCCGTGCGGGCTGCGTTTGCCGTCGGGCGGTTGCGTCTCGCCGCGGCACACGTCGAGCATGCCGCCGGTGCCGAAGGTGACCTTGGCCATGCCCGGTTCGATGCACCCCTGCCCGGCTAGCGACGCCTGCTGGTCGCCGACCAGCGCTGCGATCGGCGGTGCGCCCGGAATTGCGGTGGCGAGGCCGACCACCCCCGCAGTGTCGACGATCGCCGGTAGCAGGGCGGTCGGGACGCCGAGTGCGTCGCACACCCCTGCGTGCCAGGTCCCGGCCTCGACGGCGTAGAGACCGGTGACGCCCGCGTTGGAGTGATCGGTGACGTGGACCTCGCCCTCGGACAGTGTCCACGCGATCCAGGTGTCGACGGTCCCGAAGCACAGCTCGGCTGGGTCGCGACCGGCGGCGGCGTTGGCGAGCAGCCAACCGATCTTCGTGGCCGACTGGTTTGGTGCGACGTGGATGCCGTGCTCGACCTTCGCCGTGATGCACTCGCCGACGGTGCGCAGGTCCTGCCAGCCGAGCCCTGGTGCGATGGGGCGCCCGGTGGCGCGCTCCCACACGATGGTGCTGGCTCGCTGGTTCGTGATGCCGACCCCGGTAACCGTCGGGTCGCCTGCCGCGCGCAGTGCCGACCGCGCTGCGTCGAGCACGAGTTCGGCCATACGTTCGGCGTCGAACTCGACCAGCCCTGGGAACGGGGTGTCGGGCGCGAACGGGCGGTACTCGACAGCGCCCACGGTGGCGTCCGGATGCACGAGCGCAGCCCGCAGCCCCGTGGTGCCGACGTCGATCACGAGGATCACGATGTGCGCTCCGTCGACGGGATGAAGCCCTTCGCACGCAGCCGCTTGCCGAGCAGTCCGCCGACGAGGCCGGCGCCCGACACGATCGACAGGTTGAACAGCGCGGCGAACCAGTTGACGTCGTCGCCCCGGACGAGCCGCAGCACGATGAACACGGCCTGGGCCGCCGAGTACGTGGCGATCGCCGTGACGAGACCGTGCGACAGCGGCAGGCCCACCCGCTGCACCCATGCAGCGCATCCGGCGCCGAGCACGAACCCGATGACCGCGCCCAACGTGAAGGTGACCGCGAGGCCGCTGTCGTCGCGACTGTCCGCAGCCCACCGGGCGGCGATCGAGAAGGGGACGGCGAACACGAGCGCCACCATCCCCCCGGCCTTCAGTGCGGGGACATCCCAGCGGCGGGCGTACAGGTTCTGATCGTTCACGGCCAGGATCGTGGTCCGAAATCGGTCGGGATGCCCAACTTGCCGGGGTTGAGGACGCCGTTCGGATCGAGCGCCCGCTTCATCGCAACGAGCACCTCGAACGCCGGACCGAGCGCCTCGGCGACAAATCGGGCCCGGTTGAGCCCCACGCCGTGGTGGTGAGACAGGTTGCCGCCACTCGCGAGGACGGCCCGCTGACCGGCGTCCCAACATGCGATGTATGTCGACTCGATCTCGCCGGGTGGCGGGGTGGAGGCGAACGTGAAGTACAAGCACGCGCCGTCGAGGTAGCTGTGGGAGAGGTGACAGCTCGCGACCCTGGTGTGCGGAACTGCGAGCAGCGCGCTCGTGGCGGCTTCGTAGACCGCGTCGAGTCGGCTCCACGGCGCGGCGATCTCCATCGTGTCGACCACGAAGCCCTTGCGGGTGAGCGCCTGCAGCGCCGAGGTGTCGTTACGGTGCTCGAGCCATTCGGCGACGAGACGGTCGTCGGCCCGATCGCCGAGCGAGCCACACACGTCGTGCACGACGCTCATCGCCGCGTCGACGATCGCTGCATCACCCTCGTCGAGCACGAGCAGGGTGCAGCGGGTGCCGTCGCCACCGCGACCGCGCGCCGACTCGACGGCGTCGTAGAGCCGCAGCACGGCCGGCGTCGCACCGGTTCGAACGATGCGGCGACACGCCTCGAAACCGTCGGCCAGGTTGCCGAACGTGTACGCCGCACGGCGCTGTTCGGGAGCGACCGGGTGGGCCCGTAGCCACACCCTGGTGATCACGCCGAGCGTGCCCTCCGCCCCGATGAACACCTGGTTCAGGTCGGGCCCGACCGCGGCTGCCGGGGCGCCGCCCGTGCGGATCACCCGGCCGTCGGCGAGCACCACCTCGAGCCCGACGACCATGTCCTCGATCTTGCCGTAGCGGGTCGAGTACTGGCCCGCGCCCCGGCACGCCACCCAGCCGCCGACCGTCGCCAGCTCGAAGCTCTGCGGGAAGTGGCCGACCGTCAACCCGTGATGGGTGTTGATCACGCGCTCGAGATCGGGGCCGTACACCCCGGCGCCGACCTCGACGACACCGGACGTGGCGTCGACGGCGCCGATCCGATCGAGCCCGGTGAGATCGAGCACGACGCCGCCGCACACCGGCACCGAGCCGCCGCACACGCCGCTGCGCCCGGCTGCTGGCGTGACGGGCACCCGGGCAGCGTCGCAAGCCCTGAGCACGCCCGCCACCTGCTCGGTGGTCTCGGGCCGAGCGACGAGAGCGGCTCGCTGCGGCACCTCACCGGCCAGCGACCAGTGGAGCGCGAGCGGCCACCAGTCGCGGCTGGCCTCGGCGACCGCGACCGGGTCGTGCTCGACGTCGACCGTCGGGCAGATCGCGGCGATCTCGCGTGCCAGCCCGTCGGGGAGCGGCTCCGGCTCTCCGAACCGGCTCGCCGTCCCCGTCAGCTCGATCGGCGGAACAGGCCGCGTCATGCGGTGGCCCCGCTCGCAGCTCGTTCTTCCGACTCGCACAGCGAGCGATAGGCCGCGCCCTGTTCGTCGATCTGGGCGTTGTCCCAGCCGAGCTCTCGGGCGAGCAGGCGGGCGACCTCGTCGGCTGCGGCGAGCGTCGCCGCGCGGTCGCGCAGGTGGGCGCGGGTGCGGCGCGTCAGCACGTCGACGAGCGTGGTCGCCATCTCGTGGCGCACGGCGAACACCGCCTCGGCGCGGAGGTAGGCAAGCCCTGGCACCAGTGGTTCGCCGAGCGCCGAATCGATCGCGATCAACGCCCGCACCTCGGCTGCCTCGCTCCCGTAGCGATGGGCGAGGTGGTGAGCGCTGTCGGCCGGGTCGGTGCGGGCGTGGCCGTCGGCGCCGACCAGGCGCAGTCGCCGGGTTCGGCACCGTGCGGACCGCCCCAACCGGCGCAGCGCTGCATCGACGGTGTCCTCCGCCATCTCGCGATACGTCGTGAGCTTGCCGCCCGTCACCGTGATCAGGCCGCTGGCGTCGGTGTCGATCCGGTGGCGGCGCGACAGGTCGGCCGTGCGGCCCGACTCGGCGGCGCGCACGAGCGGCCGCAGGCCTGCCCACACCGCGGTGACGTCGTCGCGGGTGATGGTGCTCGTGAGCGAGCGGTTCAGGGCCCGCAGCACGTAGTCGATGTCGGCGTCGTCGGTGTGTGGATCGTCGAGCGGGCCGTCGTGATCGGTGTCGGTGGTGCCCACGTAGCAGTGCTCGAACGTCCCGTCGGGCTTTGCTCCCCAGGGGACGAGGAACAGGCTGCGCTTGTCGTTCGGGACCGAGATGATCACGGCGATCCGGTTCTGGACGAGGCGCCACGGGACGGTGACGTGCACGCCCTTGGCCGGCCGCAACGTGGTGGTGTGCTCGGCGTCGGCGAGGCGGTGCACGTCGTCGGCCCACACCCCGGTCGCCGACACCACCACCCGGGCGCGGACGTCGACGCGCCGGTCGCCGGTGTCGACGACGGCACCGACGACGGCTCCCGACGCGTCACGCGTCAGCTCGACGACGCGGCAACGGTTGGCGACAACGGCGCCGTGCAGGGCTGCGGTGCGAGCGATCGCAAGCGTGAGGCGGGCGTCGTCGGCGCCCGCGTCGTAATACACGAATCCTGCCGACAGCCGGTCGGCCGGCAGCGTCGGGCAGGCGGCGTGTGCAGCATCGGCGTCGAGTCGACGGTGCCGCTTGCCGATCCGGATGCCACCGGTGACGTCGTACATCCATAGCGCCGATCGCAGCGCCTTTGCGATCTTCTTCGAGACCGGGCCGTCCTTCGTCAGTACCGGGATGAGAAACGGCAGCACCTCGACGAGGTGTGGAGCATTGCGGAGCAACCGCTGCCGCTCGCGCAGCGCCTCGTACACGAGCCGGACATCGCCCTGCTGCAGGTAACGCAGACCGCCATGCACGAGCTTCGAGCTCTTCGACGAGGTGCCGGACGCAAAGTCGTCGCGCTCGACGAGCGCCGTGCGCAGCCCCCGCGTCGCCGCGTCGAGCGCGACCCCGCAGCCGGTGATGCCGCCACCGATGACGAGCACGTCGAACTGTTCACTCGCGAGCTGCTCGACCATCTCGGAGCGATCGAACCGCATGCCCTCAACCGTAACGAATGACGCCGACCGAGCCGGTGCTGTGCCGGGACGGGAGCGCAACCGCTCATGCGGGGACGGGGTTGCTCCGACTCACTCGTTACGCTGGTCGCCGTGACCGCTCCGCTGATGGTGTTCGCCGCCGCCGAGCTGGACGACCACGCCACACCGGCCTGGCACCCGGAGCACCGAGGTCGGCTCGACGCCGCGTTGGCCGGCATCGACGAGGCAGGGCTCCACGACGCAGCCACCTGGCGGATCCCTGAGCTGGCGACCCCGGAGCAGCTCTCGCTCGCGCACGACGACGGCTACGTCGCCGCGGTCGAGGCGTTCTGCGCGGCGGGAGGCGGCCAGCTCGACCCCGACACGTCGGCCACCCCCGGTTCGTGGGACACCGCGCGTCGCAGCGCCGGCGCCGTCCTCGGCGCGATCGACGCGTTACGGGCCGACGAGTGCGACGTCGCCTTCGCAGCAGGGCGCCCACCCGGGCACCACGCCGTGCGCGATCGGGCGATGGGGTTCTGCCTGTTCAACAACGCGGCGGTCGGGGCCGCCAAGCTCGCCGCGGCCGGCGAGAAGGTGGCGGTCGTCGACTGGGACGTCCACCACGGCAACGGCACGCAGGACATCTTCTACACCGACCCCCGCGTGCTCTACGTGTCGACGCACGAGTCCCCGCTCTACCCGGGTACCGGGCTCCTTCGCGAACGCGGCGCCGGCGCCGGCGAGGGGACCAACCTCAACCTGCCGTTCCCGGCGGGGACGGCAGGCGACACCTACCGCGCTGCGTTCGACGACGTGGTCGTGCCGGTGATCGAGCGGTTCGCCCCCGACTGGCTGATCATCTCTGCTGGCTTCGACGGCCACCGCAACGATCCGCTCGCCGGGTTGGCCCTGTCGAGCGCCGACTACGCCGACCTCGCCCGCCGCCTCCAGCGGCTCGTGCCGGCGCGCCGGGTGCTCGTCGTGCTCGAGGGTGGCTACGACCTCGGGGCCCTTGCGAACAGCACCGGTGCGACGCTCAGCGCGCTGCTCGGCGAGTCGTACCGCCCGGAGGCGGCCACGACGGGCGAGATCGGGCTTCCCACCGTCACCGCCGCCAAGCAGCTCTGGGAGCTCTGAGCCGGTGCGCCGAAGTGGTGACGGGTTCGTCCGGTGCTCCGATGGCCACGTCCGATGGGGCGTGTATGGGGCGGCCGGGGTCGTGTTCGTGGTCCGGTTCCCCGATGGCCCGCGGGTGATGCTGCAGAAGCGGTCGGCGTTCGCGCACGAGGGCGGCACCTGGTCGTGCGCCGGCGGAGCGCTCGACGAGGGCGAAGAGCCGCTGGACGGTGCCTTGCGCGAGGCGTCCGAAGAGATCGGCGTCATTCCTGACGGATCGCGTGTGCTGGGGTCGACCGTGTTCGCCCCGGCGACCGATTGGTCGTACACGACCTTCGTCGTCGAGGTTCCAGGTGAGTTCGGTGCCTCGATCAATTTCGAGACCGACGCGGTGGCCTGGGACGCTCCCGACGAGGTCGAGCAGCGTCCGCTGCACGCCGGCTTCGCAGCGGCGTGGCCCGCGCTGCGGGCCATCATCGAATCGGATGCGGTCGGCTCGACGGGTGGCCTGTGAGCGACGTCGATGTCGGGCGGTTGTACCGCTACAACCGCGAGCGGGTGACGGCGCTGGTGCGGCCCGTTCCGCAGGAGCAGTTGCTGGCGGCCTGCCCTGCCTGCCCCGGCTGGAGTGTGCACGATGTCGTCGCCCATCTCACCGGCGTGGCCAGCGATGCGATCTCCGGGAAGCTCGGTGGCGTCCCGTCGCCGGAGCAGACCGCCGCCCAGGTCGACGAGCGTCGCGGCACCCCGACCACCGTCGTGCTGCGCGAGTGGGAGCGCTCGGCGTCCCAGTTCGAGCTCGTGCTCAGCAAGGCCGGCCCGTCGCTGCTGCCGGCAGCGATCGACGTCGCGGTCCACGAGCACGACATCCGAGGTGCTCTCGACCTGCCGGGTGCGCATGAGAGCGACACGATCAGCATCGCGGTCGCTCGCATGCTCGACCGGTGGCTCCCGACGCTGCGAAGCCGCGGTCTCGCGCCCGTGACGATCGTGACGCCGGCAGGCGCGAACATCGTCGGCGACCCGACGTCGGCGGTGCGCTGGACAGCGACCGAGTTCGACATCTTCCGGACGGCGTTCGGTCGCCGCAGTGCCGGACAGTTCGCGCGGGCGTTCACCGGGGCCGACCCCGAGCCCTACCTCGACGCACTGCTGGTGTTCGGGATCACGCCGATCGATCTGGTCGATTGAACCGGATCGACTGAACCCGTCGGTGTCAGCCGCCGAAGGCCCGCCGGAGTGCGCCTTCGTTGCGGGTTCGCACGTCGGCGTTCACACGCTGGCGTTCGAGGATCTGCTCCAGGGTCTTCTGTGCCTGGGGGATCGGGCGCTCTGCGAAGAAGGCGTGGATGTCGGCCACCTGGTCTGGTCGATCGAGGGAGCGGACGGTTTCGACCATGCGCACGATCGTGTTGCGTGGGAGCCGCTCGTCGAGATCGCCCCAGTGCCGTCGCACGAAGTCCCACGCGGCTGCCCCGTGCCGACGGTTGCCGATCGCCGCCCGGAGGAGGAACGGGGCGTTCTGCGTGCGCACCTGATCGGTCAGCGCGAGCTCGCACGTGCGCAACACGAGTGCTTCATCGTCGAACTCGGCGAGCGAGTAGAGGTGGCGGAGCTGATCCTGCGGGGTGCCGCCCGACATCGCTCGTGCCAGCATCTGTTCGTAGTCGGCTGCATCGCCGGTTGCGGCGACGACCGATGTGGCGGCTGCAGCGAGTTCGGCGTCGACACCGGTCGGATCGGAGGTCCAGGCGGCGTAGACCTCGCGGGCCGTGGTGCGCGCAGCGGGGTCGCGGGCGAGCACGGCGAGCAGGCCGAGGAGGAGCCCGCGCAGGCGCGCGGTCAGCTCGGGTTCGCCGGCGGTGGGCGCTCCGAGCGCGTCGAGGGCGGGGCGTGCGAGGTCGGCGACCCGCTGCTCGAACCCGGGGCGTGCCTGCGAGTCGTCGCCGACGAGGCGACCGACGGCACGGAGCCCGATCGCGATGCTCTGCCAGACGCCGTGCTCGCGCTCGTCGCCGAAACGCTCGACCAGTTCGACGTACTCGATCGAGTCGAGCTGGCCGGCAACCACGGCGTTCCACGCGTCGTCGACCAGGTTGTAGCGCTCGAGGGTGGTCATGGCGGCGACGACGTCGGCGGTGAGCAGTGCTCGCAACTCGTCGCTGTACGCCACCCGGAAGAAGCCGTCGCCACCGGCGTTCACGATGACCGGCCCGCCGACGGCGGGAACGCGGATCTCGTCACCTTCGAGCAGGACCGAAGTGGTGATCGCATCGACGCCCGAGCCCTGACGCAACCGGATCGGGACCGACCACAGTGCGGTCGACACGTTGTCGGGGTCGAACGAGAACCGGCGCTGACCGAGGACGACGTCGTCGCCGTCGAGCCTGACGCTCACGAGCGGGAAGCCGGGCTGCCAGATCCATGAGTCCATGGTGCGGCGCACCGGCTCACCCGACGTGTGCTCGATCGCGTCCCACAGGTCGCTCGTGTCGGTGTTGGCGTAGGCGTGCTCACGCAGGTAATGGCCGACCCCGGCCCGGAATCGCTCTGCGCCGAGGTACTGCTCGAGCATGCGCAGGAGCGCACCGCCCTTCTGGTAGGTCAGCACGTCGAACATGCCCTCGCAGTCGGCGGGGGAGTGCACCGGGTACTCGACCGGCCGCGTCGCCGACAGCGAGTCGGTCTCGAACGCGATGCTGCGCTCGAGCCCGAACGACGTCCACCGATCCCACTCGGGCCGGTAGGCGTCGACCGCGAGCAGCTCCATGAAGGTGGCGAACGCCTCGTTGAGCCAGATCCCGTTCCACCAGCCCATGGTGACGAGATCACCGAACCACATGTGGGCGAG
Organism: Ilumatobacteraceae bacterium; assembly: GCA_022843125.1. Taxonomy (GTDB): domain Bacteria; phylum Actinomycetota; class Acidimicrobiia; order Acidimicrobiales; family Ilumatobacteraceae; genus Ilumatobacter. The sequence goes on from JALHOG010000001.1 coordinate 107,507, forward strand.
TTCGTGGGAGACGACGTCGGCGACGAGCTGGCGCTCGTTCTGCGTGGCGGTGGCCGGGTCGACGAGCAACAGGTTCTCGCGGAACGTGATGCAGCCGAGGTTCTCCATCGCCCCGGCCGCGAAGTCGGGCAGGGCGACCAGGTCGACCTTGTCGCCCGGGTACGGGATGCCGTAGTAGTCCTGGAACCAGCGCAGGCAGAACGCCGTGCAGTCGAGGCCGAACGCAGTGAGCCCGCCCTTGCCCGGGACGTGCACGAGACGCACCGGGATGCCGTCGACGTCGATCCAGTCGGTGGCCTCGAGCCGACCGACCACGAACGCAACGAGGTACGAGCTCATCACCATCGTGTCGGCGAAGCGGATGGCCACCTTGCCCTCGCGCCCGATCCGCTCGACCTCGCGGCAATTCGAGACTGCGACGAGATCGGGCTCGACCACGAGCGTGATCGCGAACACCGCCTTGAAGTCGGGCTCGTCCCAGCAGGGGAACGCCCGGCGGCAGTCGGTCGCCTGCATCTGCGTGGCGGCGATCACGTGCTCCGCTCCGTCGGCGTCGCGGTAGACGCTCCGATACCAGCCGCGCAGCTTGTCGTTGAGGGTGCCGCGGAACTCGACGACCAGCTGGTGGTCTCCGTCGGTGATCGGGGTGCCAGGGGTGACGAAGAGCCGCTCGGTGTCGGCGTCGAGACCGAACCCGGACTCCACTCCGTCGAACAGCACGCGGTCGATGTCGAGCTCGATTGCGTTGAGGACGATGGTGTCGCCTTCGCCGGTGCACGTGACCGTGATGTCGACCGAGCCCCGGAACGTGGCGCCGCCGAGGTCGGGCTCGAGTTCGAGCGCGTAGCGGACGGGCACGGTGTGGCGGGGGAGGCGGTGCGGATCGAGCGCATCCGCCATCTGATCGGGCTGAGTCACCTACCCGATGGTAACCGGACCAACTCGAGCGCTCGTCGGTGACCGGGGTGCCCGCAGCATCGTGATGAGCGCGGTAGCGTGCCCCGCCGTGGTGATGGGACGTGACGAGGCACTCCGCGGTGATGCGCGGTTCGACGTGGTGGGGATCGGCAATGCGCTCGTCGATGTGATCGCTCAGGCTCCCGATTCGTTCATCGAGGAGCACGGCCTCGTGAAGGGGTGGATGGACCTCATCGACACCGAGCGCGCCGTGCAGCTCTACCAAGCGCTCGGCTCGGCCGTCGAGATGAGTGGCGGATCTGCCGCGAACACGATGTGCGGCATCGCCAGCTTCGGCGGAGCCGCGGCGTACCTCGGCAAGGTGAGCAACGACGAGCTCGGCCGGGTCTTCGGGCACGACCTCCTCGCCGTCGGTGTCCAGTTCCGCCCGGGCGTGCACGTCGACGAGGTGCCGACGGGTCGCTGCATCATCGTGGTCACCCCGGATGCCGAGCGCACGATGAACACCTACCTCGGCGCGTCGAGCCTCTATTGCGCCACCGACGTCGACGACGCCGCAGTCGCAGCGGGGCGCGTGCTGTACATGGAGGGCTACCTGTTCGACCGCCCGGAAGCCAAGGCGGCGTTCCGGCACGCAGCCGCCGTCGCCCACGATGCGGGCCGGATGGTGTCGCTCACGCTCTCCGACTCGTTCTGCGTCGACCGCCATCGCGACGACTTCTTGTCGCTCGTGGCAGATGACGTCGACCTCCTGTTCGGGAACGAGGCCGAGCTGCTCGCCCTCTACCAGACCGACTCGTTCGACGCCGCCGTCGCCGAGCTCCGTCGGCACTGCCCGCTCGCGGCGATCACGATCGGCGCCAAGGGGTCGATCATCATCGACGGCGACGCCGTCATCCAGGTGCCGCCGGTCCCGGTCCGCAAGGTGATCGACACCACCGGCGCCGGCGACCTGTACGCCGCCGGGTTCCTCTACGGCCTCACGTCGGCGCGGCCGCTCGAGGAGTGCGGCCAGCTCGGCTCGATCGCTGCCGCCGAAGTGATCTCCCACGTCGGCCCTCGGCCGCTCGTCGAGCTCAAGTCCCTCGTCTGACGAACACCCGGTGCCTGGCACCCGAGGTTCGCCGTCTGCCTACGCTGGGGCGATGACCGACGCCTCTGTGCGCGAGACGGCTGATCGCTGGCTCGCCGCCGAACCCGACGACGACATCCGCATCGAGCTGCAGGCGCTCCTCGACGGGCCGTCCGACGACCTCATCGGCCGCTTCGACGGCCGACTCCAGTTCGGCACGGCCGGGCTGCGCGCTGCCGTCGGTGCCGGACCGCTGCGGATGAACCGGCTCGTCGTCCAGCAGGCGGCCGCCGGGCTCGCCCGGTACCTGTTGGCCACTGACCCGCAGGCACGCCAGCGCGGCGTGGTGATCGGCTACGACGCTCGGCGCAAGAGCGACGTGTTCGCGTCCGACACGGCGCGGGTGATGGCGGCCCACGGGATCCGGGCGATGCTGTTCGACCAGCACGTGCCGACCCCGGTGCTCGCCTGGTCGATCACCCACCTCGACGCGGCTGCCGGCGTGGTGGTGACGGCCTCCCACAACCCGCCGGCCGACAACGGCTACAAGGTGTACCTCGGTGACGGCGCCCAGATCGTGCCACCCCACGACATCGGCATCTCCGCCCAGATCGATCTCGTCGACCCGACGGCCGTCACCCTCGCCGGAGCTGACGACGCCCTGATCGAGTCGGTCGGTGATGGGCTGATCGAGGCGTACCTCGCTGCGATTCCGGCGGTGAGGCGCCGGCCTGATGTGCCAGGTGTGCCGGTCGCCTATACGGCGATGCACGGCGTCGGCGGAGCGATCCTGGTGCGGGCGTTCGAGGCGGCCGGGTTGCCGGCCCCACACGTGGTCGCCGAGCAGTTCGAGCCCGACGGCACCTTCCCGACGGTCTCGTTCCCGAACCCGGAAGAGCCCGGAGCGATGGACCTGCTGATGGCGCTCGGCGCCGCAGTGGGTGCACACGTAGCGATCGCGAACGATCCCGACGCCGACCGGCTCGGCGCGGCGATCCCGCAGCCCGACGGTTCGTGGCGGCGGCTGGGTGGCGACGAGATCGGCTGGCTGTTCGCCGACTACCTGCTGTCCCAGACCAGCGGTGACGACCGGCTCGTGATCACCACGCTCGTGTCGTCGGCCCTGCTCGGCAAGATGGCCAAGGCGCACGGTGTTCACTCGGCCGAGACGTTCACCGGCTTCAAGTGGATCGGCCGGACGATGCTCGACCATCCCGACCTGCAGTTCGTGCTCGGCTACGAACAGGCGCTCGGCTACCTCGTGGCCGAGCGCCCGCTCGACAAGGACGGCATCTCGGCCGCGGTGCTGTTCGCCGAGATCGCCGGCGTCGCCGCAGCCGAGGGCCGCACCCTGCAGGACCGGCTCGACGACATCGCCACCCGTTTCGGCCGGCACGTGCTGTCGGACGCCTCGGTGCGCATGACCCCGGCCGAAGCAGCCGCGAAGGTGCGGGCGCTCCAGGCCGACCCGCCGGACATGATCGGCGGGCGCGCCGTGCTCAGCGTCGAGGAGTATCCCGAGGCCGACCTGCTGCGCTTCGAGCTCGAGGGCGGCGTGCGCGTCCAGATCCGCCCGAGCGGCACCGAACCCAAGGTGAAGCTCTACGGCGAAGCCGTCGACGAAGACCCCGCCCCCTTCGTCGCCGCCCTCCAAGCCCTCCTCGACTGACCCGTCGCCGTCACGTCGGGACGTAGAGGCGGAAGCGGGGGTTGTTCCAGACCTCGCGGTACCGATCGGGTTGGGTGGCGATGGTCTCGGCGAGGCGGCGGTCCTGGTTGTGCTCGACCACGATCAGCGCCAGGTCGACGGTGTCCGGGATCGGGCGGAAGTCGTCGACCTGCACCGCCATGCGACCTGTCTCGAGCACCAACGCACGGGCTTTCGGACCGGCCACGATGTCGTCGGGTTCGGTGAGCTCTTCGACTGCTGCGAACATCTCGATCGCGTCGGGATGTGTGGGGCCCCACTCGATCGCGCCGGCGTCCTCGGTGCGCTGCGCGCCCTCGATCCGGAGCTTGGCGTTGGCCACGTTGCCGGCGACGATCGCGAGGAGCGCCACGGTCACCACCGCCGTCGCGGCGCGGCGGTTGCCGACCCGGTGCGCGATCAGGAACAGGGTCGCCAGTGCGAGCAGCATCAGCACGGGGGCGACCGTGGCCATGTAGCGGTTGATCGGTGACCGGAAGCTGCCGCCGATGAGGTACGCGCCGACGGCGTAGGCGGCGAGATGCAGGTCGCGGGTGCGATAGCGCACGATCGCGAGGACGATCCCCATGAGCGCCAGCACGATGAACGTGAGCAATGCGATCCAGCCGAGCGTCGACGAGCCGAGCACCATCGGATCGCGGTCCCACTGGCGCTGGAATCCGGAGATCTGTCCGATGTTGCGCACGAGCCGGTCGCGGAACTCCCACGCGTTCGTCACGCTCGTGCCGCTGTAGCGCGGGACGACCGTGCTCGGCAGCGTGACCTGGAGCACTGCGACCGCGGTGAACGCCGTGATGTGGGGCACCGCCAACCTGAGGAGCAGGCGACGCACGTCAGCTGCCGTCGTACGCCACGCCGGAGCGCCGAGGCCCCACAGCGCTGCGAGCTGAGCGGCGCCGATCGCACCGACCATCGCGAGCCCCTCGCGACGAACGGTGAATGCGGCTGCCGCAGCCAGCCCGAGGAGGATCAGCGGGGCCAATCGCCGTGACCGGTCGACCAGCGCGCCTGACTCGGCTACCCGGTCGAGCACGACGAGTGCGAGCGCGACGACTGCGAGGAACGGCCACTCCGACTGGATCAGCTCGGTCCAGCTCAACAGGAGCGGCGTGATCGTCACGGCAGCCACACCGACGAGCGCCGGCACGTATCCGACCCGTCGACGGGCGAGCGTGAACCAGCAGCACGCGAACACGCACGCGCTCAACACGGGGACGATCGCCAGCGCATCGACGTCGGGGCCGACGATCGCGACGAACGGTGCGAGCAACAGCGGGAGCCCCCACGGGTAGAGCGGCGGGCTGAACTCGGGGCCGCGTGACATCGTGACGGTGAACTCGTTCTCGACGAGCACCCGGTTCGGGTGCCCGTCGAGCAACCCTTGCGCCTGGCGGATGTAGAGCGCCCAGTCGTCACCCCACCAATGGCCGGTGCGGTGGGTCGCGTACATCACCGCTGCGAGCACGCCGACGAGCAACGCCAGCGCAGCCGTGCGCGCCGGTTCGCCCCAGCCGAAGCGTCGAGACGGTGCCATCGGCTCGCCGACACCGTGGGCCGGCGTGCCGTCGCGCGCGTCGAGACCCGTCGGGTCAGCCGCCGCTACCGAACTGTCGATCACCGGCGTCTCCCAGGCCGGGCACGATGAATGCGTGCTCGTTCAGGTGGTCGTCGATCGCGGCGGTCACGACGTGCAGATCGAGATGCTCGTCCTTCAGTCGCTGGATGCCCTCCGGCGCTGCCAGCGCGCAGACCACGGTGATCGGCGCCGGCGCGCCCCGGTCGCGAAGCAGCTTCACCGTGTGCACCAGCGACCCGCCCGTAGCGAGCATCGGATCGATGACGATCACCGTGCGACCCTCGAGTGACTCGGGCAGCTTGTTCACGTACGGCTTCGGTTCGAACGTCTCCTCGTCGCGGGAGATTCCGATGAACCCGATGTCGGCGGATGGCATCAGCTCTTGGGCGGCGTGCACGAACCCGAGCCCGGCCCGAAGGATCGGCACGATCACGGGCTGAGAAGCGAGCCGGCGCACCGGGGCAGTGGTGAGCGGCGTCTCGACGGTCCCGTCGACGGTGCGCAACGACCGGGTGGCCTCGGCGAGCAGCAGGGTGCCGATCCGCTCGAGGTTGTTGCGGAACAGGGCATTCGGGGTGTCGCGGTCGCGGATGCGGGCGAGTGAGTCGGCGACCAGGGGGTGGTCGACCAACGTGACCGTCACGGGCATGGATGGTTCCTCGTCAGATCGAACCGAGGGATTCCTCGGCGTGGAGCAGGGCGTAGCGCGGCTTGATGAGGCCGTTGATGATCCGCAACCGCTCGGGGAACGGGGCGAACGCCGACTTCATTGCGTTGATCGTGAGCCACTCGAGGTCGGTGAGCCCCCAGCCGAACGCTTCGTGCAGCTTGGTCATCTCCTTGGTCATCGACGTGTTGCTCATCAACCGGTTGTCGGTGTTGACGGTGACTCGGAACCGCAGCCGCCGCAGCATGCCGATCGGGTGATCGCCGATCGAGGCGCACACACCGGTGTTGACGTTCGAGGTCGGGCACAGCTCGAGGCACACACGGCGGTCACGCACGAACGAGGCGAGCCGCCCGAGCTGCTCCTCACCCGGCGGCCCGGTGATGTCGTCGACGATCCGCACGCCGTGACCGAGACGGGCGGCGCCGCACACTTGGAGCGCCTCCCAGATCGACGGGAGCCCGAACGCCTCGCCGGCGTGGATCGTGGAGTGGAAGTTCTCGCGCGCGACGTACTGGAACGCGTCGAGATGTCGCGACGGCGGGTATCCGGCTTCGGCCCCGGCGATGTCGAACCCGACGACGCCCTGATCGCGCCAGCGCACGGCGAGCTCGGCGATCTCGAGGCTGCGGGCGGCGGTGCGCATCGCCGAGCAGATCAGGTAGATCGTGAGGTCGGTGCCGGCCGAGCCCCGCTCGAATCCGGCAAGCATCGCCTCGACCACCTCGTCGAGGGTGAGGCCCGCTTCGATGCACAGCTCGGGTGCCATCCGCACCTCGGCGTACACGACGCCGTCGGCTGCGAGGTCGTGGGCGCATTCGTACGCGACGCGTTCGATCGCATCCTTGTGCTGCATCACGCCGACCGTGTGGGCGAACGTCTCGAGGTAGAGCACGAGGTCGTTGCGCTTGGCTCCGCGGTTGAACCAGGTGGCCAGTTCGTCGACATCGGTGGTGGGGAGCTTGTCGTAGCCAAACTCCTGGGCGAGCTCGACGACGGTGGACGGGCGCAGACCACCGTCGAGGTGGTCGTGCAGCAGGACCTTCGGGGCGCGGGCGATCAGATCGATCATGGTGCCGACACGGTATCGAGACGGCGCAGCGGCACGGCACCGCGGCGCTGCAACCAGTTCCACGCGGGGTAGTCGGTCGCGGCTGAGATGCAGTGGACGGAGTAGGCATGGCGGCTGACCGGCGACCGGTTGGCGCCGCTCCAGTGGGGGAGCAGACCATGCAGCACGATCAGCGAACCAGCCGGCACCGGCAGCGGCACGAGATCGTCAGGCGGCCTCGGGAGCGGCGTTGTGTCGAGCACCTCGAACAGTGTCCCGTCGTCGTCGGTCATCGCCCCGGCGCGCTTGAACACCTGGCGGAGGCCGGCCGTGCGGTGCCCGCCGGGCGCGGCCCACAGGCAGCCGTTGTCGAGCGTTGCGTCCTCGATCGCGAACCAGAACCCGGTGACCGACATGGGGTCGGTGTAGAGGAACGTGGCGTCCTGGTGGCACCCGACCTCGCCGCCGATGCCTGGCTGCTTGAAGATGTACATGCTCTGCAGTGCGAGCGGATCGACGAGCCCGAGGTCGTGGGCGATCGCTGCGAGCTCGGGCGTGTAGGTGAAACGTTCGAACGTGGGGTCGAGGTCGTGGGTGGCGTGCCCGATCTTGTTGATGCTCAGCTCCTTCGGCTGGCGCAGAGCGCCGTCGGGGCCGAACGCCTCCTCCTCGAAGAAACACCAGGTGGTGTCGCCGCTCGACAGGAACTCGCGAGTACTCGCTCGCTCCTGCTCGTCGGTGGTGAACACCGTCCGCTCACCCGATGGTTCCCATTCGTGCACGATCTCGACCGCCCGCCGCCGCAGGTCGGCGCAGGCCTCGGCGGTCGCGAAACCCTCGATGACGAGGAAGCCATCCCGGTGGTATGCCTCGACCTGCTTCGAGCTCAACACGGAGCCCAGGCTACTTCGGCGGCTGCCGACCGGCTGCCGGGCGGCTGTTCTGCCGGTTGCCGGAGCGAGGTGGGTTCGCGTTGCCGGGGCCTGCCATGTCCCTAGAATTCGGAGGGCATGAGTTCAACGCTTCCTCCATCTGACCGTTGTGCGCTCGGGGCTCTCATCCACTGACCGTGCGTCCGATCACGCGGTACCTCCAGCGAGCGGCGCATGGACTCGAGCGGTTCTGCAGTACCGCGATGACCCGAGCACGCCGTGCTGTGTGCTTCGTGGTTCCGGCCGGCACGGTGCCCGCCGCCGTGTGCCTCTCCTGAACGCGTCGGGCGAGTTCTGCTGATGCTCCGACCAGCCCCGAACCAGGCCACCGAACGGTTGCCGGAACTCGTGAGCGCGGTCGTGTGCACACGCAATCGGGGTGATCGCATCGCATCGACGATCGAGTCGATCCTGGTGGCGGATCATCCGAACTTCGAGTTGATCGTGGTCGACCAGAGCGACGCTGATGACACCGAGGCAGCCGTTCGTCGGTTCGCTGATCCCAGGTTGACGTACATCAGGAGCCTCGAACGTGGTCTCGGGAGGGCCCGCAACGAGGGCGTGAAGCACGCGAGCGGGCACATCGTGGTCTTCACGGATGATGACGTGATGGTTCCGCGTCCGTGGCTGACGGTGATGTCGCAGGTGTTCCTCGATCACGCTCGTGTCGCCGTGGCGTTCTGCAACGTGACCGCGGCGCCGTACGACACCTCGGCGGGATTCGTTCCCGCTTACGAGCGACAGGGCTCGGCCGAAGTCACCACGCTGTGGGGAAAGTGTGGGGCCCGCGGGATCGGGGCGGGATTGGCGGTACGTCGGTCAGCCGTGCTCGATCTCGGCGGGTTCGATCGGCTGCTCGGTGCCGGCGGCGAGTTCACGAGCTGTGAGGATGGTGACATAGCCGTTCGCGCACTGCTCGCTGGCTGGCACCTGTACGAGACGGATCGTGTTGCGGTCGTCCACGATGGTTTCCGAACCTGGGCCGAGGGCCGCGAACTCACACGGCGCGACTGGTACGGCATCGGTGCGGCGTACTCCAAGCCGATCAAGGCACTCCGTCTGGGGGCGGTCATCGTCGTGCTCTACGAGGGGGTGTGGCGCGCGCTCGTCCTCCCGATCGTCGACTCGGTGCGACGCCTGCGCCCGGCCGGGCTCAAGCGCTTCTGGTACTTCTGGCGCGGCTTCTTCGCCGGGCTCCGGACGCCGGTCGATCGCACGACGATCACGTTCATCGAACCCTGATCGATCGCTGCCACGTCAGGACGACGGCATCCGCAGTCGGTCAGGTCTGGAGGGGGAGGACGGTGTCGGCGAGCCAGGCGAGTTCGTCGTCGACCGATGCGCCGTCGGGCGTGGTGCTCGGGCGAAGGACGAACTTCGACAGTCCGAGCCCGACCATCGTCTCGACGAGGCGGCGCACGCCGTCGGTGCCGACGGGCATGAGGTCGGTGGGGTCGATGTCGGGCCGGCGCGCACGCAGCGCTGCGAGTACGGCCGGGTCGGGCTCCTCGCGGGCGTAGGCGAAGCTCAACCCGAAGTGCTCGGGGTCGAAGCCGCGGCCGGCGGCGGCGGCCGCATCCCGAATCGTCACCACTGCTCGACCGACCTCGTCGGCGGTCATCGATGCACCGAGCCAGCCGTCGGCGAGCCGTCCGGTCCGTTCGAGCGCCCGCGGGCCCTGGCCGCCGAGCCACAGTTCGAGCGGCTGCTGCATCGGCAGGGCCGGCAGCCTGAAGCTCTCGAGGCGGTACCCGCGCCCGACTGCATCGACCGGTTCGCCCGACCACAGCGCTCGCAGCAGCACGAGCGTCTCGTCCATCAGCACGCCCCGATCGACGCCGTCGAGCCCGAGCGCAGCCCGTTCGACGGGCTGGCCGAGGCCGGGCACCATCATCAGCAGCAGGCGCCCTGACGACACCTGGTCGAGTTGGGCCAGTGCCTTCGCGAGCACCACCGGGTTGTGGCCGAACGGCACCACGTTGGCACCGAGCTTCAGTCGCTCGGTGCGCCCGGCCGCCAGACCGAGCGCGACGTACAGGTCGAGCGTGGTGCCCACGGGGATGTCGGACACCCACAACCCGTCGAACCCCATTCGCTCCAGCCCGTCGACCAGCGCGACGAACCGCTCCGGGTCGGCATCGCGTGCGGCCGGGGCGATCGCGAATCGGATCTTCATCCCCTCAGGCTCCCACGGCGAACCGGGCGCGCACCTGATCGACGACGCGCCGGCGCAGCTCGTACGGGGCGAAGCCCGACTCGATCGCGTTCGTGACGAGTCGCTCGACATCGGCCCACGACAGCCCGAAGGTTCGGCTCACGGCGAGCAGCTCGCTCGACGGCATCACGTCGCTCATCAGCCGGTTGTCGGTGTTGACGCCGACGCTGAACCCGAGCCGCAGCATTCGGGCGATCGGGTGCTCCTCGAACGATGGCACTGCGCCCACCTGCACGTGGCACGTGGGTGCCATCTCGAGGTGCACCTGCCGGTCGAGCACGTACCGGGCGAGCGGGCCGAGCTCGGCCGTGCCGTCGGGACGCCATGAGATATCGCGCTGCAGCCGGACCCCGTGCCCGATCCGATGCGCGCCGTGCACCAGCGCGTCGTCGATCAGCTCGAGGTCGGGTGGCTCGGACGCGTGGATCGTGACGTTGAGGTGCCGCTGCCGGGCGAACGCCAACGCCTCGGCGTGCAGCGACGGCGGCCAACCGGTCTCGGCGCCGGCGAGATCGAACGCGACCACCTTGTCGTCGACGGAGCGCAGCCGGTCGACGAGCTGCGCGATCTCCATCGACCGCTGCTCGGTCCGCATCGCACAGATGATCGCGAACACGTGGATCGAACCGCCCGCTGCGGCCACGTCACGCTCACCGCGCCGGAACCCGTCGGTGACGGCGCGTGCCACGGCATCGAGGGTGAGCCCGTGCTGCTGGTGCAGCTCCGGAGCGAAGCGGACCTCGGCGTACACCACGCCGTCGGCAGCGAGGTCGACCGCGCACTCGTACGCGACGCGCTCGATGTGCGCCTCGGTCTGCATCACGGCCAGCGTGTGCTCGAACGTCGCCAGATACTGCAGCAGGTCCTTCGTCGCGGCACCCGCGGTGAACCACACCTGCAGCTCCTGAGGGTCGGTGCGTGGCAGGGCCCAGCCGATCTCGCCGGCGAGCTCCATGATCGTCGCGACCCGCAGGCCGCCGTCGAGGTGGTCGTGCAGCAGCGCCTTCGGGACGGCCCGGGCCGCGTCGAGGTCGGCGATCGTCATGCAGGCGTCGTCAGTGGTCGCCGCGCCGGAACGGTTTGCCGGCCGCCTTGGGCGGTCGGAGCCGTTGCGCCGCGAAGATCAGCACGAGCAGCACGAGCACGTACGGCATCGTGTTCGGCAACCACGCGGCGGCCCGCTCGGTCGCCAGGTACCACACGAGGGCGCCCACGCCCAGCCCGAAGGCGAGCAGCGTCAGCGACTTGCCCTGGCCGCCGAGCATGGTGAGCATCCGCATGTAGGAGCCGGTCGGCGTGTCGAGCTCGGCGGCGTCGAGCTGGGGCGGTTCGTGCCGCCGGTCGCCGCGCCACAGGTACACAGCGGTGGCGAACAACGCGATCGCGATCACCAGCAGCAGGCCGCGGGTGGCGACGCCGCTCCCGGTGGCATCGAAGTCGATCAGGGCGAGTCCGAACGGGTAGCTGAACAGCAACGATCCGGCGAGGATGCCGAGCGCGCGCCAGTTGCCGAAGATCAAAGCTGCGAGACCGATGAAGCCGCGACCGACGGTCTGTCCGCCGCGGTAGAGGCCGGCGAGCTCGAGCACGATGTATGCGCCGGCGAGCCCGGCGAACGCACCGCTGATGATCACGGCGATGTACTTGTGACGGAACACCTGCACACCGAGCGACTCGCCGGCGGTCGGGTTCTCGCCGCAGATCCGGACCCGCAGACCGAACTTGGTACGCATGAGCACGAACGCCGACAGCGGGACCAGCAGCAGTGCGATCAGCGTGAACAGCGAGATGCCCGTGACGAAGCCACGGAGCAGTCCGGCGACGTCGGAGACGAAGAACACGTTCCAGTCGCGGATCGAGCCGAGCAGGTCGGAGACGCCGGGGATGTCGAACTTGCCGACGCTGGTGACGCGGGGCGACTGCGACACCGACCCGCCCTCCATCTCGCCGAACACGCGCTCGGACAGATAGCGGGTCAGGCCGGGCGCCAGGATGTTGATCGCCACCCCCGACACGATCTGGTCGACGCCGAACGACACGGTCGCGATCGCGTGGAGCAGCCCACCGAGCGCACCGCCGACGAGCCCGGCTGCGAGACCCCACCACGGTGAACCGAACTGCAGCGCACCCCAGGCGCCGAACCACGTACCGAGGATCATCATGCCCTCGAGCCCGATGTTGACGACGCCGGCCCGTTCCGCGAAGAGCCCGCCGAGGCCGGCGAGGAAGATCGGGACGGCCCAGCGCACCATGGCGCTCGACGTGCCTTCGGACGTGAGCAGCGACGTGCCGCTGATCTCCTGCACCACGGCGAGCACGAACACGCCGATCGCGGCGATACCCGACCAGCGGGCCCACGCCGGCAGGGCGCGAAGCGTGTCGCCGAAGCCGCCGGGCCCGCCGCCGAACGTGCCACCGCCTTCCGGGGTGACGATCGTCTGGGTGTTGCTCATGCCGTTGCCTCCACCATGTGCGCGGCCCGTTTGACCTCGTCGCGCTGTCGGATCCGGTTGACGACCTCGTAGGCGATCACCGCCACCAGCAGGATCGTGGCCTGCATGATCACGACGATCTCGCTCGAGGCGAGGTTGCTGACCTGCAGCACGGCCGACGAGGAGTCGAGGAAGCCGAACAGCAGCGCTGCGATCGCCATCCCCGGTGCGGTGTTGCGCCCGAGCAGTGCGACCGCGATGCCGGCGAAACCGAGGCCCTGCACGAAGCCCTGGTCGTAGGCGTGGGTGTCGGAGAGGACCTCGGGCATCCCGACGAGGCCCGCGACCAACCCGCCGCCGATCATGGCGATCAGGATCATGCGCTTGGGCGGGACGCCGCCGACGCGAGCGGCGTCCGGGTTCATGCCCGACGCCCGGATGTCATAGCCGAACCGGCTGCGGTTGAGCACGACGTGGTAGATGATGCCGACGACGATCGCCACGAGGAGCACACCGGTGAGGCGGCGGCCCTTCGTGATCTCACGGGTGAAGACCTCGACCCAGCTGTTGAGATCGGGCAGGCGGCCCGAGTCGGCAATCTGCGGCGTGCCCTGGTTGGCGGCGGTCGGATCGTCGATGAAGCGGGGGAGCAGACCGGCGACGAGGCCGCCGACGGCGATGAAGTTGAGCATGATCGTGGAGATCACCTCGTTGACGCCGCGAGTGACCTTGAGCAGGCCGGCGAGGCCCGACCACGCCGCGCCGACGATCATCGCCGTCAGCATGATGACGGCGATGTGGAGTGGCGCCCATAGTTCGAACTGTGCGCCGACGACGGCGGCGAGGAACGCGGCGAGGATGTACTGCCCTTCGACGCCGATGTTGAACAGGTTCATGCGGAAGCCGATCGCGGCGGCGACGGCCGAGAGGTAGAGCGGCGTCGCCCGGTTGAGCATGTCGATCAGGGTCTCGAGCTTCGTGCCGTTCTCGAGCATCGTCTTGAACGTCTCGTACGGGTTCGAGCCCGACACCTGCAGCACGATCGACGACACGAGGATCGCGACGACGGCGGCGACCAAGGGTGCTGCGACGGCGAGCCCGACCCGGCGGACGAGTCCGGCGTTCATGCTGCGCCTCCTTCCGCGTGGTCGCCGGGTTGGTCGGCGCCGGCGGGCTGGAGCGCAGCACCGGTCATGTAGCTGCCGAGTGTGCGCGGCGTCACTTCGCTCGGATCGAGCGTGGCGACGAGGCGACCGTGGAACATCACCACGATCGTGTCGGACAGACCGATCAGTTCGTCGAGGTCGGCCGACACGAGCAGCGTGGCCAGCCCTCTGGCGCGTGCCTCACGGATGTCGTTCCACACCTCGGCCTGGGCGCCGACGTCGATCCCGCGGGTGGGGTGGGCGGCGACGAACACGACCGGGTCGGTGGTGAGCTCGCGCCCGATGATCAGCTTCTGCTGGTTGCCACCCGAGAGCGCACGGGCGCTCACGTCGACACCGGGCGACCGCACGTCGAACTCCGAGCGGATCTCCTCGGTGCGCGCTCGGGCGCCGGCGCGATCGATCCACCATCCCTTCGAGAACGGCCGCTTCGTCTGGTGACCGAGGGCGGCGTTCTCCCACAGCGTCGCGTCGAGCAGCAGCCCGTCGGTCTGGCGATCCTGCGGGACGAACGCGATGCCGGCTTCGCGGCGGTGGCGCACCGACGCGGTGGTGATGTCGTCGCCCATCAACCTGATGTGCCCGGCGGTCAGCTCCTGCGTGCCGATGATCGCGTCGATCAGCTCGGACTGCCCGTTGCCCTCGATGCCGGCGATGCCGAGCACCTCGCCCTGGTGGACGGTCAACGAGACGTTGTCGACGATCGGTCGGCGGTCGTCGCCGACCACCGTGAGCCCTGTGACCTCGAGCGCCACGACGTCGGTCACGGTCGACTCGGTGGTCTCGGGCGACGGCAGCTCGGACCCGACCATCAGTTCGGCGAGGTCGGCCGCCGTGACCGATGACGAGTCGACGGTGGTGACGGTCTTGCCGCGTCGGATCACGGTGATCCGGTCGGAGATCTCCAGGACCTCCTGGAGCTTGTGGTCGATGAAGATGATCGTGGCGCCACTGGCCTGGAGCTCGCGCAGGTTGCGGAAGAGCTCCTCGACTTCTTGTGGCACGAGCACCGCCGTGGGCTCGTCGAGGATGAGGATGCGGGCACCGCGGAACAGCACCTTGATGATCTCGACGCGCTGCTTCTCACCCACCTCGAGCGTCTCGACGAGATCGCCCGGGTCGACGGTGAGGCCGTATGCCTCGCCGACTTCGCGCAGGTGACGTTCGGCCTCGTCGAAGTCGATCAGTCCGCCGGTCTTCGTCGGCTCGGATCCGAGGATCACGTTCTCGAGCACGGTCATCTGATCAGCCAGCATGAAGTGCTGGTGCACCATGCCGATCCCGGCGGCGATCGCGTCCGTGGGCGAGGTGAACGTGACTTCCTTGCCGTCGATCATCATCGTTCCCTCGTCGGCAGGCTGCATGCCATAGAGGATCTTCATCAGTGTGGACTTGCCGGCGCCGTTCTCGCCACAGATCGCGTGGATCTCGCCGCGCTCGACGCGCAGGTTCACGTCGTCGTTCGCAACGACACCTGGGAAGCGCTTGGTGATACCGATCAGTTCGATCGCCGCTGGCATGCGGCACCTCCTACCCGGGGCGAACCGGACGACTCGTTGGGCACGACTTCGCCGTGAGCCGGTTGCCGACCGGTGAACAAACGACGAAGCGGAGGCCGAACATAGTCGACCTCCGCTTCGTCAGATGCTGTCGACCGGCGTCAACCGGTCGTTGTGGCCCGAGGGCCGGTGATCAGGCTTCGGGCACCGTCGGAACGACGATGTCGCCGGCGATGATCTGCGCCTTGAAGTCCTCGATGGTGGCGATCTGCTCGGCGGTCATGAAGTCACCCGACGTCGAGTAGCCGACGCCGTCGACCGAGAGGTCGTACACGGTGTTGCCGGCAGCGAACGCACCCTCGGACTGCGCCTTGGTGATCTCGAAGACGGCGACGTCGACGCGCTTGAGCATCGAGGTGAGGATGTACTCGCGGACTTCCTCGCTCGACGTGAAGTACTGGTCGGAGTCGACACCGATCGCCCACACCTTGGAGCCGGAGGCCTCGCTCTGCTCCTTGGCGGCCTCGAAGAGGCCGGCGCCGGAACCGCCGGCTGCGTGGTAGATCACATCGGCACCCTGGTCGTACATCGCCAGAGCGATCTCCTTGGCGCGGTCGGCGGCGAAGAAGCCGTCGAAGTCCGGAGCCTCGGTGATGTACTGCGGGATGATCACGATGTCGGGGTTGACGGCCTTGGCGCCCGCCTCGAAACCGGCCTGGAACTTCTCGATGAGGCCGAAACCGCCGACGCCGCCGATGAAGCCGACCGTGCCGGTGGTGCTGTTGAGCGCGGCAGCCGCGCCGACCAGGAACGAGCCCTGCTCCTCGGCGAAAGTGAGGCCGGCGCAGTTGTCGCACAGCGGCACGGCGTCGTTGTCGAAGTCGAGCATCGCATCGTCGATGACGGCGAAGTTCGTGTCGGGGTTCTCCCCGGCGGCGGCGACGACGTCACTCGCGAACAGGAAGCCGACGCCGATGACGAGGGCGCTCCCGTCGGCCTGCAGCTGGAGCAGCTCGGCACGGTTGGAGCCGTCGGCGTTGGGCTCGGCCTCGGTGAACGTGATGCCGAGTTCCTCGGCGGCACGGTCGATGCCGGCGGCGGCGGAGTCGTTGAAGGACTGGTCGCCACGACCGCCGATGTCGAACGTCAGGCCGACGTTGAACGACTCGCCGGACGGTGCCGGGGCGTCGGTTGCGGCCGGGGCGTCGGTTGCCGCCGGGGCGTCTGTGTCGGCCGGGGCGTCGGTCGCCGCCGGGGCGTCGGTTGCCTCTTCGGTCGCCTCGGGTGCGTCGGTTGCGGCCGGCGTCTCCTCGTCGTCACCACATGCTGCGGCCGTGAGGCTCAGCGCTGCGACGAGACTCGCGGCAAGCACTCGCTTGCTCTTGATCATGTCTCCCCCTTAGTCGGGACATTTGGGATTGTGTTCACGGTGAACACGGCCCAGGCTAGCCGGGCCGTCGGCCCGGATTCACCAGGCCGACCGTTGCGAACACGTGGCTACACGGTGCGTCGCGGCAGACTGGACGCATGTCACACGTGCTCACCGAGATTCGCGAAGGTGTCGGCTGGTTGACGCTGAACCAGCCCGACGAACGCAACACGCTCACCGCACCCATGGTTGCGGAGATCATCGCGACGATGGACGCGTTCGAGGCCGATGAGTCGGTGGGTGCAGTCGTCGTCACCGGCGCCGGTTCGGCGTTCTGTGCGGGGGCCGACCTCGGCAACCTGCGTGCAGCGACGCGCGACAGCCTCGCCAACGTGTACGAGGGTTTCCTGCGCATCGCACGAAGCCCGCTCCCGACGCTTGCCGCGGTCAACGGCCCGGCGGTCGGCGCCGGGATGAACCTGGCACTCGGGTGCGATGTCCGTCTGGCCGCGCGGCGCGCACGCTTCGACACACGTTTCCTCCAGATCGGTCTGCACCCCGGTGGCGGTCACACGTGGATGCAGCGCCGCATCGTCGGCCCGCAGGCCGCGATGGCGGCGGTCGTGTTCGGTCAGGTTCTCGACGGGCCCGAGGCCGAACGCGTCGGGCTCGTCTACCGGTGCGTCCCCGACGAGGAGTTGATCGAGGCGGCGCAGGCGTTCGCCCGTGGTGCCGCGTCGGCGCCTCGCGAGCTCGCGATCGTCGTGAAGCAGACGATCCGCGACATGGCCGACATCGGCGAGCACGCGGATGCCGTGAGCCGCGAGCTCGAGCCGCAGCTCTGGACCGTCCAGCAGCCGTGGTTCGAAGAGCGCATCGCTGCGCTCCAGGCGAAGATCTCGAAGCGCTGAGCGCGGCGGCGTGCCGAATCGTTGACGATGTGCGGCGATCGTGGGCGCTTGCGGTGAGCGCTGACGACGTGATGTCACCCTCGGCGAACACTGGGCGAAATCGCACAGAACTGTTACCAAACGCTCTCCCACATCTGGGTGACCGTTGGGCTACGTTGGCGGGCAAGGGGAGATGCGAGTTACCAGACAGCCTCACTCCAGGGTGAGGTTCCGACAAGGAGGTAGCCCATGAGCCAGCGCCACCGCACCGCCGAGGTGCCGTTGCCGCCGAGACAGGAACTGCGTGCCCACGCCCATGGCGAACGGCACCGGATCCATGTGGAGCTCAACCAGGTGGCCAACCAGGTCAGTTCCGGACTGGAGCCAGAAGATCTCCATGAACCGGGTGCGGCTTGGAAGCCCATTCACCACCACGATTCCGAGGTCGCCAAGATCAAGCTCGCGAAGCAGTCGCGTGGCCGGCGTCACTGGAAGACCAAGATGTGGAAGCGGCGCACGAAGATGCGCCAGGCTCGTGCCGAGGCGTTTCGCCTCGCCGGGGAAGGGTGACCGACCGGTCATCCCGCCGGGGTCGACGCCCCGACCGAACGACTGATGCGACGGCGTGGATCAGCGGCTCGAGCCGCTGATCCACGCCGTTGTCAGTTCCGGGCCCCGTTCGTCCCACTCCTCCGCGGTGATCGCGTAGCGGAGGTGGTCTTCCCAGGTGCCTGCGATCTCGAGGAATCGTTCGGCGACCCCCTCGCACCGCAACCCGATCTTCTCGACGACGCGGCGGCTGTTCGCGTTGCGCGGCACGATGCAGATCTCGATGCGATGCAGCTGCAACTGCTCGAAGGCGAAGCGCAGCAGCACGACGACCGCTTCGGCCGTGTACGAGTGGCCGGCGCGATCGCGATCGATCCAGTACCCGATCGTCGCGCCCTGGAGGGCGCCCCGGGTGACGTTGTTCAGGTTCACCTCACCGGCGAACTGCTGGTCGACGAACAGTGCGAACGGGTAGGCATGGTCGGCGGCGCGCTCACGCTCGCGTGCCGAGCACCGCGCCTCGAACGCGTCGCGTTCACGGGTGGGGTCGGCGACACCGATCGGGCGTTGAGGCTCCCAGGGGAGCAGCCAGTCCTCGTTGCGCAGGCGCACCTCGCGCCACGCGCCGAAGTCGTGCGGACCGAGCGGTCTGAGCATGACGCGTTTGCCATACAGCCGCGGTGCCGGCAGCCGGCGGATCAGCGACGACGGATGCCGCACGCTCACCCCCCGTCGTCGGAACGGAGCGTGACGTGATCGAGGCGGAAACGGCGCATGGTCGCCAGCACGATGCAGCAGGAGGCGACGATGCGGTCCACGTCGTCCGAGGGTAGTCCCGGGTTGAGGGCGCGGTCGGACGCGGCCTCCGTCGCGACGAGTCGGAAGACCTCCTCGGCGGTGGCTCGGTCGATGATGTGCTCGGCCGGTGGCGTGTCGAGCCCGACTTCGAGTCGCACCAGTGAGGCGATCGTGGCGCCCGCGAACGACGTGGGAGCACCGTCGAGCGACCCGACGAGATCGTGCTCACGCTCGAGGTCGTCGAGATGATCATCGATCGTGCCGAGCGCGTTGGTGAGCGCGGCCGGGTGCGGCGGATCGTCGTCGGCGAGCCAGCGGGCGGTCAAGTTCGCCGGACCCCACGGCACGGCGTGCACGATGCCGCCCGGCAGGATCGCGACCATCGACTCGTCGCTGAGTTCGAAGTGGAGCGACCTGAGGCGCCGCTCGATCCAGCGGCCGACGGGATCGTCGCCGCCGGCGAGGTGCCATGCCCAGTGCGCATGCAGGCACTTGACGCCCGTGCGGGTGCCGCCCACGCCACCGCTCGGACGCGGGCCGGTGTGATCGGCTGGAATCTCCGCGTCTCGCTCGGCGGCGTAGCGCGTGTGCGCGAAGGCGAGTTCGCCCTGGTCGATCGCTGCCTCGGCCGCGTCGACACCGCCGTCGGACTCGAGCCGTCCGATTCGCCGGATCTCGACAGGTCCGATCAGCCAGTAGCGCGTGGGCATGGGCGTGCCGTCGTCGAGAAAGGGCGCGTTGCGGAGCACGACGGGGTCGCCCGCGGCGTCTCTCACGACGACCTCGTATCGGCTTTGGGGCTCGCGCCCGAGGAGCGCGCGCACGCGCTCGCGATCGTCGGGGGAGGGATCGGGGCCGGGACCCGGTTCGGTCACTTCCGGCGGCGCAGCAACAACAGGATCAGGAGCAGGGCTGCGATCGCCGGCCCGGCGCGCTTGATGAGGGCCGGACCGGCCATGCCGGCGAGATCGACCGGCTCTGCGGCCGGGCCGTTGATCTTGCGAACGGTCGGGCCGGTGGCAGCGGTGCTGCTGGCGGTGGCTGCTGCCGGCGCCTCGGTGGGGGCGCTCACCTCGGCTGCTGCTGCAGCCGGTGCATCTGCCGCAGGTGTAGTTTCGGCCGGCGTCTCGCCGGCGCCCTGCTCGTCGAGCATCGTGTTGAGGTTCGAGGCGAACTGATCGATGAGCTTCTTGCTCACGTCACCGAGGATGCCGCGGCCGAACTGGGCGACCTTGCCCGTGATGTGGAGGTCGGCGACCACGGTGCATTTCGTGCTCGTCGGCGAGAGCGCCACGGCCTCGGCGTAGATGTCGGCCTCGGCGTTGCCGCGGCCGCCGGTGTCGCGGCCCTTGCCCTTGAGCTTCGCCTTGTAGTTGACGTCGTCGCGCTCGACGAACTGCGCCTCACCCTTGAACTGAGCGGTCACTGCGCCGAGCTTGACCTTGACTCGACCGCGGTAGACCTCGCCTTCGATCTCCTCGAGCTGGGCGCCCGGCAGGCACGGTGCGATGCGCTCGACGTCGCAGATGATCGGCCATGCCTCGTCGATCGGGCGGTTCACGGTGAATTCGTTGACGATCTGTTCTGCCATGGCCGGTGTACCTCTGCGTTCTGCAAGTCGGAGACGGTGTCGATGTCGGCGGGCGACCCGGGGCAGGGTACTTCCTCGACGAGGTCGGGCCTCAAACGAGCGAGGGTTCGGGCGCCCTCGTCGCCCTCGGTCGGAAGCATCGGCCACACCGACCGGTGGAGCCGAACGGGGTTCCGTCGACGGCCGCGATAGGTGGCGATTCCGATGGCAGCTGCCGACCGCGCGACCGCCTGCCACGCCTCGGGTGGGATGAACGGCTGATCGCCGAGCCCGACCACGACGGCATCGGCGCCGCGGCGCCCCGCCTCGGCGATGGCGATGCCGAGGGTCGTCGCCTGCCCGGCGGCCCAGCCGTCGTGGTGGTGCACCTCGACGCCGTCGGTCGCAGCGATCGTGGCGGGCAGCTCGACGGCGCCGCTGACCACGATCACCGGCCCGATCGCCGAGGCGACGGCCGCAGCCACCGCGTGCTCGACGACGCACACGCCGTCGAGCGGGGTCAGCAGCTTGTGCGTCGGCCCGGAGAAGCGGCTGCCGGCTCCGGCGGCGAGCACCACGGCGATCGTGAGCGGAGCGGGGTCGGTCGGCACGCGAACAGTATGCGACGACCCGGCGCACGCGTCCGAACTGGTGTCATCGGAGTGTCATCTTGTTGCGAAGCCGGCCCGCCGAAAGTCGACGCGGCGTGACCGACGTCCCACACAAAGTCGTCAACACATTGCGGATTGGTGACGAAAAGGCAACGAAGACGTTGACTGTTGCGAAAGCATGACGATAACGTCGCCATCCAACGAGTCGGTGCCTGGTGTGCCGGCGTTGCAGGAGAGAGCCACATGACTCGAACCAATCGGGCGAACGGACGTGGGCGACGCATCGTCGCGACGGGCCTCGCCGCCGCCAGCGCAAGCCTTGCGCTGCTCGTCCCCTCCACCGCTGAGGCGAGCGCCCGAGTGGCATCGCCCGACGTGGCGAAGGTCGCCGACGACGCGCTCGCCGCACTCGAGCGCTGGCAGGCGACCGGTCGTATGACCGACTACGCCCGCTACACCGACCTGCGCAGCCGGGCGGCATCGCTCATCGCTACCAATCTCGGCCTGCCGAGTGACGGGTTGAGCACGGCGTGGGGCACGGTCCGCATCGAGAAGCAGCACGCCGTCCTCGCCGCCGTGTCGCAGGTCGGCGTCCCCTACAGGTCGATGAAGTCCGAGGAGGACACGGGCTTCGACTGTTCGGGCCTCCTCCTCTACGCATGGAACGAAGCGGGCATCGAGATCCCCCGATCGAGCGGTGATCAGATCGGCGAGACCGAGCGCATCGAGGGGTTCGACGCCGAGCCCGGCGACCTCGTCTACTACCCGGGCCACATCAGCATGTACGTCGGCATGGGCCTCATGGTCCACTCGCCGTACTCGGGCAGCGAGGTCGAGGTCCGCCCCCTGTTCGAGCGGTCACTCCGATTCGGCGATCTGTTCGATGACGACGTCGAGTTCCTCGCTCCGCGACCCGTCGCCGCCGGCACCTCGGCGCCTGACATCACGGCCGCCCGGAAGTTCTGAACCCGGTCCGAGCTCGCGCTCGGATCACTGATGGATCGGCCCGGCACCGTCTCGGAGCGACGGTGCCACCCTCCCGGTGCGGCGAGCGATGATCTCGGCGCAGATCGAGATCGCGGTCTCTTCCGGGGTACGAGCCCCGATGTCGAGACCGATCGGCGACATCAACCGATCGAGATCGCGCTGGTCGGCGACCCCCACCTCGGCGAGTCGTTGCATGCGCTTGGCATGTGTGGTGCGGCTCCCCATGACCCCGATGTAGCCCACCTTCGTGGCGAGCGCGCCCCGTACCGCCGGCACGTCGAACTTCGGGTCGTGGGTGAGGATGCAGACCGCGTCGCGTGCGGTGAGCTGCGCGCCCCGTTCGTCGAACATCGGGCCCGGCCATGTGACCCGCACCTCGTCGGCCATCGGGAACCGGCGGCGGGTCGCGAAGATCTCGCGGGCGTCGCACACGGTGACCCGATACCCGAGCACCTTGGCGACTTTCGCGAGCGCCGCCGTGAAGTCGACCGCGCCGAAGATCCACATCTGCGGCGGCGGCGCCCAGCTCTCGACGAAGATCCGTACGACAGGGGTGTCGACCAGGTCTTCGGGGGTGGTCTCGCCCTCGGGGCCGTAGTGGCGGACGCCGGAGCGTCCTGCCTCGAGCTCGGCGAGTGCATCGCGGGCGACCACCCGGTCGAGTTCGGGGTGCCCGAGCGAACCGGTGTGGCTGCCGTCGGCGTGGACCAGCAGCTTGCCGGTGACGTTCGGCCCTTCGATCACGGTGGCGAGCGCCACCGGGTCGTGGGCGCGGATCGCAGCGGCGAGATCGTCGTACAACGTCATGTCGGCGCTCCGCTCACCAGTCGAGCGCTTCGATGAAGAGTCGGATCGTGCCACCGCAGGTGAGGCCGACAGCGAAGGCCTCGTCGTCGCTGTAGCCGAAGGTGACGATGCCGGGCTGCCGGTCGCCGGCGAGCACCGCGAGCGCTTCGGTCACGACCGCGCCCTCGACGCACCCGCCGCTGACGCTCCCCACGACCTCGCCGTCGATCGAGACGGCCATCGCTGCGCCCGGGTCGCGCGGGCCCGAGCCCTCGATGTCGACGACGCGGGCGACAGCGACCCGCTTGCCCGCCGAGCGCCATCGGTCCAGATCGTCCAACAGTTCCTTCACACCCCCAGTCTGCCTGACGATCATCGGATGCCAGGCACCAGATGTGTCAGGAGACGGAGCGGTCGCGGCCTTCCCAGTAGGGGGCGCGCACGTCGCGCTTGAGGATCTTGCCGGCGCCGCTCTTCGGGAGGGCCTCGGCGCGCAGCGTGATCGAACGGGGGACCTTGAACCCGCCGATGCTCTGGCGGCAGTGGGCGATCAGCTCGTCCTCGCCGGCCGTTGCCCCCGGCTTCAGCACGACCTCTGCGTGGACCGCCTCGCCCCACTGCTCGTGGGGGATGCCGAACACCGCGAGCTCGAGCACGGCCGGATGGCTGGCGAGCGCGTTCTCGACCTCGGTCGTGTAGACGTTCTCGCCACCGGAGACGATCATGTCCTTGGCGCGATCGACGATGAAGAGGTAGCCGCCGGCATCGAGCGAGGCGAGGTCGCCGGTGCGGTACCAGCCGTCGGTCGTGAGCGCCGCCGCCGTCTCGTCGGGCCGATTCCAATAGCCGGCCATCATGTTCGGGCCGCGGACCGTGATCTCGCCGACCTCTCCGACGTCGCAGCGCGTCCCGTCGTCGCGGCGGACCTCGACGTCGACGCCGACGCATGCAGTGCCGGCGCTGGCGAGTCGCCGGATCGCGTCGGGGTCGCCGTTCACCGCGAGCACGTGATCCTCACTGGTGAGCTGCGACACGTGCGGGCACATCTCGGTCATGCCGTACCCCTGCGAGAAACCACACGGCAGCTCGGCCATCGCCCGTTGCAGGAGCGGCACCGGCATCGGCGATGCGGCGTAGAGGCACAGGCGCCAGGTCGACAGGTCGCGCTCGGCGGTGCCTGGATGGTTGAGGAACATGTTGATCATGGTGGGGACGAGGACCCCGACGGTGATGCGGTGCTCCTCGATCATCCGCCCGACGAGGTCGGCGTCGAAGCCGGGGCACGTGACGTGGGTGCCTGCGACGAGGGTGAGCGCGTACATGTTCGCGACGCCGGCGGAGTGGAACATGGGCGACAGGTGGAGGAACCGGTCGGGCTCGAACAGCGGGTTGCCCCACAGCATGTGCTTGGCGTTGGCCATCAGCGCGCCGTGGGTCTGCATCACACCCTTCGGCGTTCCCGTGGTGCCGCCGGTGTACGTGATGCTCGCGACGCAATCGGCGTCGAGGGTCACGGGGACGGGTTCGGGGTCGTGGCGGGCGAGGTCGTCCCACGTGGCCGCGCCGTCCGGCGACGGTCCGGCATCCATCCAGATCAGCTGCTTGATCGACGGGCACCGTGTCCGCAAGGCTTCGGCCGTCTCCCAGTACCGGGCGTCGGCACACAGCACCGACGCTCCGGAGTCGTTGACGATGAACTCGAGTTCGGGCAGGGCCAGGCGGAAGTTGAGGTCGTTGAACGTGAGGTTGGCCGTGGGGATCGCGAACCACGCCTCGAGATGCCGGAACGAGTTGAGCGCCAAACCGGCGATCCGATCGCCGTCGTCGAGCCCGAGTGAGCGCAAACCGCCGCGAAGCCGAGCGACACGTTCGTCCATCTCGCGATAGGTCGCGCGGTGGTCGCCGTCGATCAGCGCGACCTTGTCGGGTTGGACCATGACGGCACGCCGCAGCGGGCTGTCGAGCGTGCCGTGCCGGAACGGGATCGCGACCATGCCGCGCATCGTAGGTGTCACCCGGCGCGCCGTTCGATGCCGGCTCCGGATTCTCGCCATACGGGCAGACAAATTGTCAACGTGGTTGAGATGGGGGTTGCGATCAGGGTGACGGTCAGGGTGCGTTGATCACGCGTGCGAGCTGCTCCATGGCCTCGATCGAATGCCCTTCGACGAACGAGTCGATGTGGGGCATCGCGGCGGCCATACCCCGCGCCAGCGGCGCATACCCAGGCGTGACCTTGAGCGGGTTGACCCAGACGACCTTGTACGCCACCCGCTGGAGGCGTTGCATCTGTTCGGCGAGCTGGTCCGGATCACCGCGGTCCCACCCGTCGGACAGGATCACGACGATCGCACCGCGCGCCATGCCGCGCTGCCCCCACTCGTCGTTGAAGGCGCGGAGCCCGTCCCCGAGTCGGGTGCCGCCGCCGTAGTCGAGCACTCGCCCCGCCGCCCGGCGCAACGCCTCGTCGGGGTCACGCGAGGTGAGTTCCCGAGTGATCCGGGTGAGGCGGGTGCCGAGCGCGAACGCCTCGACCTTCTGTCGACCTGCGACAGCGGCGTGCACGAATCGGATCAGCGCGCGGGCATAGGGCTCCATCGACCCGCTCACGTCGAGCAACAGCACCAGGCGCCGATTCCGCGTGGTGGGCGTGCGAAAGTGACGCCGGACGGGTTCGCCGCCGGCGCGCATGGCGGCACGCACCGTCCGCCGCAGATCGGGCACGGCGGTCCGCCGGTCGGCCGGGCCGAGTCGGAGCGAGCGCCGTGGCGCGCCGGCGAGCCGCAGCCGTGTCATCAACTGCTGGGCGTGCACGAGCTCGTCGGGGGAGTAGTCGGCGAAGTCCTTCTGGCGAAGCACCTCGGTGGTGCTGAAGCGCAGCTCGATGACGGGGTCGTCGGACGGTTCGGCGGTGTCGGGGTCGTCGCCAGAGTCGTCGCCGGCGTCGATCGCGAGCGTGACGTGCAGCAACTCGGGCTCGGGCTCGCCGGCGCCGCTCGGGACGCGGTGTTCGAAGAAGACCGAGAACGCGCTGTCGAACACGGCGTGGTCCTCGGGGCGGTGGACGAGCGTGGCCCGCCCCGCCCAGAAGACGGCGTCGCGGTTGTCGAGGCCCGTCAGGCCGAGCGCTTCCCCGAACGCGATGGTCGAACTGGTGGGGACGCGCAATCCTGCGCCCCGCAGCACTCGACTGAATGCAACGGCGATCTCTCCAGCGTCGCGGATGCTGGTGCTCGAAGGCATCGGCGACCCCGGCCGTGGCGTCAGCTCGAGCGCACGCCGCGCTCGAACGCCTGCTTGACGATGTCGGCGAGACCGTGCTGCTCGACGCGCTGATGGTCTTCGCGGTACTTCAGCACCGTGCCCAGGGTGGTTGCGACACTCTGCTCGTCGAGCTGGGTGACGCCGAGACGGCCGAGCGCTGTGGCCCAATCGATCGTCTCGGCGACACCGGGTGGTTTGTACAGGTTGAGGTCGCGCATGGTCTCGACAGCGGCTGCCACCTGGCGTGCCAGGTGTTCGGAACACGCCGGGACTCGCAGGCGCACGATCGCCACCTCGCGCTCGAAGCTCGGGTGTTCCACCCAGTGATAGAGGCATCGCCGCTTCAGCGCGTCGTGGACGTCGCGTGTGCGGTTCGACGTCAGGATCACGATCGGTGGTGTCTCGGCGCGATACACGCCGAGCTCCGGCACCGTGATCTGGAAGTCGCTCAGCACCTCGAGCAGGTACGCCTCGAACTCGTCGTCGGCACGGTCGATCTCGTCGATCAGCAGCACGGGCGGTGGGCCGTCGCCGTGCCCGATCGCGCGAAGCAGTGCCCGCTTGACGAGGAACCGCTCCTGGTACAGATCGGCCTCGATGGCGTCGGATGACTTGCCCGCGGTCTCGCCGGTCGCCTCTGCGGCGCGCAGGTGGAGGAGCTGACGGGCGTAGTCCCAGTCGTACACGGCCTGGGCGGCGTCGATGCCCTCGTAGCACTGCAGTCGGATCAGCTCGCCACCCGTCCAGGCGGCCAGCACCTTCGCGAGCTCGGTCTTGCCGACCCCCGCCTCGCCCTCGAGGAGCAAGGGGCGCTTCAGCTCGAGCGCGAGGAACACAGCGGTGGTGAGCCCGTCGTCGGGCAGGTAGCCATGCAGGGTGAGGGCGGCGCCGACGTCAGCGGGAGTCACGAGCGCCACAGTACCCGTGCCGCCCCGGTGAGGCCCCACGCTCGCCGACGGCCGGTCCGATTCCGACCCTCGACCTCTCGTCGACGTCAGGAGTCGAAGCCGAGGCCCATCTTGTCGAGGCCACGGAGCCAGAGGTTGCGCTTGCCGGTCTTGTCTTCTCGGTCGAGGCTCCAGCGCGTCGCCTGGATGCCGACGAAGCGGAACGGTTCCGGCGGGAAGGGCATCGGGCGTGACTTCACGAACTCGAGCTGGGTCGCCACCGAGCGGCGCCCGTCGAGCAGGTCGAGCATCACCGCCGCGCCGAAGCGCGCCGCCGCGACACCGAGCCCGGTGTATCCGAGTGCGTACGCGACGCGGCCGCTCATCGCTCTGCCCCAGAACACCGAGAAGCGGCTGGACGTATCGATCACCCCACCCCACATGTGGGTGAACTTCACGCCTTCGAGTTGAGGGAAGGTCTCGAAGAAGTGCTGGCTGAGCTTGGCCCACGTCTCGGGCCGACTCTCGAACTCTGACGACACCTTGCCGCCCCAGTAGTACACGGCGTCGTAGCCGCCCCACAGAATCCGGTTGTCCTCGGTGAGTCGGTAGTAGTGGAACTGGTTGGCGAGGTCGGACAGCCCCTGGCGGTTCTCCCAGCCGATCGACGCCATCTGCTCGGCCGACAGCGGCTCGGTCACCATGCAGTAGTCGTAGACCGGAGCGATGTAGTTGGTGAGGCGCTTCAGCACCGGCTTGAACGCGTTCGTACCGAGCGCCACCTTGCCGGCGCGGATGACGCCGAGCGGGGTGGTCACCATCACACCGACGCCGTCGCGCTTGAGTTCGGTCGCCTTGGTGTCTTCGTAGATGCGGACACCGAGCTGCTCCGCGGCGGCCTTCAAGCCCCAGACGAGACGGGCCGGGTCGACGATCGCACAGTTGTCCTTCATCCAGAGGCCGCCGGTGTAGATCGGCGAATGCACCTGCGCCTGCATGGCGTCGGCGTCGAGCCATTCGACCGCATGCCCGAGCTGCTGCAGGAGTGCGAACTCCTCGCGGACCTCCTCGAGGTAGCTCGGCGGATGGAAGGTGTTCGCCACTTCGATCACGCCGGTTCGCTCGTAGTCGCAGTCGATCCGGTACTTGCGGATCGCCGTCTCGATGTCGTTCAGGTTGCGCCGGCCGAGCTCCTCGAGGATCTCGACCTCGTCGGGCCAGCGGGACATCGCGTTGCCGAGCCCGTGTGTGAGCGACGCATCCATGAAGCCGCCGTTGCGTCCGCTCGCAGCACTGCCGCACTCACTCGCATCGATCAGGACGACGTCGCGCGAGGGGTCACGTTCCTTGGCGATGATCGCGGTCCACAGACCGGTGTACCCGCCGCCGATGACGCACAGGTCGCAACTCTCGGTGCGCACGAGGGTGGGGTTGGAGTCGGGCTCGTCGGCGTCCTCATACCAGTACGGGTACTGGTCGGCGTCGGCGATTGCGTCGAGGTAACGCTGATCGAACTCCTCGTGATCGGTTGTCATGTTCTCACCGGCGCAGCAGCGCCACGGGTCGAGGGTTTCCGCGAGTGTACGGTCCCGCCATGGACTTGGGCTTGATGGGACGTCGTGCCGCGGTGGCGGCGGGAACGGCTGGTTTGGGGCTCGCGTCGGCGAAGGCATTGGCGGATGAAGGTGCCCTCGTCGTCATCTGCGGTCGCGACCGCGGCAGGCTCGACGATGCCGTGGCGCAGCTCGGTGCCGGAGCGGTCGGGCTCGTCGCTGACGTGTCGGACGCAGCCGGTGCGGGTGGGTTCGTGGCGGCTGCGACCGAGGCGCTCGGCGGCATCGACATCCTCGTCACCAACGCCGGCGGTCCGCCGGGAGGCAACTTCGCGCAGACGCCGGTCGAGTCGTACCCGGCGGCGCTCGACCTCAACCTGATGTCGGTCGTCGCGATGTGCAAGGCGGCCGTCCCGGCGATGCAGGCGCAGCGGTGGGGGAGGGTGGTCGCGATCACGTCGCTGTCGGTGCGCCAGCCGATGCCGCAGCTGATCCTGTCGAACACCGCCCGCGCCGGAGCCACGGCATTCCTGAAGACGCTCGCCCGCGAGGTCGCCGGCGACGGCGTGACGGTCAACAGCGTCCAGCCCGGCCTCCACCTCACCGACCGGCTGCAGCAGATCTACGGTGACTCCCTGCCCGACCGGCCGCTCGGCGATCCGAGCGACTTCGGCCAGGTGGTCGCGTTCCTGTGCAGCGAGCAGGCTCGGTTCGTCACCGGCGCCGCATTGAACGTCGACGGCGGCGACTACCAAGGCCTGCAGTAACGATGTGACGCAATGGGTCAGACCAACTCCGTCACGGCTCGAGCTGTGACGGAGTTGGTCTGACCCATTGCGTCACAGGGTCAGCTGGCTTCGGTGAGGGCTCGCTTGACGAGGACCTTGGCGAGGTGGGTGCGGTACTCGACGCTGGCGTTGAGGTCGGCCTGCGGCTCGGCCTCGGCGGCGGCCTGAGCGGCGGCGTCCTCGATCGAGGCGCCACCGGCGAGCGCCGACGACACGCTCGTGGCGAGGATCGGCACCGAGCCCATGTTCACCAGCGCCACGCCCGAGTCACCGTTGCGGCGCCACGCCGCCACGCCGACGATCGCCCAGTCCTGGGCGCGGCGGTTGAACTTCTGGAAGCTCCAGCCGGCGCCGTTCATCTTCGGCACCCGGATCTCGGTGAGCATCTCGTCGGCCTCGAGCGCCGAGGTCAGGAAACCCTGGTAGAACTCGCTCGCCGCGATCTCCCGGGTGCCGTTCGGACCTTGGGCGATGTACGTCGCACCGAGCGCCAGTGTGGTGGCCGGCAGGTCGGAGGCGGGGTCGGCGTGGGCGATCGAGCCGCCGATCGTGCCGCGGTGACGCACCTGAGGGTCACCGACGTGGCCAGCTGCGTGAGCGAGCAGCGGCACGTGCTGCTTGAGCAGGTCGGAGGTCTCGACGTCCATGTGGCGGGTGAGGGCGCCGATCGCGACATGATCACCGGCATCACGGATGTACGACAGGTCGCTGACGCGACCGATGTCGACCAACACCGTCGGCTGGGCGAGGCGCAGCTTCATGAGCGGCAGGAGGCTGTGACCGCCCGCGAGGAACTTGGCATCGTCGCCGTGCTCACCGATGAGGCTGATGGCCTCCTCGGCGGAACCGGCACGGACGTAGTCGAATGCTGCGGGGATCACTGCGAGCCTCCATGGGTGCTGCTGGTGGTGCTGGCGCGGGCCGCCTGGATGGCGTGCCACACGTTGTTCGGACTGGCGGGCATGTCGATGTCGCGCACGCCCAGTCCGGAGAGTGCGTCGACGACGGCGTTGATGACGGCGGGAGCGGCACCGATCGTGCCGGCCTCGCCGACGCCCTTGACGCCGAGTTGATTGGTGGGCGACGGGGTGACCGTGTGGCCGAGCGTGATCGGCGGCACGTCACTCGCTGCCGGCACGAGGTACTCGGCAAGCGTCGAGTTCTTCAGGTTGCCGTCGGTGTCGTAGACGGCACCCTCGTAGAGCGCCTGGGCGAGGCCCTGGATGACTCCGCCGTGCACCTGACCGTCGACGATCAGCGGATTCACCTGCACGCCACAGTCGTCGACGGCGACGTACTTGAGCACCTCGACCTGACCGGTCTCGGTGTCGATCTCGACGGCGCACATGTGCGTCCCGAACGGCCACGAGAAGTTCGGCGGGTCGTAGTGCGTGCTGTGCTCGAGGTTCGGCTCCATGCCGTCGGGAAGATCGTGGGCGGTGAACGCCGCCCAGGCGATCGCAGCGAGCGGCATCTCCCGATCGGGCGAGCCGGCCACCCGGAACACGCCACCGGAGAACTCGAGGTCGTCGGGGTTGGCCTCGAGCTGGTGAGCGGCGATCTGGCGCGCCTTGTCGATGACGCCGTCGCACGCGTTGGCGATCGCGACACCGCCGACGGGCAACGAGCGCGAGCCGTAGGTGTCGAGACCGTACGGGGCGATCGCCGTGTCGGAGTGGAGCACATCGACGTCGGCTGGGTCGACACCGAGTTTCTCGGCAGCGATCATCGACCACGAGGTCTCGTGGCCCTGACCGTGCGGTGCGGTGCCGGTGACGACCTGCACCCGATTGGTCGGCAGCACGCGCACGGTGGCGGCCTCCCAGCCGCCGGCGCCGTAGTTCAGCGAGGCGAGCACCCGCGACGGCGCCAGGCCACACATCTCGAAGTAGGTCGACACGCCGAGCCCGAGCAGCTTCGTGGCACCCGGCACGTTCTGCGCGGCCTGGCGGGCGCGG
Source organism: Ilumatobacteraceae bacterium (assembly GCA_022843125.1). Lineage (GTDB taxonomy): Bacteria > Actinomycetota > Acidimicrobiia > Acidimicrobiales > Ilumatobacteraceae > Ilumatobacter. The sequence goes on from JALHOG010000001.1 coordinate 138,753, forward strand.
AACTCGTCGTAGCCCATGAGTTCGGCGGCCACCGTGGCCGCTGCGTCGTGGTCGCCCGAGTCGTAGGTGAGACCGGTGAACGCCTCGTACGGGAACGCGTCCTTCGGGATGAAGTTGCGGCGGCGGAGTTCGAGCGGGTCGATGCCCATCTCGGTCGCGAGCGCGTCCATCGAACGTTCGATCGCGTAGGTCGCCTCGGGACGGCCCGCTCCCCGATACGCATCGGTGGGGGTCATGTTGGTGAACACCGAGGTGCACGAGAAGTCGTACGCCTTCGGGAGTTCGTAGACGCCTGCGTAGAGGAACGCTCCGAGCAGCGGCACCCCGGGGGCGACCAGCTGCAGGTAGGCGCCCATGTCGCCGATCAGGCGGACACGGATACCCGTCAGCCGGCCATCAGCATCGGCAGCGAGCTCGATGTCCTGGATCTGGGCGCGACCCTGGATCGTCGACATCGATGCCTCGGACCGATCCTCGGTCCAGCGCACCGGCACCTTGTGCTTGCGGGCGAGCGCAGTGCACAGCACCTCCTCGGGATACACGTTGAGCTTCGAGCCGAAGCCACCGCCGACCGCGGGTGCGATCACGCGCATCTGGTGCTCTGGGATCCCGGTCAGAACCGCCACGAAGATCTTCAGGATGTGCGGGATCTGGGTGGTGGAGTACAGCGTCATGTCGCCGCCGAAGGGCTGCGGCACCGCCAACACCGAGCGCGGCTCCATCGCTGCCGGGATCAGACGCTGCTGGATGAAGCGCTGCTTCGTGGTGTACGCAGCAGTGGCGAACGCAGCGTCGACCTGGCCCTCGGTCTCCTCGATCTTGAGGTCCCAGGTGTAGCTCTTGTTCGTCCCGAGCTCGTCGTGGATGACCACACGATCGGACAACGCGTCTTCGAGGTTGGTGACCGCTTCGTGCGGCGTGTAGTCGACCTTGATCAGTTCGAGCGCATCTTTCGCTGCGGCGGCCGAGTCGGCCAGGACGCAGGCCACGCCGTCGCCGGCGAAGGCGGCCTTGGTCACTGCGAGCGGGAAGTGCGCCGGGTTCTTCATGTCGGCGGTGACCGGCCACGCGCACGGCAGTGGCCCGGTGAACATCGCAGCCACCTCGGCGCCGGCGTACGCCGCCCTCACACCGGGAGCGGCCAACGCTTCGGACACGTCGACCGAGTTGATCGTGGCGTGGGCGTACGGGCTCCGCAGCACCGCGAGATGCAATGCTCCCGGGACCACGAGGTCGGCGGTGAACTTGGCCTCGCCGGTGAGCAGTGCCGGATCTTCCTTGCGCAGCAACCGCTGCCCGAGCACCGTGCGAGCCGGTGCGTCTTCGGTCATCGTCATCGCAGGACCCCCATCCCGTTGATGTCGTGGACTACGTGCGGTCCGGCGTCACTTCGCCGCAGCGGCGAGCACGGACTGCACGATGTTGTGGTAGCCCGTGCAGCGGCACAGGTTGCCCTCGAGCCCGATGCGCACGTCGTGCTCGGTCGGGTTCGGGTTCTCCTGGAGCAGGCTGGTCGCAGCCATCACCATGCCCGGGGTGCAGTAGCCGCACTGGAGACCGTGGTTCTCCATGAACGCCTGCTGCATCGGATGCAGCGTGCCGTCGGCGGCCGCCATCCCCTCGATCGTGGTGATCGAGCCACCGTCGGCCTGGACCGCGAGCAGCGTGCAGCTCTTGACCGCCTCACCGTCGAGGTGGATCGTGCAGGCACCGCACGACGACGTGTCGCACCCGATGTTGGTGCCGGTCAGGCCGACCTGCTCCCGGATGTACTGCACGAGCAGCGTGCGCGGCTCGACGTCATGGGTGTGCGTGACCCCGTTGACGGTGACGCTGACTTCCACGGTGACTCCCCTCGGTCCTTCGGTGATGCATGCCGCGTTGGTGCCGGCACGACATGGCTGGACCGTAGTCGCTCCCAGAACGCCATGTCGCATCTGGAGCGTCGTCGGGACTGTCGTCGGGGGTGTCGTCGGGGGTGTCACAGCGAGAGGCCCGGGCAGGCGAGCCCGTAGACCGGGAGGTCGGCGGTGGCCACACCGGGCTGCGAGTCGATCACTCCCTGGCCGAGCGTGGTCGCCCCGGTGCGCTGGAGGTCGACGCCCCACACCTGCCACTCGTCGTCGGTGACCGCGTCCGCCCCGTACGAGAACAGGGTGTTGCCGGCGCAGAACACGCCCTGGTGCCACCTGGTCGTTCCGCCGACAATCAGATCGAGTGCGGCGCCGTCGCTGTGCGTGAAGCGGAACACGCAGCCCTGCTCATCGGCGCCGAACACGCCGAGTCGGACGCCAGACGCCCCCGAACCGACGACCGCCAGCACCTGGTCACCCGCCTGTTCGTCGATCTGCACCGCGCCGATCACCTTCGCGTAGCCGGGTCCGACGTCATCGATCGCCAACTCCGACACGACGCCGGCCGATGACACGAGCCGCACCCGCCATGTCCCGTCCAGATAGGAGGTGATCGTGTCGTCGGCGCTGCCGTCACCGAGCGCGTCGATCGATGCCGATGAGACCCCGGAGACGTCCGGGGGAACGGGAGCCCATGCACCGCACCCCGGATCCGCGACGAGCGGCGGGGTTGGGGCTGGTGTCGGGGTTGGGGCTGGTGGCGGCGGGATGGTCGTCACGGCGACCGATGGCGGGGCAGTGGTCGGCGTGGTCGGCGTGGCCGCAGTCGTCGGTGCGGGCGTGATCACTGGTGCAGTCGGTGAGACCCCGATCTGGTCGGTCATGGTGATCCCGTCGGGGGCGGTCCCGGTCGTGCATCCGGCGGTGAGCAGCACGCCCAGCACTGCCACGGCGGCGGGAGCCACCCGTCTGCGTCGGGAGATGGTGGCGCCGATGGCGCTCGTGGTGGCCGTTGCGTTGGTCTCGATCGTGCTCATGTCGGTCGAGAGCGGTGCGCGGCGCCGACCTTTCACTTTGCTGCCGTAGTCCGGTCGCTCGCTGCGACGTCACGGGTGAGCGCCGAGGTAGCTGCGCAGTTCGCCTTGGAGGTCGGCTTCGACCTCGTCGTACCGTGCCCGGAGAGCGTCGACGGGCCAATCAGCGGGCACGAGCTCGGCCGGGAGCATGGGCTCGGTACGCAGGAATCGCACCACGGCTGCCGACGATCGGAACACCTGCGGGATCGCCGCCGGATCGCCGCCCAGGGCGGAGGCTGCGGCGTCGAGCTGCGCCGTCAGCTCCGACGCGTCATGGGCGATCGCAGGCAGGTCCCACAGCCGGGCGACGAGCTCGTCGTCGTTCGACGTCGTGCCGGACATCACCGTCCATCCGGCATCGAGGGGCGGTGCGGGGAGATTGGCGGGGCGGAGCCAGGTGTCGGGTCGGAGTTCGGCGAAGCGGTGATCGGTCAGTACCTGCCGTGAACGGCGACGTTCGTCGAGGGGGCGGCGCTCGTCGAGCGCGATCGCGGTGCACCACGAGCCGTCCCAGTCGGCGCTCGGCGGGCGACGGCCCGTGTCCTGCGCGTGCTGTCGGTCGAGGAGTCGGCCGACGAGGCGGTAGCGGCCGTCGACGGCGTCGAGTTCGCCGGCGGCGACCATCCGCGAGAGTGCCGTCCGCATGGTGCCGCCGGCGATGCCGAAGAGCTCGGCGAGCGCCACCAGACGGTTGCCCGGCAGCGCCGGTGGGTGGGTTCCGAGCAGGGCCGACAGGGCGAGTGACCGGGCATCGAGTGGTCGCAGCGTCGCACCAGACATCGTGCTGATGGGACGACGTGCATCACCAGTCTTGCTCGCCATGATCGCTCACTGTAACGTCGGTGCATGAGCGGGACCACGATGGGGCACGCGCCGTACGCACCCGGCTCGATGGTGCCGAAGGGGCTCCCAGCTGCACTCCCCACGGCGACGCTCAGCGAGCGCGGGCGCCCGACCGGCGCGCTCCGTGATGAACTGCGGCGGATCCCGAATTCGCGCAACGCTGTCGCCGTGACCGCAACGCTCTTGCAGTCGTTCGGTGTGGTGTTCGCCGCCGCAGTGATCCACACGTGGTGGGCGTACGTGCTCGCCTTCGCGTTGATGGCGCGCGGCCATGTGTGCCTGAACATCCTCGCCCACGAGGCTGCCCATCGGTTGCTGTTCACGAATCGTCACGCCAACGATCTCACCGGTCGATTCCTGCTCGGGTATCCGAGCTATCAGGCGATGCTGGCGTACCGGCGGGCCCACTTCGCACACCATCGTGACGAGATGGGACCCGACGAGCCCGACCTCGGGCTGTACGCCGGCTACCCGATCTCACGCGACTCGTGGCGTCGCAAGCTCACCCGTGATGCCGTCGGCATCAGCGCCTGGAAGAACTTCCGCGTGCTGTTCGGAGCGATGGCGAAGCGCCGCAGCGAGGCGCTCCAGATCCTCGCGGTCCACCTGGTGATGCTCGGTGCCGCCGTGGCGTTCATGCGCCCGCTCGCCTATGTGGTGTGGATCGTGTCCTGGTCGACCCTCTGGAAGGTCTCGAACCGCCTCCGCGCGATCGCCGAGCACGGTGGGATGGTCCGCTCCCGCGACCGTCGCGAGACCACCCACGTGATCCATCAGTCGTGGCTCGCCCGCTACTGGATGGTGCCGTACCACACCGGTTGGCACCTGGCCCACCACGTCGACATGGGGGTGCCCTGGACCTCGCTGCCGCGATTGCACGACGAGCTCGTGACCGCGGGGTGGGTCACACCGTCGATCGAGTACCCGAGCTACCGAGCGTTTTGGAAGGCAGCGGCCTCCGGCAGCCAGCGAGGTCGGGGCGCCCGCGACGAGAGGACGAGCTCGCTCGCGTTCGACGCGTGAGGCTGCGACCGACGCGCGGTCAGCCGACGATCTCGAGGAGGTCTTGCACCACGAGCACGGCGAGGAAGCAGATCACCACGCCGCCGAAGATCGTGTAGTGCCAACGCTTCGAGTGGTCGGCCCGCCAGAACCGGCGGATGCTCATCACGATCGCAACGATGGCGATGAGGCCGATCGGTAGCCCGATCCACGGCCCGACCTGGCTCGCGATGCCGACGACCGGGAGCACGAACGGGAACACGATGTACATCAGCAGGCACCGGACGGTGGCGACCATCAGCGACGTCTGGAACGCCTTGCGGGCCTCTTCGGCCGTCGCCTTCGGGCCGTCGACCGGGAGGCGGAGCAATCGGCGCATGAAACGATCGGCGTTGCTGCGGACAGCCGGTGCCGTCGCATCGGTCGTGGCCGTGGCCGACTGGGAGGTGATCGGTTCGGTGCTCATGCGCCCGGCCAACGGTAGGCGCGCCCGACGAGGTCCACAACTTCCGCCGGGGTCTCCGCGAGCGTGACGGCACCGGCCTTCATCAGTTCCTCGATCGAGCCATACCCCCACAGCACCCCGATGCAGGGAATGTGGTGCTGCATCGCGCCCAGCACGTCGTGATCCCGGTCGCCGACCATGATCACGTGGTCCCACGGATCCGGATCGGCGTGGATGCCGAGCTCGCGGAGCGCATGGTCGATCACCTGGGCCTTCGTCCGGCGCTCACTGGTGAGCGACGCTCCGGCGCGGACCTCGAAGCGGTGACTGATGTCGAAGTACTCGAGGATCGGGTGTGCGGTCACCTCTGGCTTGGCCGTCGCGACCGACAGCGAGTAGCCAGCGGCCGAGAGTGCATCGAGCATGTCGATGATGCCGTCGTAGAGCGTGTTCTCGTAGGCGCCGATCGTGGCGTACCGATCGCGGTAGGTGTCGATCACCCGTTCGAGGGCGTCGTCAGGAATGCCGATCGAGGGGAGACCGATCTCGAACGGCGGGCCGATCACCGAGCGCACCTCCGCCTCGGTCGGCACCGGGAAGCCCTCGATCTCGCACGCCCAGCGCAACGAGTTCAGGATGCCCGGCTCCGAATCGGACAGGGTGCCGTCGAGGTCGAGCAGCACGTGGGTGCGATCGGCGCGGCTGCTCATGCACACACCTTGTCGAGCAGGGCGAGCGCGTCGGCGGTGCCGACAGCGATGACGACGTTGCCCGGATGCAGGATGAGGTCGGGGTCGGGATTGGTCGTGAACGATCCGTCGTCGCCGCGCACCGCCAGCACCAGCACACCCGCCCCCTGGCGGAGATTGGCCGCTCGCAGCGAGACCCCGGCCAGGCGCGAGCCGGGGGTGATCTGCACCTCCTGCATCCGAAAGTCCATCGACCGCTCGTGCATGACGACGTCGACGAACTCCGCGACGTTGGGTTGCACGACGAACGACGCCATGCGCGCGGCGCCGAGTTCCTGCGGGTTGACGACCCGATCGGCTCCGGCGCGGCTCAGTTTGCCGATCGACTCGTCGGCGCGTGCACGAGCAACGATGAACAGGTCGGGGTTCATCGCCCGGCTGGACAGTGTGACGAACAGGTTCTCGGCATCGGCCTGCAGCGCGGCGACGAGCGCCTGCGCGTGCTCGACGCCGGCGGCCCGCAGCGTCGCGTCGAGGGTCACGTCGCCGACGATGGTGGCGTACGGGGCACCCACGAGACGTGCCGGATCGATGTCGACGACGACGATCGAGCGGCCGTTGCGCGCCAGGTCGTTCGCGACGGCTCTGCCGACACGTCCCCAGCCGCACACGATCACGTGCCCGCGCATGCCTGCGATCCGCTTGTCCATCCTGCGCCTCCCCACGAACTCCCGGAACTGGCCCTCGACGACGACTTGCACCATCAAGGTGAGCGTGTAGAGCGCGGTACTGACGCCCGTGACGATGATCGCCATCGTGAACCACTTCTCGGCCGTGCCGAACGGCTCCACCTCGCGGAACCCGACGGTGGTGATCGTGGTGACCGTCTGGTAGACCGCATCCACCCACGAGAAGCCGAACAGCCGATAGCCGATCGTGCCGATCACGATGATCGCGCCGAACATGCCGAGGGCGACGCGGACACGCGAGATCGCTGGGCTCACGCCGCTCACGGTAGTGCGCGCCACCTCCGGCGGCCGCGTTGCTGTCGCGCGTCGGACCGAGCAGCCCGGCCAGTGTGCGCGCGACCGCCGAGTCAGGACGATTGTGAACGGTAGGGGAACGTCCGGTTCCTCTCGACGGTGGCTGCGCCGGCCGTCCTAGGATCCCCACGGTGAAGCTGGCGTGGTTCGCGACGCCCGACGAGGTGGCGGTGGTCGACTCTCAGGATGCGCTCCGTGAGCTCGCCGCCGACCGATCCTGCGTCGCGTGGTGGATCGCCAACCGGCACGAGCCCACGGTCGCCGAGGGTCGCGATCGCCTCGGGTTCCTGCATCGGCACGGCGTGTCTCCCTACGCCTTCACGCCGGCCGACCTGCAACCGGAACTGTCGATCGAGCGTGTCTGGCTCGACAACGTTGATGTCCAGTTGCTGATCTCCCAACTGAACCTCGACCTCTACAGCCGATATCCCGAGCCCGATGCGCTCGTCTTCAGTCTCGAGTCAGCCGACATCGTGGAGGGGGTCGGTGCGTTACTGATGGCTGAGCTCGACGGCGAGCCCGTCGGATGTGGCGCCTACCGGGTGATCGATGAACTGCCGGGTTCTGCCGAGATCAAGCGGATGTACGTCACGCTCGCCGGGCGAGGCAAGAAGATCGGGAGCGCTCTGCTGGCTGAGCTCGAGCGAGCGGGCGCTGCCGCCGGCGTTCAGCGCTTTGCGCTGGAGATGGGCCCCAGGCAGCCCGAGGCGCAGCGGATGTTCGACGCTGCCGGGTACGCCGTGTGCGAGCCGTGGGGTCCGTTCGTCGGCAGGGACCTGAGCATCTGCATGGCGAAGCTGCGCTCGACACCCTGACGAGCGCAGAGCGCACCTGCGCCGGTCGGAGCGCCCGCCAGCCCCGGTGGGCTCGGCCGTCGTTCTGCGGGCGCGTTCTGCGTTGCCGATCGGCTTCTCGAGCGGCCCTGGCCGCAATCGGTCTGGCACGACGCAGCGCTTCGACACGATCCGTGGAATCGTGTGCGTGATGCGCTCGGCGGATGTCGATGCCTGGCTCGCTGCGACACGAAACCCGAAGAAGGACGTGATCGTTGCTGTACGAGCGGTCGTGATGTCCGACGACCGCATCGCCGAGGCGATCAAGTACCGGGCCCCGGCGTTCATGTGTGGCGGGATCATGGCCTACTTCCACTGGAACGCCAAGGAGTTCGCCAGCCTGATCTTCCCGCTCGGCTCCCGCATCCCCGGTGAGTTCGAGCTGCTTCATGGCTCCGGCCTTCAGAGGACGATCCGCTTCGACCACGTCGACGCAGTCCACGCACACCGGGAACAGGTCCTCGACATCGTCGACGCCTGGTGTTCCCACGTCGTCGGACAGCGCCGAGAACCGGAGATCTAGACGGATCTGCGCGGGAGCGATCGGAGGCCGTCGCTAGAGGGGGAGGGCGCCGGCGGTGAAGGCGAAGCAGAGCGCGCCGAACGACAGGCCGTCGACGATGCGTCCGTCGAGCAGCATCGCTCGCACCTCGGCGACGTCGATCCACTCGACGCGGGCCGCCTCGTTGCGATCGGTGGGGCCACCGAGATCGACGGCGTCGCGCGCGAGGAAGATGTGGAACTCCTGGTCGACCAGGCCGTCGGCGGGGAAGAAGCGGCAGAGCGGTTCGACCGCGGTCGGTCGCCAACCGCTCTCCTCGGCGGCCTCGCGCACGGCCGCGGCCGCAATCGTCTCGCCATCGTCGACCGCTCCGGCGGGGATCTCCCACCCCCACGTGTCGGTGATGAACCGGTGCCGGTACAGCAGCAGCACACGGCCGTCCCGCACGATGATCGTGCCGGCGGCGGGCCATGGCATGCGAACCACGTGGTGGTCGACCTGGGTGCCGTCCGGCATCAGCACGTCGGCGATGGCGAGCCGCACCCACGGGGAGTCGTAGATCGTCGACTCGCCGCGGTGCAACCACGTCCCGACAGCCGGTTGCTCCGGCGTCACGAAGGCCGCGCCGTCAGTTCGTGGTGGCGGCGATCGCGCGCCACACCTTCTCCGGTGTGCACGGCATGTCGATGTGCTTGACCCCGAAGTGGCTGATCGCGTCGAGCACGGCGGAGTGAACGGCGGGCGTCGAACCGATCGTGCCCGACTCGCCGATGCCCTTCGCCCCGAGCGGGTTCACGAACGTCGCGGTCTCCATCGGGATCCGCTCGACCTGCGGGAGGAGGTCGATCGAGATCATCGAGTAGTCGGCGAGGTTCGACGTGATCGGGTTGCCGTCGCTGTCGTAGCGCACCTCTTCGTAGAGCGCCTGGGCGACACCCTGGGCCACACCACCGTGCACCTGGCCGGCGAGCAGCATCGGGTTGACCATCGTGCCGGCGTCGTCACACGCGATGTGGCGCAGGTGGCGCACCTCGCCGGTCTCGGTGTCGACCTCGACCACGGCGACGTGCGAACCGAACGGATACGTCGGCATCTCGGCCTTGAACATCGTGTCTTGGACCAGTTCGCCCGCTTCGGCGACGCCACCCAGGTCGGCCCACGACTTCGAGACGGCCGGCGCACCGGCGACGTGGAAGGCCCCGCTCGTGGTGTCGAGCACGATGTCGGCCGTGTCGGCCTCGAGCAACCGGGCGGCGACGGCCTTGGCCTTCTCGACGAGCCCGATCGCTGCCTCGTGGACGGCGACGCCGCCCTGCTGCAGTGACCGCGACCCCATCGTTCCGAGACCGACCGGCGTGAGGTCGGTGTCGCCCCAGACGAGGGTGAACTTGTCGATGTCGATGCCGGTCTGCGCACTCGCGATCGTCGACCACGCCGTGTCGTGACCCTGGCCGTGTGGCGACGTGCCGGTGTAGATGGTGCCGGTGCCGTCGGGGTGGATCTCGATCTTCGCGGCCTCGTCGAGTGTGCCGACACCACCGGTGATCTCGACGTAGACGCTCACACCGATGCCCAGCAGCTTCGTGTCACCCGCATCGCGGCGGCGCTGCTGCTCGGCGCGGAGCGCACCGTAATCGGCGGCCTCGAGCGCGATGTCGAGGCTGCCCTCGTAGTCGCCGACGTCGTACGTCTGCCCCGTCGACGTGGTGTGCGGGGCGAGGAACTTGGGGATCAGGTTCTTCCGGCGGATGTCGACCGGGTCCATGCCGACCTCGAGCGCGAACAGGTCCATGACCCGCTCGGCGGCGGCGGTGGCCTCGGGGCGGCCGGCGCCGCGGTACGCGACGGTCGGCGTGGTGTTGGTGATGACGGAGACGCAGTGGCACTCGACGTTCGGGATGTCGTAGACCGCCGACGCCATTACGCGCGTGAAGGCGGCGCCGAGGATGGTGCCGATCTCGGCGAACCCGCCCGAGTCCTGGTAGAGCTCGAGCCGGAGGTGGGTGATCTTGCCGTCGCGGGTGCCGCCGGCGGTGACCTTCTGGAGCTGGGCGCGGCCGTGGCCCAGGTTCATCATCGACTCGCTGCGGGTCTCGCGGAAGCGGACGGGGCGACCGGTCTCGCGAGCGAGCACGCCGAGCAGGAGTTCCTCGGAGTAGACGCCGATCTTGGCGCCGAAGCCGCCACCGACGTCGGGGGTCATCACCCGGACGGCCTCGGGTTCGACGCCCGAGGTGGCGGCGAAGCCCGGCTTGATGCCCTGGACGTGCTGGCTCGATACCCAGACGAGCAGCCGGCCCTCGTGCCAGACCGCAGCTGCGGCGCGCGGCTCGAGTGGGCACGGTGCCACGCGCTGGTTGAGGAACGTCTCGCTGATGACGACCTCGCACCCCTCGAAGAACTCGGGGCCGGTGTTCGACGACCCGCCGAGGAAGTTGGAGTCGAACGAGGCGTTGCCGCCGGCCCCCTCGTAGATGTGGAGGTCGCTCGCGAGTGACTCTTCCATGTCGATGAGGGCGGGGAGCGGGTCGATGTCGGCGATGATCGCCTGCGCCGCGTCGACCGCCTGCGCGTACGTTTCGGCGACGACGGCGGCGAGCGGCTCGCCGACCCACCGGACCTTGCCGGATGCGAGCAGGGTGCGCGCGATGCCGGGGTTGAACGGCGACGGGGCCGGCTGCAGACCGAGGCTCTCGGCGGTGTACACGCCGATCACGCCGGGCATCCCCGCGGCCTCGTCGACGTCGATCGAGTTGATCGTGCCGTGCGCGATCGGCGAACGGGCGTAGACCACCCAGCCCGCGCCCGCGAGGCGGGCGTCGTCGAAGTCGTCCATGTAGACGCCACCGGTGGTGAGGAACTTCGGGTCCTCCTTGCGGAGCACCTTCTCCCCGAGCACGCTTCCAGCCACGATGTAACTCCCCTGATGTCGTCGAAGTGGAACTGCTCGAACCGTAGCGCGCCGGTGCGTGAGGAGAGCAGCCGTGCCCGGTTCGCCCCCTGGAGGTGCGTTCGTCAGGGGGCGACGGTGGTCGCAGCCGGCACGGGCGCGGTGACCGCCGCCGTCGCCGGAGCAGTGACCGGAGCAGTGACCGGCGCGGTGACCGGAGCAGTGACCGGAGCAGCGATGGCGGGTGTCATCGCCGGGGCTCGGCGGACCGCGGTGATGCCCTCGACGAGGCTGTAGGGCCAGCCGTCGGGCAGATCGGTCGGGACGGGCGGAAGTTCGAGGATCGACATGCGAACCTCGCCCTCCTCGACATAGCCGATCTGTTCGCGAGCCGCTTCGCGGACGCCGTCGTCGGTTCGCAAGCGGGCCACTTCGGTGCGCAGATCGTCGTTGACGGCGCGGAGCTTGGACAACTGCTCGGAACGCTCGGCGATCTGCTGATCCTGGTCGAACAGCGTCTGGATCGGCAGGACGAAGAGCGCGGCTGCGAGCGCGCCGGCGATGCCGATCGCAACGAGCGCGAGGAGCACGTTCGACCGGCGCCGCCGGGCGATCCGCCGGTCGATCGGGATCGGGCGACTCAGGTCACCGAGTCGCGAACGGCCCCGGTCGGCCGCGCTGGGCGGCACGGCCGGCCGGTCGATCGTGGAGGTGCCCTTCCCGGTCATCGTGGGACAGTCTGCCAAACTTCGCGCGGTCCGTGGTGTCACTCGCGCGGTTCGCGCGCAGTGGTCAGGTAACCGCTGAGCGGCGTGGGGCCAGGGCGGCCCGTCCGCGGAACGCCGCGGTCTCGCCGAGCTCGGCCTCGATCCGCAGGAGCTGGTTGTACTTCGCCACGCGATCGGATCGGGCCGGCGCTCCGGTCTTGATCTGGCCGCAGTTGGTCGCGACGGCGAGATCGGCGATGGTCGAGTCCTCGGTTTCGCCGGAACGGTGCGACATGACCGCGGAGTACCCGTGCTGCGTGGCGAGCGCGACTGTGTCGAGAGTCTCGGTGAGCGAGCCGATCTGGTTCACCTTCACGAGGATCGAGTTGGCGGTGCTCCGCTCGATGCCCATCCGGAGCCGACGCACGTTGGTCACGAACAGGTCGTCACCGACGAGCTGACACCGGTCGCCGATCGAGTCGGTGAGGGCCTTCCAGCCGTCCCAGTCGTCCTCCTGCATACCGTCCTCGATCGACACGACCGGGTAGGTGTCGACGATCCGGGTCCAGTAGGCGGCGAGCTCGTCGGACGACAGGACCTTGCCCTCACCGTCGAGGTGGTACGCGCCGTCTCGGTACAGCTCGCTGACTGCCGGGTCGAGCGCGATTGCGATGTCGTCGCCCGGCGTGAAGCCGGCCTGCTCGATCGCTTCGATCAGGAGCGTGATCGCGTCCTCGTTGGTGGCGAGGTCGGGAGCGAAGCCGCCTTCGTCGCCGACGCCGGTCGACAGCTTCTTGTCCTGGAGGACCTTCTTGAGTACGTGATAGGTCTGTGTGCCCCAGCGCAACGCCTCGGAGAACGAGGGCGCTCCCACGGGCATGATCATGAACTCCTGGAAGTCGATCGTGTTGTCGGCGTGCACGCCGCCGTTGAGCACGTTCATCATCGGGACCGGTAGCACGTGGGCGTTTGCGCCGCCGACGTACCGGTAGAGCGGCAGGTCGAGATGATCGGCCGCCGCCTTCGCCACGGCCATCGACGTGCCCAGGATCGCGTTCGCCCCCAACCGGCCCTTGTTGTCGGTGCCGTCGAGGTCGAGCAGCTCGCGGTCGATCCCGCGCTGGTCGGTGGCGTCCCAGCCCTCGAGTGCGTCGGCGATCTCGGTGTTGACGAACCTGACGGCGGTCTGCACGCCCTTGCCGCCGTAGCGGTCGCCCCCGTCACGGAGCTCGACCGCCTCGTGTTCGCCGGTCGAGGCGCCGCTCGGAACCGCAGCCCGGCCCCGAGCGCCGGAGCCGAGTACCACGTCGACCTCGACGGTGGGGTTGCCGCGCGAATCGAGGATCTCGCGTGCTGCTACGTGGACGATGTCGGAGAGTGCGTCGCTCATACGGGAGACCACGGTACCCGGCTCACACGCCGCCCGAGTCCGAGCTGGCCGAGGAGCCGTAGTGCACCCACGGATCGGGTTCGGCTGCGGGGTCGGCTGCGGGGTCGGCTGCGGGATCGGAGCCGGTCGCTTCCCACGGGTCACCCTCGGGGATCTCCGCGTCGGCCACGAAGATCGGCAGCTCGCCGGTCAGCTCGGTGGCCTCGCTCGTGTTGCCCAGCTGCAACCGCTCCGCAGGAGCGTGTTCGAGCAGCGCGACGTAGTCGGCGAGGGCGGTCTCGATCGGGACGTCGCGAGCTGCGTGCTCCGACATGTACCAGCGGTGTTCGAGCAGCTGGTGGAAGATCTCCGCCGCCTCCAAACGGTCGAGCAGCTCGGCCGGGATCGACTCGATGATCGGCTCGAAGCGCTGGTCGAGCCAGCGCACCGCGGCGACGCTCTCGGTGATCGTGCGCTTCGAGGTGCGCTGCAGCTCGGCTCCATACTCCCGGATGTCCTGCAACATTCGGCGCGCCTGGTTCTCGCCGGTCTCCAGCCCGGTCAGGCTGGCGAGCCGCTCGGCGTGGTAGCCGTGCTCGACGACCTTGGGCACGTACCGCACACGCTCCCCGTCGTCGGTGGTGACGATCTCCATCTCCTCGACGTCGAACCCGAGATCGTGGAGCCGGTCGAGTCGGGCCCGGAGGGGAGCGACGTCACCGACCCGGCCGGTCTCGACGGAGGTGAGCTCGTTCCAAAGAGCCGCGTAGCGGTCACCGATCGCGAGGGCGACCTCGATCGGGTCGATGTCGTCGGCGAGCCGGCCCGCCGCCTGCAGGTCGAGCAGACCACCCGCGACGTTGTCGGTCGCGATCATGAGATCGAGCTCGCGCTGGCCGGGCGTCAGCTCCTCGTGCCACTCCGCTGTCTCGACGTCGATGATGTACGCCTGCAGCGCCCCCGCATCACGTCGGAACAGGGTGTTCGACAACGAGCAGTCTCCCCAGTAGAACCCGGCGAGGTGGATCCGCACCAGGAGCACGACGAGCGCGTCGAGCATCCGGTCACCCAGGTACGGGATCCGGAGCCCGCGGCCCATGAGGAGCGAGCGGTAGGGGAGCGAGTAGTCGAGGTGGCGGGTGACCACCAGCCCCTCACCGACGGAGCGCTCGGTGACGACGGCGACCATCTCGGCCGTCGGCAGCCCCGCCTCGGCGATGCCGCGAAGCAGCCGGTACTCGCGGTCGGCGAGATCGTCGGGCAGCTCCTTCACGACGTAGGAGATGCCGTCGAACTCGATCAGCTTCACGATGTGCCGGTGGAGACCGAGCACGGGGTGCAGGTTCGGCATGTCCCACCGCTCGAGGCGCATGTCGACCGGGAGCTCTGCCAAGGCGCCGTGCTCGGCCGGGCGGGCGACTTGGACGCGCATGCCGACCAGTGTGGCCCTCGACCCGCCCGCGCTCAAGGGCGGCGCTCAGCCGGTCGATGAAGACGTGTGGCAGTCGCACCGGTGATGCACGATGACGTGGCGACGGATTCGCGCCCGAGCGCCGACCCGACCGCGGCACCCGGACGGCGTCTCGGTCGCCGAGCGATTCGGCACGAGCCCGTACAGCAGCGACCGGCGCGCGAACTGGCCCAAGCGGAACCGCCATATCCGGGTGCGCGCGTCCTGCGACTCGCGCTCAGCGCGATGCTCTTCGGGCTCTCGCTGCTCACGCTCGGCGGTGCCGTGCTCATGCTGCTGCTGTGGCAGCAGGACCGTGACGCCGGTGTGCTCACCACGCAGGCCGAACGCGCGTGGAACCTGTTCGGCGACCTCGGATCGGTCGAGCGACTCCTCGCGTTCGCGATCGTTCCGGTCGTGCTCGCGTGGAGCGTCCTCGCGACGTTCAACGTTCGACGCGCCACCGGCCAGCGGCGCAGCCCTGTGATCCCCGCAGTCGCACTCGCGGCTGCGATCGGCGGTGTCTGGTACCTCGGCGCCGAGCTCGTGGTGCCGGCGGAGGACTGGATCGACCGAAGCATCGGCTACGGGTTGCAGACGATCGCGATCGTGCTCCCGCTGCTTGCGTTCGAGCGCATCGCGGAGGTCGCGGAGGCCCGGCGCCGTCCGCTGCACGTCACGACGTTCCTCGCGATCACCTTCGTGATCGTGCTGCAGGAAATGGGCGGGTTGTCGACGGTCACGGCCACCGACGACTCGACCGAGTGGGGCATGCTCGGCGTCAAGCTGGTGATACTGGCGTTGATCCAGGCGCTCGGAGCGCTCGCGGCGAACGAAGCCGCACGCGCGATCGAGGACGGCACCCAGCACCGGTACGGGCTGCGCAGCCGCTTCGGCGAGTCGGTCCTGCACCAGGCCGGCCTCGCCTGACGACTCTCACTCGTCGGCGGTCGACGTGACCTTTGCCTCGTCCCACAGGGCGAGCAGCGTCGCGAGTTCGGCGGTCGTGAGATCGATCCCGCGTCCAGCGGCGAGCCGCTCGACGATCTCGAAGCGACCCCGGAACGTTCGCGTGGCGGCGCGGAGAGCGGTTTCGGGCTCGACCCCGAGGTGTCGGGCGACGTTGACGACGGCGAACAGCAGGTCGCCGACCTCGGCGATGACCGCTTCGGCGTCACCTCCGCGGGCGGCCTGCATCACCTCCGCGGTCTCCTCGGCGATCTTCGGCAGTGCGCCGTCGACGTCGGGCCAGTCGAAACCGGCCTTGGCCGCCTTCTTCTGGACCTTGTGGGCGAGCGCGAGTGCGGGGAGCGAACCGGGGATGCCGTCGAACACCGAGGTGCGCTGCTTCTCGGTCTGCTTGATGGTGTCCCAGTTGGCGAGCACCTGATCGGTTCCATCGACCTCGACCACGTTGCCCTGCTGGTCGGCGAACACGTGCGGGTGCCGGCGCACCAGCTTGTCGTGGATGCCGCGCGTGACGTCGGCGATCGTGAACCGGCCCTCCTGCTCGGCGATCGTGGCGTGGAACTCGATCTGGTACAGCAGATCGCCGAGCTCCTCGATCAGCGCCTCGTCGGTGACGGCATCGTCGGGGTCGAGGTGTTCGATCGCGTCGACCACCTCGTACGTCTCCTCGACGAGGTACGGGACGAGTGATCGGTGTGTCTGCTCGATGTCCCACGGGCACTGCTCGCGCAGGGTCCGGGCCAGCTGGTGGAACCGCACATAGCCGTCGGCGACGGGCGCGCCGAGCGACGGGATGAACAACGACGTCAGGTGGTCGGCATCGAGCGACCGGTCCATGTCGGCCCAGGTGGTCTCGACGATTCGCTCGTCGGGCGTGCCCAACGCGTGGAGCAGCACGACCGGGGTGGTGTCGAGGTCACCGGTGGGGTCGTCGATGCTGAGCTTGATGTCGCTCAGCACCCAGTTGGCGTGGGTGTGCGCCACGAGCACGGCCCCGGTCGTGCCTGCGGCTGCCGTCGCGAACTCGTGACCGTCGACGAGCCGCACACCCGACTCGACCGGGTCGATGCCCAGCCGTGCCCAGGCCACGTCGAGGAACGACATCGCCGGGAGCACGGTGCAGCTGATGCGCGGATCTGAACGCAACGCTCGCACCGAGCGCTCGAGCACGAGGGGAGACCCGGGCACGGCGTACAGCACCTCGCCATGCTCAACTGCCGTGCGGACGACGCGCTCGGTGATCTCGCTGTAGACGTCGGCGAAGCGGTCGGCCGCCTCGTAGAGGTCGTCGCACGTCACCGCGTCGGGCACGAGGTGGGCGCTCGGGTGGACGCCGGTGCGCAGGATCCGGTTGGTGATCCGATCGATCGCAGCGAGGGTCTCGGCGGTGACGTGGTCGGTGCCGCCAGGCCCCAGCCCGACGACGACCACCCGGGCGGTCGGAGCGGGCATCAGCCCACGGGGACGACTCGGCCGCTGGTCGACCAGACGCCGTACCGCGGGTCGATCGACACCTCGTAGCGGTCGGAGAGCGTCGAGAACCGGACCGGCACGATCAGGCTGTCGCGCTCTTCCGGGGCGAGTTCGTCGAGCGGGACCAGGCGGATGACGTGGAAGCCGAACTCCGACTCGACCGGGTCGGTCATCACGCCGACCTCGGCAGCGAGGGCGGCCTCGACGAACTCGGGAATGAACTGCTGCCCGAACTGGTCGACCCCGGAACAGCCGAGTTGCCCGCCGTTGGCACCCGAGCCGGGGTCGATCGAGAGGGCGGCCGCGACGTCGGCAAACGGCTGACCGTTCTCGACCTGCGCGATCGCGTCGAGAGCTGCAGCTCGAGTGTCGGTCAGGATGTGCGCAGAGCACACGATGCCCGAGGCCTCGGGCCCAGCCGCGTACCTGTCGAGCACGGCGTCGTCGAGCAGCTGCTCGAACGGGAGAGCCGACCACGACTGAGCGGCTGCATTCAAGTCTGCGTTGAGACTGGTAAAGGGCGACGCGCCGGCGACCGGTTCTGCGGTCGGTACCTCGGCGCCGAGCGCGGCCAGGTCTGCACGCAGCAGCTGGTTGGCGACGTAGAAGGACATGACCTGTTCGACCGCGGCGCGGGGCGCCCTGTTGTCGGCCGGCACGAGGAGATCGACAGCCGGCGGGGCGATGCCGGCGAGCTCCTCGCTGGCGACGAGCTCGGCGAACTCCTCGTCCGTCAGGTCGGTGCCATCCACGCTGGCGGCGATGTCGTTGTCGGACAGGGTGCCGCAGCCGGTGGCCACGACGGCGGCGATGGCGAGCAGGCTGACGCGGGTGAGGCGGGGGACGATCACGGCGGCCACGCTACCCGCCCCGGCTCACGTGGCCCGGTCTCCGCCGGAGTCGGGCTCGGCCGGCGGGAACAGCTGCCGGAGGAAGTCGGCGAGGAACCCGGCCGGATCCTGGCCGCGGGGGATCGGGACGACGAGCTGACGCTGATCCTCCTTGTGGAGCGCGCCCTTCGACAAGCGCTTCAGCCGCATCGACTCGGACAGCTTGAGTTCGATCGGGGAGAGCCGGGCCTGGCCGCCGTCGCGTTTCGACCCGGTGATCTGCATGTCGGTGACCCCGAGCCGGTGGCACTCTGCCCGAAGGCGTCCGACGAGCAGGAGGGCCTCGGCCGGCGCGGGCAGCGGGCCGTACCGATCTTCCCACTCGGCGCGGATGTCGGCCACGGCGTCGGCGCTGGTGACGTCGGCGAGACGGCGGTACGCCTCCAGCCGCAGCTCTTCCTTGCTGACGTAGTCGGTGGGGAGGAATGCGTCGGTGGGTACATCGAGCTTGATCTCCGCCGGCTGCTTGACCGGCTCGCCCTTCATCTCCGACACCGCCTCGGTCACCATCTGGCAGTAGAGGTCATAGCCGACGGCAGCGATGTGACCCGACTGCGACTCGCCGAGGAGGTTGCCGGCGCCGCGGATCTCGAGGTCGCGCATCGCGATCTTGAACCCGGAGCCGAGCTCGGTGGCCTCGCCGATCGTCTTGAGTCGCTCGTACGCCTCCTCGGTCAGCGTCCGGTCCTCGGGGTGGAACAGGTAGGCGTAGGCGCGAGAGCCGCTCCGCCCGACACGGCCGCGCAACTGGTGCATCTGACCGAGGCCGAGCAGGTCGGCGCGTTCGACGACCAGGGTGTTCACGGTCGGCATGTCGATGCCCGACTCGATGATCGTGGTGCACACCAGGACGTCGTAGCGGCCCTCCCAGAAGTCGACCACGACCTGCTCGAGCGTGCCCTCGTCCATCTGCCCGTGGGCGACGGCGATGCGCGCCTCGGGGACGAGCTGGCGCAGCCGGGCCGCAGCGGTGTCGATCGAGCGCACACGATTGTGGACCCAGAACACCTGACCCTCGCGCAGCAGCTCGCGGCGGATCGCCTCGACCGCGACGCGCTCGTCGTACGGGCCGACGAACGTCAGGATCGGTTGCCGGTCGGCGGGTGGCGTCTGCAGCAGCGAGAGGTCGCGAATGCCGACGAGCGACATCTCGAGCGTGCGTGGGATCGGCGTCGCCGAGAGCGTGAGCACGTCGACGTTCGTCTTGAGCTTCTTGATCTGCTCCTTGTGCTGCACGCCGAAGCGTTGCTCCTCGTCGACGACGAGCAGGCCGAGGTCTTTGAAGACGATGTCGGCCGTGAGCAGACGGTGGGTGCCGATCACGCAGTCGATCTCGCCCGATCGCAGCCCTTCGAGCACCTGCTTGGCCTCGCGAGCGGTGAGGAAGCGCGAGAGCACCTCGACGCGGATCGGGTAACCGGCGAAACGGTCGGCGAAGGTGTTGCCGTGCTGGCTCGCCAGCAGGGTCGTAGGGGCGAGCACGGCGACCTGTTTGCCCTCCTGGATCGCCTTGAACGCCGCCCGGATCGCGACCTCGGTCTTGCCGAAGCCGACGTCACCGCACACCAGGCGGTCCATCGGGTAGGCCCGTTCCATGTCGCCCTTGATGTCGTCGATCGCGCGTTTCTGGTCGGGCGTCTCGACGTACGGGAAGGCCTCCTCCATCTCGCGCTGCCACGGCGTGTCCTGCCCGAAGGCGTGTCCGCTCGCGTTGACGCGCGTCTGATAGAGCACGACGAGCTCCTGCGCGATCTCGCGCACCGCCGACCGGACCCGGCTCTTCGATTTCGCGAAGTCGCTGCCGCCGAGCCGATGCAGTGCGGGTGCTTCGCCGCCGACGTACTGGCGCAGCGTGTCGATCTGGTCGGACGGCACATAGAGCTTGTCGCCACCCTTGTACGCGACGAGCAGGTAGTCGCGCTCGACACCGCCGATGGTCCGCTTGACCATGCCCTCGTAGTGGCCGACGCCGTGGATGTGGTGCACCACGTAGTTGCCGGGCTTGAGATCCTCGAAGGTGGTGGTGCCCTGCCGCTGGCGAGGCCGCGAGGCGCGGTGTGCCCTGCGTCGGCCGGTGAGGTCGGCCTCGGCGACGATCGCGAGCTTCGCGTTGGGGATCGTGCACCCGCGGTGGATCGGGGCGACCACGATCGCTCCGGTGCCGGGCTTGCCGGGCCCGTCGAGCACCCGGAAATCGAGCTCGTGGTCGAGCAGGATCTCGCGGAGGCGGCCGGCCGAACCGGTGCCGTCGGCTGCGACCGTGACCGTGTAGCCCTGGGCGAGCAGCGCGGCGAGGCGTTGCGTGAGGCCGCTGCCGTCGCCACCGACGGGCCCCCATCCCGATGCGAGCACGACCGGGGTGTCGGGGGTCTCTGGGCTCGAGTCGATGGTCCAGAACGCGCCGACGGTGGCGAGCAGCCGGTCGGGTTCGGCATGCAGCCGTGGGAACTCCTTGTCGGCATCGCGTGCCCACGTGGACGCGAGGGCCTTCGCGAGGTCGTCCTCCTCGGCGAGCAGCTCGGTGGCGCGATCGCGCATGCGGCGCGGCTCGACGAGGAGCACCTTGGCGGTGTCGGGGAGGAGGTCGGTGAGGAGCTGGTCGTCGTCGACGAGCCACGGGACCCATGACTCCATGCCGTCGAAGTGGGCGCCCTCGGCGAGCCGCTCCCAGTGCTCGCGCCCCCACGGCTCGGTCGCGACCAGACGCGCGGCCCGCTCGCGGACGCTCGTCGTCGGCGTGAGCTCGCGGGCCGGGAAGATGGTGGCGCCCGCCAGGTCGGCGAGCGAGCGCTGATCCATCACCGAGAACGTGGTGAGTCGATCGACCTCGTCCCCCCAGAGATCGATGCGGATCGGAGCATCGGCCGTGGACGGGAACACGTCGACGATCGCGCCACGCCGGGCGAACTCGCCGCGATGCTCCACCAGTTCCTCGCGGCGATAGCCGAACGCGACGAGCCGGGCACCGAGCTCGTCGGGATCGACGATCGCGTTGGGGGCGACGGCGATCGGCTCGGTCTGGGCTGCGCCCGGGCCGAGCTTCTGCAACAGCGCCCGCACTCCGGCGACGATGATGCGCGGCCGGCGATCGGGTTGGCGGAGCCGCCAGAGCAGCTCGAGCCGCTGGCCCATGGTCTCGACGGCCGGGCTCACCCGCTCGAACGGCAGGGTCTCCCACGCGGGGAACAGCACGACGTCGTCGCGCCCGAGGAACTGCTGGAGATCGTCGGCCAGTTGGGCTGCCATGGTCCCGGTGGGGCAGGCGACGACGATCGGACTGCGATCCGACAGGTGCGCCAGTGCGGCGATCGACACCGGTCGCGCGACCTCGGCGATCGCGAGCCGGGCGTTCGGCTCACCGAGCGCTCGGGTGAGACCGGGCTCGTCGCGCAGGAGCGGCGCCAGGGCGGCGAGCGGGGCTGCGGCGGGCGCGCCGGTTCGTGTGTCAGCGGCCATGCACGACCTGCATGGCCGCATCGATCCCGGCGCTCACGATGAGCTCGACTGCGTCGGCGGCCTCGGCCACCGCCTGGTCGAGGACCTCCCGCTGGCGGGCCGGGACCCTGGTGAGGACGTGGCTGGCACCGCGTTCCTTGTTGGGGGGCTTGCCGACGCCGATCCGGACGCGCAGGTAGTCCTGGGTCTTGAGGTGCTGGGTGATCGAGCGCAACCCGTTGTGGCCGGCGAGCCCGCCGCCGGCCTTGAGCTTGAGGACACCCGGTTCGAGATCGAGTTCGTCGTGGACGACGATCAGCCGGTCGACCGACTCGATCTGGTAGCGCCTGATGAGTTCGGCGACGGCGCGGCCCGACTCGTTCATGAACGTGATCGGGAAGGCGAGCACCACACGAGGGGCGTCGATACCCGTTCCGAAGCGGGTTTCACCCACGAGGGCCTGATCGCGGCCGCCCTTGAGCGTCGAGCCGTGGCGTTGGGCGAGCAACTGGACGCATTCCTCGCCGACGTTGTGGCGGGTGCGTGCGTACTCCTTGCCGGGGTTACCGAGCCCGACGACGAGCCAGTCGAACGGGGTGCCCTTGCCGGAGCGCCGGTCGAACAGGCCCATTGCTCAGTGGGCGGCGAAGCCGCGATCGATGAGTGGGATCACTCGCCGCCGGCAGCGGCGTCGCCGGCCACGGCGCCCTCGCCGGCCTCGTCACCCTCGCCCGACTCGGAGGTCTGGCTGGTCATGAGCACCGTGACGATGGGGAAGTCGGCGTCGGCGACGGGCGTGACGCCAGCCGGGAGGTTGAGATCGCCGATCGTGATCACGGTGTCCATCTCCATGTCGGTGATGTCGACCACGATCTCATCGGGGATGTCGCCCGGGGTGGTGCTGACCTCGATCGTGTCGACCGCCGGGTCGACGAGACCGCCACCCTGGAGGACGGCCTTCGCCTCGCCCTCGAGGCGCAACGGCACGGCGACCACGATCGCCTCGTTGAGGTTGACCTGGAGGAAGTCGATGTGGGCGACGGTGCGGCGCACCGGGTGGCGCTGCATGTCCTTGACGATGGCCGGGAACGTCTTGCCGTCGATCTTCAGATCGAGCACGGTGTTCATGCCCGCCGAGCCCGACAGGGCGATGCGGAGGTCGCGACGGGCGATGGTGACCGAGATGGGCGACATGCCCTGCCCGTAGACGACGGCGGGGATGTGGTCCTCACGGCGCATCCGGCGAGCGTTGGCGCTGCCAGTGGAGCGACCGGTTTCGGCGATGAGAACGGTGGACATGTGCGATCAACCTCGATGCATGGGTTACGAGCAGCAGTCGAGGTTATCGGCGGCCCGCCCCGCTCCCACCCACGCCGCTCACGTGCGGTCGAAGCGGCTCCAGCGGTGGATGCCGAAGTGTTCCTCCTCGTGGACGGCGCGCACGAGGGTCTGGCGCTTGCCGAAGCGACGGTCGAACTCGGCCTGGAGTTGCGCCTGGATGTGTCCGGCTCCGACCTGTTCCCACGCCTGCATCGACTCGAAGACGAAGATCAGGGTGACCTCGCCCGGCCGATGGTCGTTCAGCCAGACCTCCTTGGACAGGAACGGGATGTGGTCGAGTTCCGGGTGGAACGCCTCGCCGAGCGTCCACACCTCGTGGTCGACCCGCAGATACTCCTCGACGTCGCCCGGATCGACATCGAACACGAGGATCTCGACGGGCAGCCGCTCGTCGCACGTGTACCGATAGGTGCCTGGGAGCTCGGGGAACATCCCGAAAGTCTGCCGCCCGTCATGAGCACTCACTCGACGATGACGGTGGCGGAGGCGCTGCGGCCGAAGACCTCGGGGGCGAACAGCTCCTCGGCCCGGGCCGGTGGGACGACGAACCGGCCGGGGGTGGTCGCTCGCGCGACGTAGCTGTATTCGTACGTGCCGCCAGCGAGGAAGCTGGTGAACGCCTCGGCCCGGTCGTCGCGCAGGTTCTGGTGCTCGAACCATCGCCAGCACCAGCACCATCCGTCGCCGGTATCGGTGTCGTTCTCGTCGGGCGCGAACGTCTGCGACACCGCGAGCTCCGGGTTGACCGGTTCGAGGCCCGCCGGGAGCGGGTCGACGAGGGCGACGTGGGTGCGTTGCGCGTCGGCCACCATCGTCAGCGTGACCCGCACGGGTGCGCCCGCCCGGATGCGCCACGTCCCGTCGGCATCGCGCCCGACGTCGTCCGGGTCGTCGATCGCCTCGTACACCCGCTCGACCACGAAGCCCTCGTCACGCGCCGCGAGCGCGAGGTCGGCGGGGGCGTAGCGCATCCCCAGCCGGTAGTAGAGCCGACCGAGGCCGTCTTTCTGGATCACCAGCGCATCGCCGTCGACGAGGCCGACGACGTCACTCATCGGCACGACCGTGGTGGTGCGGTCCGTCGTGCGTCCGCTGTACGGCTGCTCCAAGACGTAGGTGGTGCCGAGCCACGCGCGTGCGACGAGCTCGGGCGTCGCGTTCTCGAACTGCTCGAAGTAGTGCCGCATCGCCACCAGGATGAAGGCGTTGTCCTGGGCGCTGTTCCAATGGCCGCGTGTCTGCCGCGCGAGCAGGCCGGTGACCACCTTGGGGATCAGGTCGCTCTGCGGGGCCTGTGAGATGAGCGCATCGAGGATCACACCATCGGTGCGGCGGTCGGACACGGCGATGACGTACGCGCCCTCGGCGTAGGACGTGGCGAAGGTCGCGGCGCCGGCGGTGTCGGTGGCCGAGTTGAGCAGCAACCGCTCGATGTCGGACCGGATCTCGGGATCGTCGATCGACGGCCACAGCCATGCGACGGCATCGAGTTGGAGCGCGATGCCGGCGCGGCGGTAGATCGCAGTCGCCTGGACGGGGTCGCGCTCACCGGCGAGGGCTCGCACGTGGATCGCATACGCCTGGACGGTGGTGCGGATGTCGTCGCTGTACTCGGACGGGATGTGCTGGTCGATCTCGCGCAGGTGGGTGAGCGCACGATCCAGCGCATCGCCCGGCACCGCATATCCCGCTTCGCCTGCGGAGACGAGCGCATGGGTGGACTGGAGCGACTGCCACGGCACCGACTCCAGACCGCGAGTCCACCACGACCAGCCGCCGTCGTCGTTCTGGAGCGCCACGAGCGCGCTGATGTCATCGGCCACACGAGCGTCGAGCGCGTCGCGGCTCGGCAGACCTTCGGCATCGAACGCGGCGAGCACATCGCGCAGCGACGCGATCGCCAGGATCCGCGAGGCGTAGCCCTCCGGCGTGGTGTAGCGGTAGTCGTCGAGGTGGATGACCGCATCGGTGAGCGCCTGCAGCGCCGTGGTCGAGGTGTTGATCTCGAGGCCGCCGAACTCGGTGATGACCCCGGCGGGGGCGGTGACGGGCTGGCTCACCGCTTGACCCGGCTCGTCGATCACGCCGTACGTCGCGAACGCCTCGGACGTCGCCGGGGTGTACACGGGGAAGTCGATCTCGGCTGCGTCGCTGGCATCGCCGCTGACGCCGGCGATCCGCATGCGGGCGGTGCCGGCGGCGTCGGCCCGCATCGGGAACCGAACCTCGATCCGGTCGTTGGCTGGGACGGTCACCACCGTTCCGGCTGCAGCCGAGTCGGCGTCGATCGGGGTGGAGCCGTCGACCGTGAGGTTCGCGACCTGCACGGCGAGCGCGACCTCCATCGGCGCATCGGTCTGGTTCTGGACGACGACCGGCATCTCGAACTGGTCGCCGTAGTTGAGGAACCGCGGCGCCGTCGGGCGGATCATCAGCGGGAGGCGGGCGGTGATCGTCGACTCGCCCGTGCCGAAACGCTGCGCGCCGTCGACGGCGACCGCCATGACGCGATACCGGGTGAGGGTGTCGGGCAGCGGCACGGGGATCGTGATCGTGCCGTCCGCTCCGGTGCGCTGGCCCGGAGCGAACACCGCAACCGGCTCGAAATCGTCGCGCAGCGCGATCGGCGGCTCGCCCGCATCACCACCGGCTCGGGCGGCGGGCGCCCCTGCATCCTCGGCGGCGGGCGAGTCGGGTGCCGACTCGGCGGCGGCCGCCGAGTCGTTCTTCGATGCGCCGCCGAGCAGGTCGTCCCGGGTGAGCAGCACGCTCGAGCGGGTGTACCGGCTGCTGAGCGATGGGAACAGCGGGCCGTAGAAGATGTCGAGCGGATCGGTGAGCTGATAGCCGGTGAGCGCGAGCACGGCCTCGTCGACGACGACGAGGGCCACTTCGGCGCCCGACGCCGGCTGACCGTCGGGGCCGGTCACCGACACCGTGACCGAGGTGTCGGTCCCGGGCTCGAGCTGATCGGCAGCGGGTGATGCGGTCACGGTGAGCGCCCGCGTGACCGGCGGGACGTCGAGCGTGATCTGTCCCGTCGCGAACGCTGGGCGGGGCGGGGCGCCGGGTGCCGGTGTGCCGTCGTCGCCGAGTCGGACGGCCGTGCCGACCACGTCGACCTGAACGGTGAGCCCGGGGACGGATGCTTCGGCGATCGGAATGTCGATCACCGCGCTGCCGCCCTCGATGGTGAAGGTCTCCGAGCCGACGATGCCTGCGTGGGCGATCGTGATCAGCCCACGGGTTGCGTCGAAGGGGACCTGCACCAAGAGCTCTGCGGTTTCGCCGACGGCGTAGGTCTCGCGATCGGGGACGAGCGTGACCTGCTGCTGCTCGAGCAGTCGCACCGGCCCGCTCCCGGCACCAGCGACCCACGTGGTCGTCTGGGTGCGATTGGGGCGTCCGGCGTCGTCGGTGACCACCGCTGTGACCTGGTACTCGCCGGCGATCTCGGTCGGGAACTCGCAACGCATCGAGCCGTCGGTGGGATCCGCCGTCGACGTGATGGTGCAGGTGGTGGGCTCGACGACGACCTGAGCCCAGTCGCCGGCGTTTCGCTGCCACTCGACGCGTCCGGCGGTGACCTCGACGGTGCGACCGGCGACCGGGGCACCGTCGACGTCGGCGACGACGAGGTCGTATCGAAGTGGGGTGGCTGCCTCGACGAACGACCGGTCGCTGCGCAGGCCCACATAGACGCGTGAGGGGTGGACGAGCAGATCGGTGCGTGAGGCCCAGGCCTGCCGGTTGACGTCGATCACGGTCGCTTCGGCGGTGATCGCCTGCGGCAGGTCGAGATCGCCGGCGCCGAGCTCGACGTCGAGATAGTGCGTTCCTGCGGCGTCGGTGCGGCCGGCGTACTCCGCGAACTGCGTCTCACCCCCGGGCGGACAGTCGAAGCACGCAGAGCCCCGCGTTGCCGACTCGCGTACGACGGAGTCGTCACCGATCCACCACGGCTGCCAGATGCCGAACTGGAACCCGTCCCAGTTCGGCGGGCGGTAGGTGGTCTGTTGGGTGGTGACCAGCCACGTGACCTCGGCGTCGCCGAGCGGACCGCCCGCGAAGTACTCGGCGTCGACGGCGAGCGTCGCCGGCTCGGACACGTAGTACGGGCCGGTCGACTCCTGGCGGGCGGTCACCTCGAACTCGGGGCGGCGGAACTCCTGCACCTGGAATGCGTGGCCGCTCGTCGCGTACTCGTCGGCGGGGAGGCCGAGGAGCGTCAGGTCGACCCACGCAGCCCCGAGGTTCGCTCCGTCGGGGACGGCGATGGCGATGTCGAACCCACCGAGGTCGTTGAGCGGTGCGGTGCCGGCTGCGAGCTCGGCGCCCTGGGCGTCGTAGGCGGTGTACTGCACCTGGAGGCCATCGTCGTAGAGCCCGAGCTCGGCGTCGTCATTCCACGCGAGCCGCCTCACCCAGCCGGTGATCCGGGCGGTCTCGCCGGGCCGGTAGATGCCTCGATCGTCGAACACGTACCAGCGGCCCTCCGCTCCGGCGGGGGTGGCGGTCACGCCCCCGTACCAGTCGAACGGGAGGAAGGCGGTGCGGTCCCCGGCGTTGGCGAACACGCCGGTGATCTCGCGCTCGGCGAGCGGGACACGGGTGAGCCCGTCGGCGTCGGTGCGGGCGACCCGTCCGTCGCCGACCAGCTCGACCGCGACGTTGCCGACCGGTTCGCCGGTGAGCATGTCGGTGGTCCAGATCAGCATCTCGCCGCGGTCGTGCACCGCCGCGACGGCGAGCGTCGTCGCCTGGACCCACGCGATGGTCGGTCGGTTCTGCCAATACAGCTCGTCGTCCTGACGGTACGACGTGGTCGGCTCGACGCGCACGACGAGTTGCGATCCGGCGGCGAACGCAGCCGACAGGTCGATCGCGGTCTCGACGAACCGGTCGTCGGCGGCGTCGATCTCGACGACCTCGTCGAGCACGATCGGCCAGGTGGGTGGTGTCGGCTCGGTGTTGCTCCACGACGCGTCGAGGTACTCTCGGAACGCCGGCACGTCGGTCGGACTCACCGCCCATGCAACGACCCGAACGGCGTCGTGGTTGATCGTCCGGATCGGCACCGTGGGTGTGTCGGCGAATGGGTCGGTCGTGATCCAGTCGAGAGGCAGGCCCTCGATCGCCGGCTGAGCCGGCCCGACGTCGAACCGCACGGTGCGCGCCTGGCCGAGCTGTTGGCCGAACGCGTCGACGAGCTCACCGGCGATCGTGACGGTGTAGTCGGTGCGGCCGTTCGTCGCACCGGTGAGCTGCATCGTCGTGCCGAACACGTCGATGCGCAGCCCCGGGACGGCCGGGGTGACGGTGATCTGATCGGGGGAGAAGGCGGCCGCGTCGATGTCGTTCGTCATCTCGATGATGAACGGGAAGCCGGGCGCGCACACCGAACCGCCACAGTCGGACCGGGCGATGTCGAACGCCCCGTACGTGCGGCCGCGCACGACCTCGGGGGACGTGCTCGTGAGCGGGCCTTCGAGCGACGGTGTGCCGGGGCCGATCGTGATCGTGATCGCCGCATCGACCGGGAGCGGATCGACCGGACGGAACGCAATCGTGCGATCGTCGAGCGCGTCACCGACCGCTTGCACAGCAGCTGCGTCGGCCTCGATCTCGTCGGCGGTCGCGAGGCGCAGTGCGACGTCGTCGGAACCGGCGCGCATCGTGATCGTCGGGAGCACCGCTGCAGGGTCGACCCGTTGGTCGAACACGGCGACGAGCACCGGGGTGAGCGCCATGCTGTCGGAGGCACCCACCGATGTGACCACGCGAGCCGCCGGGGTTCGGAACGTCCACGTCACGTCGGCGTCGAGCGTGGAGCCATCGGCGGCCGTGGTGCCCCGCGGGACCTCCACGCGGTACTCGGTGGCAGCGGGGAGGCGGTCGACGACGCCGGGGTTCACCTCGAAGCGCAGCGTGCGCGTCCCGATCCACCGCCACCGGCCGTCGACCGCGGGCGTGATCACGACCGGGACGTCTGCGGCCGCGAGCTGGTCGAGCGTGGTGATCGGAACCATCGGGCGATCGAACGTGACGGTGACGAATGGTGCGATGTCGACGTCGCCCTCGGGTTGGTAGCGCACGACGGTGAGCGAACCGTCGGGTGCCGTGTCGGGCCCGGGTACGCCGGCCTCGGGCGGGAACGGCGTCGCGATCGTCGTGCCGATCAGCGGTGGCGGGAGGCTGACCGCAGGCCGCTGGAAGGTCCGGCGGTCGTCGATCGGGACGTCCCACTCCGGCAGTCGGGCGAGGATCGCTGCGACCGCGTCGGGGGCGAGCGGTTGTCCGGCGACCAGCGGGAGCGCCTCGACCGGCCGTGTGAGTGCCGAACCCTCGCCGAGTCGAAGGCCCACCCTGGCGGCGGTCTGCCCGGGGCCCGGGGTGATCGAGCCGATCTCGGGCGAGGCGCCGGGGCCGGTTGGCGCACCGGTCGCTGCGGGCTCCTCGGTGCGGTCGCCGTCGTCGCCGGAACACGCGCCGGCGACCAACGCCAGAGCGAGCGCGGCGGCGACGAATCGCCGCCGCCCACGTCCACCTGCCGTCATCAGGTCCCACTGTACGGAAGTCGCCGCCACCCTCACGAGGGTTTGACGCAGGGATGCGTGCGACAGTTCCCCGTGGTTCACGCACAGTTCAGCGGAGGCGTGACATCTGCCGCGCGAACACGTGCGGACGGGTGGAGCGGAATGCTCGTGTATGGAAAGGTGTTGTCCCGTTACCCCTGCCCTACCAGGTCCGAGCGAACGTCAACGCCCGAGCGGAAGGAACCTCATGGACCGCATTCTCATCGACGACCTGCGAGTACTCACCGTGATCGGCGTGTTGCCGCACGAACGGGAGGCCAAGCAGCCACTCCGGGTCGATCTCTCCCTCGGTGTCGATCTCCGCGATGCCGGAGCCACCGACGAGCTCGACGACACGGTCAACTACGGCGCCGTCGCCGAACGTGTGCTCTCGCTGGCCGAGGAGAGCAAGTACATCCTGCTCGAGCGGTTGGCCGCCGACATCGCTGATGCGGTGCTGGCCTTCGATCGTGTCGAGGAGGTCGACGTCACCGTGACGAAGCTGCGCCCGCCGGTGCCCACCCCGGTGCAGTCGACCGCGGTGCGGATGGTCCGCACACGGGCCGAGGCGCAGGTGCCACCGTTGCGCCGTCACGAGGCGATCGTCGCGCTCGGGTCGAACCTCGGAGACCGGCAGGGCTTCTTGCGGTACGCGATCGGCGAGCTCGGCAACGTGACGTCGGTGTCGCAGGTCTTCGAGACCGAACCGATCGGCGGGCCCGACGCCCAGGGTGCATACCTCAACATGGTCGCGAAGGTCGAGACCTCGCTCGACCCGTATGCGTTCATCCGACGGTGTCAGCGCATCGAGGCGGGTGCGCTGCGCCAGCGTGTCGTGCACTGGGGGCCGCGGACGCTCGACGTCGACCTGCTGTTCTTCGACGACGTCCAGATCGCGAGCGACGAGCTCACCGTTCCCCACCCGCGGATCACGGAACGTCGGTTCGTGCTGACCCCACTCAGCGAAGTTGCACCCGAGCGCTGCCCCGTCGACTGGGACGAGACACTGCCTCCGTCGGCCGTGAACCCTCGCGGCC
Source organism: Ilumatobacteraceae bacterium (assembly GCA_022843125.1). Taxonomy (GTDB): domain Bacteria; phylum Actinomycetota; class Acidimicrobiia; order Acidimicrobiales; family Ilumatobacteraceae; genus Ilumatobacter. The sequence continues at coordinate 169,175 of JALHOG010000001.1, forward strand.
CGCTGTCGCTCTGAGCGCTCGCCGAACCGCCCCCCGATTCGCGACCTCAGCCATGGATCCGACGTTCGAACGCACGCACCTTCGCGGGATAGTGGACGCGCCCGAACTCGGGTTGCTGGGTCACCACGATCTCGAGCAACTCGTCGTGCTGCGCAGTCTCCTTCCAGGGGAGCGCGATGTACAGGGGCAGTTCGAACACCCGCAGGGCGTCGAGGTTGGAGTACACGCGCTTCTGGTAGAGGTAGCGCTCCTCCCACGGCCAGTTGCTCGGCGCGAAGCCCGTCCCCGGGTCGATGACGCACCGGTGCCGCAGGCCGAAGCGGTCGGCGTCGGCGAGTCGAGCGGTGAAGAACTCGACGAGCGCATCGATCGGGTCGACCTCGACGTGGGACATCTCTCGCGGGTTGGGGCCCGACAGGAACGGCAGCACGATCGGTACGTCGAACTCGGCGGCGACCTCCCACATGGCGTCGCTCTGCATGCCGTCGGCTGCGTTGATCACGGTGGCACCGTGCTCGAGCGCTCGCCTGGTGACCTCCGGGCGCCACGAGTCGATGCTGATCGGAACGCCGAGCGTGGCGAGCGCGGGGACGATGTCGGCCAACCGTCGCCACTCCGCCTCCCACGGCACCACCGTCGCGTTGTCGGTCGAACCCTGGCCGCCGAGGTCGATGCCGTCGGCGCCGTCGGCCAGGAGCTGCTGCGCCCTGGCCAACGCCGCCTCGGGCGTGGTTGCGATCGAATCGATGTTGAGCGAGTCGGGGCTCGCGTTGACGACGCCGTAGAGGAACACGAGAGCGGAGGCTACCGATGAGCCAGGACCCGACGAAGCGGAGCTCGGAGCGCGTGCGTCACGTCGAACTCGCGGCGTGCTCGATGAGCGAGGTCGCCGACGCCAAGCGCGGCCAGACCGTGTCGGTGTGCATCCCGTGCCGTGACGAGGCGGCCACGATCGGACAGCTGTGCACCACGATCCGTCACGAGCTCATGGAACGTGTGGCGCTCGTCGACGAACTCGTCGTCGTCGACGACCGCAGCACCGACGACACCGCAGGTGTCGCTGCGGGGGCGGGGGCCATGGTGGTGCCGATCGAGAAGATCCACCTCGAGCACGGCGACGGCAACGGCAAGGGCAACGTGCTGTGGGCGAGCCTGCTCGCGAGCCATGGCGACATCGTTGTCTGGATCGACGGCGACATCACCAGCTTCGAGCCCGAGTGGGTCGCCCGGCTGGTCGCACCGCTGCTCGACGACCCTGCGATCGCGCTGGTGAAGGCGTTCGCGCATCGCCCGCAGAAGATGGGTGGGGGTGGTCGAACCACCGAGCTGGTGGCGCGACCCCTGATGTCGCTGTACTTCCCCGAGCTGGCTGCGCTGCAGCAGCCGCTCTCAGGAGAGTACGCGGGTCGTCGCAGCGTGCTCGAGGAGCTCCACTTCGTCGAGGGGTGGGGAGTCGAGATGGGCCTCCTCATCGACATCGCGCAGCGCTACGGCGCCTCTGCGATCGCCCAGATCGACGTCGGGGTCCGCGAGCACTTCCACCGGTCGCTCGAATCGCTCAGCGTGCAGGCCGCCGAGGTGATGGCGACGATGCTCAAGCGGGTGCCGAGCGGCAGCCTGCTCGACGACGAGCACCCCGTGCTGCGCCGCGCCGACGGGTCACGCGTCCACCTCAACCTCGCCGAACGCCCCCCGGTCGCAACCCTGCGCTGATCAGAGCGCGGGGACGATCGGCACTGGAGCGTTCAGTGCTTGGTGTTGCGGCGGCGTCGGGCGTGACGGTCGAGGGCGAGTTCGACGAGGCGGTCGATGATCTCGGGATACGTGAATCCGCTCGCGATGAGCATCTTCGGGAACATCGAGATCGGCGTGAAGCCCGGCATCGTGTTGACCTCGTTGCACAGGAAACCGCGGGCGCGTCCTGACTCTTCGAGGAAGAAGTCGCACCGGGCGAGGCCTTCGCAGCGCAGGGCCCGGTACACGTCGAGCGCCATCTGCTGGACCGTTGCGACCTGGTCGTGCGTGAGCGCGGCCGGCACGAGGCCCACGCTGGCGTCGTTCACGTACTTGTCGTCGTAGCTGTAGAACTCGTCGCCTGGGACGATCTCGCCGGGGACCGAGACGAACGGGTCGGTGTTGCCGATCACCGCCACTTCGATCTCGCGACCGGTGATGCCCTCCTCGACCACGATCCACTCGTCGTAGGTGAGCGCGTAGGCGATCGCGTCGCGGAGCTCCTCCACCGTCTTCGCCCTCGACACGCCGACCGACGATCCCATGTTGGCCGGCTTCACGAAGCAGGGCAGCCCGAGCTCGTCGGCCAGCTCGGCCGGGAGGCCTGGTGTGAGCTGGTGCTCGGCGAACGCCCGATAGCGCGCCTGGGGCACCCCGGCGGCGTTCAGCACCTGCTTGGCCATCGCCTTGTCCATCGCAACCGCCGAGCCGAGAACCCCTGCTCCCGCGTAGGGGACGTTGGCGAGCTCGAGCAGACCCTGGACCGTGCCATCCTCACCCATCGGCCCGTGGAGGAGCGGCAGTACCACGGTGCGCTCCGGCCCGTCGGCGGCCTCGCCGAGCACGAGCGACGGGGCGAGCGACTCGCCGCGTGGATCGAGGCGGGCCGGCAGCCGGTGCGCACCGTCGGCGAGTGCGGCGGCTGCCTCGGTGGCGAGCGCCCACTCACCCTCGGTCGAGATGCCGATCGGCGTGATCCGGTACCGGTTCGGGTCGGCGGCGGCCAACACGTGAGCCGCTGTGGTACAGCTCACGTCGTGCTCGGCCGACTGGCCTCCGAACAGCACCACGAGGTGGATGCGGTCGTGGATGCGGTCGGCGCTCACCCGTGCGACGGTACCGTTTCGGACCGTGAGGTTGCTGGCATCCCAAGTAGCGCAGGCGGTGGGCGGACGGTTGGTCGGCCCGGACGCCGTGGTCGACGGAGCGTCATTCGACTCGCGGACGGTGCGACCGGGGGAGTTGTTCGTCCCTCTGGTCGCCGACCGCGACGGTCACGAGTTCATCGACGGTGCTCGCGGATCGGGAGCGGCGGCCTACTTCACGTCACACCCGGCGCGAGGTGGCACCGCGATCGAGGTGCTCGACACGGCACACGCCCTCATGGATCTCGCCCGATGGGCGCGCGGGCGGCTCGACGTACCGGTGGTCGGGATCACGGGCAGTGTCGGCAAGACGAGCACCAAAGACCTGGTCGCCGTCGCGCTCGGTGCGACCCGGCGGGTCACGGCCAACGTCCGCAGCTTCAACAACGAGCAGGGGCTGCCGGTGACCATCCTCGGCGCCCCCGACGACGTCGAGGCGCTGGTGCTCGAGATGGGCATGCGCGGGTTCGGACAGATCACCGAGCTGTGCGCGATCGGGCAGCCGACGATCGGCGTGGTCACTGCGGTGGCGGCCGCGCACACCGAGAAGGTGGGAGGGATCGAGGGCGTCGCGATCGCCAAACGTGAACTCGTCGAGGCCCTTCCGGCGTCAGGCACAGCCGTGCTCAACGCCGACGATCACCGGGTGGCGGCGATGGCGCCGCACACGGCAGCCGCGGTGATCACCTACGGCGCGGCGGGGGACGTGCGGCTCTCGGCGGTCACGCTCGACGAGCTGGCGCGCCCATCGTTCCGCATCGAGAGCCCGTGGGGCGGGGCCGACGTTCGCCTCGCGGTCAGCGGAGCCCACATGGCTGCCAACGCGGCCGCGGCGCTGGCCGTGACCGGGGTGGTGGAAGACTCGATCGACGCTGCGGTCGAGGCGCTGGTCGGTGCCACGGTGTCGGGCGCTCGGATGGAGGTCACGCGGGCGGCAAGCGGAGCGATCGTCGTGAACGACGCATACAACGCGAACCCGGATTCGATGCGGGCGGCGTTGAACGCGCTGTCGGAGATCCGAGCCGACCGGCGCGTCGCCGTGCTCGGTGTGATGGCCGAGCTCGACGATCCGGCCGCCGGGCACCGCGACGTGGCGGCGCACGCTCGCTCGCTGGGCATCGACCTGATCGCGACCGGCACCGACCTCTATGGCGTCGAACCGGTCGACGATCCGCTCGCCGCGCTCGGCCCCATCGGCCACGGGGATGCGGTGCTCGTCAAGGCGAGTCGCGTCGCAGGGCTCGATCGTCTCGCCGCTGCGCTGCTCGAATCCTGATCGGGTGAGCGCTCAACTGCTGAGCGGGGCGCCACCGAGGTCCTCGGACAGGAACGCGTCGCGATCGAGTCGGCCGAGGTCGGTCCACCAGGCGAGGAACAGAGCGAATCCCGCTCCTGCGAGCATGACCCACCGTGCGCCGACTTCGTCGACGATCGGCCCGGCAATCAAGATGCCGACGGGGACCGTGCCGCCGAACGACATGAACCACAGCGGCATGACCGACCCGCGCTCGGCGTCGGTCAGGTTCTGCTGGAGCACCGTGATCATGGACGTCGCGGTCATGAAGTACACGAAGCCCAGCGCGAAGCCGATCGGGTAGGCAGGCCCCGACGAGCGCACGAGGGCGAACCCTGCCAGGCACACAGCGAATGCACTGAACCCCCACGGGACGAGTCGGCGCTTGTCGACGTTCGCGAGCCACGACCCCACCGCCAGCGCGCCGAACAGCGCACCTGACCCCCACACGACGTAGAGCAACTTGTACTCCGCCCCGGTGGGGTCGAGCCCGAAGTTCAGGCGCGCGACCGACGGGAACAGGCCGACGAACGGCAACGACACGAATGAGAAGAGCGACATCGACAGCAGCACACGCGACAGCACGGCTCGCCGTCGTGCGATGTTGATGCCGGTCGTGAGGCGCCGCCACCCCTGCTCGGGATGGTTGGTGGTGACGGACGGCAGGGGGTTGCGGAGCAGCGGAACGATGAGCAGCACGTAGGTCGCGGCATTGACGAGGAACAGCGCTGCGGTCCCGAACCCGAACACCGAGAGCAGCGCCGCCAGCGCGGGGCCCAGGATTCGGCTGCCGTTGATCATCGCCGAGTTGAGGCTCACGGCGCCCGGCAGGTCGCGTCGGTCGACCAGCATCGGCATGCTCGCCGAGAACGCAGGGGCGTTGAGCGCATTGGCGGTGCCGATCGCGAACTGGACGGCAAAAAGGCTCCACAGCGGTGCATGCCAGTGCACGAGGCCGGCCAGCCCCACCGATCCGGCGAGCATCACGATCTGCATGGCGACGACGAAGCGGGTCCGGTCGACCCGGTCGGCGAGCACCCCGGCCGGCAGCGAGAGCAGCAGCAGCGGGCCGAGCTGGGTGAACACGAGGAGGCCCACCAGGGTGGCCGACCCGGTGCGGTCATCGATGTACGCGGGCAGGATGAAGTTCTGCATCCACGTGCCGACGTTCGAGCAGGTCGTCGCGATGAACAGGGCGCGGAATTGTGGATACGACAGGGCCGCGCGCGCCGTGCCCGGGGTGTGCGGGTGGTGCAGTGGGTCGGCGGTCGTGCTCATCGTCTCGGAGTGGTCGAGCAGGTGCTTGACCCGCCGGTCAAGGTAGTCGGCGAGCATCCACCATCGACGGCCCGGTTGCGCGCGAGCGTGGTGGGTGCATGTCACAGGTCACGTCTTCGTCGCCGTCCGCGCCGCTGTCGGCGCCCGCCTCACTCGTCGCGTCCGACACCACAGGATCGTGCCGCTCGACGCTCGGGACCTATCCGGAGTGCCCGCTGTGCGGCGGTTCGCTCTTCCCGGAGCATGCGCACTTCAAGTGCTCCGGCTGCGGGTGGCGCGACAGCTGCTGCGACTGACACAGTCGGGGGATGCAGTACACCACGGTGACCCCGGAGGAGCTCGAGGCCCTCGACGGGCTCGACGAGTGGCGTCACCTCCTCGGTGCCCTTCACGCAACGTTCCGGGCGCGCTCGTTCCCTGCGGCCGCCGAGCTCGCCGTCGCCTTCGCCGACGCGGCAGAGCGCGCCGTGCATCATCCCGACCTCGAGATCCGGTACCCGGGCCGCGTCCACGTGGTGCTGACCACCCACGAGACCGGCGGGCTGACGACGGCCGACGTCGACCTCGCCCGTGAGTACGGCGCGATCGCCGCGGAGGCCGGTGCCACCGCCGAACCACACGCCGCCGAAGCGATCGAGATCGCGCTCGACACGATGGACGTCGATGCGATCCGCCCGTTCTGGGCGGCGGTGCTCGATTACCGCGAGGAGGGAGAGGTCAACCTCGTCGACCCGCGGCGAGCAGGCCCTCCGATGTGGTTTCAGCAGATGGACGAACCGCGCACCGAGCGCGGGCGCTTCCACATCGACATCACGGTGCCCCACGACATCGCCGAGCAGCGCATCGCCGCAGCGCTCGCGGCAGGCGGCCGCATCGTCAGCGACGCGCACGCCCGGTCGTGGTGGGTCCTCGCCGACGCCGACGGCAACGAAGCCTGCATCTGCACCTGGCAGGACCGCTGACCGAGCCTGTGACGTTCAGCCGTTGATCAGGTCGGCGAGCATCGCGAGCTGGCCGGCCTGGCCGCTGAGCAGGACCGTGGTGAGGCAGGTCTCCTTCCAGCGGGCGAGGTCGTCGCGGATCTTGTCGATCGGGCCGATCAGCGCGACGTCCTCCACCATCTCGACGGGGATCAGCGCGGCCGCCTCCTGCTTGCGGCCCTCCAGGTAGAGCTCCTGGACCTTGGTCGCGACCTCTTCCCATCCCATGCGGGCGAACACGTCGAAGTGGAAGTTGGCGTCCTTCGCCCCCATGCCGCCGGCGTAGAGCGCGACGAACGGGCGCATCAGGTCGGCGCACTGCTCGACGTCGTCGCCAGGGATGACGGTCAGCATCGACGCCACCTCGAAACGGTCGGCTTTCGCCGGGTCGCCGCTCGCGGCGAACCCCTCCGCGAGGCGGGCGCGATACCAGGCGTCCTCCTTGGGGGAGAAGAACAGCGGCAGCCATCCGTCGCAGATCTCGGCCGCGAGAGCGACGTTCTTCGGGCCCTCGGCGCCGAGGTAGATCGGGATCTCGTTGCGGAGTGGATGCACCGTCGACTTGAGCGGCTTGCCGATCCCCATGCCGTCCGTGCCGGTGTACGGCATGTCGTAATGCTTGCCGTGGAACTCGACGGGTCCCTCCCGCCGGACGATGTCGCGCACGATCTGCACGTACTCGCGGGTGCGCTCGAGTGGTCGCGGGTACGGGCGGCCGTACCACCCCTCGACCACCTGGGGGCCCGAGGCACCGAGCCCGAGGATGAACCGGCCGCCGCTCAGGTGATCGAGCGTGATCGCCGACATCGCCGTCGCCGCGGGCGTGCGCGCCGACATCTGGACGATCGACGTGCCGAGCTTGACCCGCTCGGTCTGCGCGCCCCACCACGCGAGCGGCGTCAACGCGTCGGAGCCGTACGCCTCGGCCGCCCACACCGAGTCGAAGCCGAGCCGGTCGGCCTCCTTGATGCCCTCGAGCGCGCCGGCGGGCGGTCCCGACGACCAGTAGCCGGTGGAATAGCCGAGCTTGAAATCCGTCATCGCAGCAGCTTGGCAGAGCCCAGCTGGCAGGCTGGAGCCGTGAACGCAGACGCGACGCCGGACGATGCCCTCGTGGTGACGAGATCGGTGCGGGTGCCCCGCCGCGAGCTCGAGGTGTCGTTCAGCGCGTCCGGCGGGCCGGGCGGCCAGCACGCCAATCGATCGAACACACGAGTCGAGTTGCGTTTCGACATCGCCGCATCGTCGGCATTCGGACCGGGGCAGCGCGCTCGAGTCATCGAGCGGTTGGGGAGCGAGATCCGGATCGTCGCGGATGACGAACGGAGTCAGTTGCGGAATCGCTCGCTCGCCGAACGGCGGCTCGTCGACAAGCTCCAGGCCGCACTCCACGTCGAGCCACCCCGCCGGCCGACCAAACCCACGAAGGCGTCGAAGCGACGCCGGGTCGAGGGCAAGCAGCGACGCAGCGAGGTCAAGCGAGCCCGTGCCCGCCCCACCCGAGACGACTGACCCGCTACGACCGATCAGGTCAGCGAGTGCGGCGGGGGCGCCGCTCACGTGGTGTGGGCAACGCCTGTGCGGGGGTGTTGGTGAGTGGGCCGATCGTCTCGACGATCGTCTCGATCGAGGGCGCCGTACCCCGCTGGTGAGCGTCGAGCGCTCGCTTCATCTCGGCGAGGTGCTCCGGCGACGTGCCGCAGCAGCCGCCGATGATGCTCGCGCCCGAGTCGACTGCGAGCGTCGCGTACTGGGCCATCAGCAACGGATCGCCCGAGTAGACGATCTCGGTTCCCTGGAACTGTGGGATGCCGCAGTTGCTCTTGGCGATGATGCGTGCCGTGGGGTGCTGGATCTCCTGCACGGCGACGAGCAGGTCGGAGGCGCCGACGCCGCAGTTCGCCCCGATCGCGACGGGCTGCACCGGCAGGTCGGCGAACACGCCTGCGAGGTCGGCCGGTGCGAGGCCCATCATCGTGCGGCCGGCAGTGTCGAACGAGCCTGTGACCGAGTAGGGCAGGCCGACGGCGATCGCCGCACGGGCGGCCGCACGCATCTCCTCGGCGGCCGACTTCGTCTCGATCCAGGCTACGTCGGCGCCGCCGTCGCGGAGGCCTTCGGCCTCCTCGCGGAACGCATCGAAGGCGTCGTCCTCGCTCATCGTCCCGAGCGGTTGGATCAGCTCGCCGGTGGGACCGACCGACCCGGCGACCAGGACGGGGTGGTCGGCGCGGGCGGCGACGTCGCCGGCGAGCTCGGCGGCCCGCCGTGCGATCTCGTAGGTGCGGTCGCCATTGCCGTGCAACGCCAACCGGTACCGATTGCAGCCGAACGTGTTGGTGAGGATGATGTCGGCGCCGGCGTCGACGAACGCCTGGTGGAGCGCGGTCACCTTCTGCGGCTGTTCGAGGTTCCAGAGCTCGGGCGGCTCACCCGGGCCGAGGCCCATCTCGAAGAAGTTCGTGCCGGTCGCCCCGTCGGCCAGCAGCGGCCGGTCGAGCGCGATGAGTTCGTCGAAGGTCGTCCGCATGATGGACACAGGCTATCGCTGGAGCGCCTTGGCTCGCTCGGGTGTCAACCGTTGCGTTCCCCGCTCGGCAACGTCGCGGTCAGTCGAGTGAGAACCTGCTGACGAAGCCGCCGGCTGCGCCGCCGTCGTACCAGCCGGTCACGGAGCACGCAGCCGTCGACGAACACGACACGTCGACGGAGCGGGATCCGGTGCCGGTGGCGCCGCTCGGCACGAAGCGCGTGGTCCAGGTGGCGAACAGGTCGGTCGACACGAGCACGCCGGTCGTCCCCGGGCGCGGGGAGTCCGGTGAGCCGGGGGTCGCGACGCACCGATCGATCGCCGGGCACTCGACGTGGTCGACCCGCGGACCCACCATCGGCTGCGAGGTCCACGACACACCGCCGTCGGTGCTGAGGTGGCGTGCGGCCGACAGACCCCCGGTGAACGCGAGGCACGTCGTCTCCGTGGGGCAGTTGATCTCGGTCGGGAAACCCGTCGGGAGAGCGACCGTGCCCCAGGTGGCCCCGGCATTGGTGGATCGCAGGATCCGGGATGGTTCGGAACCGGCGGGTGCGTTGCCGTCCTTGCCGATCATGAGGCAGAGCGTCGCCGAGGGGCAGTCAACCGCCTCGATCTGATCGACGGTGCTCGGGACGGTCAGCTCGCTCCACGAGGTGCCGCCGTTGCCGGTGACCAGGACCACGCCCTCGAGCGAGCCGGCGTTGTCGACGTAGCCGACAGCGAGGCAACGGAGCGACGAAGCGCAGGTGAAGTCGTTGAGTGCGTCGATGGCGCGGGGCAACGTGGCAGCGGTCCAGGCCGCGCCGCGATTGGTCGTGACGTGGAGCGTTGCCTGGCGGCGGCCGTTGATCGGCTCGTTGGATGTACCGATCGCGAAGCACTTGTCGAGCAGCGCACACTCGACAGCCGTCGACCGCGTCGGCGGGGTGGCTGGCGTGGTCGCGGCTGGTACCGGACCGAGTGTCGCTGCGCCGGCCGCGTTGATCGTGAGCGACTGGACCGGGGCGTTCCCGACGGAGGCGACGCAGGCCTCGGACGTGAGGCAGTCGATCGCTGTGGGCAGCACGGACGTGTTCGAGTACACGACGCTCCCGCTCGGCCGGGTGTCGATCGCCCGCACTGGGCTGCCGGTCGGGCCGGGCGCGGTGTACGCGCTGCCCGCGACGCTGATGAGGTGATCGGCCACCAGGTGCACTGCAGCGTGCACGCTGTTGACGAAGCACACCTGGCCGTCGGTCCCGATCACTGCAGCGGCCACGTTGGGGTCGAAGGTGCGGGTGTCGAAGTTGACGTTCGACGTCGCCGCCGGACCGGTCAGGCCCGACGACACCAGCTGTCCGAAGCCTGCACGCGTGGCGTCGACCGGCGTGAGATTGACGAATGCGAGATCGCCGGGTGCGCCCGCGACCGTGAAGCACAGGCGACCGGACGGGACCACCATGCCGCCTCCGATCCCGCGCCGGGTGTCGACCAAGCGGATGGGGACACCTCCTGGTGCGGCAGGCTTGGCCGCCGCCCTCCGGACCGTCCCGAGCTCGTCGGCAACGAGGTGCACCGGACCGTGCACGCTGTTGACGAAACACACCTTGCCGCTGGCACCGACGGTTGCGAGCGCGACGTTCGGGTCGACGGTGCCAGGCCCGAAGTTGACGTTGGACGCGGTGGGGGTCTGGATCGATGCGTCGTCGGGGACGAGCACGCCGAAACCGGCGCGGTTGGCGCCCACCGGAGTGAGGTTGACGAGGGCGACGTCGCCGGCGACGCCACCGACGTCGAAGCAGCGTCGCTCGCTTGCGGCGATGATGCCCCCGCCGAGGCCGGTGCGGGTGTCGACCCGCCGCAACGGGGCCCCGGTGGACGTGGGACCGAACGCCGCGGCGGACAGCGCCCCGAGGTCGTCGGCGATGATGTGCACGTTGCCGTGGACACTGTTGACGAAGCACACGCGCCCGTCGGCGCCGACGGCGGCCAGCGCGACGTTGGGGTCGACGGTGCCCGGGCCGAAGTTCACATTCGACGCCTCGGGGGGTACGGACACGTCGGACGAGACGAGCTGGCCGCTCCCGGACGCCGTCGCGCCGATCGGTGTGAGGTTGACGATCGCCACGCTGCCCGGCGCACCGCTGACGTCGAAGCACACCCGCTCCGATGGTGTTGCCGGTGACGCCACAACGGGCGACGTGGGAATCAGGACGGGCACGGCGAAGGCCGCGGTGGCGGCGAGGGCCGGGACGAGCAGGCGGCGCATCATGCGAACCGTAGCCGTCGCGACCCCGAGCATCGACCGGTCCGGACCGTCACCCTCCGGTCCGCTCGCAACCGAGCCGGGCTCCCAGCCGAGCCTCACAGCCATTCGTTGCGTTTGAACGCTCGGTACATGGACAGCATGACGATGCCCATGCCGCCCAGAACCAGCGGATAGCCGAGGGCGAAGTCGAGCTCGGGCATGTGCGTGAAGTTCATGCCGTAGATCCCCGCGATGAGGGTCGGCACTGCGGCCATCGCCACCCACGCGCTGATCTTGCGCATGTCGGCGTTCTGCTGGATGCTCGTCTGGGCGAGGCTGGCGGTGAGCGCCGCGTCGAGCAGCCCCGACAGGGAACGGGCGCGGCTGACGGTGCGTGCCAACTGATCGGCTGCCTCGTTCAGGTCCTCGATGACGGAGTGATCGGCGCTCGCGGTGACCTTGCGGATCAGCCGGCCGAGCGGCTCCTCCAGCGACTCGACGGCGTGCAGCAGGACACGTAGCTCGCGTTTGAGCCCGTACAGGCGTCGCACGGGTTGGATGCGCGTGATCGCGAACACCTCGCGCTCGACCTCGAGCACGTCCTTCTCGAAACCGTCGAGCGCCGGGCGGTAGTCGTCGACGATCCGCCCGACGATGGCAGCCAGGACACCGGTCGCGCCGTGGCGGAGACGATCGGGGTCGGCCTCCAGCTCGGCACGTAATTCGGAGAGGGGCGTCGCTTGTCCGTGTCGGACCGACACGATCGCTCGCTCGTTGAGCAAGAGGGTCATCTCGCCGAGCGACGCCCGCTCCTGGTCGTCGAGGTAGCGGGCAGTCCGTGCCATCAGCATCACGGCAGACCCCTCGACGCTCAGGACGGGCCGGGTGTGTGGTGCGAGGACGTCGTCGACGTCGACATCGTCGAGCCCGAGCAGCGCGCACCAGTCGCGGAGCTCGACGGCGTCGGGCATCCGCAGGCCCACCCAGACGAATGCGTCGGGGTGCGCCCCGAGTTCGCTCAGCGCGTCGGGGCCATCGCCGGGCCATCGCCGGCCATCTTCGTAGACCGCGCAATCGACGAGCACGTCCACAGTGTCGCGGACGGCGGCCCGCGCGACGGACATGTTGGTCGGCCCGACCCCTCACGTTCATCTCCACGTCAACGTGGCGACAGGTCCGGTGTTTACCGTCGGTCGTGGCGGCCGGGCCCCAGCTCGGGTGTCCACTTCCACGAAACACACGAAAGGCGTCATCACGTGTTCGACGAGCATCCCGACGGATCCAACAACTCCGGCAACCCGTCCCTGTCCGACTTGATCGAGGTCCGGCTGGGTCGCCGCCGCCTGCTCCAGGGTGCAGCCGCAGCGTCGCTGGCCGGCGTGCTGGCCCCGCAGCTTGCGTCGGGTACCGCCGCAGCCTCCGGTGCGTCGGCTGCGCCGGCGACGGGTGGCCGTAAGCGCTCCAAGCTGCGCTTCGAGGAGGTGCCGCCCAGCACCGATGACACGATCGTCGTTCCGCCCGGCTACGTGTGGGACGTGATCATCCCGTGGGGTACGCCCCTGTTCAACCACAGCCCCGAGTTCGCCGAGGACGCCTCGAACACGGCGGCCGACCAGGAGCTGCAGGTCGGTTTCAACCACGACGGCATGCACTACTTCCCCGACGGCGGCCGCCACTCGCGTCGTGGCCTGCTGGTGCTCAACCACGAGTACACCGACGCCAACCAGATCTACACGGCGGCCGGCAGCGCGATCACTCCCGATGAGGCCGGCGCCGAGAAGGTCGCCAAGGCGCTCGCTGCGCACGGTGTGACCGTCGTCGAGATCCGCCGCGGCAAGGACGGCGCGTGGTCGTACAAGCGCGGTGCTCGCCGCAACCGTCGTGTCACCGGCACCACGCCGATGGCGTTCTCCGGGCCGGTCGGCGCCGACCATCCGATGATGCAGTCGCCGGTGACTCCGTCGCCGATCGGCACCCTCAACAACTGCGCCATGGGGTACACCCCGTGGGGTACGTATCTCGCGTGTGAAGAGAACTGGAACGGGTACTTCGGCACCGCCGATCCGGCGTGGGCTGCGACGCCGGCCGAGGCACGTTACGGCGTCAGCGCCATTGGTTTCGGGTACAACTGGCACATCGCCTCACCGCGATTCGACGTCTCCGTGAATCGCAACGAGCTCAACCACTACGGCTGGGTGGTCGAGATCGACCCGCAGCGCCCATCGTCGACGCCGGTCAAGCGCACGGCGCTCGGCCGCATCAAGCACGAGGGCGCCACGGTGACCGAGGCCCGTGGGCGTGCGGTCGTGTACACCGGCGACGACGAGAACGGGGACTACTTCTACAAGTTCGTCGGCGAACGGGCGTGGCGGCGCCATCTGGCCCGCGGTGAGAGCCCGCTCGACCACGGCATCCTGTACGTCGCGGCGTTCGACGGGGTCGATGGTGGCTCGTGGCTGCCGCTCGTCCACGGCGTGGGCCCGCTCACCGTCGAGAACGGTTGGGTCGACCAGGCCGACGTGCTGCTCCGCACCCGTCAGGCTGCCGATGCGGTGGGGGCGACCCGGCTGCATCGGCCCGAGTGGGTGGCGGTCGACGAGAAGACCAAGGACGTCTACCTCACCCTGACCAACGGCACCGGGAACGACGCACCGGTCAACAGCGACCGCGACCCGAACCCGTACGGCCACGTGATTCGCCTCAAGGAGCACCGTCGCGACAACACCCAGTTGACGTTCAAGTGGGACGTGTTCGTGCTCGCCGGCGATCCGGCGTACGACCCGGCGGTGCCGACCGACCAGCCCATCTTCGGGTCGCCCGACGGCATCTGGGTCGATTCCCTCCGCCGAGTGTGGATCCAGACCGACATCTCGAACTCGTCGCAGAACCGCGCCGACCGGGGCTACAACAACATCGGGAACAACCAGATGCTGGTGGCCGACCCAGACACGGGCGAGATCAAGCGGTTCGTGACCGGACCGCGAGGTTGCGAGATCACGGGCGTCATCGCCTCGCCGGACATGCGGGCGCTGTTCATCAACATCCAGCACCCCGGCGAGTCGACGTCGTTCTGGAACACCCAGTTCGGCGCCCCGACGGTCGCCAACCCGACGACGGTCAGCACCTGGCCGTACGGCGGCCGCCCACGGCCTGCCACGGTCGTGATCCGCCGGGCCGACGGCGGTGTGATCGGCCTCTGAGCCACCAGTCGCCCGGTCGTCGCGACAGCAGGCGCAGCGTGATCAGCTGAACGCGACGACCGGGTCGAGGGCCTCGACCCCGAGGAACTCGGCCACGGGCCCGTTGGTGACCCGGCCCGCGACGGTGTTGACACCGAACGCGAGAGCCGGGTCGTTGCGCGCTGCGCCCGCCGCTCCCTCGATGGCGACGTCGAGGATGAACGGCAGCGTCGCGTTGGTGAGCGCGTACGTCGACGTGTGCGGCACGGCGCCAGGCATGTTGCCGACGGCGTAGTGCAGAACGCCGTGCAACTCGTACACGGGCTCGTCGTGCGAGGTCTCACGGATGGTCTCGATGCAGCCGCCCTGGTCGACGGCGACGTCGACGATGACGGCGCGGGGCTTCATCGAGCGCACCATCGCCTCGTCGACCACCACCGGCGCCCGCCCACCCGCGACCAGCACCGCTCCGATCACGAGGTCGGCCTCGAGCACCGACCGCTCGATCGCTCCCCGGTTCGACGCGAGCGTCATGATCCGGCCACGGTGGATCTGGTCGACCCAGCGGAGCCGATCGAGGTTCTTGTCGATGAGCACGACCTCGGCCTCCATGCCGGCCGCGATCCACGCCGCGTTCCAGCCGACGTTGCCGGCACCGAGCACGACCACCTTGGCCGGGCGGACGCCGGGTGCGCCACCCATCAGGACGCCGCGGCCTCCGTTGTGGCGCTCCAGGTAGTGCGCGCCCATCTGTGGGGCGAGGCGGCCGGCGACCTCGCTCATGGGCGCGAGCAGCGGCAGCGCGCCCGTCTCGAGCTGCACCGTCTCGTACGCGATGCCGGTCGTGCCGGCGTCGAGCAGCGCTCGCGCCACCGCCGGGTACGCAGCGAGGTGGAGGTAGGTGAAGAGGGTGAGGTCGGGTCGCAGGAAGCCGAACTCCTCCTCCTTGGGTTCCTTGACCTTGACGACCATCTGCTGCGACCACGCGTCGGCTGGCGTCGGCACGATGTCGGCTCCCGCCGCGCGATAGTCGTCGTCGGTGATCGACGCGCCCTCCCCGGCCCCGGTCTCGACGAACACGCTGACGCCGTGGCGTTCGAGCTCGCGGACGCCGTCGGGCGTCATCGCAACTCGGTACTCGAGGGTCTTGATCTCCTTGGGGACTCCGACGGTCGTGATGACGGGTGCGTGCATGGCGCCATGGTGGACGGCGGGCGGCCGAGGGTGCGAGGGAAGATGACTGGCAGACTGACTCCATGGCACAGCATTCGGGCGTACTCGACGCTCTCGACCGACGAATTCTGGGTGAACTGCGTCGTGACGCCCGAATCAGTTGGCGCGAGCTCGGTGAAGCTGTTCATCTGTCGCCGACGTCCGCGGCCGACCGCGTTCGACGGATGGAACGCGACGGCGTGATCGAGGGGTACACGGTGCGGATCGACCCCGAGTCGCTCGGCCGCACCGTTCGGGCTGTCGTCGACGTGAGCCTCGGCGCCGGGGATCAGGTCGAGGCGTTCGAGGCGCGACTGACGCAGCGCGACGAGGTCGCGTTCGCGGCCTACGTGACCGGCACCGCGGACTACTCGATCATCGTCGAGTGCGAGGGCGCCGACGGGCTCGACGCGTTCGTGCGGTGGCTCCGCGCCGACGCCGGCGTCGCTCGGACCGAGACGAAGCTCCTCCTGCGGGTCGTCACCGACTGACGCGTGAGCTCGGCTCGACCGACACGGTCACCCGATCGGGGAGTCGCACGTGAACTCGGGTGAGCGCGAGAGGTTGCGGATGCGCTCGGTCAGCTGATCGCCCGGCATCGGTCGCGCGAACAGGTACCCCTGGAAGTGGTCGACACCGAGCCGTTCGAGGCATCGCCGCTGCAGTTCGTTCTCCACGCCCTCGGCGACG
Source organism: Ilumatobacteraceae bacterium (assembly GCA_022843125.1). Lineage (GTDB taxonomy): Bacteria > Actinomycetota > Acidimicrobiia > Acidimicrobiales > Ilumatobacteraceae > Ilumatobacter. Next base: position 185,447 of record JALHOG010000001.1, read on the forward strand.
ACGCACATGCCCAGGCTCTGCCCCATGGCCACGACGGCTCGGGCGATGGCGAGGTCGTCGGCCGAGTCGGGAAGGCCGCTCACGAAGATGCGGTCGAGCTTGAGCGTCTGGGCCGGGATCCGCTTGAGCTGGCCGAGCGACGAATAGCCGGTGCCGAAGTCGTCGACCACGAGTCGGACACCGAGTTGATGCAACCTGTCGAGCACGGCCAATGCCCGGGCTGGGTCGCGCAGGACGAGCGCCTCGGTGACCTCGAGCGCAAGCTGCCGCGGAGCCATCCCGTACGCGTCGAGCGCCGCTGCGATGTCGTCGACGATCGAATCCGACTCCAGTTGACGGAGCGAGATGTTGACCGCACAGTGGTCGAGCACGATCCCATCGTCACGCCAGTGGGCGTACTGGCGGCACGCCTCGCCGATCACCCATCGGCCCATCGGGACCGTCAGTCCAGCTTCCTCCGCGATGTCGATGAAGTCCGACGGCGGCACGAGGCCGAGGTGAGGGTGCTGCCATCGGATGAGGCCCTCGACGCTCGCCCAGCGCCCGCTCTCGGCGTCGACCTGTGGTTGCCAGAGCAGCACCCAGTGCTGATCGCGCACTGCGATGCGGAGGTCCTCCTCGATCTCGAACTGACGCGACGAGCGCTCCGCCAGCTCGCCGGTGAAGAACGCGAACGTCTCCCGCCCTTGGGCCTTCGCGTGGTACATCGCCGTGTCGGCAGAGCGCAGCAACGCGTGTGCGTCGGCGCCGTCGTGCGGATACACCGCCAGCCCGACGCTCGCCGACACGGCGAGCCGGTGCGTCTCGAACTGGACCGGCTCCGAGGCGGCGTCGATGATCTGCTGCGCGAGCGAATCGAGCCGGCGCGTGTCACCGGCGACATCGATGATCACCACGAACTCGTCGCCGCCGAGGCGAGCGAGGACGCCGGTGTCGCCGACGAGCGATCGGAAGCGAGTGGCGATCGCAGCGAGGACGGCATCCCCCGCAGCGTGACCCACTGTGTCGTTGACGTGTTTGAAGCGATCGAGATCGATGAACAGCAGCGCCACCTCGCGGTCGGTCCGCCGGGCACCGGCGAGGGCGCGGGTCATCTCGTCGAGGAACATCGCGCGGTTGGGGAGTCCGGTCAGCGTGTCGTACCGGGCCAGTTCGAGGATCGTGCGCTCCGCATGCACCCGCTCGGTGACGTCGCTGCCGACACCGCGATAGCCGACGCAGGTGCCGCCCTCGAACGCAGGTGCTCCGCTGATGCGCATGTAGCGGCTGTCGTTGTCGCCCTGCACCTCCACGGTGACGTGATGGAACGACGTCCGTTCGTTGACCGCTTCGGCGACCGCGGCGAGGTCGGCTGCCTCCATGCGCAGCGGACCGTCGGTGGCGAACGACCGCCCGAGGAGTCGTTCGGGCTGGATACCGGTCCGCAGGAGCAGCTCGTCGGAGACGAAGGTGAAGCGTCCGCGCAGGTCCTGCTCCCACACCCAGTCGGACGAGAGCGACAGCAGGCTGGCCATACGCGCCTCCGACAGCCGGAGTGCCGAGTTCAGCTCGACCATCTCCCGGCTGGCGAGATCCTGAGAGCGCTCGAGGAGGTATCGCTCCTGGTCGACGTCGCGATACGAGCGCGACACCGCGTCGATCAGAGCAGCGAGCTGCGTCGAGCTCGCACCGGTGCCCCCGTCGAGCCCGACCTTTCGGAGCTGTCGTTCGAGCAGGGGGTGCACCGGCGGTCTCAGTTCTCCGAGATGACCGTGACGGTCATCGTCTGATTGTGGAGCTCGCCACCGGCACAACCGACCTGAGGTGAGATCTCGCCGTACGAGTAGAAGCCAGCGAGGACCGATCCCGGGGGCAGTCCCTGCGTGACCGCCTCGACCTCCTCATCGGTGCGTTCGCCCATCACGAGCCGGCGCCCGACGCAGCTCACGGAGATCGCGAGCACCGGGTGGCCCGTCGAACGGGCGCGGTCGCCGATCGTGCCGAGCGCCTGTCGCGCTGCGCTCTCTGCGCTCATCGCGAGTCGATCGATGTTCGTGCGCATCAGGCGCGCGGTGGCGCCCATCGGGATCTCGCCCGCGAAAGTCATCGACTGGTCGGCCTCGTCGATGCCGAGGATCGTGCGCACGACGGCGCGCCCATCCGGCACGGTACGGATGGAGAGTGGGAACAGGAGCGCGCTACCGGGCAGCTGGTCGGCGAGCTCGCCGAGATAGTCCTTGTAGAGCGCCAGCGCAGGCTTGCCGTCGAGCTCGTGCAGCACGTTGGCGTCGGCGCGAGTCACGGTGCGCTCGGGGCCGAAGTCCTGCCATCCGCCGTCGCAGCCGTGGCCGATCTCGAGACCCTCGCCGTACAAGCCGACCGCAGTCACCCCGAGTTCCATCGCCAAACCGTCGGCGAGGACCCAGGTCCGGTCGAAGCGGTCGCCATCCCCGGCGAGACCGCCGCTGACCGGGGTTCCCGGCGGCAGGTGTTCCGCCAAGCCGTTGACGAGTGCGGCGCCGTTCACACCGACACCGCTCGCGTAGATCAGGACCGCCCGCAGGCCCGGGGAGGGCAGCGCGGCAGCGAGTCGGGCCCCGGCTCCGTAGGAGTCGTCGACGCCGTCGATCAGCGTCGACGTGCACCTCAGTGCCGATCGCTCGAAGGCTGCGACCACGACGCTCAACGGCTGGTCGACGATCTGCCCGTGGGCAACCTCGCCAGCACTCGAGCAGCCGATGATCACCGAGACAGGGAACGCCGCCCTGAGCTCACCGAGGACGCCGTCGTCGACGGTGTGCCGCTGCCCGAACGCCAGCACGAGGGTCGCTGCGCCATCGAGGTCACCGGGAAAGGGCGCGTCCCAGCCCGTTCCCTCGAGGTACTGCAGCTGTGCCAGTCGCATCGGCGCCTCCGATCGTCGAGCCGTCTGATGGACGCGTCCATGCGCGAACGGGTCGGCCCATCAGGACCGTCCTGGGGCCGACCGACGGTGCCAGCAGCTGAGGTCTGGCTCCGGATGCACGTCGGCGGTGCGGAGGCTGGTTCGGATCTGCTACACCTGGCGCCATGAAGGCCTTCAAGAACTTCGTCAACGGTGAGTGGGTCGATGCTGCGGACGGCCGCACGTCACCGGTCGTCAATCCGGCGACCGGTGAGCAGTACGCCGAGGCGGCGCTATCGGGTGCGGCCGACGTCGATGCGGCCATGCAAGCGGCCTCGGCCGCGTTCGAGGGATGGGGCAACGCCACCCCCTCCGAGCGTTCACTCGCGCTGATCCGCCTCGCCGACGCGATCGAGTCGCGCGCCGACGAGATCATGCACCTCGAGTGTGAGAACACCGGCAAGCCGTTCGCCGTCCATCGCGGCGAGGAGATCGGCCCGATGGTCGACCAGATCCGGTTCTTCGCCGGAGCGGCCCGCAACCTCGAGGGCAAGGCAGCCGGCGAGTACATGGCCAACATGACGTCGATCATCCGACGCGAGCCGGTGGGCGTGTGTGCCCAGGTCGCACCGTGGAACTACCCGATGATGATGGCCGTCTGGAAGTTCGCCCCGGCGATCGCGGCAGGCAACACGGTCGTGCTCAAGCCGAGCGACACCACCCCGGCGACCACAGGCCTGCTCGCAGAGATCGCCGCCGAGTTCCTGCCGCCCGGCGTGCTCAACGTCATCTGCGGCGATCGCGACACCGGCCGGGCGATGGTCGACCACGAGACGCCGGCGATGGTGTCGGTCACCGGGTCGGTGCGGGCCGGGATGCAGGTTGCCGAGGCGGCGTCGAAGACCTTGAAGCGGGTCCACCTCGAACTGGGAGGCAAGGCCCCTGTCGTCGTCTTCGACGACGCCGACGTCGCAGCCGCGGCCGAGGCGATCGCGATCGCCGGCTACTTCAACGCCGGGCAGGACTGCACCGCCGCCACCAGGGTCATCGCCGGCCCCGGGGTCTACCACGACTTCGTGGCCGCGCTGACCGAACAGGCCAAGGGCACCGGCGTGGGCGGCCCCGACGCCGAAGACGTCCTGTTCGGCCCGGTCAACAACGCCAACCAGTTGGCGCACGTCACCGGCTTCCTCGACCGAGCGCCCGACCACGCCCGGGTGACCGCCGGCGGTCATCGGATCGGCGACGCCGGCTACTTCCTCGAGCCGACCGTCGTGGCAGACCTGCGCCAGGACGACGAAATGATCCAGCGCGAGATCTTCGGCCCCGTCATCACGGTCCAGCAGTTCAGTGACGAGGATGAGGCGCTGCGCTGGGCCAACGGCGTCGACTACGGCCTTGCATCGAGCGTGTGGACCAAGGACTTCGGCCGGGCGATGCGGATGGCCAAGCGCCTCGACTTCGGCTGCGTCTGGATCAACACGCACATCCCGCTCGTCGCCGAGATGCCGCACGGCGGGTACAAGAAGTCGGGCTACGGCAAGGACCTGTCGGCGTACGCCCTCGACGACTACACCCGGATCAAGCACGTCATGGCGAACCTCGACAGCTGACCGCCGGCGATTGTGAAGAATCCTTCTAGATCACTGTCAGACCTGCCCCGCTGCGAGCCGGCGTTCCACTAGACTGCGCTCTGCCGAACATGGCAGTGAGGCGCGGTTGTGGTCCCGTCGCCTTGCGGGAATGCCATGGAACGCACCGTGGCCGGAGGATGCGCTGACTGGCTGTGTCCTCCGGCCACGACCGCGTCCCGGGTCAGCTGCGTGTGACCGCGGCGCTCCTGCGCTCGAATGGTGACCAGGACGGGCGGCGAGCGTCATCGTGCGCATAGCCTCCACGGTCATCGGAGCCCCCTCCCCATCCCACTACGACGTGCTCGGCGTCCCGCCTCGCGCCACGACCGCCGAGATCCGCGTGGCGTACCGCGAGCTCGCTCGCGTGCTGCACCCTGATCGCGTTGCCACCGGTGGAGGAGAGTCGGCCGACGCACAGCGGAACGGCCGGACCATGGCGGCCGTGAACGAGGCGTACCGCGTGCTGTCCGACCCGGGACGTCGGGTCGTGTACGACCGTTCGTTGGACGCAGGCCCCACACTCGGGCCGTCCGGCTCCGCACGCCCGCCCGAACGCGACGTCGATCGAGAGCCGGCACCGCCGCCGCGCCACACCCCGCTCTCACCGTCCGGTCCGGCGCGCGTGCCATGGAAGCTGATGGGGGTCGTCGCCGTGATCGGATCGACCTTGGTTCTGGTGTCGTCGTTCTTCGACGAGGCGCCCAGCGTGAAGCCACCAGACGGCATCCTCGAGATCGGTTCGTGCATCGCGTTCGAACCCAACGGCGACGCTCGCGAGATCGCGTGCACCGGCACCGGCAGTGATGTCGTCGTCGATTCGATGGTGCCGCTCGACGGCACCTGTCCGGTCGGCATGAGCCAGCATCGCGGCCGGCTCGGCATGGTCGTGGTGTGCATCGAGGCGACGCAATGACGGGCACGCTCCGTCCGTGAGGTACGCGCTGCTCACGCTCGGGCTGCTGGCCGCGATCGGTGTCGCCGTGGGTGTGATCCTGTTCGCGACCACCTCCGACGAGTCGCTCGTCCTCGAACTGGATGTCGGGGAGTGTTTCGACGTCGATCTGGGTGTGGACGACACGGAGATCGGAACGGTCACCACGATCGGGTGCGACGAACCGCACGAGGCCGAGGTCGTGGCGGCGGGCGAGCTCGACCCTGACGGAGTGACCGAGCGACCCGTCGACGACGCGCTGTTCGCGCTCGTCGACGCCCGCTGCGCCGCTGCGTTGGCCGACCGGCCGGCACTGGTCGAGCGGTTCGGGATCCTGCCGGTCGCCGCCGATGAGCGGTCGTGGGACTCGTTCGACGGGCGGTACGTGTGCGTGGCGATCCCGTACGGCGGAGGGACGACGACGGGTTCAGCGCTGGCCGGCGACGCCTGACCTGGCAGAGCGATTCGCAACGGTCGCTGCTAACCTGCCGTCCTCGCAAGGGCGATTAGCTCAGTCGGCTAGAGCGCTACGTTCACACCGTAGAGGTCATGGGTTCGAGCCCCGTATCGCCCACCACGAAGCCCCTCGACAGGGGATCTGAGGCCCCGCTCCGGCGGGGCCTCGTCGTTTCCGGGCCACCGCGGTTTGGTCGTGGTGCGTTGACGACGGTGCCGCCGCTCGGGTGCGTCCGCTCGGTGGCCCCGTGCCGTCGCCGGTCGCCATCGATATCGATGAAGTCGGTGCTCGAGAGCACCCGAACGCCATCCGACGAAACCGGGAGCGTTGCTCCGTTCGCGAGGCCCGTCCCGGCCTCGGTAGTGCCATCGCGGCGCGTGCTCGTACGCTCGGCGTCGTGGAGACCGTCGAGCCGCGTACGCAGGCGACACCCCGCAAGCGAGGGAGCATCGGCTGGTGGTACGCCGGGATGATCCTCGACCTCGTCCACATGCCGCTCGTGATCGGGATGGTGCTGTTCGGTGCCACGATCTGGCAGGGTGAAACGTACATCTGGGTGGTGTCGATCGTCGTGATCTTCCAGGTCGCCACCCTCGGATGTCCGGTGATGGCGATGACCGGTTGGATGAAGCGCCGCCACGACCCGAACCACCAGCAGGAGTGGTCGTTCACCCACTGGCTCTATCGCACGTACGGCCCGCTGGTGGGCATCGCCGTCTTCGTCTTCTTCCTCGTCCTCGCCACCGTCATCCGCCTCCTGTTCTTCTGACCGGGTCGCCCGAACTCCGGTGAACGGAGCGCGTAACGTGCCGCGGTGCCGCTGACGTTCCTCGCGCATCAGGCGCCGGTGCTCCCGATCGCTCGGCGGTGGCCGGGTCGCGTGGACGGCCTTGCGATCGTCGTCGGCTCGATGGCGCCGGACATGGCGTACGTCCTCGCCGGGTCGCGCTTCAGCGTGTGGGCCCACGGGTTCCCGGCGGTCGTCCTGTTCTGCGTACCCGTGGCACTCCTGGTGTCGTGGCTGATCGCCCGGGTGGTGTCGCCGGTGCTCTGGGATCACCTGCCCGGGGCGGGCCCGTTCCGACTGCACGACTTCCGCGCGATGGCCGCGCACCGGTTCGTGTGGGGCTGGGCCGGCATCAGCGCGCTCGTCGGCGCGTTGTCGCACGTCCTGATCGACCACTTCACGCACGGTTGGGGGTTCGTGGCCCAGCACGTCGGCTGGTACGGCTCGTTCGTCTTCAGCGAGGCGCTCGGCAGGCAGTGGACAGCGGTCCGGATCGCGCAGTACACCGGCCACGTCGTCGGCTCTGCCCTGTGCGTGTGGCTGCTCGCGCGGTACGGGCGTGAGCGGTGGCTCGCCGATGCCGCAGCGGAGGTCGAGCCGTATCCGGTGTCGAGCCGCTCCACGATGGTCGTGGCGGGTGCTCTGGCCGGCGGCGTCGTGGTGGGTGTCGCCTGGGTCGTCGCCGACCCGGTTGCGAGGGCCGTCGCCGTCCTGCGCGTCGCTGCGACGGGCTTCATCGCGCTGGTGTGCGGCTGCGCGCTGCTCGGGCGTCGTCGAGCGCAGGTCTGACACCGGACGTACGAGGAGCCCGCGATGTAGCGTTCGGGCATGCGCGCACTGTTCAGCGAAGAACACGAGGCCTTCCGCGAGTCGTTCGCATCGTGGGTGGCGAAGGAGATGTCGCCGCACTACCTCGACTGGGAGCGCGACGCGTTGACGCCGCGGGAGATCTTCACATCGGCGGGTCAGTACGGCTTCGTCGGCCTGTCGATTCCCGAGCAGTACGGCGGTGGCGGCTCGGACGACTTCCGGTTCAACGTCGTGATCTCCGAGGAGTTCGCACGCGCCGGGATCGGCGGTTCCGGTCTCGGCATCACGCTCCACAACGACATCTGCAGCCCGTACTTCGTCGAGTACTGCAACGAGGAGCAGGCGCAGCGATGGCTGCCGGGCATCGCGTCCGGCGAGTTGATCACCGCCATTGCCATGACCGAGCCTGGTACCGGCTCCGACCTCGCCGGCATCGCCACCACGGCCGTTCGCGACGGTGACGAGTACGTCATCAACGGTTCCAAGACGTTCATCACGAGCGGGATCAACAGCGACGTGGTGATCGTCGTGGCCAAGACCGACCCCACCCAGCGGCACACCGGAATGTCGCTGCTGGTCGTCGAGCGTGGGATGCCCGGGTTCGAACGCGGGCGCAAGCTCGAGAAGATCGGGATGCACAGCCAGGACACCGCCGAACTCTTCTTCACCGACTGTCGGGTGCCGGCGGCGAACCTCCTCGGCGACGAGGGCAAGGCGTTCTCCTACCTCTCGTTCAACCTCGCGCAGGAGCGGCTCTCGATCGCGGTGTACGGCGTCGCAGCAGCCCGTGCGGCGCTCGACTGGACCGTGGAGTACGTGCAGGAGCGCAAGGCGTTCGGGACGTCGATCGGCTCGTTCCAGAACACCAAATTCGTGCTCGCCCAGGTGAAGACCGAGGTCGACGTCGCGCAGGCGTACGTCGATCAGTGCATCCTCTCGCTCAACGCGGGCACGCTCAGCGCGGCCGACGCCGCCCAGGCGAAGCTGCACTGCACCGAGCTCCAGAAGCGGGCGACCGATCAGTGCCTGCAACTGTTCGGCGGCTACGGCTACATGCTCGAGTACCCGATCGCCCGCGCCTACGCCGATGCCCGTGTCACCTCCATCTACGGCGGCACCAGCGAGGTCATGAAGAGCATCATCGCCAAGTCGATCGGCCTGTGACGCAGTTGGTCTGACCCATTCCGTCACGGCGCCGCTTTCGAATTAGGTTGGCGGCATGAGTGACGAGCGACGGACCGACTCCGGGATCGAGATCAAGGCCCTCTACACGGCCGACGACCTGCCCGGGGATCTCGGTGAGCGGGTGGGGCGTCCTGGCGAACCGCCGTTCACCAGGGGCGTGTACCCGTCGATGTACCGGGGCCGTCTGTGGACGATGCGCCAGTACTCCGGGTTCGGCGATGCAGCGTCGACCAATGAGCGGTTCCACTTCCTGCTGAACGCCGGCCAGACCGGCCTGTCGTGTGCGTTCGACCTGCCGACGCAGATGGGCTACGACTCCGACCACCCGCGCGCCGAGGGCGAGGTCGGCAAGGTCGGCGTCGCGATCGACACCCTCGACGACATGCGCACCCTGCTGGCGGGGTTGCCGCTCGACAAGGTCACGACGTCGATGACGATCAACTCGACCGCGGCGATCCTGCTGTTGATGTACGAGCTCGTCGCCGAGGAGCAGGGCGTCGACCCGTCGGTGATCTCGGGGACGATCCAGAACGATCTCCTCAAGGAGTACATCGCGCGTGGCACCTACGTGTATCCGCCGCGGCCGTCGATGCGGATCATCACCGACATCTTCGAGTACTGCTCGGAGCACATCCCCAAGTGGAACACGATCTCGATCTCCGGCTACCACATTCGCGAGGCCGGCTCGACCGCTGTCCAGGAGATCGCCTTCACGCTCGCCAACGCAATCGCCTATGTGCAGGCGGCGATCGACGCCGGGCTCGATGTCGACGACTTCGCCCCTCGCCTGAGCTTCTTCTGGAACGGTCACAACCACTTCTTCGAAGAGGTTGCGAAGTTCCGCGCCAGCCGCCGGATGTGGCACCGCATCATGACCGAGCGGTTCGACGCGAAGAAGCCGGCCTCGGCGATGCTGCGCTTCCACACCCAGACCGGTGGGTCGACGCTCACCGCCCAGCAGCCGGTCAACAACGTGGTGCGCGTCGCCCTGCAGGCGCTCGCCGCAGTGATGGGCGGCACCCAGTCACTGCACACCAATGGTTACGACGAAGCGCTGTCGCTGCCCACCGAGGAGGCCGCGCGTCTCGCGCTGCGCACCCAGCAGATCATCGGCTACGAGACCGGCGTGGCCGACACGCCCGACCCGCTCGCCGGTTCGTACCTGGTCGAGTCGCTGACCGACGAGGTCGAGGCCAAGGCGTGGGAGTACATCGCCCGGATCGACGAGCTCGGTGGGGCGGTCGCGGCGATCGAGGCGCACTACCAGATGGACGAGATCGAGCAGGCGGCCTACGAGTACACGAAGTCGATCGACGACGACGAGCGGGTGATCGTCGGTCTCAACAAGTTCACGGTCGACAGCGAACCGCCGCCCGCCGTGTTTCCGATCGACCCGACGCTCGAGGGGCGCCAGCAGGAGCGCCTGGCGGCCTACAAGGCCGATCGCGATCTCGACGCGGTTCGCGCCCGGCTCGACGACGTGCGTGCCGCAGCTCGTGGCACCGAGAACCTGCTCTACCCGATGAAGGAGTCGCTCCGCGCCGGCGCGACCCTCGGCGAGGTCAGCGACGCCCTCCGCGACGTCTTCGGCGTCTACCACCCGTGAGTCGACTCGCATGAGCGACGGGCGGGCGTACGGGCTGGCGGTCGGCGAGTCCGATCCCGAGCTGTACCAGACCGGCGCCGGGACGCCGGCGGGGGAGTTGCTGCGGCGGTACTGGCATCCAGTCGCTCGCAGTGCGGATGCAACCGACACCCCGCGCGAGGTGCGGCTGCTCGGTGAAGATCTGATCCTGTACCGCGACCGCTCGGGTACGCCAGGGCTGCTCACGCCGCGCTGCTGCCACCGCGGCACGACCCTGCTGTACGGCCGGGTGGAGGAGCAGGGGATCCGGTGCTGCTACCACGGTTGGTTGTTCGACGCAGACGGCACGTGTATCGACCAACCGTGCGAGCCCGATCGGGGCCGCAATCGCGACCGGTACCGCCAACCGTGGTACCCCGTGGTCGAGTACCACGGCCTGATCTTCACGTACATGGGGCCACCCGAACGCCAGCCGGTGTTCCCTCGCTACGACATCTTCGAGGGCCTCACCGACGACGAGGAGGTCGTGGTCATCGACCACTTCGCGTTCGGTGGCCCGACAGTCGCTCCGTGCAACTGGTTCCAGACCCACGAGAACTCGATGGATCCGTACCACGTGTTCATCCTCCACAACGCGATCAGCGGTCCGCAGTTCAATCCGAACCTCGAGATCTGGCCGTCGATCGACTGGCACGCCCATGACTGGGGTGTGACCGCCACCCAGGACCGGGTGCTACCCGACGGGACCACGCTGCACCGGGTGACCGAGGTCCGGATGCCGACGATCCGCGTGATCCCGACGCCAACGCTCAGCGTCCTCGGTCCGACCAACAATCTGTCGTGGGCCCAACCGATCGACGACACCCACACGCGTGTCTTCGCGATGGTGCGAAAGCAGCGCGGCCAGCCGGCCCAGGGGTTGCCGGTCTACGCGGGCGACCGTTCGTGGTTCGACCTGTCCGACGAGGAACATCAGCGGTACCCGGGCGACTACGAGGCCCAGGTGGGGCAGGGCGCGATCACGCTCCACTCGGTCGAGCGCCTGTCGTCGACCGATCGCGGTGTGTCGATGGTCCGCCGTCAGTTCAAGCAGCAGGTGCAGGTCGTCGCCGACGGCGGCGACCCGGTCGGCGTTGATTTCGACGAGGCGTCCGCGCCCGTGGCCCTGACCGCCGGCAACTACGTGCTCCCGTCGTCGTGAGCGGCGACCGGTCGGCGACGGCGAACCGGTCGCCCGCCTCGCTCAGCGATGTCGCCCGCATCGCCGGCGTGTCCGTCGCCGCCGCATCGCGAGCGCTCAACGCTCGCCCCGGCGTGCGGCCGGAGATTCGCGCCCGCGTGCTCGCTGTCGCGTCGGAGTTGCGCTACCGCCCGCACGGCGCGGCCCGCGACCTGGCGATGGGCGCGTCGTCGGTCATCGGCTTGCTGCTGCCCGATCTCGATCGCACGATCCCACCGTTCTGGGCGTGGGTGCACCGTCACCTGTGCGCCGTCGCGGCCGAGCAGGGTGTCGGTGTGATGGTGTACTTCCTCGACGACATCGCCGAGCACCTCGGCGACGCGTTGATCGCCAAGGCGTGGCGAGGTGCGGTGGTCGCTCCCGACGCAGCGCGGTATCGCTTCGTCCGCGATCTGCACGAGAGCGGCTTCCCGATGGTGCTGATCGGTGCCCCTGCCGCCGACTTCGCCGTGCCGAGCGTCGACGTCGAGAACGTCGAATCGTCGGCGGACGCAGTTCGGCATCTGCTCGCCGTGGGGTGCCGGCGCATCGGCGTGATCGCAGGCCCTGCCGATCGAACGGAGAGCCGGTTGCGTGTCGAGGGGTACGGTCGAGCGCTCGCCGAGGCGGGTCTCACGGTCGATCCGAGCCTGGTGATCCACGCCGACTACACCGTGCTCGGCTCGGCCGACGCGGCTCGCGATCTGATCGATCACGGCGTCGATGGGATCTTCGCCACGAGCGACCCCGCTGCGATCGCCACGAGTTGGACGGCGCAGCGTCTGGGTGTCGACGTCCCCGATGAACTCGCCGTGGTCGGTTTCGACGGCCTCCAGAGCGATGTGCACGATGTCGCGGACCTCACATCGGTGGTCCAGCCGGTGGACGCCCTGACACGAGAAGCGATGCGGATGCTCGATCGAAGCGAGCACGACGGTGATCCCGAACGTGTGGTCATCGACCCGCACTTGGTGATCCGCGGGAGCACACGACGTCTTGCCAAACCGGGTGGTTAGGAGTACCTTACCCAACTGTGATGGTGTGCCTGTGTGAAGGTGTCTCTGAGCGCAAAGTCCGCAAGTCGATCGAGCACGGTGCGTGCACCGTGGCCGAGGTCACCGAGGCCTGTCGGGCCGGTGGCCGGTGCGGCGGGTGCCGCCCGACGATCGACGCGATGCTCCTGCAGCACGCCGACGCCGATGCCCGCCGTATCCATCTGTCGATCGCCTAGGGTGCGCCCATGCGCGGCAACGACGAGATCATCGAGATCCTCAACGAGGTGCTGACCGCCGAACTCACGGCGGTCAATCAGTACTTCCTGCACTCCAAGATGATGGGCAACTGGGGCTACCGCCGCCTCGCAGCCCACACTCGGCACGAGTCGATCGACGAGATGAAGCACGCCGACGAGGTCACCGATCGCATTCTCTTCTTCGACGGCATCCCCAACTATCAGCGCTACTTCCCGCTTCACATCGGTGAGACCGTGCCCGAGCAGTTGCAGAGCGACCTCGAGCTCGAGTACCTCGCCGTCGAGCGGCTCAACAGGGGTGTTGCTGCTGCGGTCGCCGCCGGTGACAACGGCACTCGCGAGCTCCTTTCGCGGATCCTCGTCAGCGAAGAAGAGCACATCGATTGGCTCGAGACGCAGCTCGAGACGATCCGCCAGATCGGCGCCGAGCTCTACCTGTCGCAGCAGCTCCACGACTGACGTGTGCCGCGTTGCGGCAAGCGCTGCGCCGGACCGTCAGCGGGTCTCTGTAGCACTCGCCACCGGCGATCCTGTCGTGCGGGACTCCGTCCAGCGTCGGTGAGCGCCGGTCGCGGCTGCGACGACGGGAACCGTGGCGAAGGCGCCGATCACTCCAGCGGCTTCGATCCCCGCGGCCGCCGCGAGGATGACGACGAGCGGGTGCAACTGCAGCAGCTTCCCGTAGATGATCGGCGCCAGGAGATCGTTGTCGAACTGCTGCACGACGACGACGACGATGGCGACGATGATCGCCGGTCCGGTTCCGGCGGTCACGAGGGCGACGGCGACGGCGAGCGCAGCGGTGATGGTGGCGCCGATGAACGGGAGGAACGCACCCATGAATGTGAGGGCGGCCATCACGAGCGCGAGTTCAGACCCGGTGAGCCACAGCACGACCCCCACCGCAGTGCCCTCGACCAGACCGAGCAGAGCGGCACCGGCCAGGAACGATCGCAGCCCGGACACGGCGCCGTCACATGCTGCTCCGACTGCGTCGGCCCGGCCGTTGCGGGCTCGAGCCACGATCGCTTCGCGGATGATCGGGCCGTCGCGTAGGAAGAAGAACGTGCTCACGATCGCGATCAGCACGGCTGCCAGCGCAGTGCCCACGTAGCGCAGCCCGGCGGCAGGTGTCACGCCGACGACGTCGACCGCTTCGCCGACGCCGACGCCCGAGACACGTTCCCTGGCGCGCTCGACGTCGTCGCCGGTGAACCCGAACGGGCGTTCCCGCTCCACCCATCCCTGGAGGCGGTCGGTCGCTTCCCCGACTGCGTCGCCAATGCCGGCGAACTGGTCGGCGATCGTCGGTGCGATGGCGTACCCGAACGCAGCGAGCGCTCCGAGCGCGAGCAGGAGCGTCACCAGCGATGCCACACCGCGCGGCACGCGCGCTGCGATCAGCCATCGCACGATCGGCGCGAGTGCGACGGCGAGGATCCCGGCCACGAACACGGGGACGACGATGACCCGCAACGTCCAGATGAGCCAGACCCCAACGGTGGCGAGCAGGAGGATGCCGATCGCGCCCCAGGCGGGAACTCCCCAGTCACGGCATCGATCGCCGACCGAGCGACGGCTTGGTGCGGTGTCGGCGCTCGTCATCGCGCTCTCCGGTCAGCTCGGACCTGGGCCTCGGAATCCGGCCGCCATGCCGTCGTAGCGCCGTGGTCGGAGGGCGGTTCGCACACGGAGCGGGACGCGAAGGTGATCACAAGCCGGGTCGTACCCCGAACGAGCGGGCTGCAATCGCGTCGACGGACGCCCGCTCACCGTCTCCCAGCGATCAACCGTCAGCGCTCGGGCGGGCGGTGAGGTTCCGGATCTCGGCGCCCAACTCGTCGTTCCACGATTGGAGAAAGCCGCGCTGGTCCTGGCCGACCTGGTGCAGGTGCACGGCGGTGAACCCGGCGTCGATGTACTTCTGCGCTGCGGACGCGACCGCCTCGATGTCGTGGCCGCACACGACCTGCTCGGCGATCATCTCTCGCGTGACGAGCTGCGACGCCTGCTCGAAGTGGGTCCATGTCGGGAGGTCTTGAGCCAGCTGACCGGGGAGACCGGCGTTCGGCCAGACCTCGTGCGCCGTGTCGATCGCACGTTCGCGATCGCGGTCCCAGCAGACGGTGAGTTGGCCGATGACCTCGCCGGACCCGCCGGCGTCGCGATAGGCGCTCACGGTGTCGGCGCTCGGCGACGTTGCCCAGAGTCCGTCGGCGTGCTGTGCGGCCATCTCGGCCGAGCCGGGTCCGGCTGCCGCGCAGACGATCGACGGCGGGCGTTCGGGCGCCGAGAAGAGACGCGCGTTCTCGAGGACGTAGAACTCGCCCTGGTGATCGACGGTCTCACCCGTCCACAACTCGCGGATCATGTCGATCGCCTCGATCAGCATGTCGCGTCGGAGATCGATCGGCGGCCATCGGTCGCCGGTGATGTGCTCGTTCAGCGCCTCGCCCGTGCCGAGCCCGAGGAAGAAGCGACCCTCGCTGAGCTCGAACGATGTCGCTGCGGCCTGGGCGACGATCGCAGGATGGATCCGTATCAGTGGGCAGGTGACGCCGGTGCCGATGTCGACGCGCCGAGTTGTTGCGGAGATCGCGCCGACCGTCGACCAGGCGAACGGGCTGTGCCCCTGCGACCGGGTCCAGGGATGGAAATGGTCGCTGACCGTGACGAAGTCGAATCCGACATCCTCCGCCATCGCTGCATGCCGGACCAGCTCGCTGGCCTCGAACTCCTCACTGGAACACGTGTAACCCCATCGCATGGGCGGGCACTACCCGAGCGGCCGCGCGACCAGACGTGACGCCAGCGGGGTTCTACTGCGATCGGTTGCCGCCGCATTGGGCGTTTGGTCGCGTGCCGGCGCGGGAACCGCTCCAATTCCGGCGTGCGGTCGTTGCGATGGAGCAGTGTCACGCCGAGGTACCGAGGTGGTGGGCTCTCACGGGCGGGCGCGCCGCCAACCCACAACCCCTGGAGGCATGCCTGATGACCAACGCCCGATCCCGCCGTCGGGCCGCCACAGAGGCGGAACTCTTCGTGGAGTACCGCGAGTACGGCACGAGGGCAGTACGCAACACCCTCGTCGAGCGCTACGAACATGTCGCTGAACGCTGCGCGCTCCGGTTCTCCGGTCGCGGTGAAGCAGTCGACGACCTTCGCCAGGTCGCCCTGATCGGGCTGATCAAGTCGGTCGAGCGGTTCGATCCATCGATCGGTGTCGCGTTCGAGAGCTATGCAACGCCGACGATCACCGGGGAGATCAAGCGGCACTTTCGCGACAAGACCTGGCGGGTATCGGTTCCGAGGCGCCTCAAGGAACTGCGGACGCCTGTGTTCACGGCCATCGACGACCTCGAACAGCGGTTGGAGCGGTCGCCGACGCCCGACGAGGTCGCCGCTGCGATCGGAGTCGACCGAGAAGCGGTGCTCGAGACGCTGCTCGCCAACCAGGTGTACCGGTCGAGTTCGCTCGAGGCGAGCCGTGAAGCCAATGGTGATGCGCTGGAGGCGCGCCTCGTGCAGCCCGACTCGCTGAGTGACGACGCCGAACGGCGGATGCACGCGATGGGCGCGGTACAAACGCTGGGTCATCGCGACCGGCAGATCATCTACTGGCGGTTCTTCGAGGAGTGCACCCAGTCGGAGATCGGCGATCGGCTGGGCGTCGGTCAGGTGCAGGTGTCGCGACTCCTGAAGGCTGCCCTGGCACGCTTGCGGGAACGCTGTGACGACGGGGAGGTCGTCGCACTCGACCGAGTGCTCGTCGGTGCGATCAGCGATTGCTGAGCGACCCCTCACGATGTGACGGCAGACCGCGCCCGTCGGGGCGTGCGATCAGGTGGGCTGCTCCGACTCGTCGTCGAACAGCGGGAGCGTGGTCTCGGGGACGAGGTGGATCGCTGCTTCCTCCGCGCTGATGTCGTACGAGGGGTCGGGCGGGTCGCCCGCACCGAACATCGTCTCGTCGTGGTCGCTGCCGTCGATCGGCGAGGGGTCGACGAGGAGCACATCGGGCGCCCCGTCGGCCTCGATGTCCATGCGCAGGTCGGCGCGTGTGGCGAGGTCGTCATCGTCGAAGAGCGACGGGTCCTCCACTCCGAGCGGATGCTCCGGTGGGTAGTCGTGAACGCCCGGCCGGTCGATGTCCCCGGGCCGTTCGCCCAGGACGTCGCCGTCGAGTTGTTCGCTGCTGTCGTCACGATCGTCGGTCACGCAATCTCCGCTACCCGGCGGAGGAGCTTCGCAGTCTCGCGGCCGACCGTTCGTCGACGAGCGACACCTGGGCTGCCGGTTGATGAGGCAGCCGACCGGGTAGGTCACCCGCATGCTCCACATGATTCATGTGCCCATCGGAACCGGCCCGGGCCTCCGGGACCCAGGCCCCGAGGTACCCCCGCCGATCCACGAACCCTCTCCGGGCGAGCCGCCCACTCCCATCATTCCGCAGCCGATCATTCCTGATCCGCTGCCGATCATTCCTGATCCGCTGACGCCAGAATCAGAACCGGCGCCGGCGCCGTCGGTGCGGCGATGAGCAGACCGACCACGATGCGGGACTGGGCCCGGGAACAGGCGCCTCACCTCGATGTCGTCGCATCGTCCGTTCCGGAACCGGTGCTGGTCGGCGACACGCTCGTGGCCGTCTTCGACGACTCGGGACGTGCGCGCGAGTTGGTGCTCGCCTGGGAACGGATCGAACCCGCCGACGGCCAGGTCGGCACCGTCGTGCTCGGTACGGCCCCGGATCGGCCGAGCGAACTGGACCGAGACACCGGCGTCGACCCGGAGGGGGTCGTCGAGCAAGCGCTCGTACGTGCGATCAAGGGAGCAGTTCCCGGCGCAATCGTCGGTGCGCTCATCGTGGCCGCGATCGTCGTGCTGCTCGATGGTTGGAGCAGCGTCGCGATCGGGGCGGCGCTCGGAGGCGCAGCCTTCGGGTCGATTCCCGGCGGCGTCTTCGCATTCACGAAGGGCACCGGGTGGGGATCGGCCTATCGGAACACGTTCGTCGACGATGACGCTACATCGGTCGTGTTCGCATCGATCCACTCGCACGATCCAGCTCGTATCGAGCAAGCGTTGGCAGCGGCGTCCGAAGTCGGTGCTCGCATGTATCGCGTCGACGCCGACGGGCGCGCCGAGCAACTGCCGACCCGGCGCTGAAGCGGCGCCGGGGCCATGCAGCCCCGGCGCCGGTACAGACGTCGCGTTCACGCCGGGCGCGTCGTCAGCCTGCGTGACCGCCACCGTTGTGCTCGCTCTGACGGAACACGACGTCGCCGCTGGAGTCCTTGAGATGGGCCCGTACGAACCATTGGAACTGTTCGAGCAGGCGCAACTGGCCGATCACGAGGTCCTCCGAGACGACGTCGAGTTCGGCGAGCGTTTCCTGCACCCGACGGTGGTCCGACACGACTCCGGAGTAGACGCTGTCGAGCGCAGCGAGGTGACGCACGGTCGGCTCGCGATTGAGGCTGTAGTCATCCCACGCACGGAGCCGCGTGATGGCGCCCGGGGTCCCGAGTGGCTCGCCACCGAGCGTTGCGATGCGCTCCGCCATGTCGTCCGACATCAGACGCACGGCATCGACCTGCGGATCGAGCATCTCGTGGATCGAGATGAAGTTCATCCCGACGACGTTCCAGTGGATGTGCTTGAGCGTCAGCTGGAGATCGAGCAGGGCGACGAGTCGCTCCTGGAGCAGGTCGATCACCTGTGCCGAGGCTTCGCCCTGCATGCCGGGGACCGTGGTACGAGGCGAAGCGGACGTCGTCGGATCCGTGGTGGGGGTGTCTGTCGAAGTCATGGCGCTCGCCTACCCGGGTGAGCGCCCCCTGAAACGGCGGTTCACCAGTTGCGACGCACGGTGATCTCGACCTCGTCGCCGGTCTGCGCGAACTCGACGTGGTCGGCGACGTGGTAGACGATCCCCAGACCGCGCCCGGTGATGTGATCCGGGGGCGCAGTGCGCCAACGGGCGACGGCGGCGATCCCATCTCGTTCGACGCCGGCGCAGCGGATCGTGACCGTCGCGAAATCGGCGCCCGCCCGCACGATGACCTCCACGGGGGCTCCAGCGTGTTCGAATGCGTTCGTGACCAGTTCGCTCGTGGCGAGGACCAGGTCGGCGCTCACACGTTCAGGCACTGCGCCGTCGACCGACGAGTGCACGAAGCGCCGGGCATGCCGCACGTTCGCCATCGACACGCCGAACTGCTTCGACGTCTCGGCGTGGCCCACGGCGAGAGGCTAGCCCGGCACGGACCTCGTGATCGGGCGATGCAGCCCGCTCTGGGCGGTCACCACCCGCATCGCCGCCTGGGTCCGGTTGTTGACGCCGAGCTTGTTGAACACCCGGCGGACGTGCGTCTTGATCGTGTCGACCGAGAGGAACAGTTCGTGTGCGATCTCGGCGTTGGACAGCCCGAGGGCGAGAAGCGCCAACACTTCCTGCTCGCGAACCGTGAGCTCGGGGCCCTCGACTCGGCTCCGTTCGCCCTTCACCGCATCGTCGAGACCGACGGAGTGGCCGGCGACGACCTGCTCGAGGGCCCGCACGATCTCCTCGGCCGTGGCGGTCTTGGGAATGACGCCGTCGACGCCGATTGCCCGCGCCTGCGCGACGAAATCGGATGGCGCATCCCACGTGTACAGCACGACGTGCCCGACGTTGTCGTCGGCCTTCATGGCCTGGGCGCGCTGGAGCGCATCGCGCCGGGCGGCAAACGTGTCGAAGAGTGCGATGTCGACCGGGCCGTCGATCGTCCCGTTGGCGGCGTCGCCCGATTCGCCATCACCGGCCACGCCGTTTCGGATCGCGTAGTCGGTCACGACGACGCGGTCTGCGTACGGGGTCAGCATCGCGTGCAGGCCCTTGATCACCAGCTCGTAGTCGTTGACGAGTGCGACGGTGATCCGACGTTCCGTCGGCCGGTCGACGCCGCTCGAGAAGCCATTGGTTTCGGGGATCGTGTCGCTCATCGTGAACGCCGCCCGCCGATGAAGCGGCGATCCTGCCGCTGTGCGGTTGCAGCAGGCACTTCGGAATACGACGTGGTCATGTTGTCGTCCTTTCGATCGGGACGCGTCGGGCTCGACCCGTGAGCCCGGGACGTACCCCGTCCGGGTGGTCGCCCAAACCAATGGTCAGCGATCCGTGACGACCTTCGTGTCGGCCGTTTGCACCGCCCGGTCGGGTGGTACACCGCCGCGATGAACCCCGAGAACGACACGAACGACACCGATATCCCGACCCCGGCGCCGCAGGAGAACGCCGGTCCGACGCCTGCCGATGGGACGATCGGCCAACCGTCCGAGCCCGGGTTCACCGAGCCCACGGCCGATCGGCCCCCGACAGAGGAGGAGGCTGCCATCGCCGAACGGCTCGCTGCCGACGTCGATCTCGAGCGCGTCGGCGAGCACTACGAAGAGGCGATGCACACCGGCGCCGACATCAGCGGCGAAGGGCAGATCACGCCCGAGTGACGCGCCCGGTCACGCGACCGACCGGCAGGTTCAGGCGTTGGCGGGTCCCGCCTGTTCGCGCAATCGCTCGAGGGCGGCACGGAGCAGGCGGGACACGTGCATCTGCGACACGCCCACCCGTGCGGCGATCTCGGATTGGGAGAGCTCCTCGTAGAAGCGCAGCCGAACGATCGTCTGCTCGCGTTCGGGCAGCAGGGTGAGCAGCGCCTGGACGGCGTCGTCATTGTCGACCGCCTCGTACCCGATGTCGGTCGCACCGCCGACTCGATCGGCCATGGGCGAACCGTCGTCGGGACCGGGATCGATCGAGCCGATGGAGCGTGCTTCGCCGGCGGCGAGCCCGGTGATCACGTCGGCGCGTTCGACGTCGAGGTGCTCGGCCACCTCGTCGACGGTGGGCGAGCGGCCCAGCACGGCGCCGAGTTCGTCGACGCCTTTCCTGACGGCGAGGTGGAGTTCCTTGGCGCCGCGTGGCACCTTCATCGCCCAGGTCGAGTCACGGAAGTAGCGCTTGATCTCACCTTCGATGGTCCGACCGGCGAACGCTACGAACGGAACGCCGAGCGTCGGATCGAAGCGGTCGACGGCCTTCACCAGCGCCAGCATCGCCACCTGTTCGATGTCCCCGTCGCGCCGGGTTCGCCCGTCGAATCGACGTGCGATGTGGATCGCGAGGCCCATGTGTTCTTCGACGATCCGGTTGCGGATGCTGCGGCGCCCGCTGCGGCGGTACTCGTCGAAGAGCTCGCCTGCCTCACTCGCCATGGGCACCGGTCGCTCGCTTGGAGACGATGAACGAACCGTCGTCGTCCACCTCGAAGCGGTCGACGACAGCCTGCAGGATCCGGACGGCCAGCGTGTCGACGTCGCCGGTGGTGAGTCGTTGCGCGACGTTGGTGCGGGTCACGCTGACCGTGATCGTGCGGTCGTCGGAGTGGAACGTGAGACGGAGGCGAGCATCGTCGTCGGCGTCGACGTCAGCCATCACCGAGACCGCTTCGTCGACACCCAACCGCAGGTCTTCGATCTCGTCGATGCTGAAGCCGAGGTCGGCGGCGAGCGAGGCAGCGACCACCCTGACCGTCGACGCGTGACGATGGTTGAGCGGCAGGTCGAGCCGCACGATGTCGGCGGCCACTGCCGATCGTGCCGAACCCTCTCCGGATCCGTCGTGGTGGTTACCGTCTCCGCGGGCGTCAGTGCTCATGATGGGAGCCAACCTACAGCGGGCCTGTTCACCCACGCCGCAGCAGCTGGCGGGCCGATCACCTGCGTGTTTGCAACCTCACCACTTCGGGTACTCGCCCGGCATCGACCACGCGAGAGCGCTGCCGTCGTACGTCCGTCCGGGTGTGGCGTCGCCTCGCACGGCGACTGCGTCCTCGTTCGTCCCGACCCCATTGGAGCGTCCCCATGTCTGTGCATGTCCCCTCTCTTCCCTCCAGCGTCGCCTGGGAGACCCCCCTTCACGTTTCTCGTGATGTGCTCGGCGCGCTCAGCAGCGCGGCCGACTCGGCAGCGGAGACCGCCGTTCACCTCATGCATCCTCGCCGGTCGACGTCGCCTGTCCAATCGGCGATGACCTCGAAGTGGACGATGATCGTGCTCGCAGCGGTCGTCGCACTGTTCGTCGTGTCGATCGTCCGCCGGTCGCGTGTCGAGGAGCACGCAGTGAACGACCGGGCGGCGGATGACCGAACGCGGCCCGCGGCCGGCTCGTCCGACTGACGTGGCGGTGCTCGGAAGCCGGTGCACTCCACCTCGTGTGGTGGCGCTGACCAGAAGTTGCTCACGCCGGCCTGGCGTCGGGCTCGAACGGCCCGGCACGGTTCGGGCCCACATGGATAGGGTGCAGACATGACCGACCAAGCGGCTCCGATCGTGATCACGCGCACGACCAGCGGCTTCGCTGTCAGCGGCGAGATCGACGCTCACACCGCACCCGACGTCGCAACGGCGATCGCCGAGTCGTCGGACGACCGGCTGGTGATCGACCTGTCCGGCGTCGAGTTCGTCGACTCGAGCGGGCTGCGCGTGCTCATCGAAGCCCACCAATCCCGCCTTGACGGCGGGCGCTCTCTTGCGCTGGCCAACCCGTCGTCCGTGGTGCGCCGCCTGTTCGACATCGCAGGCGTCGTCGGCTATCTCGACATCGTCGACGAACCCGCAGTCTGACGAACCGTCTGACGCTGCTGCTCAGCGGGTAGACCACAGGCATGTTGCAGCGAACCTTCACCAACCCACCCGCCCTCGCCACTCGGAGCTCCGGTCGTCGGCGCGGTCGCGCGATCATCGCAAGCCTTGCCGCAGTGAGCTTCGCGTTGGGCGCTGCTGCGTGCAGCGACGACGAGGTCGACGATGTGAACGACGAACTCGACAGCGGCATCGACGACATCGACAGCGGCATCGACGAACTCGAGAGCGAGATCGACGACGAGGTCAGCGACTGAGCGACCGCTGATCGTGGGCGATCGGTCCGCACGCCTCGGACGGAGGGCTGCGAACCGATCGCTCGATCGTCATCCGTCAGCGGGACGGGGGTTCGGTTTCGTGCTGGCGTCGGCCGTGGGAACGGTTCCGTTCCTCGGTCAGGTGGAGAGTTGAGAGAGCACGCTGTCGAGGTCGCACTTCGGACCGCGGTTGTACGGCAGCTTGCCGAGCAGGAGACCCATCGCGCACGTGTTGGTGACGGCCGAGAACGTGAGACCGAACCCGACGCCTCCTGCCAGCAAGCGGACCTTGGGGAACTTGAGGCTGGCGAGGATCGCAGTCAGCACGATCGAGCCGGCGACGCCCCGAACCTGGCGCTCGAGCGCCCACGCTTCGCGGCCCTTGGCGGTCTCGCCGCCGACCGCCATCCAGCCGCCGATACCACCCTCGAGCACGCGCAGGTTGGACTTGCCGGCACGGTTGAGGTGTGCCTGTGCGGTCGACGCCCGCGCTCCGGACTGGCACACGAGGATGACCGGGTGATCGAGGTCGGCCACGCGGGCGACGTGTTCGGCCAAGGTGTCGAGCGGGACGTTGTACGAACCCGGGATGTGCACCGACTCGAACTCGGTCCCGGTGCGCACGTCGAGGATCCGGATCTCCGGATCCGCCTGTCGCAGGTGGCGGAGCTCGCTCGCGTGGATCGTGTTGGTATTGGTATTGGTATTGGTGTTGATGTTGCTGCTGGCGGTGGCGGTGGCGGTCATCGTGGATTCTCCGGGGGGGACGGGTGGGACGGGGATCTGGGATGGGATTGGGATCTGGGATCTGGTGGTCACGACACGGATGCGTCGACGGGGTCGAGTTCGATCAGCCGGCCGGTGCGGAGGTCGTGGACGGCGCCCCGCAGCGTGACGCGCCCTGCGGTGATGGCAGCACCGAGCGCGCCGCGATCACGCTGGAGACGGCCCACGTTGTAGCGGACGTTCGCGCCGATGGCGGCGTCGATGTCATCGCAGGTGGCGCATCCGGCGAGCATCTCGTCGATCGGCGTGAGGATCGGGTTCAGGTTGGGGTCGGCGGTGGCTGACATGGCTGCCGTGACGGCGCCGCACCCCGTGTGTCCGAGTACCACGACGAGGTCGACACCGAGCGCCTCGACGGCGAAGGTGAGGCTCGCAACCACGTCGGGGGTGGCGCTGTTCCCTGCCACCCGCACGACGAACGAGCTCCCGGGTTCCTGGCTGAAGATCAACGACGGCGGTACTCGAGCATCGGAGCAGGCCAGAATCGCGACCTCTGGGCGGTGGGGTGGCAGCTCGGCCTCGTCGTGCGGGTGGGTGGCGGCCACCTCGGCGTGACGCGCTACCAGTTGGTTCCACTTCTGCATCGCACGCTCAGACATGGAGGTGCTCCGGCCCGGCGATCGGGTTCGGCGCCGATCCCGGCGGCGCCTCGGCCCAGTGGGGATCGCGCTCGTCGACGCCTGCGGTCCGCAGCGAGCAGGGTGCTGCGTGGAGTCCGCACGCCGCCGCCACCGCCTGGTGCGCGGTGGCGTGGATGCGACCGTCGAGCCGGCTCCACAGGCCGGCCCGGCGCAGTACGTCGCGGACCGGACCCTTGACGTCGGCGAGGAGGAGCATCGCGCCGAGTTCCTCGAACTCGGTGATGACCTCGGCGAGGGCGTCGGCTCCGGTGGCGTCGATGTCGTTGATCCCGGAACAGTCGAGCACGAGTGCACGCGGTTCGTCAGTGAGGTCGGCAGCTGCTGTGAGGCAGAGTCGTTTGAAGTGCTGGGCGTTGACGAACGACAGCGCAGCGTCGATGCGGATGATTCGGATGCCGGGTTGGACGATCGCTTCCGGGAATCGCTCGACGTTGCGGTAGTTCGTCGAGTCCGGGATCCGGCCGAGCGTGGCGGTGTGCGGCTTCGACATGCGGGCGAACACCACGAGCATGGACGCCACGACGGCGACGAGGATGCCGAGCTCGATGCCGAGCACGAGCGTGCCGACGAACGCGACGGACATGCCGATCACGTCGGAGCGCTTGACCCGAGCGATGTGCCGCATCTCTTTCACGTCGACGAGGTTGGTGACGGCGACGATGATGATCGCGGCGAGTGCTGCCTGGGGGAGCGACGTGAACAGCGGAGTGAGGAACAGCAGGGTGATCAGGACGAGGATCGCCGTGACGATCGACGCGAGGGGGGTGCGGGCGCCGGCGGCATCGTTGACCGCGGTGCGCGAGAACCCGCCCGTCACCGGGTAGCCACCGAAGAGGCCGGCGCCGACGTTCGCGAAGCCGAGGCCGACGAGTTCCTGGTTGGCGTCGATCTCGTAGCGGTGGCGGCGGGCGTAGACCTTGCCGACGGCGACCGACTCCATGAAGCCGACCAGTGTGATCACCAGGGCGGGCACGGCGAGCGACCGGATCGTGCCGATGCCGAAGTCGGGGAGCGCGAAGGCCGGGAGGGTGTTGGGGATCTCGCCGACGGTCCTGACGCCTCGACCCTCGAGGTCGAACGCCTTGACGACGACGATCGACACCACGACGAGGATGAGCGCGCTGGGAATCTGCTTGAGCCATCGCTTCAGCGCCAGCAGCAGCACGACGCTGGTGAGCCCGATCGTGAGGGTGATGGCGTGGGTGCCGTCAGCCGCCCTGATCACCTCGAGGACGGTTTCGTAGAAGACCTCGGTGCGGGCGGTCGAGACGCCGAGAAGATGCTTCACCTGGGAGAAACCGATGATGATCGCGGCAGCGGCGGTGAAGCCCACCAGCACCGAGTGGCTGAGGAAGTTGACGACGAACCCGAGCCGCCCGACGCCGAGGACGAGGTGGATGAGTCCGACCATGAGGGCGAGCATCGCTGCGGCTGACAGGTAGCCCGACGTGCCCTGCTCGAAGAGGGGGGCGAGCGCCGAGGCGGTCACGAGCGAGACGATGGCGACCGGACCCACGGCGAGCTGGCGGGAGGTGCCGAAGATCGCATACAGGAGCACGGGCACGATCGAGGCGTACAGCCCGACCTCTGGCGGCAAGCCGGCGAGGAGGGCGTATGCCATGCCTTGCGGTACGAGCATCGCGCCGATCGTGAGCCCGGCTCCGAGGTCGCTGCGCAGGTCGCGCCGGTCGTAGCGCGGTGCCCACACCGTGATCGGTGCGATTCGCTGGAGGAGGGATGTCGTCATGGATCGTGCCGCTCACGGTGGGTCGAGCGCCGGACGGCGCAAAAGTACGGACATTTAGAGAGTACGTCGACCATCGACGAAAATGCAACCTCTACCCCCAGGGGTATCGACATCACGGCCCGAAGGACGCCGCACTCGTCGCGCCGTCATCACGCTGTCGTCACGGCGTGTCGCCCGATCCGGCAGTAGCGTGAGCGGACGTGTCCACGATCGCCACGTCACGCCATGCCGACCTGCTCGCCCGCTACCGGCGGGCACTGCCCTCGTTCTTGAACCCGTACTACGCCGAGCCGATCGCGATCGATCACGGCGCGGGATCGTTCGTCTGGGACCTCGAGGGCACCCGGTACCTCGACTTCTTCGGCGGCGTGCTCACCACCATGATCGGGCACGACCACCCGGCCGTGACGCGAGCGGTGCAGGAGCAGGCCTCCAAGGTGTTGCACACCTCCACGCTCTACCTGTCCGAGCCGATGATCGAGTTCGCCGAGATGGTGGCCGAAGCGTCGGGCATTCCCGACGCTCGCGTGTACTTCACGCCGTCGGGCAGTGAAGCGAATGACGCTGCGCTGTTGCTGGCATCGAACTACCGGCGTTCGTCCCAGATCCTTGCGATCCGCAACAGCTACCACGGCCGCACGTTCAGCACGCAGGCGATCACGTCACACTCGTCGTGGCGTTCGACAGCACTGTCAGGGCTGTCGGTGCAGTTCGTCCAGGGCGGGTACCGGCTGCGTTCGCCGTTCCGGGCACTCGACGACGACGCATTCGTCGACGCCTGCGTCGCCGACCTGGTGCAGGTGCTCGACATGACGTCGGCCGGCGATGTCGCCGCGATGATCGCTGAGCCGATCCAGGGCGTCGGAGGCTTCGCGACGCCGCCCGATGGGATGTTCGGGCGCTTCGGCAAGGAGCTGTCGAACCGCGGGATCCTGTTCATCTCCGACGAGGTCCAGACCGGGTGGGGCCGCACCGGCGAGCATTTCTGGGGCTATCAGGCCCACGGCATCGTGCCCGACATGCTCACGTTCGCGAAGGGTGTGGGCAACGGGATCACGCTCGCCGGAGTGGTCGCCAGAGCCGAGATCATGGACTCGATCAAGGTGCTCCAGTTCTCGACGTTCGGCGGCAACCCGCTGTCGGCGGTCGCGGGGATCGCGACCCTCCGCACCGTCCAGGAAGAGAACCTGCAGGCGAACGCCAAGGCGATGGGTGAGCGATTCGCAGCAGCGATGACCCCGGTGGCCGACGCAACCCCGTGGATCGCAGAGCTGCGCGGCCGGGGTCTGATGTGGGCTTTCGAAGTCTGCCAGCCCGGGACGATCGAGCCCGACAAGCAGCGCACGGTCGAGTTCCACGAGGCATGCAAGCGACACGGCCTGCTCGTCGGCAAGGGTGGCCTCTACGGCAACGTCATCCGCTTGGCTCCGATGCTCAACGTGACCGAAGCCGAACTCGACGAGGGCATCTCAGCGATCAGTGCTGCCATCGCCGACGTCGCCTGAGCGCATCGCTGTGCGGGTCGCGTCGGTCAGCGGGCGATCAACACCGGAACATCGGCATCCTTCGCAACGGTGTCGGACACCGACCCGGCGAACAGCCTGTTGAACCACGTGCGGTCGTGGGTGCCCACCACGATGACGTCGACACGCTGGTCGCGTGCGGCGGCGAGGATCGCCTCGGCTGGATCGCCGGTGTCGCCGACCACATGCGCGTCGGCGATTCCTGCCTTACGGGCGACTTCGTCGGCGCGCCGCTCCGCTTCGTCGACGTGGTGCCGGGCGACGTCGTCGGGCGACGCCGCGGCGTGGAGTGCGAGCGGCAACCCGCCGATCACGCCTGCGCCCGGGAAGAGCGGATACGGCGTGCCTGCCGGCAAGGACTCGTCGCCCCACATCAGCGATGTGCCGTGTGCGACGTTGAGCACGGTGTAGCGGGCCTCGTCGCCGAACAGCCGATGCGCGGTTGCGGCGGCGCGAACCGAACTCTCGGTGTCGTCGACGGCGATCAGCACATGGGTCATGCCCGGTCGGTTCCCCCGACCGGTGCCGTCGAAACCGCTCAGGCGTGTGACCGGAAGACGCTGTAACCGCCGGGGCCCACGAGGGCTGCTGCGACCAGCAACACGATGCCGAGGACGATCTGGCCCTGGAGGAGTTGGATGACACCGATCACGACGAGGATGACGGCGAGGATCCAGAGAATGGTGGCGTTCATGACAGTGCTCCTTTGTTGCGTGCGGTCGTCGCACGCCCGTGGTCGACACGACGTTGGCCGTGCCTCGGGATGTTGGAGCAGTACCGCGTCAGCTCGCGATCGAAACGGGCCGGGCCATCCGGCGGGTCTGGTGTGCCCGCGCCGTTCGGTCTTGTCGCGGTCCGAGTGGTCGGGCGGCTCGTGTGGCAACGGGGCGTCGATCAGCACCGCTCTCCTTCAGGCCGAGGGCGGTGCCGCCGCCGGTTGCGCTAGACCGTCCGTTCCGGCTGCCGTGAGCCCGAACTGATCACGCAGCCCGGTGATCTCGAGCAGGCGACCCAGCTCGGGTCCGACGTTGCGGAGCGCGACGTGCGTTCCTCGCCGTCCTGCTCGCAAGCTGGCTGCGACCAGTGTGCGCAGTCCCGACGAGTCCATGAACTCGACGCCGCGCAGATCGACCACGAGCGGGCAATGGTGGGCTGCCCCGGCTTCGGCGGCCTCGAGAGCACGCTCCATCGATGCTGCGCTGGCCGCGTCGAGATCTCCCGACACGACGATCGCCCCGTCGTGACCGGAGGTGATCCTCAGGCCACGTTGATCCGCTCGGCGTTCGGTGCCGCTACCGGAACGGTCCGTGCTCCGCATGGTCGTGTTCAGCAGCGTTGTGCGTCTCATGTGTTCCCCGCGTCTCGTGCGTACCGCCTCGTGCCCAGCTGGATACCCGGCGCGGTCGGTCGCGACACGCCCGTGGACGCCGTCGCCACCGGGGAGCCCCTCGCAGAGGAGTGACCAACGGTTCCGAAAACGGGCGACACGGCGAACCCTGAGGTTCGCCGTGTCACCTTGCTCGGACCTGGATACAGGTCGATGGGTCAGCGGTCGCGGATCTTGTCGATCGCGTCCTTCGCCCTGTCTCCGGCACGCTCGACACCCTTCTTCAGGTCAGCCGCGCGCTGGTCATTGCGGCCTTCACGCTTCATCTCATCGTCGTCGGTGACGCTGCCGACGGCTTCCTTCGCTCGGCCCTTGATCTCATCCATCTTCGAGTCGCTCATCGCTGCTCCTGTCGTAGGGGTTTGGTGTGACCGAGAGGTACCCGGCTCCGACGGGGACCGAAACGGTCAGCGCTTCGACCCGGCGGAACTGCGTGCCGCCGGCTTCTTCGCCGGCGACCTCGTGGCGGTCGAGTGCTTGGCGGCTGTCTTCTGCGCGCTCGTCTTCTGCGCGTTCGTCTTGTTTGCTGCCGTCTGCTTCGCTGCCTGCTTCTTGGCGGCTGTCTTCTTGGCGGCAGTCTTCTTTGCCGCCGGCTTCTTCGCTGCCGGCTTCTTCTTGGCAGTGCTCGCGGAGCGCCGCTTCGACTCACTGACCCGCGTGGCGCCGCTCGATCGGCCCTGACGCTTGCTCGACCGTCGCGCCGTCGGCTCCGGCACCGGGAGCCCGGCGGCTTCCTTGGCGGCCGCGATCGCATCGCCCATCGCCTGCCACTCGTCGCGCTCCAAGGCGTTCCGGAGCTCAGGGAGTAGCTCTCGCTCCTCCTCCTCGACGTGGTGCGAGACGCCGCCGGCGAGCATCTGGACCGCAGCCCCGAAGCCCGGCAGCTCGAGCATCGACATCATCGTCGCCAACCCCTGTCGCGCAAGGCCGTGTTCGATCTCGGCTTCCTCGCGGTCGTCTTCACCGACGACGTCGGAGACCGGCGGGTAGACGATCGATTCCTCGATCTCCATGTGAGCGGTCAGCTTCAGGTTCACCTCGTGCGCGAGTTCGTTGCGCTCGTCGCCCTCGTCGGTGTCGGCGAGCCGCTTCAGCAGCTGCTCGACCTCGCGATGATCGGCCTTGAGGATCCGCATCGGATCGTTCATGTGTCAGCTCCGTTCAGAAGGGTCGTGTGACCATTGGGACGGCGGCGAGATACCCGCCACAGCGCAGCGCCACACGCCAGCTGGGCGGTGACGAGCACCTCCGGTTGCGTCCGGTCAGCCGGGTTCGTTCGGCTCCGGAGCGTCCTCGCCGGGTTCGAACAACCACCGGCCTGGTGCATCGGGGTCGAGCGCGTCGATCTCGTCCTGGTCGGGCTGATCGGGGTCGGACGGTGCGGGGTCCGGTTGAACGGGGTCGAGTTGGACGGGGTCGGGTTGCATGGCCGATGGGTACCCGACGTCGGGTTCGGGTGAACGGCGATCAAGCGGAGGGTCCGAGGCGCCGAAGATGAAGGTGTGGAGAGCACCCTTCGATCGGCGCGCCCGGACGCCGCGGACATGCGAGAGCTCGTCCGCGTCGCCGATCTGGTGCCCGCCCCGCTCTGGGTGAGCGACGGTCTCGCCGGGACGAACTGGGTGAACCGTGCCATGGAGGCGCTCACCGGGCGCCCGGCCGGTGAATACGACGGGGTGGGTTGGGCCGATGACATCCACCCCGACGACGTCGACGCCTATGTGGCGCTCTGCGATCGCAAATGGGCGGCGCGCGAGCCGTACGAGGTGGTGTACCGGCTCCGCCGAGCCGATGGTGCGTGGCGCTGGATGGTCAACCGGGCGGTCCCCTTCGGCGACGGCGACGAGGCTGGCTACGTCGGGGCGTGCACCGACATCACGGATCAGCTCGAGTTGCTCGAGCAGGTCGACTCGGAACGGCAGCAGTTGTCGGTGCTGGTGCAGGTGCTGTCGGAGTTGGTGGGTGTCGCGACCGATCAATTGAACGACGCGCTGCGCTCGGTGCTGGCCCACATCGGCCGGTTCACCGGCGTCGACCGCGTCGGGCTCGTGCGTATCGATCACACGCGGCGGACGATGGAGCTCGACTGGGCGTGGCACTCCGAGCGGGTGGCGCCCGACTTCGAGAGCGAGAAGTCGCTCTCGCTCGACGCTCACCCCGAAGTGGCGCGCCGACTCGAGGCCCACGAGATCGTCCCGATCGACGACGTCGAGCTGATGCCCGACTCCGAGGCCGTGGATCGTGAGATGCTGCGCGGCCGCGGGATCCGGTCGAACGCCGTGGTGCCGATCGTGCTCGGCCGGGTGGTGACCGGACTGCTGTTCCTCGACGACCACCACGAGCCACGTGAGTGGGCCCCGCTGCTGCCGGCGCTCCAGGTGGTCGGGCACGCCCTCGCGTCGGCGCTCGGTCGGTACGAGTCGGACGTCGCGCAGCGTGCGGTGGAGGTCCAGTTCCACGCCCTGTTCGACACGAACCCGCTGCCGATGTTCGTCGTCGCGCCCGACACGTTGCGCATCCAGGAGGTCAACCAGGCCGCGATCGACCTGTACGGCGACCAGGCGTTCCTCGTCGCTCAACAGCTCACCGACCTGCATCCCGCCGACGAGCGGTCTGCGGTCGAGACGCTGAGCGCTCGAACCGAGGGTGGCCGGTTCCGGGCGGGGCCGTGGCACCATACCGTTCGGGGTGGCCGTCTCATCGACGTCGAGGTCAGCGCCCAGCGCGTTCCGCTCGGTGACCGCTCGTTCCTGTTGCTCGTGGTGCACGACGTCACCGAACAACTCCGGCTGGAGGCCGAGCTGCGCCATCAGGCGTTCCACGATTCGCTGACGGGGTTGCCGAACCGCACCGTGCTCGATCGGCGGCTGGCGACCGGCGACGCACCGGCGGCTCAGTCGCCCGGCGCCGCGGTCATCCTGCTCGACCTCGACGGGTTCAAGACGGTGAACGACAGCCTCGGGCATCACGCCGGCGACCGTCTCCTCGTCAGCGTCGCAGAGCGGCTGCGCGAGTCGGTGGGGCCCGACCACACGGTCGCGCGTCTCGGCGGTGACGAGTTCGCGGTGATCATCGACGGGCCCGACGCCGACGTGGTGGCGCGCAACGTGGCGGCGCGCATCGAGCGGGCACTCGCCGAGCCGATCGATCTCGACGGGCGCGACGTGATCGTGTCGGCTTCGCTGGGGATCTCGCACGCAGCCGACGCCGGGCGCACTGCGGAGGTGCTGCTGCGCAACGCCGACCTCGCGATGTTCGCGGCGAAGGACGCGGGTCGCGGCCGCACCGTCGAGTTCGACGAGGATCTCGAACGCCGGGCCCACGAGCGGCTCACGCTCCAGACCGACCTGCATCGGGCGCTCCGCAACGGCGAGTTCGTGGTCCACTACCAGCCGACGATCGACCTCGCGACCGGTGCGATGGTGGGTGTCGAGGCGCTCGTGCGGTGGCAGCACCCGACGAAGGGTCTGCTCGCGCCCGGCCAGTTCCTCCCGGCGATCGAGCACCACCCGCTGATCGAGCAGCTCGGAGAGTGGGTGCTCGGGGAGGCGTGTCGCCAGGCGCGCGAGTGGAGCGACGCGCATGGCACGTCCCCTTCGATCGCCGTGAATGTCGCGCCGCGTCAGCTCAGCGATCCGGCGTTCGTCGGCTCGGTGGTCGAACTCCTCGAGCGCCACTCGATTGCGCCCGACCAGCTCGTGCTGGAGATCACCGAACGCTCACTCCTCGACGACGCAGCGTCACTCGACCGTCTCGCCGCGTTGCGCGCGGTCGGGGTGCGGCTGGCCGTCGACGACTTCGGTACCGGCTACTCGTCGTTGAGCTACCTGCGCATGCTGCCGGTCGACATCTTGAAGATCGACCGCAGCTTCGTCGCGGCGATGGACGATCGCGACGAGCGCTCGATCGCGCTCGTGGCCATGATCATCGAGCTCGCCGACGTGCTCGGTCTCGAAACCGTCGCCGAGGGCATCGAGGACGAGGCGCAGATCACCACGCTCCGCCGACTCGGCTGCCATCTCGGCCAGGGCTACTTCATCGGCCGACCAGCCCCACCCGACACGATCACACCGGACGAACCTGCTCGAGCGTGACCGAGCCCGCGCTCGAGAACGAGGCGGTCGCTGCGAGGGCGACGTCCAACGCGGCGAGTGCTTGCCGTGGGGTGCCGAGCTCGATCGGGGTGTCGTCGGCGACCCGTCGCAGGAAGTACTCCATCTCCGGGAGCCACGGATCGGCGCTGTCGACCGACACGGTGCGTGCCGGCTCGCCTCCGTCGGGACAGATCCTGATGACGGGCGGCACCACAGGCGTGATCTGACTGGCATCGCGTCCAGAGCCCGGTTCGCTCGGGTCGACCTCGTACCCGAAGTGCACCGAACCGCGCTCGCAGTACACGCTCAACGACGTCGAGAACGGGTGCGAGGTCGGCATCGCCACGCTCCCCTCGACCACTGCTCGCGCCCCGTCGTACTCGACACCGACGACGACGTGTGAGGCGCCGGCACCGGATCCGCGCAGCACGAACGACGAGACCGACGTCGGAGTACCGAGGATCGAGTTCATCAGGTCGAAGTCGTGGACGAGGACGAGCGGGCCGATTCCTCCGGTCGCCTCGACATCGGCGAGCCATCCGGTCGTTGCCGGTGGCGGTTGCACGCGGGTGCACACGACGGAGATCGGTCGCCCGAGGCTGCCCCCGGTGGCGATCGCGTGCACCTCCGGGTAGCCGGGCCAGAACCGGAGCACGTGACCGACCATCAGCCGGCCTCCGGTGCGGTCGACCGTCTCGATGATCGCTTCGGCGTCGGCGCGCTCGAGGGCGATCGGCTTCTCGACGAAGACGCTCTTGCCGAGGCCCAGAGCGAGCTCGACCGCGGCGCGATTGAACCGTGGCGGAACGGAGATCACCACTGCGTCGACGTCCGCTGACGAGATCGCCGCGTCCATCGATTCGACAGGCACGGCACCGAGTTCACCGGCGACCGAAGCGGCCCGGGCCGCGTCGGTGTCGAACACGCAGGTGACGTGCGCCAGATCGCCGAACGAGTTGGCGCTGCGCCCGTGGACGGAGCCCATCACACCTGCGCCGACGAGCGCGACCCCGATCATCGGAACCAACAGGTCTGTACGTTCGAGCGGATCCCCATCCCGTCATTCCAGCAGAAACGCGGTCGCTCGTGCTGACCCGCGTGTCGGAGCGATCAGCCTTGATGATCAGCCTTGATGTGGTCTTGACGAGGTACCGCATCGTCAGCCGCCGATAGATGGGTGTGACGATCATCGTCCCCATGGGGCAGTCGCGCACGGGCATCGCACTGCCCGATGCGGAGCGGGAGGTCACGGGCGCGCGCCTCGGCTTCCCGCGCCTGACGGCTGTGTTGGCGATCGCCTCCTACGTCGCGTGTGTCGTGACGACCGCGGTGACGGCGTGGTCGATTCGCGGTGACCGTGCCATCGGTGTGGTCGGTCCGGAGCAGATGTGGCGAATCAGTTGGGCAGCGACCGCGGTCGCTCTCGTGATCACTGCAGTGTGGACGCACCGAGTTGCGTCGAGCGCGCGCCGACGAGGTGTTCCGATCGTGCGACCGCTGCGCGCTGCGATGACGTGGTTCGTGCCGATCGTCGGCCCGCCGAGCGCCATCCGTCAACTCGGTCGACTCCTCCGCGAGTTCGACTACTCGGAGCGCCGCCTCGCGTTCTGGATGTATGCGCTGTACGCGCACACGGCGGTGATGCTCGCAGGGTCGATCGTGGTGTCGATCGGCTTCACCGAGCCCGACGGCATTGCCGTGATCGACGCCGTGCGCAGGCAGACCGACGTGCTCTGGCTGCAGGCCGCGATGTCAGCACTGCTCACCGCGCTCGCGACCCGAGCCGTGCTCCACGCAGACCGCGCAGTCGCTCGCACCTGAGCGCTTCGTCTACTCCGGGATGCTGATGGCCCGGGGAGCGGTCAGGCCGTCGATGATGGCTTCGAGTGCGAGGCGGCGCTGGCGAGGTGTCGCGCCGCGGGCGCGTGCCAGGAGCGGGAACTCGGCCTCCCGGCCATCCAGATCGATGTTGTCGTTGTTGTTCACCGCAGCCCCGAGCACGTAGTCGTCGATGGCGTACAGGACGCACAGCGCGTCGTCCGGGGCCATGCCGGTCTCGGTGAGTCGGGTGAGCATGAGCTCGTAGTACGTGAACGACGCCGACGAACGCACGGGACGGATCGCGATCATCTCGGCGAGGTTCGGGTGCCCGGCGACCGCGTCGAGGAAGGCGAGCGCCTGGCCGAGCAACGCCGTCGGCAGGTCGGGGTGATCGATCGGCGTCAGGTCGATCGCCTCCATCACCCGCGCGATCATCTGGTCGATCAGCGTGTCGCGGTCCTCGATGTGGTGGTAGAGCGAGGCCGACTTGGTGCCGAGCCGCTTCGACAGTGCCCGCATCGTCAACGCGTCGATCCCGGCGTCGTCGACGATCTCCATCGCCGCGTCGACAATGCGCTCCACCGACAGTTTCGGTGACGTCGGCCGACCCATCCGGCCATCTTCGCAGACTGCCCGAGGCGCTCTCCGAGTTTGCTGCCATCACCGGATCCACCACTTCCGGGGGGACGCCGGGACGTGTGCTAGGTTGGACAATCTAACGCCGTTAGGTTGTGGTGAACCGAGGGCCGTCCAGTCTGGGGAAGGTGGCTACTCCGAAATGGAGTCCGAGATTCGACTCGTCTTCGACACGCTGAGTCTGACCAGCATCCTCGTGCTCCTCGTGCTGGGAATGGGCGTGATCGTGTCGATGATGGGCGTGTTCAATCTCGCCCACGGCGAGTTCGTGCTTCTCGGGGCAGGGTGCGCGCTCCTGTCGGATCGGTGGCTCGACTCCGCCGTCTGGGGAATGGTGCTCGCACCGATCGTCGTCGGGTTGATCGGGGTGGTGCTCGAGCGAACGGTGGTCCGGCGCTTCTACGGCCGCCAAGAAGCCTCGCTGCTGGCGACCTTCGCGATCGGGCTGATCATCAGGGAACTGGTCCGCTCGCGCATGACGATCCAGGTCGCAACGGTTCCGCCGCCGATCGAGTCGACGTTCACGTTCCTCGGCGCGCAGCTGACCTGGTGGCGGCTGATCCTCATCGTGGCCACCCCGATCCTGCTCACCGTCTGTCTCGTCGTGCTGCGCAAGACGTCACTCGGTCTCACGATTCGCGCCACGCTCGACAACCCCAACCTCGCCGAGTCGACCGGCATCTCCACCAGCCGCACGTACTCGCTCACCTTCGGGTTCGGTGCAGCGCTCGCGGGCCTCGCCGGTGCATTGATCGTTCCCGTCCTGAACTTCTTTCCCGACCTCGGCGTGCGGTTCGTCATCCGGTCGTTCATCTCGGTTCTGCTCGGCGGCGTCGGCTCTTTCGCCGGACCGGTCGTCGGCGCGACTGCAACCGGTTTGCCGACCGGCCTCCTGCCGAATTGGCTGTCGGGAGTGTGGCCCGAGGTGATCGTGATCTGCGCCGCGATCGTCGTGGTCCGCTTCCGTCGCAACGGCCTGCTCGGAGGCTCGCGATGACCGTCGCGTCTCGGCCGCACGAGCGCCTGCCGCACGATCCGTCAACCCACACCCAGTGAGCACCCGCTCGCGATCGAACCAGGAGAACCAGCAATGAGCAATCACCAGGATCCCGACCAGCACGACTCAGAGCCGTCGAACGTCGACCCCGACGCCCACGGCGGACTGTCACGCCGAAATCTGCTGATTCGCGGCGCAGGAGTGGCCGCCGCGTTCGGGTTCGGCTCCAGCATCCTGGCGGCGTGCGGCAGCGACGACGAAGAAGCCGGCTCGTCCACCAGCGCGGCGCCCGCCGCCGACACGGCAGCGGACGACACCGCAGCGCCCGGTACGACACCTGACGCCGGCACTGCAGCGGGCGGTGGAGCACCGAGTGGTGATCCGATCAAGGTCGGAGTACTCACCGACGTCACCGGTGCGTTCTCGGTGGTCGGTGCCTCGAACGTCGCTGTCGCGCAGTTCGCGGCCAACAAGATCAACGCCGAGGGCGGCATTCTCGGGCGACCCGTCGAGATCGTGGTCGGTGACGGGGCCAGCGATGCCGCCGCCGGCGCGACGGCGGCGCGAACGCTGGTCGAGAGCGACCAGGTCGACGTCGTCATCGGCGGGGTCGCGAGCTTCACCCGTGAAGCGGTCAAGGGCATCATCGCCGAGCGCGGCGACACCCTGTACATCTGGCCCGCCTCGTACGAGGGAGGGGAGTGCACCCCGAACGTCTACTCGACCGGCGCGGCACCCAACCAGCAGCTCGATCCGTTGGTCCCGTGGCTGCTGGAGAACAAGGGAACGACCTTCTTCCTGGCCGGCGCCGACTACATCTACCCGCGCAACGTGCTGGCCTATGTGCGCGAACTCGTCGAGGCCGGCGGAGGGACCGTGGTCGGCGAGGAGTACTACCCGCTCGATGCCACCGACGTCGCCACGCTCATCAGTCAATCGATCGACTCAGGTGCCGACATCGTGTTCTCGGTCGCGGTGCTGCCGCTGAGCGTCCAGTTCCACCAAGGGCTCCGTGACGGCGGCTTCGAAGGGACGATCGCCGGCACCCTCTTCGACGAAACCGCGACGGTCCTGTTCGGTGAAGCGGCGACCGGCATGATCTGCTGCCAGGACTACCTCTACACCGCCGTCGACGCAGCCAGCCAGAAGGTCGCCGACGACATCATCGCGGAGAGCCCCGACACGCTGTTCACGTCGACGATCAACAGCCCCGCCTGGTACCGGTCGTTCTACCTGTACAAGGCAGCCGTCGAGGCAGCCGGCAC
Source organism: Ilumatobacteraceae bacterium (assembly GCA_022843125.1). Classification (GTDB taxonomy): domain Bacteria; phylum Actinomycetota; class Acidimicrobiia; order Acidimicrobiales; family Ilumatobacteraceae; genus Ilumatobacter. The sequence continues at coordinate 223,008 of JALHOG010000001.1, forward strand.
GACCGCCACCGCTGAGGTCGGTGCGGCGTTCGACTCCGCTTCGTTCCCCGACAACCCGGGTGGAGCGGCCGCGATGAAGCCCGGCACGCGGCACTGCTCGTTGCCGATCTACATCGGCGAGGTGCTCGCCGACGGTTCGGTGAAGGTGCTGGTCGATGCCGGTGTGATCGACCCGGTCGAGTGCGGCTGAGACCAGACAGCACCGTGACGACACCGTGACCACGCCGTGACCACACCGTTCTCTTCTCGACTGCCGGCGGCGCTCGGCCGCTGGTGGCGGCCAGCGATCGTCGTGCTCGGGATCGTGGTGCTGCTGCGCGTGCTCGACGGGCCCGGCGAGTCGTTCTGGACCCAGGTGGTGACCCGGGCGATGATCCTCGTGCTCTTCGCGGTGTCTGCGGATCTCGTGTGGGGCTACACCGGCGTCTTCACGCTCGGACACGCGATTCCGTTCGGTGTCGGGGGCTACACCGCCGGGCTGCTCGCCGATCGGTTCGGTTGGTCCGAGGTGCTCCTGCTCTCGCTCGCGGCGGCGGTGGCGGCCGCCGCGATCGGAGCGATCACGGGGTTGCTGTTGTTCCTCGGTCGTCAGCCCCTCACGGCGATCGCCGTGAGCCTGACGACCCTCGCACTCAGCTTCGTCGCCGAACGCATCGCGTTCGGCTGGTCGTTCCTCGGCGCTGCCAACGGGCTGCCCGGGCTCCCGATCCCGACGTTGTTCGGGTGGCGGATCGAACCTGGCGTGCCGTTCTTCATCGCGGCGCTCGTCTCGCTGTTCGTGGCGTATGTCGCTTCGTCGCACCTCGTCGAGTCGCGCGTCGGTCTGGTGATGCGGGCGGTCCGCGATGACGAGGTGCGCGCCGCGTACCTCGGCTACGCGGTCGGTCACATCCGCTTCGCCGTGTTCGTCGCGTCGAATGCCCTCGCCGGCTTGGCGGGAGCGTTGTTCGCCCTCCACGAAGGCTTCGTCGGCCCGACCCAGATCGGTGTGGTGCTGTCCACCCAGGTGCTGCTGTGGCTCGTCCTCGGTGGTCGCGGTGTGTTGCTCGGTGCGGTGATCGGGGTCGCCATCGTCGAGGTCGCCGGGCGCGGCATCGCCGACGAGTACCCGCGTCAGTGGCCGGTGATCCTCGGGGTCGTGCTGCTCGTGTTCGTGACCGCCCTCCCCGGGGGGATCGTCGACGGCTGGCGCCGCCTCCGCGACCGAGGACGGACCGGACGCTCGTCGAGCGGCGGAGTAGAGGTCGCGTCGGCGTCGACCGGATCGGGGGCATCATGACCACACTCGTCGGGACCGACCTCGGCGTGCAGTACGGCAGCTTCCGTGCGCTCGACGGCGTCAGCCTGGAGTTGCGGCCGGGTCACATCACCGGCTTGATCGGGCCCAACGGTTCGGGGAAGAGCACACTGCTGCACACCTTGGCGGGCTTCTTGAAGCCGACGACCGGTCGCGTGGAACTCGGCGGGACCGATGTGACGTCGTGGCAGCCGTATCGGCGTGCCCGCAGCGGGCTCTCGATCAAGTTCCAGGTGGCACGGATCTACACCCAGATGACGGTCGCCGAGAACGTCCATCTCGCACTCCAGACCGGGCGTCCGGTGCGGCGGCTGCTCCGCTCGGCCGACGATGTCGTCGACCGTGACCGGACCCAGGCACTACTGGCGCCGTTCCAGCTCGACGACCACCTCGATGTCATCGCCGGGGAGCTCGGCCACGGCCACCAGCAGCGGCTCGAACTGGCGATGGTGGCAGCCCACGGTCCATCCGTACTGCTCCTCGACGAACCGACTGCTGGCATGAGCCCTGATGAGCGTCGCGGTGTGGGCCAGTGGGTGACCTCGTTCGCCGACCGCTGCGCCGTCCTGATCGTCGATCACGACCTCGACTTCGTGCGGTCGATCAGCACCACCATCACGGTGCTCAACCAGGGCCAGCACGTCGCCACCGGCACACCGGCAGAAATCGAAGCGCATCCCGATGTCCGACGTGTCTACCTCAGCCATGTCTGACGCCACCGACGCACTGTCGCATCCGGCGAGCGAACCACCGATGCTGCGCGTGGGTGGACTCGAGGGCGGGTACGGCGCCGTCCAAGTGTTGTTCGGCATCGATCTGAGTGTGCACACCGGTGAGATCGTCGCCGTCCTCGGACGGAACGGGGCCGGCAAGACCACGTTCCTCAAGCACCTGATCGGCGAACTCACACCGACCGCTGGCAGCATCGAATGGTCCGGCGGCTCGATCGTGGGGCGTCGGCCGTCACAGATCGCGCAGGCCGGTGTCGGCTACGTACCGCAGGAGCACGGCGTGTTCCCGAGGCTCACCGTGCGCGAGAACCTGCTCGTCGGTGCGAGGAGACACCGGCGCGACTTCGAGGTGCTCGTCGATGAGGTGTTCGAGATCTTCCCGAAGCTCGCCGACCGTCAGCATCAAGCTGCCGGCACGATGAGCGGCGGGGAGCGCAAGGCATTGACGCTCGCACGCGCCCTGATGGGCCGGCCGCGATTGCTGTTGCTCGACGAGCCGACCGAAGGAGTCTGGGGTGGCGTCGTCGAAGAGATCGGGGCCGCACTCACCCGGTTCGCCCGATCCGGCTCGGTGGTCATCGTCGAACAGCACCTCGACTTCGCGTGGTCGATCGCGCATCGAGCGGTGGTCATCGACCGAGGCGCGGTTGCCCTCGCGCAGCAGATCACCGAGGGGTCGTCGCGTGACGACGTCGAACGGCTCCTGACCTTCTCGTCGTAGTCAGCACGCGAAGCCCCAACACGCCCGAGACCGAAGAAAGGCGACGAATCATGCTCGTTGTGACCTCTGATGACCATCTCGCGCACCACGCGCTCGAACTCGACAGCACGAATCTCATCCCGTCGTGGGAGACCCCGACGCGGGTCGATTCCGTCCGGCGGGCGATCGAGTCCGACCATCGGTTCGTCGACCCGCATCGGCTCGACGAGTCGCTCCTGCGCGCGGTGCACGACGCCGACTACCTCGCGTTCCTGGCGAACGTGTGGGACCGATGGGCCGCCGAGGAAGCCGGTCCGGCGGCGATGGGCGTGGCGTGGCCGGCGCGGCGCTTCGACCAGCAGCGCCGGCCGACTGCGTTGCGCGGGCTGCTCGGCTACCACGGGTTCGCAGCGGACTGTTCGGTGGTCACCGGAACGTGGAGCGCCGCGCTGGCAAGCGCTGCGATCGCGCAGACCGCGGCCGAGCTGGTGGTCGGCGGGGAGCGGGCGGCGTTCGCGCTGTGTCGGCCGCCCGGCCATCACGCCACTCGCGACCAGTTCGGTGGCTACTGCTACCTGAACAACGCTGCCATCGCCGCGGAGGTGTTGCGGCGTTCGGGGGTGGAACGCGTTGGAGTGCTCGACATCGACTATCACCACGGCAACGGCACCCAGGACATCTTCTATGAACGCGATGATGTGTTCGTGTGCTCGATTCACGCCGACCCGGCCTTCGAGTTCCCGTACTTCTCCGGCCACGCCGGCGAAACGGGAGAGGGTGCGGGCGCCGGCTACAACCGCAACGAGCCGTTGCCGGCCGGTACCGAGCTCACGGAGTGGTTGGCTGCCGCCGATCGATGCCTCGATGCACTCAAAGCCGCTGGTTGCGGTGCGCTGGTGGTGTCGACCGGGGTCGACACGTTCGAGGCCGATCCGATCAGCCGGTTCCTGCTACGAACCGACGACTATCCGCTCGTCGGAGCGAGGATCGCCGCGATGGGGCTCCCGACGGTCTTCGTCTTCGAAGGCGGCTACGCGGTCGACGAGCTCGGCCTCAACGTCGCCGGTGTGCTGAACGGGTTCGAGGCGGCGAGCCGATGACCGGTCAGCGTGATGACGGCGTGGCGGCGGCTGCCGCCGACGGGTCGGCGCCGCCGAGGCGGGTCGGCTTCGTGTGGCACGAGTTGTACGGCTGGCATGACACCGGCACGGCGGCCGGGTTCCTCGAACCCGGGCTGCACGTTCAGCCGTACCGGAACTTCGAGTCGGCCGACTCCAAGGTGCGGCTGGCGTCGCTGCTCCGGGCGACCGGGTACGACCGGAACCTCGTGCCGCTCGCACCGGTCGCGATCGAGGTCGACGATCTGACACGGGTGCACACCGAGCGTCACGTCGAGTCGATCCGCCGCCAGAGCGAACAGCCTCGCGGCGGCGACGGTGGGGACGGCTATACGCCGTTCGGGTCGGGAGCGTTCGAGATCGCTCGCCTCGCTGCGGGTGGCACGTGGCGTGCGATGTCGGCCGTGCTGTCGGGTGAGGTCGAGCACGCCTACGCGCTCGTCCGGCCGCCGGGACATCACGCCGAAGCTGATCTCGGTCGCGGGTACTGCCTGTTCGCCAACGTCGCCGTCGCCATCCGCAAGGCGCTCGCCGAGGGGGCGGCTCGCCGAGTGGCCGTGGTCGACTACGACGTGCACCACGGCAACGGCACCCAGCAGGCGTTCTACGACGACCCGAACGTGCTGACGATCTCGATCCATCAGCAGAACCTCTTCCCGCAGGACAGCGGCGAGCTGGACGAGCGCGGTACCGGGGCGGGCCACGGCGCCAACATCAACGTGCCGCTCTATCCGGGGTCGGGCAACGGGGTGTACCTCGCGGTGATCGATCAGGTCGTTGCACCGGCCTTGCGGCGGTTCCAGCCGGACCTCATCGTGATCGCCAGCGGATTCGACGCGTCAGCGCTCGACCCGTTGGGAGCGATGACGGTCACCGCCGGGGGCTATGGCCGCATCGCGACCGCCCTGCGCGACCTCGCGGACGAGCTGTGCGACGGTCGGCTGGTGTTCTCGCACGAGGGCGGCTACTCCGCCGAGCACGTGCCCTACTGCGGGTTGGCGGTGTTCGAGGCGCTGACCGGTGTCCCGAGCGGCATCGACGACCCGTGGCAGCCGCTGATCCCGTACCCGCACCAGGAGCAAGCACGCCCCGATCTCCTGGTGCCCGTGCACCGTGCCGCCGCGCTCGTCGCCGACGTGCCCGCCGGAGGCTGACCTCGTCCGGCCAGACGTCACGCCGTTGATCTGCCGGACCGCGTGGTGCGCGCCGCGTGGCGTGCAGCGGACGATGAGGTCGCGAACCCGGCGGATCACCGCGTTCGGCTGGTCCAGCGTCCCGGCTCGTTCGTGCAACGTCGACACGGCGACGAAGCCGTGGGCGATGAGGGCGGTGGCGAATGAGATGTCCTTCTCGCGTCCTGCGACGAGCTTCGACACGACCAGGTCGTGCGGTTCCAGGCAGCGTGCGAAGCCTGGTCGAGAATCCGGCCGGTCGAAGAGCTCGGCCCGGTCCTCCCATCCAACCGGGAGCACCGCCGTGCGGATCTCGACGCCCTGTGCGTAGTAGCCGTACGTCTCGTGGAACTGCGAGAGCTCGCCGATGGCGCCGTCGACCGCATCGGCCTTCCTGCGTTGACGTCATTGCGGAACGCCACGTCAGCCTCCATGGACATCGTGGCCTCCGGCGGCAGGCGACCGACATCTGCGGCGCCGAGGATCGACTGGCTGCCGATGATGACGATGTCACCGTCGCCGGTGATCGTCGCCGCAGCTCGAACCACGTGTGCGAGTTGCTCCCGGTTCACCGGCGGCCTCGTGGATTGCCGACGTCGTGGGCACGCCACTCGTCGAGAGCCATCCGACGTTGCTCTTCGGTGAGCGCACCGGCGAACGGAGAGTTCTGCCTGAGCTCCCGCCCGCGCAGCGAACGATCGGTGAGCGCCGCAAGGATCCGATCGACAGGACCGTTCAAGAGTCGCTCCCATTCGTCGAGCCACGTCTTGGCTTGGCCTCGCGCAGTGGGTCGCATCGCGTCCAGGCGATCGAGAGCTTCAGCGATCGTGCGACCTGGTTCGGTGGCGATCGTGCCGGCGACGACGTAGGCGAGCCAGAGGTTGCGGCGTTCATCGCGGCTCAGGCGGTCGGTGCGCGACTTGAGGGCCTCGACGTTCTCGCGCGAGATACGGCGGTGGGTGCCCACCGTGGTGTACGGGAGGTCGCCCCGGTCGCACAGATCGACCACGTGCTGGCGCGTGCAGTTCAGGATCTTCGCCGCCTCACCGGTGGTGAGCATGTCATCTCGCACAGGATGAAGGTCAGGGTCGGTCGCAAGCCCGCGCATGCAGTGAAGGCTACTGCAGTAAACACAAGAACCACAATAGAAACGAGTTGGTTGTGTCTGTTGTGGCTACGAGACATTGTTGCGTGTGCACCCCAGCCCTCCGCTCCGCACATAGCGCTCTCGACCCCAAGGCGGACCCCGAGGACCCCGAAAAACGAAACGATCCGGACCCTGATGCGGGTCCGGACCGTCCGGGATGTCTCGCGACATCACAGAGAGCGGACGACGGGAATCGAACCCGCATCATCAGCTTGGAAGGCTGAGGTTCTAGCCCTTGAACTACATCCGCGAAGGACGCAGATCCTAACGGGGTCGTCGGCGAGGGCGGCATCCGGTTGCGTGGAAGGGTTCGCGCACAGTTCAGGCTGCCGCCACACGATTTCACATCGAGCTTCACGCGTCGGGAGCACGATCGCAGGACCACCCCGCGCCCCTGGAGGTACCGCCATGCCGTCCGTTCGTTCCCGACTCCTCGTCACGGGCGCTGTCGCGCTCGCAGCCGTCGCCGGCGTGAACGGTGCCTCGACCGCATCGGCCGGTGGCGGCCAGCGTGGCGGATCGCACCATCAGCACGATGACGACGACGTCCGCTTCATGACCTACAACGCGTCGCTCAACCGGAGCAGCGCCGGTCAACTCATCACAGATCTGTCGACGCCCGGCAACGCCCAGGCGGCGGCGGTCGCCGAGGTCATCCAGCTGATCGCCCCCGACGTGCTCCTCATCAACGAGTTCGACTACGACGAGGGCCACGTCGCCCTCGGGTTGTTCCAGGACAACTACCTGTCGGTGTCGCAGAACGGCGCCCCGCCGATCGAGTACCCCTACGCCTACACCGCGCCGTCGAACACCGGCATTCCGTCCGGCTTCGATCTCAACAACAACGGCACGATCGGTGGTGGCGACGACGCCCTCGGCTTCGGGTTCTTCCCCGGCCAGTTCGGCATGGTCGTCTACTCGAAGTACCCGATCAGGGATCGTCAGGTCCGCACGTTCCAGAACTTCCTCTGGAAGGACATGCCGGGAGCGCTGCTCCCCGATGATGCCGCCACGCCCGCATCGGCCGACTGGTACTCGCCGGACGAGCTCGCGGTGCTGCCGCTGTCGTCGAAGAGCCACTGGGACATCCCGATCCGCATCGACGGTGAGACCGTGCACTTCCTCGTCAGCCACCCGACGCCCCCGGTCTTCGACGGCCCGGAAGACCGCAACGGCAAGCGCAACTTCGACGAGATCCGCTTCTGGTCCGACTACGTGTCGAAGGGCAGGGCGGGGCGTTACATCTACGACGACCAGGGCCGCCGGGGCGGCCTGCGCGGCGGAACGTTCGTCATCGCCGGCGATCAGAACAGCGACCCGCTCGACGGCGACAGCATCCCCGGTGCGATCCAGCAGCTGCTCGACAACCGTCGGATCAACACGAAGGTGACGCCGTCGAGCGAGGGCGCCACCGAGCAGGCTGTCCTACAGGGCGGCGCCAACGCGACCCACCGCAGCGACCCCAAGTTCGACACCGCCGACTTCGCCGACGGGGCACCCGGCAACCTCCGCGCCGACTACGTGCTGCCGAGCCGCAACCTCGACATCGTCGACGCCGGTGTGTTCTGGCCGCTGTCGACCGACCCGCTGTTCCGTCTCGTCGGCACGTTCCCGTTCCCGACGTCGGACCACCGTCCGGTGTGGATCGACCTCGACGTCGACTGAACCGCGTCGACTGAACCGCGTCGACTGAACCGCGTCGACTGAACCGCGTCGACGGAACGGACAGGGCGAACCGGGCGCACACAGAGCGTTCACGATCCGGACGACCGTTCGTGTCTGCGAGCGGCACAGGGATGATGTTGAATGTGTCGATGCGTAGGGGACGCATCGTCCGTGGGGCTCTGGTCATCGCCGGTGTGCTCGCGTTCGTAGGTTGTGGGCGCGAGGCCGCCTACCAGTACCTCGAAGTGCCTGACGGCAAGACCTTCGCGAAGGTGCCGGCCGACTGGACCATCGACTCGGAGGGCTGGGTCGACTTCCAGTTCATCAACGCCGCCGAGCTCAACGCCGCGTTCGTGCCCGGCGACGACCCGATCGCGTGGCGGGCGGTGATCAACGCCGACGCCGACGGTGCGTTGCCGAGCGCGATCATGAGCGTGCAGTCGATCGATGTCCGCCAGCGCGCCGAGGTGCTGCTCGGCCCGATGATCAACCCGATCGACGGGACCCAGGAGACGTCACGCGTCAAGGTCGAACTCGGTGAGCTCGAGGGATGGCGTGCGGTGCACGAGGGCGAGATCGACGGCGAGAACTGGGTGGCCGAGCAGATGATCCTGACCGACGCGCGGCGCTCCACCGTCTACTACCTCCGCATCGTCTGCGATGAGCGTTGCCACGACCGCTACGGCGAGGAGATCGACGAAGTGCTCACGACGTTCCGGGTGCAGGTGTGAGGTTCCGAAAGCGCCAGCAGGCCTCGGGGCAGGAGATCGATGTGGTACCCGGCGGCTCGTCGGCGCTGCCCGCCGAGATGGCCCCGATCGACATGTCGATCCGGCCGCGCCTGCGCGATCGCGACCGCACCAGCCGCCGCAAGCTGTCGAGCTGGGACCGCTCGAAGTACACGCTGCTACTCAGCGGGCTGTTCGGCTTCTTCTGGTGGCAGAAGCTCGACGACAACCCGATCAAGAGCGTCGGCGACGCCTTCTGGGAGACGTTCGAGAAGCAGGCGTGGATCCTGGTGCTCCTCGCGCTCGAGTGGGTCCGCCAGGTCCACTTCTTCGTCGCCGAGCACTGGGGCGGCTACTACAGGTTCTGGAAGGGCACGGTGTTCGGACGGTTCGACGGCCGCTCACAGCGCCTCGACCCGTGGACCCGCTTCCGTGTGGCCAGGGTGCTGCGGTGGGTCTTCGCGCTGGTCGTCGTGTCGGTCATCGTCGGGCAGGTCACCGACGAGTCGCCCGTCAACGCGATGATCAGCCTGCCGGGCCGGATCAACGACGCGCTGCCGATGGCCGCCCGCCTGATCATCTACCCGCTGCTGATGATCAGCCAGTTCGTGCTGCTGTTCTGGTTCCTCGGTCGGGGCGGCATCGAGACCTACTTCCCCGACGACATCGAGACCCGATTCGACGATGTGTGGGGTCAGGATCCCGTGCGCGAGAAGATCCGCGAGAACCTCATCTTCCTCGAGAACCCCGAGTCGATCGAGGCTCGCGGCGGCTACACGCCGGGCGGCATCCTGCTCTACGGTCCGCCCGGAACGGGCAAGACGCTGCTCGCCGAAGCCGCCGCCGGGGAGACGGGCAAACCGTTCGTGTTCGTCGACCCGGGCGCCTTCATCAACATGTTCATGGGTGTCGGCATCATCAAGGTGAAGTCGCTGTTCCGCAAGCTTCGCAAGCTCGCGCTGCGATACGGCGGCGTGGTGGTGTTCTTCGACGAGGCCGACTCGCTCGGCAACCGTGGCGCGCTGGGTGGGGGAGCGATGGCGTCGAACGGGCTCGCCAAGTTCCTCGACGACGCGACCGAGCCCGGCTCGTCGATCCCGTATCTGTCGGAGGGCTCGCAGCGTGCGCTGTGGACCGCCGCCGTCGAGGGCTCGCCGAAACCCGAGCTGAAGAACAGCGTGATGATGATGGGCGGTGGGGGCGGAGGCGGCACGCTTCAGGCATTGCTGGCCGAGATGTCCGGGCTCAAGAAGCCACGCGGGTTCTTCAATCGCAGCGTCCGCAAAGCGCTCGGCATGCGGCCCAAGCCGCCGCCCAAGTACCGGATCCTCGTGATGATGGCGTCGAACATGCCCGAGGCGCTCGACGAGGCGATGCTGCGGCCCGGGCGCATCGACCGCATCTACAAGGTCGGGTATCCGACGAAGGAAGGGCGCATCCGCACCTACGAGGGGTACCTCGACAAGGTGCGTCACGACCTGACGCCGGCCGACGTCGAGAAGCTCGCCACGATGACGCCGTACGCCACCGGAGCGCGCATCAAGGACACGGTCAACGAAGCACTCATCAACGCCATCCGGGACGGGCGCGAGGTCATCAACTGGGTCGACATCGTGAAGGCCAAGCAGATGAAGGAGCACGGCCTCGCCGACGACTTCCGCTACGTCGACCACGAGCGCCACGCGATCGCGATCCACGAGGCGTGCCACGCCGTCTCCGCAGCCGTGCTGCGCGCCCACCTGACGGTCGACGTCGCCACCATCGAACGCCGCGGCGACGTCGGCGGGTTCGTGTCGTCGGTGCCCCCGGAGGATCGCTTCACCCACTGGCGCAGCGAGTACGACACCGACATCCAGGTCTCGCTCGCATCCCTCGCCGGCGAGCGGATGCTGTTCGACGGCGACAACTCGAGCGGCGTCGGCGGCGACATGCGCAGCGCCACACGCATGGCGACGTTGATGATCGGCTACTGGGGCATGGGGAAGACGTTCACGAGCCACGCCGTGCGACGTGAGCTCGGTCTCGGAGGTGGCGGTGGCGGCGGCAGTCCGCGCCCCGGTGAAGACGGCGAGGATCGTGAGGAGAAGCTCCTCCAGAGCGGTCTCGGCGACCAGGTCGAGCAGCGCCTCGCCGAGCTCTACGACCAGGTGACACAGCTCCTCGCCGAACACCGCCTCCAGGTGCTGGCCGTGGCGCACGCGCTCGAGACCCACCTCACGATCACCGGCGACGATGTGCTCGCGATCATCCATTCGGGCGAGGGGCCGTTCATCGACGGGCGCGGGTACTACACCGACGAGGCGCGCTCGAAGCTCGAGGCGTACCACGCGGCAGTCCTCGATTACCGCCGACGGGGGGTCGAAGAGCTACCCCCGCTGCCCGAGATCGAGGGCGTCACGGGTCGGATCGTCAGCTCGGTCGTCGCCCGGGTGATCGAGACCGACCCGGTCCCTGAACCGGTCGACGCTGCCCAGCTCAGTTCTGAGCGCGCAGCCGACGTCTGAGGTTCCGCAGCGCTGCCACACCCCCCTGCGAAGATGTGGTCGCATGACCGCTCCGCACGACTCCCCGCTCGCCGCCGGCGCCCCGGTTGCCGACCAGCCGATCGACGAGTCGCTCGTGTCGAAGGTGCGCAAGCTGCTCGCCATGGCCGAGGGAACGTCCAACGCGAACGAGGCCGACGCGTTCTCCCGCAAAGCCGCCGAGCTCATCGCGGCGAATCGCATCGAACCGGCCCGCCTCCGCGAATCTGCGGATGATGCGCTCGCAGTCGTCCAGTTCCCGCTCGGGCGCGGCGCCTACGTCCGGGGTCGGCTGAGCCTGCTCCAGGCGGTCGGCGAGGCGCACGGATGCCGCACCGTGTTCGAGGTCCACGATCGCGGCACCGTCGCACTCGTCGCCGGTTTCCGCTCCGATCTCGACTCGGTCGAGTTGCTCTACCAGAGCCTCCACACCCAGGCATCGTCGCGGATGGCTGCCGAGCGACGGGCCACCCCGGCTGCCACCCAGCAGTGGCGCCGCTCGTTCATGTTCGGATACGCCGACCAGATCCGCCGGATGCTCCAGGCCACGGCCGAGGAGGCGGTCTCCCGTGTGCACCCGTCGAGCGCCGCGCTGCCCGCACTGCGGGCGCGGTCGAAGCGTGTCGACGAGTTCTCGCGTCAGCGGTTCGGGCGGGTCGTCGCAGCCCGCCGGCCCAAGGCCGCCACGGCGACCGGGTGGGCCGCCGGGCAACGCGCCGCGAGCGCCGCCGAC
>JALHOG010000002.1 GCA_022843125.1 Ilumatobacteraceae bacterium
CGGTGATGCGCATCGTGTTCCCGGCCGCAGTCTCCGGCATCGTCGCAGCCTTCATCATCGCGATGTCGCGGGCGATCGGCGAGACGATGGTGGCCACGATGGCGGGCGGGAGCGACGGTACGGGCTCACGAACCGTGAACCCGCTCGACCCCGGCCTCTCCATGACCGCTGCCATGACCAACGCCGCGGGTGGCACCGATCAGACCAAAGGCGGAGCAGCGTTCGATGCGCTGTTCATGGTGGGGCTCCTGCTGTTCATGATCACCCTCGGTCTCAACTTGATCGGTGACCGGTTCGTCCGACGCGTTCGGCAGAAGTACTGAGGTCTCGCACCATGTCCCTCGTCAGCCCCACCGCAATCTCGAGCGTCCACACCGACGTCCGCAAAGCCCTGACGCGCCGCGAACGCAACGTCATGGGCCTGGTCGTCCAGATGTCGATGCTGATCGCTCTGCTGTTCACGCTGCTGATCCTGTTCACCCTGCTCGGCCGTGTGATCAGCGACGCACTCCCGATGCTGGAGGTTCGCGGCACGACGTTCCTGACGTCGACGATCGGGTCCGATCCCGACACGATCGGGATCTGGCCCGGGTTGTACGGATCGTTCTTCATCGGTCTCGGCGTGCTCGTCCTCTCGGTTCCGCTCGGTGTCGCCGCTGCGATCTACCTCGAGGAGTACGCCGACCATCGCAAGTGGTACAACCGGCTGGTCATGGTGAACATCCGCAACCTGGCGGGTGTGCCTGCCGTGATCTACGGCGTGTTGGGCCTCGTGATCTTCGCCGGATGGCTCCAGCCGTTGACCGCCGGCAAGACGGTGCTCGCAGCAGCCCTCACCCTGGCAGTGCTGGTGCTCCCGATCGTGATCATCACCTCCAGCGAGGCGATCCGAGCCGTACCCCAGGGGCTGCGCGACGCCGGCTACGGCGTCGGAGCGTCGAAGTGGGAGGTCAACCGAGACCACGTCCTGCCGTACGCCGCGCCGGGCATCCTGACCGGGACGATGCTGTCGCTCGCCCGCGCGCTCGGCGAGGCGTCGCCGTTGATCCTGCTCGGGGCGATCACCGGTCGGCTCCCCGAGACCGGGCTGACCGAGCGATTCACGGCACTCCCGATGCTCATCTACCGGTGGTCGGCCAACGCGGACCCACAGGACGCGACTCTCAGCTTCTCGAACGCGGCGGCGAGCGCCGGCGTCGTGATGTTGGCGTTGGTCCTCCTCTTCAACATCACGGCGATCGTCATGCGGTCTCGATTCGAGAAGCAGCGGGTGGGACAATGAACCGACAGGAAACGACCCAGGTGAGGATGATGACCGAGGTGCACGAACAGACCAACCAGGTTGCAGCAGCGGCAGAGACCGAGCCGGTGTTCTCGGTGCGCGACCTCTCGGTCTACTACGGCGAGTTCAGGGCGGTACGAAATGCCACGCTCGACGTCCGAGAGCACGAGATCACGGCATTCATCGGCCCGTCCGGTTGCGGCAAGACCACCCTCCTGCGCTGCTTCAACCGCATGAACGACTTCATCGAGTCAGCCCGCGTCGAGGGGGCGGTCCTGTACCACGGGGTCGACCTGTACGACCCCGCTGTCAACGCGACCGAGGTCCGGCGGCGGATCGGGATGGTGTTCCAGAAGCCCAACCCGTTCCCGAAGTCGATCTACGACAACGTCGCGTACGGCCCCCGCCTGATGGGCATGAAGAAGAAGGCCGACCTCGACGCCGTCGTCGAGAAGTCGCTGCGCGGCGCAGCCCTCTGGGACGAGGTCAAGGACCGGTTGAAGCAGTCCGGACTCGGGCTGTCGGGTGGGCAACAGCAGCGGCTCTGCATCGCTCGTGCAGTGGCGGTCGAGCCCGATGTCATCCTGATGGACGAGCCGTGCTCGGCCCTCGATCCGATCGCCACGGCGCGCATCGAGGACCTGATGAAGGAGATCAAGAGCGACTACACCATCGTGATCGTGACCCACAACATGCAGCAGGCCGCGCGTGTGAGCGATCGGACCGCCTTCTTCACCACCGAGATCAACGAGGAGAGCGACCGGCGAACCGGCGTGCTCGTGGAGTTCAACCCCACCGCCAAGATCTTCTCGAACCCCGACGATGAGCGAACCGAGCAATACGTCACGGGGCGGTTCGGCTGATGAACGACCTGCGGCACGACTTCCACCACGAGCTCGAGGAGCTCCGCAACGGGATCGCCCGGCTCGGAGCGACCGTCGTCGAGCTGATCCCCCGTGTCACCGACATCCTGCTCGAGCAGGACCTCGAGGGCGCCGAGTACGTGCTCCGCGGTGACATCGAGATCGACGTGCGCGCCACCGAGATCGAGGAGAAGGCGCTGACTCTGCTGGCGTTGCAGGCGCCGGTGGCACGCGATCTGCGCGAGCTCGCATCGGTGCTCAAGCTGTCCCCCGAGATCGAGCGCTCCGCCGATCTCTGCTGCAACATCTGCAAGGCTGCCCGGCGGATCTATGGTCACTCGCTCGACCCGAAGCTGCGCGGTCTGATCCAGAAGATGAGCGCCCAGGCGCAGCAGGAGTACAAGGAGGTCGTCGAGGCGTACGTCGCCCGGGACGGCCTCCGTGCCGCCGCGTTGCCCGACATGGACGGCTTCCTCGACGATCTGCACCGCCAGTTCATCGCCCAGATCTTCGAGAGTCACGCCTCTGGGTCGATCGACCTGCAGGTGGCGGTGCAGCTCGCTGTCGTGGCGCGCTTCTACGAACGCATCGGCGATCACGCCGTCAACATCAGCCAGCGGGTGACGTACATCACCACGGGTGAGCTGACCGACCACGAGGCCGCAGCGCGGACCCGGGTCGAGACCCCACCGGGGGCAGAGGGCACCTGACATGACCACGCTCCTCGTCATCGCAGGGGCACTCATCATCGTGGCTGTTGGATGGGCGGTGGGTCGCTCACGTCGCCCGCTCGATGTGCAACGGGTCACTGTCCATGACGCGACGCAGGGCATGTCGGTCGGCGACATCGTCAACGGCCATCCCACAGGGCTCGTCGTCGGGGACCAGTTCGGTCGGGTCGAGTTCCGCAATCGGGCTGCCCAGCGGTTGGAGGGCACCCACGCCGGTGTGCTGCTCGATGCAGCCATCGAGCGCCACCTCGCGATCGGGCGGACGGGTGTCGCCAGCGATCAGATCATCGAGTTCTACGGGCCGCCCAAGCAGGTGTTCGACGTCACCGGTCGCCCGCTCCCCGGCGGGGGGAGCGTCGTCTTCGTCGACGACATCTCCGAACGACGTCGGATCGACCAGGTCCGTACCGACTTCGTCGCCAACATCTCTCACGAACTGAAGACGCCGATCGGCGCGCTCTCGGTGCTGGCCGAGACGCTCGTCGGAGAGACCGATCCCGTCACGGTGAGCCGCATCGTCAACCGGATGCTCGCCGAGGCCGACCGAGCGAGCGAGACCATCGACGACCTCATGGAGCTGTCGCGGATCGAGGCCGGAGGCGATCAACTCGTCGAGTCGGTGCGGGTCTCGGAGGTCATCCGGGGCGCCGTCGATCGGGTCACCGAGTTGGCGAGCCAGCGCCAGATCTCGATCTCGACGTTGGAGCCCGTGGCCGGCGGTATGCAGCGATCGGAGGGCCTCCGCGTGTTCGGCGATCGCCGTCAACTGGTGTCGGCCGTGGGCAACCTGGTCGAGAACGCCGTCAAGTACAGCGATCCAGGGTCGTCCGTGCAGGTCCGTGCTCGCGAACAGGATGGCTGGATCGAGATCTCGGTGGCCGATCAGGGCGCCGGTATCCCGCAGCGCGATCTCGACCGGATCTTCGAGCGGTTCTACCGCGTCGACCGAGCCCGGAGCAGATCGACCGGAGGCACCGGCCTCGGCCTGTCGATCGTGCGGCACGTGGCCTCCAACCATCGCGGCGACGTCGTCGTCACCTCGACCGAAGGCGACGGCAGCACGTTCGTGCTGCGCCTTCCGACCAGTGCGCCCGCCAGCAGCAACGAACCCCCCGAGGCCGCCGGCGACGGCGTGCCCGACCACGACCAAGGAGTCGCGTGAGCCAACCCACGGTGTTTGTCGTCGAGGACGAAGAGAGTTTCGTCGAGGCGTTGCAGATCGGACTCACCCGGGAGGGATTCCGGGTCGAGGTCGCGATGGATGGGATCGAGGCGATCGAGCGGTTCCCGATCGTGCGGCCCGACATCGTGCTGCTCGACGTGATGCTGCCGCGCGCGTCCGGTGTCGACGTGTGTCGCCAGATCCGCGCCCAGAGTTCCGTCCCGATCATCATGGTGACCGCGAAGTCGAGCGAGATCGACACGGTCGTCGGGCTCGAGGTCGGCGCGGATGACTACGTCACCAAGCCCTACCGCATCCGCGAGCTCGTCGCCCGGATCCGTGCCCAGCTGCGCCGGTCGGCGATGGACACGACCGGCGAGATCGAACGGCCGAGCACCTCGACGATCCGGGTGGGTGAGGTCGCGCTCGATCCCGAGGAGCACCGCGTCGCCGTCAAGGGCGTCGAGATCTCCCTGCCGCTGAAGGAGTTCGAGGTGCTCCACCTGCTCCTCGCCAACGCCGGCCGGGTGCTCACCCGCGAGGTGTTGATCGACCGGGTGTGGGGCACTGACTACGTCGGTGACACCAAGACGCTCGACGTGCACATCAAGCGGTTGCGCGCCAAGATCGAGGACGATCCGGCGATGCCGATGCGGATCGTCACGATCCGCGGTCTCGGCTACAAGTTCGAGCGCGCCGCCTGACGCTCGCCCCGGCCCGACCGGACGGCGAGCATCGTGTAGAGACTCATCAGGTCGTCGGCCGTGCGCCGCCACGTGAACGTGGCGGCGTGCGACCGTGCCCGAGCCCCCATCGGTGCGAGATCCGCCGACATGAGGACGAGGGCATCCGCGAACGCGACGGGCGTGCGCGGTGCGACGACGCCACCGTTGCCGACGACCTCAGGGAGGGCGCCGGCAGCGGGGACGACCACGGGGGTGCCGCAGGCCATCATCTCGAGCGCCGCCAGGCCGAACGTCTCGGCCGGCCCCGGTGCGATCCCGAGGTCGGCGCACGCCATCGTGAGCGCGAGTTCGTTGCGGTCGGCCACGAACCCGGCGAACGCGACGGGGAGTCCGGCGGAGCGCTGTTCGAGCTCGTCGCGCATCGGGCCGTGACCGAGGATCGTGAGCTTGTGGTCGACTCGCCGCCTGCTGAGTTCACGGCTCGTCTCGACCAGGATGCCTGGCTGCTTGTCGGCGGTGAGTCGGACGGCGGACACGATCTCGAGCGGCCGCGGCGTGGGTCGCGAACTCGCCGTCGGTACGGGGCGGAACAGGTCGCTGTCGACCCCGAGTGGGATGTGGTGGATCGGACGCGCGGTCGCAGGGCCGAACTCGGCCGCAGCGAAACGGGAGGCGCACACGATCGCGTCGACCGACGCTGCGAGGCGGCGGTTGTACCGCTCGATCGCGCCTGACGGGACCCGTCGGTCGGTCGCTGCATCCCACACTGCGTCGAGCCGCTCGTGCGAGATCAGCACGACCGGGATGCCCAGCCGCCGTGCGCGTCGACCGCACGCCACGAGCGTCGATTTGTCGGACAGCTCGATCACATCGGGCGGATCGCGTTCGATCAACCGGTCGACCTCGGCCCGCCGAGCGATCGCCCGGTACCCGCCGAGGCCGGGCACGAGCGGTGATCGCACACGCACCACGCACCCGGCGTGGTCGTGGATGATCTCGTCCACGTCGCCGGGCACGATCAGCGTCCGGCGGTGGCCGGCCGCGGCGTAACGGCGCCCGAGCTCGTCGAGCGCTGTCCGCAGCCCACCCGAGCGGTCGCCGTAGAAGTTGGCCAGCTGGACGATGTGCATCGGTGCCGTCTCCGTTCAGGCGGCGTCGTGGCGTTCGGCACCGGATGTGAGCGCCGCAGTCGCGACCGACCGGTAGTAGCCGACGAGCTCGTCGAGCACCGACCCCCACGGCCGCTGCTCGGCGTCGGCGCGTGCCGCCGCACCGAGCCGGCGGCGGAGCTCGGCGTCGCCGGCGAGCTCCGCCACCGCGCCGACGAGCGTCTCGGGTGCCTCAGGTGACCAGAAGAAGCCGGTGTGCCGATGGCGGACCAGGTCGAGCGGGCCTCCCGCACTCGGTGCGACGTTGGCGACGCCGGACGCCATCGCCTCCTGGAGAGCCTGGCAGAACGTCTCGTCGACGCCGGTGTGCACGAACACGTCGAGGGTGGCGAACAGACGGCTGAGGTCGTGGCCGGCCTGGAAGCCGAGGAACGCCGCTCCGGGGAGTGCCGCTTCGAGCGCGAGCTGCTCCGGGCCGTCGCCGCCGACGACGACGCGGACGCCGGGTATGTCGCACAGTGGTGCGAGCCGCTCTACCTGCTTCTCCTTTGCAAGCCGCCCGATGTAGCCGACGAGCACTTCGCGGTTCGGCGCCAGGATGCGGTGCAGTTCGTCGGAGCGGTGGGCGGGGTTGAAGCGTTCGAGGTCGACGCCGCGCGACCAGAGGTGGACTCGGTTGACGCCGCGCGCCTGGAGCGCCCACACCGATGCGGTCGAGGGGGCGAGGGTCACGTCGGCCTGCTCGTGTAGCCAGCGGATGTAGTTCCAGATGCCGTCGCCCATGCGCCCGAGGCCGTGCCGGCGCGCGAAGCCGGCGAGGTCGGTCTGGAACACGGCGACGGTCGGGATGCCCAGCTTTCCCGCCGCTCGCACGCCGGCCGCCCCCAGCACGGTGGGAGCCGCGAGGTGGACGACGTCCGGCGCGAAGTCGCGCAGGATCGCGCCCATCCGCAGCTTGGGGAGACCGACCCGCAGGTCGACGTATCCCGGGAGGTCGAACGCCCGCACCCGCACGACCTCGACATCGCCGTACCGTGCCTCGCCCGGCCCGGGAGCGATCACGATCACCTCGTGGCCGTGGCGTCGCAGGTGCTCGATCACGCGCAGGACCGAGTTCGTGACCCCGTTGACCGCCGGGAGGAACGACTCGGCGACGATCGCGACGCGCAGATGACCCTCGGCGAGTCGGCTGCGCTGCTGGGTACGCCGGCGCATCGGGATCATGCGGCCACCGCAGGCCGTGAGACGACCACGCGATCGTGGACGGCGACGAATGCCGATCCGCACGTGTAGGCGAGCGCGACGATCACGAGCACGGTTCGCAGCTCGGTGGCCTGATCGACCATCAGCGCCATGGCAGCACCTCCGAAGTAGGACAGGTTGTAGGCGACGTCATACGCGGCGAACACGCGCCCGCGGGTGGCGTCGGGAATGCACGCCTGCACGGTGCTGTCGGCGACGACGCGCATGATCTGGAAGACGAAGAAGCAGATCGCGACCGCCGGCACCGCGACGGCCAGGTTGGCCGCGAGCGCAGCGGCACCGAGCGCCGCCGCAGGGATGCCGAACGCCGCCACGACGAGGAGTCTGGGCGGGGTCCGGTTCGCGACCGCCGGGGAGGCGCACGTCCCGGCGAACGTGGCGAGACCGGTGATGCCGGCGGTCAACACGTACCCTGCCGCACCGTCGTCGAGAGCGTTCGCCGCAGTGACCACCATCGTCGCGAAGAGGGCACCGAGCAGTGCCCGGTTGCCGGCCGTGACCGCGATCGCCCACCGCGACACATCTCCGGCGAGCACCCTCGCGACTGCTGCGGTCACCTCACCCAGCGGCACCCGACGGCCGAACCCGTGGCCGCCGAGATCGACCTGGAGCCGGGCGAAGATCGCGGCGGCGCAGGTCGTCGTCACCAATGCGAGGGCGAGTGGCGCCAGCGGCGCGCTTCCGGCGAGCAGCGCCCCGGCGCCACCGGCGCCGAGTGCGGTGACGGTGCCCACGTACAGCGACGCGGCGTCTGCGCTCACGATGTCGCCCCGCCGTGCGACCTCCGGGAGCGCCGCTGCTCTCACCGTGTAGGCGATCCGTGCCGTCGAGATCAGCGCCGCGACGACCACGGTGGCGAACCAACGACTCTCGGTCACGACCGCGGCGGCGGCTCCGAGCACGCACAGCATGCGGGCGAGGTTGACCACGATGAGCGAGCGGCGACGCTCCCAGTGGTCGGCGATCACGCCGGCGATCGGGCCGACGAGCGCGTAGGGCACCGTCGCCGCCGCGAGCGTCGGGAGCAAGGTGGCGGGCTCCACCGGTTCGTCTCGTCCGAGCAGCGTCATCACGAGCACCGCTCCGGTGAGCGCGTCGCCAGCCTGTCCGCACGACTGCCCGATGAGGAAGGCCCGCAACCTCGACGACCGCCACACGCCGAGTCGAGCTGTGGCGGCGCGGTCCGCGCCTGTGGCAGGTTCGACGAGGATCATCGGGCGTCTCCTGCGATCGCGGGCATGTGTGGATCGGCGACGTACCGGATCGCTGGGCCGACCGATCGGGGGTGCGCCCGCCAGCGTCGGGTCCCGATCGCGACGATTGCGACGAACACGGTGATCTCGACGATCACCCGGGCTGCCGTGCCGAGGCCGACGCGGGTGTCACCGAGGTCGGCGGCGATCTCGGCGATCGCCATCGCCACGAGCCCGAGCCCCACCTGCACGCCCCAGGCCAACCACGCGAACGAGTCGCGGATGCGGGCGTCGAACGTGGCTGCGATGTACCGCATGGCGACGAACCAACCGATGGCTGTCGCCGCCGCGGTACCGAGCGACGCGCCGGTCATCCCGCCTGCGGCAGCACCCAGGCCCGCCAGCACGGCGTTCGCGACCAGCGTCACGATCGCCACGAGTACGACCTCACGAGTGCGGCCGGCCGCACGCAGCAGCATCCCGTACTCGGCAACCCGGTGGACCGTGACGAGCGCGAAGATCTGGAACGAGAGCGCGGCGGGCGCGAACGCCGGCGTGAAGGCGATCGTGAGCAGATCCGGACCGATCATCGCGACGCAGAAACCGATCGGCACGACGAACGTCGACATTCGCATCGTGAGATGGATCCAGTGACCTCGCGCCGTCGCCACGTCGTCAGCGTGGAACGCCTCGACGAGCGCCGACAGCAGCGCCGCACCACCCGCGTACGGGAGCACCGACAGTACCGGGATCTCCTGGGCGGCGACCGCGTAGATGCCGAAGTGGTCGGGGTCGAACCAGGCGATGTACCACTTGTCGACGACTCGGTTCAGCATCGCCACCGTGATCGTCAGCGCCAGCGGGAGCCCGTACCGCACGAGACCGAGCACCACTGCTCGATCGACGTTGGCTCCTCCGGGCAACACCCGCCGGACGATCGCCAGCCCGATCGGCAGACGCAGCGCGCCGGCGGCGACGAGCCCCCATGCGATCCCATCGGGGCCGGCACCCATCAGCGCCGGGACGATGCAGCCGACCACCACGCCGATCGTGCCGACCAGATCCCAGATCGCTGCACCGGCGAACCGGCGCAGCGCGATCAGGGTCGTGCCGACGCATGCCGACGGCAACTCGACGGCGACGGCTGCCATCACGACGACCAACCGGGTGTGACCGCTCCCTCCGGACAGCGTGCCCGTCGTCAGCGCGGTGGCTGCGATGCCGATCGCGCCGATACCGAGGACGAACGTCATCGTGCGCGTGACGAGCGAGCGGCGCCGGTCGAGCTCGACGCGCGGCAGGAAGTAGGCGATTCCGTGGTGGGCGTTGAGCGTCCCGATGCTGACGCCGGTCACATAGATGGTCAGGAGGAACGCGGTCTCGTTCCACGTCGCGCCGTCGACGATGCGGACCAGCGCGGCGGCGATGACGACCTGCGACAGCTTGACCACCGATTGCCCCAGGGCGACCCATGCGGTACTCCTGGCGAACGAGTCGGTCATCGGCCCCCCACCGCGACCGCCGTCCGCAACCGTCGCTGATGACCGGCCGCACGGACCCGACGTCCATGACGCCAGTACGGAGCGGCACTCCGTTCGAAGCGGGGATCGGTCTCGTCGAGCCGATCGAGCAGCCGGCGGTGATTGCTGGCGACCACGTGCAGGATCTGGGCGTCGCGCGGGAGCTCGAGCGTCTCGTCCTCGAAGTAGCGGAAGCTGTGCGCAGGCGGCACGGCGTAGAAGCGCGATGGCGGCAGCAGTTGCACGTCTCGTGGTGCGGCATGAGCGACGTCGTCGAGCAGCGTCGGGCCGAGTGCGAACCGCACGGTCGGGTCGACGTCGAGAGCGGCGTCGAGGGCCCGGGCGACGAACCGCGAGCCGGGTGGGGCGCCGATGACGGCGTTGTTCACCTGAAGCCGTGACCGCCGCGGATCGGGCGGACGCCCGGCGATCCCCCAGGCGCCGCGTGCCAGGCGGGAGTCGAGTCGCCGCAGGGCCCAGTCCGCCGCCCAGGTGGCGACGTCCATCCGATCGCCCGTGTCGCGTTCGCCTGCCACACGGCGCCGGTTCTGCTCCCAGACCCATTCGCGGCCCACGAACGCCCCGTGGTCAGCCGGGTCGTGAACTGGCCGGATCATCACGATGTCGGTGTCGAGGTAGACGCCGCCCTCCCGATGCAGGATGGCGAGGCGGAGCAGGTTGCTGATCGCCGCCGGACTGGTGAGCCGCTCGATCAGCCGGACGTACGGGTCGGCCCCGGCGGCGCACTGCTCGAACAGCTCGGGCACGCAGATCTCGTCGATCGCGACGGTCGTGGTGCGCTCGAGCCGCTCGATGTGGATGTTGCGGTTGACGCCACCGTGAACATGCAGGGTGATCTCGGCGTCGGGCATCACCGTCGCGGCCGACTCGATCGCCAGGCGGGCGTAATAGGGGAGTCGGCCCATCCACACGAAGTGCAGGCGGGGCCGACGGGCGGTCACGGAGTACATGGTGGGGGACATGTCTGAACGAAGGAGGTCGAACGCGTGTCTGCCACATGCCGAATGAGCGCATCTTCGGTGACGGGCCGGTCGACAGCGGGCGAGCCGACGGTGACGGCCGACCCACCGCTCGGTGAACAGTGGATGACGCGTCCGGACGTCGGGTTCGAGAGGGCTCGGCCGTTTACGATCGGGTCGTGGCCGCAGGGACGTCGTCGAAGTTCCAGCAGCTCGCCCTGACGCACGCGGCGATGATGGGTGGGGAGGCGGCGATGGTCGTCGCCCTCGCCGACTCGTTCTTCTTCGACGTCGACCCCAACGGTGCCCGGAGCAAGGTGCTCGGGTTCCTCCTGGTCAGCTTCGCCCCGTTCCTGCTCGTGGCACCGTTCATCGGACCGCTGATCGACCGGGTGCGCGGCGGGCGTCGCTTCATGGTGCAGGCGGTCGCAGCGGCGCGCATCGTCGTCCAGCTCCTGATGATCCGCTTCGCCGACGACATCGGGCTGTTCCTCCTCGTGTTCGTCGCGCTCGTGCTCCAGAAGACCTACGCCGTGTCGAAGTCGGCATTGGTGCCCGCCGTCGTCCGCAGCGATCGGGAACTGGTCGAGGCGAACGCGAAGCTCGGTGTGATCGCCGGCCTGGCGGGGACGGTCGCTGTGCTCCCGGCCGCCGGTCTGCAGTTCATCGTGGGGACACCCGCGACGCTCGCCTACGGAGCTGCGCTGTTCGGTGTCGCGCTGTGGGCCGCGCTCAGCCTCCCTCGCGAGCTCGTCCTGCGACCCGACGAGCCGTCAGCGGCGAGCCCGGAGGCCCTCACGACGAGCCTCCAGCTCGGCTGGGTCGCGATGCTGGTGCTGCGCGGCGCCGTCGGGTTCATGCTGTTCCACCTCGCGTTCCTGTTCCGGAGCCAGCCCGACGGTGGCAAGGTCCTGCTCGGCGCCGCTGTCGGTCTGTCCTCGGTCGGGGTGCTCCTGGGCAACTCGCTGGCGCCATCCGCCAGGCGGTGGCTCCACGAGGAACGGATGATCACGGTCGCGCTCGCGCTCCCGGCTGCAGCCGGTCTGGTTGCGGCGGCGGTCGGCGGCACCGTGGCGGGGATCGCCGTCGCCGTCGTCGTCAACTTCGCGGCGGCGATCTGCCGGTTGTCGTTCGAGAGCATCGTGCAACGCGACGGCCCGGCGGCGAACCGTGGGCAGGCATTCGCACGGTTCGAGATCCGCTTCCAATTCGGGTGGGTGGTCGCAGCAGTGATCCCGGTGGTACTCGAGATGCCGGCTGCGGTCGGCTATCTGATGGTCGGTGTCGTCACGCTCGCAGCGGTGGTCAACTACGTCGCCGGTGTGCGCGCCGAGGCTGCAGACCGCGCTCGGGCAGGGCGCGCACCCCGGCGACCGGCCGACGGCTCGATCTGAGCAGCCCGACCACTCAAGCCCGGGGAGGGGTCGACCGATGCGGAGGGGTGGATCAAGGTGTGGCCGCGCTCGACGTGACGTCGCAGTTGGCGGCGCGGACGTTGATCGCCAGGCTCGTCGGGGTCCCCGCCATGCTCATCGCCGCCACGGTGCTGGCGGCGTGGCTGCTACACGAGGGTCTCGCACCCGATCGGGTCGTCACTTGGCTCGCCCTCCTGGTGGCCGCCGAGCTGGCCACCGGCGCCGCAGCGTGGCATGGGTTGCGACGACCGGTTGCCCAGCGGATGCGCTCGGTCGACGCGGTCGCGGTCTCGTCCGGAGTCGTGATGCTGGTGTGCGCAGTGGCATCGGTGTGGATGCCAGCGCCGGCTGATCGGCCCGACATCGAGCTGGTCTACCAGCTCTGGATCTGTGGCACGGCGGCCGTGATGATGGCGATCGCCGGGGCGATGACCCGGGTGTTTCTCGCCGGGCCGGGCGTGATGAACATCGTCAACACCGTCCTCCTCGCATCGGGGCTCGCCGGGCCGCCCCGCGTATTGTCGGTTTTCTCGAGCCTGTACGTGGTGGTCCTCCTCCTGTGCCAACTCGAGCAGCGGAACGCGATGCGGAGCGCGGTCACCAACGAACACCGGGCGCACGGCCTCCTCGACGAACTGGCCGCCACCAACGAACTCCTCGCGTTCGAGGCGGGGCACGACCTCCTCACCGGCATCGCGAACCGCCGCCGGATCATCGGGGAGCTGGCCAACGAGCTGGCCGATCTAGGTGAAGAGCGCGAGCTGGACGTCCTCTTCCTCGACCTCGACGGCTTCAAGGACGTCAACGACACCTTCGGTCACGAGATCGGGGACGAGTTGCTCGTCGCTGCAGCCGGACGGATCACGGCGCTGGTCGGCGACCACGACCTCGTCGGACGTCAGGGCGGGGATGAGTTCATCGTGCTCCTGCGCGGCCGGACCCACGACGATGCCCGGGCGCTCGCCGAACAGATCCGAGCGGCGCTCGAGACGTCGTTCCGTCTCGGAGAACACTTCGTCTCGGTCAGCGCGAGCATCGGGTTGGTGCGCTGCGACCGCGCCGGTCTGGAAGCCGACGACGTCCTGCGTGAGGCCGACCTCGCGCTGTACCGCGCGAAGGACCTCGGACGGAACTGTGTCGTGACGCACCGGCGCGAGCAGTCGTTCCGTGTCGACGAATCGATCCGGTCCGCCGTCGATCTGCGCACAGCGCTCCAGACTCAGGCGATCAGGGCGCACTACCAGCCGATCGTCGACATGGAGACCGGTGAGATCGTCGGGGCCGAGGCGCTCGCTCGGTGGGTGCAGCCCGACGGCACCGTGCTGGCGCCGGCCGCGTTCCTCCGCGCCCTGACCGAGGCGGGCCTCGACACCGACCTCGGCATCCACATGGCGCTCCAGATCATGAGCTTCCGGTGCGGGATCGCGGAACTGGTCCCCGAATCGTTCCGCGTCGGCCTGAACGTCACCCTGCGCCGCACCCGGGCGAAGGACCTCGTCGACTCGCTGGCTGCGATGCAACCGATGCTGACGCCCACCGGTAGGTCGGTGCTCGAGGGCATGACGATCGAGCTCACCGAGAACGCGGCCGTGCGCGACATCGACGAGATGGAGATCGAGCTCGCTCGGGCGCGCTCGCTGGGGATCGCCGTTGCGCTCGACGACTTCGGAACCGGGCACTCCTCGTTGACCCTCGTTCGCCGGCTGCCGTTCGACACGATCAAGATCGACCGCTGCTTCGTCGATGGCGTCGCCACCGACCGGGCGAGCCAGGCGGTGGTGTCGGCGGTCGTCGAGCTCGCAGCCGGTGTGGGTGCCTCCGCTGTGGCGGAAGGTGTCGAGCAGATCGATGACGCGATCCAGCTACGGTCGCTCGGATGCCGGTTCGCGCAGGGCTTCCTCTATTCGCCTGCGGTTCCAGCGGACGTGATGCTCGACTGGCTCGGGCACGGACCCCCGTGGCAGGAGCCCCGGTCGGAGCCCGCGGTGCCGCGCGTCGGCGGCCTGCGACTCGACGTCAGGCCCCACTGACGCGTGCGATCCAGAGCCCTGGAGCCTCGATCTCGTTCGGCGTGGGCAGCGGATCGGCCAGGGTGAACAGCCGGGTGAGCTCGTGCTCCCCGACGCGGTCGACGATGCCCTGCACGAAGTTCTTGCCGCGTCCGACCTGATCGTCACCGAGCCGGATGCCGAGCAGCCGCTCGACGAAGATGTCGTCGGCATCGGTCTCGCCTCTGCGCCGCCGGACGGCTTCGGCGATCCGCAGCGCCTCGCCGCCGATCACGCGCACGGCGACGGCGTCGACGACCCAGTCGGTGTACCCGACGACGGCCGCCACCGCCGCGTCGAGGCGGGGCTGCAGCGCGATCTGCTCAGGGCTCCGGACCGCGCCGAGCAGCAGCTCGGGATCGTTGAAGACCTGCTGGAACGCTTGCGTGGGGTCGTCGCCGGCGAACGGGTCGAACGACCCGAGCTTCTCGGCGATCGATGCCGGGTCGGGGCGGAACCCACCGACGTGGGCACGAACGAGGTCGGCGAGCCCCGAGCGCAGGTGCTCGATGGACAGGATCTGGTAGCCGGACAGCTCGTGCGCGAGCACCCACAGGCGCATCTCGTCGACCGGGATCGACCAGTCGGCTGCGAACGCATCGATCGTGTCACCGATCAACACGACCTCTTGTCGCTCACGAGGGATCGGGAGGTCGTGGAGACCGAACACGCGCTGGGCGAGCGATCCGACCATCGAGCCGACGGCCATGCCCATCATCGCTGGTGCCATCATCCGGCTGATGCCTGACATCATCTGGACGAAGGGGTCGCCGGCGGTCTCGGGGTCGGTGGTGGCGGGTTGCTGCCCGAGTGAGGTGGCGAGGTCGGTGAACAGCGGACGGTAGGCGTCGAGTGTCTCTGCGGTCCATTGGCCACGGGTGACGACGCGGGGTTCGGGGAACACGGTGTCGCGACCGGTCACATCGTTGACATGCATCGACGCGATCGGCGCGAGCGCCGTGTACGCGATCCGCTTGGCCGGATCGACGTTGGCCTCGGGCGCACCCTGGGTTGCGCTGAGCAGCGCGAACTGGCGGGCTGCGTCCCAGTTGAGCGGACCCTGCCCCTGCAGGAGGCGGGCGAGGTCGCCGAACATCGGGAAGGCGGCGAAGGGGTTGGGGACGGCGTCGCCGTCGTCGCCCGAGCCCGGAGCTGGTTCGTCGGCCATGATGGAAGGCTAGGGGAGGCGACGGCGGGTGCGACCACGCCCGGAACGGTTGGTGTCCGACACCGACCGTCACGGGTGGCGACCGTCCGCGGTAGCGTCGCCAGGGTGGTGACCGCGGCGGCTGCCGAACAGGCAATGACGCGACGTGTGTACCTACGCGGCGCCTCGACCGGTCTCGGCCATCGGGTCGCCGATCGCCTTCGTGCGCTCTCCGATCTCGAGGTGATCGTCGCTCCCGATCTCACAGCGGCGCACCCGTCGATCGGTACGTGCGACACGTTGGTCGATGTCGTGCTCGCCGATCACGACCTGCTCGGGCGCCGCAGCTCCAGTGTCACCGCGGCGGTCGCCGAGCTCCTCGCTGATGCCGCGGTGGTCGGCGTCCACGACGTGGTCGTGGTGTCGTCGGCGATGGTCTACGGCGCGCTCGCCAACAACCCCATCCCGCTCACCGAGGATGCGGTCCTGCGACCCGATCCGACGTTCGTGTACGCGCGCCAGTTGGCATCGGCCGAGGCGATCGTGGAGGCGTGGCGCACCGCGGCGCCGGGCCGGCGAGTGGCGGTGTTGCGGCCGGCGATCCCGGTGGCGGCAGACGGCACGTCGTCGCTGGCGATCGCCCTCACGACGGGGCTCGGACAACGGTTCGGCGAGGCCGATCCGGAAGCCCAGTTCGTCCACCACGACGACGTCGCGTCCGCGGTCGCGGTCGCGGTGGCCCGCCGACTCGACGGCGTCTACAACGTCGCGCCCGACGGCAGCATCCCGGGCGAGCGTGTCCGCGCGCTCACCGGTCGCCGGTTCCGGGTGCCGCTGCCCGACCGGATGGCCGATGTGATCGCCGGCGTCCGGTGGCGATTCCAGCGCGGGCCGATCCCCCCCGGCCTGCGGTCATACACCCGCTACCCCTGGATCATCGCCAATGACAAGCTCCGCACCGAGGGATGGGCTCCGACGGTCACCAACGAGCAGGCGTACGTCGAGAGCACCGAGGCGAAGTGGTGGACGATGATCACGCCGAAGCGCCGTCAGGAACTCGCGCTCGGGGCGATGATCGGCGTGACCGTGATCGCGACCGCGGTCGCCGGTGTCACGGTGCGACGGTGGTTGCGACGACGCTCGCGTCGGTGACCGACGGCTTCTCGTCGTCGGCGCTCGGCGGCCGGTGGCCGGTGACGTCGAGCACGATCGATCCGTCACCAGTGCGGGTGCAGATGCCGACCAACGCCCCGTCGGAGTCGAGGATCGGGGTCCCCTCGGCGAGTTCCATCAGATCGATGCTGGCGAATGGCACGGTGACGGGCGGATCGGCGAGAACCGTCACGATCTCGTCCGGGCCGGGCGGTGCGATCGCGATCTCATGTGCCTGGTCGCTGGTCGCGATCGTCACGACCACGAGCCCCTCGTCGGAGGTGTCGACCACGGCTGCGCTCACGACCGCTCCCGACGTGAGACGGACGTCGAACGAGCCGTCACGGTGCCGCGCCGACTCCGAGGTCATGAGCGCGCTGCGACCGTCGCCCACCGGGGTCGCGAGCGCCGGGTGGATGC
Source organism: Ilumatobacteraceae bacterium (assembly GCA_022843125.1). Classification (GTDB taxonomy): domain Bacteria; phylum Actinomycetota; class Acidimicrobiia; order Acidimicrobiales; family Ilumatobacteraceae; genus Ilumatobacter. The sequence continues at coordinate 16,972 of JALHOG010000002.1, forward strand.
GCACCGGAGCGACGTCGGCGTCGGGGTGGGCGTCGCTCGAGAAGCGACCGATCGCCGCGACGCCGGTGAGCCGGGCGGGCGCCAGGGCACCAGGGGTCGTCGTCGCGCTGACGGTCACCGGCCCGCCGTTGCGGTCGGGAGCGACCCAGAGCACCAGGAGTCCGACGGCCAGCAGGCCGACGCTGCCGGTCACCATGGCGAACAACCGCGTGCCCGACGGCGCTTCGGCGGTGCGGAACGCTTCGCGCTCGGCTGCCGCGAGCTCGGACGGGTGACGCCAGATGCGCTCGTGCGGTGGAAGCGGTGCCTGGCTCACGAAGTGGAGATGGTACAGAGCGCCGGACACGGGTGGGCGTCGCGCGTCGACGGCGCACGGCTACGATGCGCATGTGCAACCTCCTGACATCGGTGATGAGTGGCTCGGTCTCACCGATGCCTCGTTGCCGATCGGTGCGATGTACGAGTGGTGCGTACGTCCTCACTGCGGTGCCGTCGTGCTCTTCAGTGGGACCGTCCGCGACCACGCCGACGGTCGCGACGACGTCGAGCGGCTGGAGTACGAGGCGTACGACGAGATGGTCGTACCGAAGCTCAGCGAGATCGTCGACGAGACGCGTGCGCGGTGGCCCGACATCGGCCGCATCGTGTTGGTCCATCGGGTCGGCTCGCTCGAGCTGGGCGAGAGCTCGGTCGTCACGGCCGTCTCGGCCCCGCATCGCCCGGAGGCGTTCGCGGCCGCTCGATTCGCCATCGACGCGTTGAAGGTCTCGGTACCGGTGTGGAAGCGCGAAGTCTGGAGCGACGGAGCCGACTGGGGCACCAACGCTGCTCAGCTCGTGTCCGCCGCCGACGTGATGAGCGAACAGCCTGGCGAAGGGCGCTGACATGATCTGGGTCATCGTGGTGGCTGTGGCGGTGCTCGCCCTCGTCACGGTCGTGGTCGCGCGCCGCAACCGTTCACCGCAGAGCAGTGTCGACTCGTTCCGGCGCCAGATCGACGCACTCGGGCCGGCAGCGCGCCGCACCGTGGTCGATCAGGTCCAGACCGCTGCCGGGCGCGAGCCCGACCCGGACGTTCGCCAGGCCGACGAGCGGCGTGCCGAACCCGACGACGAGGACGGTCCCCGTGGCGCGTGACCTCGCGATCGACCTCGGTACCGCCAACACCCTCGTGTACATGAAGGGTCGTGGGATCGTCCTCAACGAGCCCTCGGTCATCGCTCTCAACCGGCAGACGGGCGAGGTGCTCGCCACTGGTCGCGAGGCGTGGCAGATGATCGGCCGGACGCCTGGCTACATCGTCGCGGTCCGGCCGTTGCGCGGCGGTGCGATCACCGACTTCGAGATCACCGAGCGGATGATCCGGCTCCTCCTCCAGCGGGTCGGCGTCAGCCGCTTCACCCGGCCCAAGGTCGTCATCTGCGTGCCGTCGGCGATCACCGAGGTCGAACGACGTGCCGTGACCGACGCAGCGCGACGGGCCGGTGCCGCCGACGCCAACCTGATCGAGCAGCCGATGGCCGCTGCGATCGGTGCCGACCTCCCGATCGACGAGCCGGTCGGCAACATGGTCATCGACATCGGCGGCGGCACGAGCGAGACCGCGGTCATCAGCCTCGGCGGGATCGTGGCGCTCGAAGCGGTCCGGGTCGGCTCGTTCGACATCGACGCCGCCATCCAGAACTACGTCCGCCGCGAACACGGCATCGCCATCGGCGAGCGCACAGCGGAGGAGATCAAGATGGCGATCGGTTCGGCCGACCCGACGCCGCAGGAGTCCCAGGCCGAGGTGCGCGGACGCGATCTCATGACCGGGCTCCCGAAGACGGTCATCCTCACGCCCGAGGAGATCCGCTACGCGATCGAGGACGTCGTGTCCTCGATCGTGTCGTCGGTCATCCGCTGCCTGGCGAAGGCGCCGCCCGAGCTCTCGCAGGACTTCCTCGTACGCGGCATGTACCTCGTCGGCGGCGGTGGCCTGCTGCGCGGGTTGGCGCAGCGAATCGAGCGTGAGACCAAGGTTCCGGTTCGCATGTCGAACGTGCCGCTCGAAGCCGTCGTGCTCGGTGCCGGTCACGTGATCGAGCACTACGACGCGCTCAAGGGCATGTTCATGGGCGCTCGCCGCTGACGATGAAGGTGAGCGGCGACGCGGCGTCCGCCATGAAGGCGGGGCTCGACCGGATCCGGTCCGACGTCGGTGTCCCCGGCGACTTCCCGGATGCGGTCGTCGCGGCCGCTGACGCGGCGGCGAGTCGACCCCTGGGTGTCGACCATGTCGACCGGACCGACCGGCCGTTCGTGACCATCGACCCGGCATCGTCGGTCGACCTCGACCAGGCGCTCGCGATCGAGCGGTCGGGGAGCGACGTCGTGCTCCACTACGCGATCGCCGACGTGGGCTGGTTCGTGCGCCCTGGCGACCCGCTCGACGTCGAGGCATTCGAGCGCGGCGTCACGGTGTACCTGCCTGACCGGCGGGCGCCGCTGTACCCCACCCGGCTCTCGGAGGGAGCGGCCAGCCTGCTGCCCGATGTCGATCGGCCGGCGATCGTGTTCACGGTCCGGATCGCAGACGACGGATCCGTTCGACTCGACGGGGTCGAGCGGGCGCGTGTTCGCAGTCGCGCCAAGCTCGCCTACGACTCGGTGACGCGCGACGAGTTACCGGCCGGCTTCGACGAGATCCACCGACGCGTCACGGCCGCCGAGCTGGCGCGCGGATCGACACGGGTGGAGTTCCCCGAGCAGGAGATCGACCGGCTCGACGACGGCCGATACGCGCTGCGCTTCCGGCCCCGATCGCTCGTCGAGGAGCAGAACGCGACCTTGTCGCTCGCGACCAACCTGGCCGTGGGCGAGTTGCTCTACGCCGCCGGCACGGGCATGTTCCGTGTGATGCCCGAGGTCGACGGCCGACGGCACCGCAGCCTGCGCGCCAGTGCGCGGGCGTTCGGTCTCGACTGGCCCGCCGACATGGGATTGGACGCGTTCGAACGGTCGCTGCAGCGCGACGATCCGCGCTCCTCGGCGTTCCTGCTCGCGGTTCGCCGGGCCGCAGGCGGCGCCGAGTACGCGCCGTACGACCCCGACGTCCGGCCATGGCATGCGGCGATCGCGGCGACCTATGCCCAGGCGACGGCGCCGTTGCGGCGCCTCCAGGATCGCTACGTGGTCGAAGCGGCGCTGGCGGTCGCGGGAGGGGCGCAGGTGCCCGTCGAGATCGACGCCGCGTTCGGCGAACTGCCACGCGCCATGGGGCGCGCAGAGCAGCGTGCCAACCGGGCCGACCGGCTGGCGCTCGACCTTGCAGAAGCGGTCGTGCTCGCCGGGCGCGACGGCGAGATCTTCGAGGCCGTGGTGGTCGATGAGGGCGAGTGGGGCGTCGAGGTCCAGATCGCCGACCCTGCCGTGCTCGTGCGCCTGCCTGCCCGACGCGTCGACCCGGGGGATCAGATCCGGGTCCGCCTCGTGAGCACCGACGTCGAGGCCGCGGAAGCGACCTTCGAACGCGTCAGCTGAACCACCCTCGACGCGCAGGCGTAACGTGGTCGGGATGGTGGTTCCCGCGACTGCGTTCCAGGAGATCCCGACGGTGTCGCTCGCCGGCTGGGCCGCGCCGGGGGCTGATCGAGCGAGCTTCGCTACCGGCCTACGCGCGATCTGCCACGATGTCGGCTTCTTCCAACTGGTCGACCACGGGGTCGACCCCACGTTCGTCGACGAGTACTTCGGGGCGATCGAGCGCTTCTTCGCCCTGCCCGACGATGTGAAGGCGACGATCGACAAGATCGACTCGCCGTGGTTTCGCGGTTGGGAGCGGATCGGTGCCGAGCTCACCGACAACAACATCGACCACCGCGAGCAGATCGACGTGTGGACCGAGCACGAGCCGCTCACCGGCGCCATCGATCCCCCGTACCTTCGACTGGAGGGTCCGAACCAGTGGCCCGACGAGGCCGTGCTGCCGGGTTTCCGGGCGCTCGTCGAGCGGTTCCAGCGAGAGATGGGTGCGATCGCCGACGAGCTGATGGCGGCGATGTGCGTCGGGCTCGGGCTCGCCCCCGACCACCTCGACAAGGTCTTCGGTGAGCGGCGGATGTCGCTCGTGAAGCTGATCCACTACCCGGCGACGCCGCCCGGTGAGGCGGGGGTGAACGCACATCACGACGCCGGGTTCCTGACGCTGCTCTGGCAGCACGGTGTCCCGGGCCTGCAGGCGCAGAACCAGGACGGCGAGTGGATCGACGTGCCGCCCACCCCGGGCACGATCGTCGTCAACCTCGGAGAGATCCTCCAGTCGATGACCGGCAACTACTTCGTCGCCACCAACCATCGGGTGATCACGCACGAGGAGCGCTACTCGTCGGGCTACTTCCACGGGCCCGACCTGCGGACGCCGCTCGACCCGTTGCCGCTCGACCACCGCTACGCGGAGGCTGTCGACGCGAGCCCGCACCACCGCTCTGCGGGGTTCATGGCCAAGCGCGACGAACTGCTCGCCGGGGTACGCGGCGCCACGTCGAGCGGAACCGGCACCTACGGCGAGCAGCTCTGGAACTACTTCTGCCGCAGCTATCCCGAACTCGTCGCCCGTCACCACGCCGACCTCGTCGGCTGACGGCCGCTGTTCGATCGAGCGGCTCAGCCGGGGATCAGCCGCCAGATGCCGCCCGAGCGCTCGATCACGTAGAGCTCGCCGTCGGGGCCACGATCGACCGACGCGGCCTCATCGAACTGGTCGAGCAACGTGAGGTTGCGCTGGCCCGTCAGGTCGAGCGCCCACAGCTTGCCCGAGCAGTAGTCGCTGTAGACGTAGGCCGGCGCCAGCTCGGCGATGGCCGAACCGCGGTACACGGCGCCGCCGGAGATGGAGCATCCGTCGTCGCCGTGCTCGTAGGTGAGCACCGGGAACGTGGTTCGACCGGTGTCGCTCACGTCGTTGTTGAAGCGGTCGGTGCCCTCGAACGCGCTCCAGCCGAAGTCGAGTCCACGCCCGGCCGGGTGCTCGGCCGTGGGTGACACCCGGTTGACCTCTTCGAGCCGGCTCTGACCGACGTCGGCGATCCAGAGGTCGCCCGTGACCGGGTCGATGTCGATCCGCCACGGGTTGCGCAACCCCCACGACCACACCTCCGGGGCGCCGGCGACGCCGTCGAGTGGGCCTGCGACGAAGGGATTGTCGGCCGGGATCGTGTACGGCGCGTCGGCAGAGGGTGTCGGGTCGATGCGAACCAGGCTGCCGAGCAGCGACGACGGGTCGCTCGCGTACCGTTCCGGGTCGCCGCCCGAGCCCCCGTCGCCGAGGGCGACGTACAGCGTGCCGTCAGGCCCGATGTGGAGGTCTCCTCCGTTGTGGTTGGCGTACGGTTGATCGACCTGGAGCAGGGTGCGGGGAGCGGCAGCGTCGAACGTCCCGTCAGCCGCGACGGCGAACTCGACGATGTTCGTGTCGCCACCGCCGTCGGTGTAGTTCACGTAGGCGCGGGCGCCGTCGGCGGTGAACGCGAGGCCGAGCAGACCTTGCTCGCCGCCGAACGACACGCGGTCGGCGATGTCGACGACGGTGCGGCGGTCACCGGTGGTGGCATCGAAGCGCACGATGCGCCCCGGTTGCTCGACGACGTAGAGCGCGGCGTCGCCGGGCCGGACCGACACGGCGACCGGAGCGTCGAAGGAGCCGATCTCGGTCGCAGCCACCGTCGGGTTGCCGACGACGGGTGCCGGCGTCGTCGGCGGCGCGGTCGGGGGAGCGGTCGCTGGTTGCGTGGGCGGTGCGGTGGAGGCCGGCGTCGGCGAGCTCGTGACGCCGGTGGTGGCGGTCGGATCGGTGGCGACGGTGGTCGGCGCGAGGGTGGTCGGGGTCGCCGCTGTCGTCGTGGTGACGATCACGGCGGATCCGTCGTCGACCGGGTTGCCGTCTTCGGCGCACGCAACGAGCACGATGGCGAGCGTGGCAACCAGGAGAGGGGTGGTGTGCATCCTCATCGGAGTACCCGGATCAGCCCTTCCTGGACCACGCTCACGGCGAGTTTCCCGTCGAGCGTGAAGATCGCGCCGCCGGCGAGGCCGCGGGCCGAACCGCTCGCGATCGCGCGCTGCTGGTACAGCAGCCATTCGTCGGCCCGGAACGGTTGGTGGAACCACATCGCGTGATCGAGGCTCGCCATCATGATGTCGTCGGTGAGCGACGACTTGCCGAACGGGCGCAGCGTGCTGTCGAGCAGCGTCATGTCGCTCGCGTACGTGACGATGCACGCGTGCAGCACCGGGTCATCGGGCAACGGGCCGTCGGCGCGCATCCACACCGTCTGGCCGTCGGTGCAGACGCGCGGGTCGGCTGCCGGGTCGGGTGGGGCGTAGCGCAGGTCGATCGGGCGCGGCCGGTCGTACCAGTCGCCGATCTGCTCGCGGTACGGCGCCAGTCGGGCGCGGTGATCGGGGAGGGACTCCGGGTGTGGCACATCCGCGGGCGGCTCCATCCCGTGCTCCAACCCCGACTCCGGGTCGTGGAAGCTGGCCTGCAGGTTGAAGATCGCACGGCCGTGCTGGATGGCGACGACGCGCCGGGTGGAGAAGCTCTTGCCGTCGCGGATGCGGTCGACCTCGTAGACGATCGGCACGTCGGGGTCGCCGGGTCGCAGGAAGTAGGCGTGGAGGGAGTGGACGAGCCGACCGGGTTCGTCGATCGTGCGTGACGCAGCGACGAGCGCCTGCCCGGCGACCTGCCCGCCGAACACCCGCTGGCGGCTTTCGTCGGGCTGCACCCCGCGGAACAGGTTGACCTCGATCGGTTCGAGGTCGAGGAGCGAGATCAGGTCCTCCAGTGCGGATGGCATGCGGGCAATGCTGCCACGGCCGACCGCCGCGTACGCTGCGCACGTGCCGGTGACCGTTCGCGACGCAACTCTTGCCGACCTGCCTGCGATCGTCGACGTGCTCAACGTGGCCGTCGACACGACCACCGTCTACTCCGAGCGCGCCTACACCTTGGAGAACCGCCAGTCGTGGCTCGAGGCCCGCAGCGAACGCGGTTTCCCGGTGCTCGTGGCCGATCGGGAGGGCGCGTTCGCCGGGTTCGGCACGTACGGCGACTTTCGCGATTCGGTTGCGCTCCCCGGCTATCGCACGACCGTGGAGCACTCGGTGTACGTCGCCGGGGGGCACGAGGGTGGCGGTGTCGGCCGCATCATCGTCGAGGCGCTCGTCGATCGGGCGCGCGAGGCCAGCGTCCACGTCATGGTGGGCGCGATCGACGCAGAGAACAAGGCGTCGATCCGATTCCACGAGCGGCTCGGTTTCGTCGAGGTGGGGCGGATGCCGGAGATCGCGACCAAGTGGGATCGCTGGCTCACCCTCGTCCTCATGCAACGCATCATCGAGTGAACCGGCCGGCTGGCCGCGACGATCGCGCGCACGGCGGCCCGTCGACGGTTGGGCGCCGGCGGGCCACCGCTGACTGGCTCACTCACCGGGGTCGGCGGATTCTCACCGCTCCGGCGAGCGCCGTGCCGGTCATCAGCACGAGCATGGCGAGCGGGGCGATCGTCCCGCTCGAGGTGCCGGCGCCCGTCGCAGCGAGCGTGCGGGGCGGGGTCACCGTGGTCGGGGTGGGGGTCGGGGTCGGGGTCGGGATCGTCGTCGGGATCGTCGTCGTGGTGGCGCCTTCGCTCTCGACTGCAGGATTCGTGACGACGACGCGCACCGTCTGCCCGTCGGTGCCGAGCACCACCGGGTCGGGGGTGATGGTGGCGCCCGCCGGAGCGTTGCGCTCGGTGACGGTGTACGTGCCGAGCGGCAGCCATGCCGACGTCCACGTCTCACCGGTTGCGATCTGCGCGGTGAACGACACCGGGCCGGTCACGTCGATGGTCCACGGTCCTGCTGGGGTCGTCCCGCCACCGGCGACCACCTTCACGATCTCCAGCTTCGCCTGGGCGTCGCGGTAGGGGTTGGTGGCGGTGACGGTGGCGGTTTCGCCGTCGGTGTCGATGGTGACCGGGTTGGGGGTGATGGTGGCGCCGGCGGGGGCGTCGCGTTCGGTGATGGTGTAGGTGCCGAGCGGGAGCCAATCGCTGGTCCAGGTGGTGCCCGGGGTGACGGTGGCGCTGAGCTCGGCGGGTCCGGTGATGTCGAACGTGTAGGGGCCGGAGGGGGCGGTGCTGCCGGTGGTGACCTTCGTGATCGCGAGGCGGCCGGCGAGGTACGGGTTCGTGGCGTACACGTCGACCCGCTGGTCGTAGGACAGCGATTCGATGGTGATCGGGTTGGGGTCGATCGTGGCGCCGCTGGGGGCGCCGACCTCCTCGAACCAGTACTCGCCGGGCGGCACGCCGGCGATGACGGTCGATGCGCCCGCGTCGACGACGACCTCACGCCGGAAATCAGGGCCGGTCATCACGAACGTGTACGCAGCACCCGGTGCCGCTGCGCCGATCTCGGTCTTGTGGATGACCACGTCGGCGACGCAGGCGCTCGCGACGGTGCCGAGCGAGAAGAACGAGGCCACGAGGGCGGCGACGAAGACGACGACCATCCAGACCGGATGCTGCTGCACTGACAATCTCGCGGTGCGCATCACCGCTCCCTTCGGCAACCGAGCGTCTGGGTGCGCTCGGCACGGGGTCGGTCGACCTGTCGGGTAGCGGCTCGAGCACGATCGCTCGGCTCCGTTGTCTGCACCTCGATCGTACGCCCGCACCCGCCGATGGGGATAGGGGATGTGCCCGAAGAGACAGGGGCGCGCCGGTCAGCTGATGTCGATGACCGCGAGCGGCTGCAGCGTCGCGAGGTCGTGGGCGTGCAGCTCGCGGGTGCTCACGGTGTAGAGCGTGCGGTCGACGGCGACGCTGCGCATGATCGTGAGGTCCCATCCGACATCGGGCGGGTAGCACAGCTCGAGCCGGGCATCTGCACTGGCGCCGAGCGCCGTCAGCTCGCCGGCGACGCGCGTCGGGTCGCCGAACCACTGGTCGAGGGTGTCGAATGTCAGGAGCTGGCAGGGGGCGTCCCCGTAGCCGCCTCGGGCCTCCGCGTCGCACAGCTGGATCGTGGTCCACGGATCCTCGGTCATCCACGCCAGGTCGCCGTCGGGTGCGACGTCGTCGGGGGTGAGGATGCGGCAGTCGGTCGTCGGTTCGACCACCGGGCCGACATGGCTGATGGTGCCCAGCTCCGTGATCGTCTCGCCGATGTCGAACAGCACCGCGCCGTTGAACCCGGTGCCGTCGAGTCCGGTGCCGTTCGTGCCCCAGGTGCGGATCGGCAACACGGCGGTCGAGCCGATCATCTGGAACGCACGGTGGTCGTACTCGGCTGCGCTCTCGGCGCCGTCCATGGTCCAGGTATCGGTCTCGATCGGGTTGGTGGGGTCGGTGACGTCGAAGAGGCTCAGCTTGAAGCCGGTGACCTGGCCGTCGTCGGTGGCCTCCTTGCCGACGCCGAGCACGCGGTGTTCGCCGACCGGATGGAGATACGTCGAGAAGCCGGGGATCTTCAGTTCGCCGGTGACCGCAGGTGCGGTCGGGTCGGAGAGGTCGAGCACGTAGAACGGGTCGATCTGGCGGAACGTGACGGCGAAGCCGCGGTCGCCGATCATGCGGGCCGAGTACAGCGTTTCCCCTCGGCCCAGCCCGCCGACCGCTCCAACCTGTTCCAGTCGTCCGTCGCCCTCACCGAGGACGACGAGCTGGGTCTCCGAATCGGTCTGGGCCCACGGCGACCCGGTCGTCGTGAAGATGCGCAGGAAGCCCTCGTGCTCACTCATCGAGAACTGGTTGCGCAGCGAACCGTCGACGGCTCCGGATGCGATGTACTCGACCGGTGCGCCCGCCGTGATCGAGAACGCGTGGACGTCGGTCGTGTAGGTCTCGTTCCAGGAGGCGTCGTCGACGCTCGCCGCCATGACGTCGGCCGGGAACCACCGCGAGGTCGCCACGTAGAACCGGTCGAGCGAGGCGTACACGGTCTGCCCGGACGCAAGGACGCCGACGGCCGATGCCGGTGTGAGCTCGTCGGGAATCCCGGCGGAGATGTCGACGTCGACCAGGGAGATCAGCTCGAAGCCGGCGAAGTCAGCGGGGTGTTGGATGCGGTCGCACGAGAGCAGATCACCGGCTGTCGTGCCGGCTGGCGTGGACAGCTCGAACTGTGGTGTCCATGCGTCGAGTCCGGTGCCGGCGATCAACTGCCGGTTCGCCGCGAGTGCGGCGTCGTCGCCCTTGCCCGTGCCGTCGGAGGACCACGGCAGCCACTGAGGTGGTGTCGTCGTCGCGATGAGGAGCCGCTCGCTGACCAGTCGGGCGCTCAGCAGCCAGCCCTCGACGCGGAGCGTCGACACGACGGACGGCCCGTCGGGGGCGGCCAGGTCGATCTCCAGCACGGCGATGCCCTGCGCGGTGGCCCAGCCCGGCTCGGTGATCGGTGGCTCGGTGATCGGCGGCTCGGTGATCGGTGGCTCGGTGATCGACGGCTCGGTTGTCGGTGGCTCGGTGATCGGCGGCTCGGTTGTCGGTGGCTCGGTGATCGGTGCAGTCGTGGGCGACGTCGCCGATGGCGCAGTCGCTGGCGGTGCGGTGGTGGCCGGCGCAGTCGCCGCGGTGGGCTCGATCGGTACGGACATCGAGGTCGTGGTGATCACGTAGGCGCGGTCGCCCTGCAGGAAGAGTTGGGCACCCCATGACTCGGCGAGCGGCAAAGACCCGGTCTCGACCGGCCGTCCCGACGAGATGTCGATGTTCGTCAGGACCCCGTTGGAGATGGTGACGATGCGGGTGCCGTCGGTCTTGACGATGTCCGCCTCGTCGACGCCCTGCTCCTGGATGTTGGTTCCGACGACCGTGCTGCCCTCCCCGTCGGAGTCGGCGGCTGCACCCGCAGCGAGCGGCGTCGACGGCGCCATCGTCGCTGCCGGCATCTCACCGCCCCCGGCCGCCGCGGTCTCCTCGGCAGCCTGCTCGACGCTCAGCATGGCCCACCCACCCTGGTTGCCGGTGGTGTCGAGCCCCCACGGCTGCACCCGAGCCGTGGCTTCCCCCTGGACATGATCGAGGAATGCTTCGCACCCGTCGAACGGCGCCAGCCGGAACCCGCTCCGGCTCCGGCCCCGCCCACCGTCGCGTGACTCGGCGGGGATCTCGCGATCGGCGTCGGCGGTCGTGGCATCGGACGTGTCCGCTGCCGCACCGGTGGCCGCAGGGCCTGGCGTAGCCGAGCCCTCGCTACAGCTCGCCGCAGCGAGGACGGCGGCCAGGACGAGAGCGATCGAGCGCGTTTGCATGGCGCTTGGACGCCGCTCACCCGATCGTGGTTCCCCACGGATCCGCCGCGTGGCGATCCGTAGCATGGTTCGGTGCTCGCCGAACCGCTCCGCTCGCTCGCCCTGTCGACCAAGGGGTTCATGCCGGGCGACGAGGGCGATGCCCTCCACGCGGCCGCGCTGCGGGCGGCCGACGCGGTGCCGGATGCGCCGTTCGTCGAGATCGGCTCGTACTGCGGGCGGTCGACGATCTGGCTCGGCGATGCGGCTCGCACTGCCGGCACCGTCCTGTTCGCCGTCGACCACCACCGTGGCTCCGAGGAGAACCAGGCGGGGTGGGAACACCACGACGATGAGGTCGTCGACCCTGCCGTCGGCCGGATGGACACGTTGCCCTTCTTCCGCCGTGCGATCCATGACGCGGGGTTGGAGGGCCACGTGATCGCCGTGGTGGGGCTCTCACCGCTCGTCGCGGCGCACTGGTCGACACCGGCCGCGTTCGTGTTCATCGACGGTGGTCATGGGGTCGAACCGGCTCGCGCTGACTCTGCCGGGTGGACGCCACACGTCGCCCTCGGTGGGACGCTCGCGATCCACGACGTCTTCCCGGATCCGGCCGACGGTGGTCGCCCGCCGTACGACGACATCTACCTCCCGGCGATCGAGAGCGGCCGGTTCCGGCTCGACACGGTCACCGGGTCGTTGCGCACACTGGTGCGTGTGGCCTAGCCGGCCCGGATCAGGGTTGGGCAGCGATGATGCCCTGCAGCACGTACGGTCGGATCCGCCATTCGATGTAGAGCAGGAACACCGACGCCGCGATCATGACCCCACCGGCGACCAGGCCCAGCAGCGCCGGGTCGACCTCGTACAGGATCCCGCCGATCAACGGTCCGAACACGCGCCCGAGCGCCATGATCGACTGGGCGTCACCGGCGCGTTCCTCCGGGTAGGCGGAGCGTTCGGCGAGGAGTGAGAACGCGCCGGGGATCCCCATCCAGAACGCGAAGCCCCACAGCGGCATCGCGATCACGTACACGGGGACGACGTGCACCGCGCCGACGAGCAGTGCGCACACGCCGGTGACGCCCATCCAGACACCGGGGAGTCTCCGGAAGCCCCGGAACCGGGCCGACGGCACCCCAGCCAACGCGTTGGCGGCGAAGATCAACGACATGACGAGCGGGGAGAGACCGACGAGTTCGGTGCCGATCGCCCCGGCGAACACGAACGCTGCTGATCCGCCGAACGTCAGCAGGAACAGACACGCGAGGATCGCTGCCGCGCTGCGGATCGGCCAGTGGCGCGGTTGGCGTTCTCGCCGGCTCGACTCGAGCCGCATCGACCGGATGTACAACGCGGGCGCGAGGTGACTGATGCCGAGCGCGATGTACAACCAGTCGGGCCCGGCCGCGTCGAGGAACATCGCGAGCGCCGGCGACGCGACGGTCCCCACGATCGGACCGATCACCGCGACGTCGCCGACGCGTTCGTTGTCGCCGAACACCTCGGTCCATGCGATCCACGAGATCAAGCCGAGCGAGATGCCGCTCACGAAGCGCATGCCGACGAGCATCGAGAACCAGGGCGAGAACGCCGAGAGCAGGTTCGAGACGAAGCCGATCGCGATCGCGGTCGCCATCATCCGCCGTCGCGGGTTGAACCAGCGCGGTACGAGCCACGAGGCGAGCACGAAGCCACCGAGCTGCGCGGTCGAGATGATCCCGACCGAGCCGACCGACACGTTGCGGTCGTCTGCGATGACCGGGATGAGGAACGGAGTCGCCGTGAAGACGATCGTGCTGACCGCAGTTGCCAGCAGGATGCCGGCCGGGATGTTGGGGCGGAGCGTCTGGACGAGCTTGAGGGGTGGCTGCAGCATCCGCTAGCCGCCGGTACCCGCCGCCGCGACGCGCTCGGCCCGCATGGCGGCGAGCGTGTCGGCGATCGCGGTGCGGGTGCGGTCGCGAAGCGCCACCACGTCGCCCCGCTCGAGGCCGTCGGTCGAGATCGGATCGAGTATCCGCACCTCGGCGTGGCTGCTCCCGAACCGCCAGTCGTGCTTGATCAGCGCGTCGCGGGTGCCGAGCACCGCGAGCGGGAGGATCGGCACACCCGAGTCGATCGCGAGCCGGAACGCACCGTCTTTGAACTCGCCGAGCTCACCGCTCTGTGAACGGGTGCCCTCCGGGAAGATCATCACCGACACGCGCTTGTCGAGGCGATCGCGGCAGTCGAGCAGTGCCTGGACACCCGACTTCTTGTCGCCCCGTTCGAGGCGGATGTCGCCCGCCAACCGCATGCCCCAGCCGAGCAGCGGGATCTTGAAGAACTCGCTCTTGCTCATCCACTTCATCTCCATCGGGACGTGGCAGATGAGCAGGATGTCGACGAAGCTCTCGTGGTTGGCGACGACGACGTACGGCCGGCGCGGGTCGGCCGGGACCGAGCCGCTCACCGTGAAGCGCCACAGCGGATTGAGCTTCTCGATGAACACACCGATCATCCGGAACGTCCGGCCGGCGCGGTAGCGACCAGGGTCGAACGGTGCCGTCACGATCCGGACGATCGCGACCGCCGGGATCGTCAGGAGGATCACCGTCCCGAGCGCGAACCAGGCCCAGATCGACATCACGGTGCGGACGGCGTTCGAGCGGGTGCGCGCAGACATCGGCATCGAGCATACGGGTGCGGCTCCTCCCGCCTCGGGTTGGCTCGGGCACAGCGCACCTACGCCCGCCGCGAATCGTGCGCTCTGACACACTCGGGCTCGTGATGGGTGACGATCCAGGCGACCGGTTGGCCGTGCGGGCGCGTCTCGTCGCCGAGTTCCCGCTGGTGAACGACCATCCTGATGTCGCCGGGGTGCTGCGTGATCCAGAGCTGCTGGCGTTGCTCGGCCCGGCACTCGTGGCGCCGTTCCGTTCGATGGGGGTGACGAAGGTGTGTGCGCCCGAGGCGCGCGGCCCGATCCTGGGTGCCCTCGCCGCTACTGCCCTCGGGGTTGGCCTCGTGCTCGCCCGCAAGGACGAGCGCAACCACCCGGGCGCGGACCAAAAGACGGTGTCGGACCCGACGTGGCGCGGCGCACCCGAGGTCTTCCTCACCCGATCGTTCGACTTCACGCCGGCCGACCGGGTCCTGGTGATCGACGACTGGGTCACGTCCGGGAGCTCGATCCGCGCCGTCGCATCGGCGATCGTCGGCCTCGGCGCCGGCTACGTCGGTGCTGCGGTGCTGGTCGACAAGGCGGATCCGGGCGTGCTGGCCGAGCTCGGCATCGAGGCGCTGGTGCGCTACGAGGCGCTGATGGCGCGCCCGCAGATCCCGTGATGAAAGCCATGTGACGGCGTGGTCATGCGGTCCGTACCGTGTCGGGCATGAGCGATGTCAGCGGTTGGTCCATGCGTGCCCCGACGGTCGACGACCGCCCGGAGATCCACGCGATGGTGCTGGCGGCCAACGAGTTCGACGGCCTCCCGATCGTGGTGACGCTCGACGAGATCGAGGAGGACCTCGACGACGAGTCGGTCGTACTCGCCGACGATGCCCGAATCGCGGTCGAGGACGAAACCGGCAGCGTGATCGGCTACGTGTTCGCGTACCACATGCCGAGCGACGTGGACCTCGAGCGGTGCTACGTGTTCGGCGACGTGCACCCGGCGTGGCGTCGCCGCGGCATCGGTGGCGCGCTCCTCGCCTGGGGGACGCAGCGCGCCGGCGAACTGCTCCGCAGCTCCGGGTCCGACCTCCCCAAGTTCATCCGCGTCGACGCGTACGACTACTGCGAGGCCGACCACCGGCTCTACGCCCGCCACGGGTACACGGCTGTGCGCTACTTCGAGGAGTTGCTCCGACCGCTCACCGATCTGCCGCCGGAGCCGGACGTGTCGACGATCCCGGGGCTGCGGATCGTGCCGTGGATCGCCGATCGCAGCGAGGAGGTCCGCCTGGTGCGCAACGCCACGTTCGCCGACCACTGGGGCTCGACCCCTGTCGCTCCCGACCGGTGGCGCGACCAGACCACCGGGCACGGGGCGTTCCCCGAGTGCTCGTTCGTCGCGATCGACGACGACGACCGGGTGGTCGGGTTCAGCTGGAACGCCCGCTACGCCGAGGACGACGAGTTGCTCGGTCGGCGCGACGGATGGATCGAGACGCTCGGTGTGCTCGCCGACTGGCGGGGGAGAGGGGTGGCGTCGGCGTTGATCACGGCGTCGATGCACGCGTTCGCGCAGCACGGCCTGACGCACGCGTCGATCGGTGTCGACAGCGACAGCCCGACCGGGGCGGCGCGGCTCTACCGGGCGCTCGGCTTCGAGCCGCGCCAGCGGTCGATCACCCACCAGATCGAAGTCGAATGACCACAGGCGACACCGCGTACTCGGGTCCTGCGTACCCCGCTCCGCACGAAGTCGAGCACTGGCCGGTCGGGGATCGCCGCGCGCTGGCTGCGGTCGCGCTGCAGTTCGCCGTCAACGGGGCGCTGTTCGCATCGTTCGTCCCGCGGTTGCCCGAGATCCGCGACCAGATCGACATCGGCACCGACGCGCTCGGTGTGTTGCTGTCGGTGTCGAGCGCAGCCGGGCTGATCGGGAGCGCGACGGTGTCGAGGTTGATCCGGCGTCTCGGGACCAGGCTCACGATCGTCGCTTGTGCGTCGGCGATCTCGGGGTTCCTGGCGCTCGTCGGCGTCGCGACCGTGTGGCCACTCGTGCTGCTCGGGCTGGCTGGCATGGCGATGTTCGACGTGTACGTCGACGTGGCGATGAACATGCAGGGTTCGTGGCTGAGCGCCCGGCGGCACCGGCCCGTGATGAACCGATTGCACGGACTCTGGAGTCTCGGTGCCGCCGTGGGCGGCGTCGCCGCGTCATGGGTCGCCGAGGCAGGCGTCGACCTCCGCACCCACCTGGTGGTCGCCGCAGTTGTTCTCCTGGCGATGGCGGCAGTGCTCTCCGCCTCGCTGCTGCCGGTCGACGAGCATCCCGAACCGCCGGGCGATGCAGGGCCGGAGCGGGCCGCCCGGGCCCGACCTGGCATGGGGCGGCCGGAGTTCTTCATGGCGGGATTCTTCGCCGTCGTGGTCGAGGCGGCGGCCGTCGGATGGGCGGCGTTCCGACTCACCGACGACTTCGAGACCCGTGCCGGGTTCGCCGCAGTGGCCTACGTGGCCGTCACCGCAGGCATGACCGTGGGACGGTTCGCCGGTGACTCGATCGCGTATCGCATCGGCGCCGGCCGCTTGCTCCGGTCGTCGACCCTGCTGGCCGGTGCCGGGCTGGCCGCCGCAACGCTGGTGCCGTCGAGATCCGTGGTGATCGCGGGGTTCGCCGCGGCCGGTCTCGGTGTGGCGACGATGATCCCGAAGCTCTACGACGACGCCGCGAAGATGCCGGGTCGGGCCGGCAGCGGGCTCGGCGCGCTCACGGCCGGTGTCCGAGCGGCAGCACTTGCCGTGCCGGTGTTCGTCGGCGTGCTGGCGGAGACGGCACTGTCGGTCGGTGTGGCGATCGCCCTCGTCGCCCTACCCGCCGCTGCCGGCTTCCTGTGGGTGACCCGTCACCTGCCGGCGTGAGCCGGGTTCAGTCGTCGACGGACTGTGAGGCGCGGATGTGCGCCGGCACGAAGAGATCGGACGCCGGGCTGGCACCGGTGATCGCGTCGGCGGCGAGGATCACCGCGGCTGCCGTGTACGAGGTGTGCTCGTCGTCGGGAAAGACGATCCGGTCGGGGTGGACGAGGCCGGTGACGTAGGCGCCGCTGTCGAGACGATGGATGCGGGTCCAGGCCAGGAGATCGGTCGCAGTCGCGAAGTCGCCGATGGCCGCGTACGACAGTGACGCCTCCGCGGTCTCCGAAGCGGTGACCCACGGTTCGTCCGAGACACAGCGGACGCCGAGGCCCTCCATCGCGAAGGTCGGCCAGCCCTCGGCCATCCGGCTCTTCGCGGCGATGCCCGTGATGGCGTGGGTGAGCACCGGGTAGTACCAGTCCATCGCCCAGCGTTCCTTCGGCTCGAACGCGAGCGGGTCGTGGGCGATCACGGAGCACATCACGTCGGCGGCCTCGACCCAGTCGGGGCGGGGCGATCCGGTGGCGGCGCCCACTGCGGCACCGCAGCGCAGCGCGTGCTGGATCGACGACGAGCCGGTGAGGAGCGCGTAGTCCCAGGGGTGTGCGTCGGGTTCGACGGCCCACAGCGCCAAGCCGTCGGCGCGGCGCAGCGACAGGACCCAGTCGAGCGCCCGTTCGACAGTGGGCCACAGGTTGTCGACGAAGCCACGGTCGCTGGTGCAGCGCCAGTGGTGCCATACGCCGGTGGCGATGTACGCGCACACGTTCGTGTCGAGCTTGGGCTCCTCGACGACCATGTCGCGGTCGCCGTCGCCGAGGTAGTAGTTGTGCCATGCGCCGTCGGGGCGCTGGATGTCGGCCAGCCACTCGTATGCCCGCTCGGCCTCGGCGTGGAAACCGGCGACGTCGAGCGCCATCGCCGACTCGACGTGGTTCCACGGATCGCAATGCCAACCGTCGAACCACGGGATCATGCCGCTCGCGGTCTGGAGGCCGGCGAGGTGCTCGGCGGAGGCGATGACCTCGTCGCTCGTCAGCACGCCGGGGATGTCGGGGATCGTGCTCACGATCGGTCGGTTCCGTTCGTCGGGCCCGACGTGGCGGCGTGGGGATGGGCGGCTCCGGGTCGGGTGGATCCGGTCGGTGTGCTTCGCGGTTTGGTGGCGTAGTGGACGGAGCTCTTGCCGAGCACGGGCGACAGGACCCGCTCGGCGACACGGGTCGAGCGGGGCTGCTCGATGATGTCCCACTCGAGGAACTCGCGGTACTTCACGACCGCCGGGTGGTCGTCTCGGCGCGGGCCGACCGCGCACTTCAGCCACCAGTACGGCGAGTGCAGGGCGTGGGCGCGGTGGTAGCCGTCGACGTCGAGCCCGGCGGAACGCAGCTTCGCCCGCAGCTCGGTGCGGGTGTAGATGCGGACGTGTCCGCCGACGCTCTTCGGTGCGTGGTACTCGTCGCTGAGCTTCCAGTTGACGACCTCGGGCATCCACGCCGGCACGGTGGCGGCGAAGCGGCCGCCCGGCTTGAGGACGCGGACCATCTCGGAGATCGCGGCCACGTCGTCCTGGATGTGTTCGAGCACCTCGGAGGTGATCACGACGTCGAACGTGGCGTCGGGGAAGGGCAGGTGCCTGGCGTCGGCGCGCAGGACGCCGATCAGCTTGTCGGCGGTGATCTCGCCCGCCTCGACCATCGCGGCCAGCGTGTTGCGGGTCTCGACGACCTCGTCGGCGGCGTAGTCGAGGGCGACCACGTGGGCGCCGCGGCGGGCGCACTCGTAGACGTGGCGGCCGAAGCCGGACCCGACGTCGAGGACGCGGTCGCCGGCCCGGAGGCCGAGTTCTTCGAATCGGATGGTCAGCATGTGACCGCGTCAGATCCTGCCGTTGCGGCGCAGCTTGGCGACGTTCTGGGGCATGGCGAGCACCTCGCGGTACTGCTCGACGGTGAGCTCGGCGCAGCGGCGCCACGTCCACCGTTCGAGCACCCGCCGGCGGCCGGCCTCGCCGACCTGCGCCCGTAGCTCGGGATTCGCCAGCGCATCACGGATGGCGCGGGCGAGGTCGTCGGCGTCACCCTTGCGGCAGCGGAACACGGTCTCGCCGTCGACGCCGGTGACCTCGGGGAGGGCCCCGCCGTCGGTGGCGACGAGTGGCGTGCCCGAGCACATCGCCTCGATCGCCGGAAGGCTGAAGCCTTCGTACAGGCTCGGGACGACCGCCAGCTCGGCCTCGGAGTAGAGCTCGACGATCCGCTCGTCGGTGACGCCGGTGATGAACTGGATGTGCGGCATCAGGCCGAACTGCTCGATGAGGTCGAGCGACTTGCCGGGCTTGGGGCGGCCGATGATGGTGAGGGAAATGTCGTGGCCGTCGGCGCGGAGCTTGGCCATCGCCTCGATGAGGAAGGCCTGGCCCTTGAGCGCCACGTCGGCCGACGCCGTGGTGATCAGGCGCCCCGGGATGCGCTGGACGCCGGGCACCGGCCGGAACAGGTCGGGGTCGACGCCCACCGGCACGAGGCGCATGTTCTCGAGCGGCACGCCCATGTCGGTGTGGATGTCCTGGATCGAGTTCTCGCTCACCACGACGACGCGCGGCATCTTCGACGCGACCGTGCCCTGCATCTTCACGAAGCTGTACCAGCGGCCGATCGACCAGCGCTTGAAGCGGTTGGGGGCGGCCTCCATCTCGAGCATCCGGTCGCGGGTGATCGGGTGGTGGAGGGTGACGACGAGTGGGATCTTCTCCTCCAGCTTGGCGATGCCGTAGCCGAGGCACTGGTTGTCGTGGACCAGGTCGAACTCGCGGAGGCGCTTGCCGAGGTGGGCGTTGACCCTGGCGCTGAAGGCGAGCGGCTCGGGGAACACGCCGGTCGAGAACACGGCGACCTCGAGGAAGTCGTAGCGCGACTTGAACTCCCAATAGGCGGGGAACCGGCCCGGGTAGTGGTCGTTGAACAGGTCGAGGCTGGGGAGCTTGGTGAGCGTCACCCGGTCGTCGAGCACGGGGTACGGCTGGCCGCCGAACACCTCGATCGAGTGCCCGAGATCGACCAGCGCCTTGGTGAGGTGACGGGTGTAGATGCCCTGCCCGCCGACGTGGGGCTTCCCCCGATACGTGAGGTACGCGAGCGAGAGCGGCGCATCGGGGTCGAGGGGTCCCGGTTTGGGCATCCGGACAGGCTAGCGATGGCCCATTACCGTTGGGTAACGAACCGCCGGTGTACGTTCGGCACGCATGATCCGACGGGTCGTCGTGCTGCTGGCGATAGGTGCGCTGTCGGGGTGCCGAGCCGACGCGGAGGTCGCCGAGATCCTCGCGACGGATCGACCCGAGGCGTTCGACGTGATCGTCAACACCTGCAACGCCGACCTCGACGTGTCGGTGGACGAGTCGGCCACGGAGGTCGTGATCGAGGTCCGCAACAACGACCGCACGGTGTTCCCCGCGGGTGGCGACGACTGCCAGGATGCGGTGCGCATCGAGCTCGACGCGCCCCTCGGCGACCGCCCCATCCGGCTCGCCGACGGCCGCGACATCACGATCACCACCTTCCCGCTCGACCCCGACGAGCCTGAACCGGACGGCTGATCGGAACCGGCGCCCGATCCCCTCGCATGTTCGTGGCGAGTCGGCGGCCGACGCCCCACCAGGAGCAGGCTCTCGTTGCGACTGCGGTCGAGAACCGAAACGATCTGCCCGACGTCAGGTCGGGATGTGGAGGTTGACCCGATGATCGAGCAGGCAGCGCAGGATCCACTCCTCATGCGCAGTGCTCCTCGGGATGGTGGGTGCCAGGCGCCGATGATCGACGTCGGTGCCCTCTATGCCGAGCACGCCGACCGCTTGCGCCAACTTGCTGCAGCGATCACCCTCGACCGGTGGCTCGCCGAAGAGGTCGTCAATGATGCGTTCGCCGGCCTCTACGCAGCGCTCGCGGACGAGGTCGTGTCCAGCCCGGAGGCATACCTCCAGCGCGCGGTCGTCAATCGATCCGTTTCGGTGCTTCGTCGCCGAGGCACCGTCAAGCGCCACCCGGACCCGGTGGCTCGACCGGTGATCGATCCGGAGATCGATGAGACGTGGGATGTCGTGGCCGCGCTGCCTCCGGTCGAGCGCGCGGCTGTCGTCCTGCGCTACTGGCTCGACCTCTCGGAACGTGACATCGCCGACCGTCTCGAGTGTCCTCGTGGGACGGTCAAGTCGACCCTTCACCGCGCCCTCGGACGCCTGAGGGAGGAGCTCTCATGAACATGCTCGACGAGCACAACGATCTAGACGACATGGAGCGACGCCTCCGAGTTGCGTGCCGTGCGGTGATCCCGGTTCTGCTCGACGCGGCACACGCGTCGGTATCTGACGCCGGCGGCTGCAGGGACGCAACCGCGTCCGAGCTGTCGTTGCGTCCGACGCACCGTCGGCCACGCGTGTCTCGCAGCCGGCACCCGGGTGCTTCAGTTGCTGCACTGGTTCTGGTCATCGGCCTTCTCGGCGCGCTCATTGCGACAGCTCTCGTTCGCGCTGGAGGTCCTGGAGCGAGGATCGACGCTCCGCAGGCGTCTGCCCCTGTGTTCGTCCCGACTGCCCCAGGAGCGCTCGACCCGACCGAGAGCGCTCGTGACGTGGTCCAGTCGGTTGACGTGCCCTGGGATTCGTCGACATCGCCGTGGGACGACGTCGCCGTCGCGCCTGGCACGTTCGGCTGGTACGAACTGGAGGTCGAGTCGGTCGCGGCGGAGCTGCGTGACCGGCTGGGTTCGCCGAACTCCTGGGAACCCGGATATGCAGCGCGATTCCTCCGGTGCACGAGCTGGCAGGCAGGTACTGGCTCTGTGACGGATGGGACGTTGACCGCTGCCGACGTGCTGTGCGATGGCCTATCAGGCGGGTACAGCGAGATGGTCGAGTTCGGTGACGTGTTGGCCATCGGCAGCGGTACAGGGCCCTCGGTGTGGTCCGGAGGCGCGACGCCGACGATCGAGTCGCTGCTGTGGGGGCTCGCCGACGGTTCGCTCTGGGGCTACGAGACGTACTCGACGCCACCCGAGCCGACCCGTCACGACGTGGGCGAGGCGACGGCGGTGTCGTACCGATCCGGCGATCACGCCTACATGGTGCTCGAGCCCGTACCTGGCACCTTCGCATGGCTGCACGGACGTGGGCTCAGCGATGCCGATCTGGAGACCCTTGCCGTTCACCTACGACCGGCCGAGCTGCCACCTGCGCTCCCTGTGCCGCTCGTGCTCGGCGCGGACATCGACCAGGGGGCGGTCGGTGCGGCCCAACTGAAGCTCGTGTGGTTCGAGGGCAGACCGTGCGTCGGTCTCCAGCTGTTCGAATCATGCACGCCCGTTGACGAAGGCCCGGCGCTGGTTCGAGGTGCACTCGGATCGACGGGTCAGCATCCATCGGTAGCTGCGGTCTTTCCGGCGGGTGCCGGCCTCGAGCTCACCGTCGAGCTGTTCGGGCTCGACGAGCCACAGCACCTGGTGAGGGAGTTCGTCGGCGTCGGCATCAGCACCGAGGTCTACGTGCCTGGAAGCGAACGGCTCCTCGCTGCCCACCTCACCGACCGCGACGGCGGGGTGATCGCGACCACGGTGTGGGGACTCGACTCGATGATCAACGGGTTCGCCCCCGATCTCATCGCCGAGGGCCGGACCGACGGCGAGGCGTGGGTCGTCATTCGCCAGGATCCGGCGTGGACCGGCGCAACCCCGTCCACGAGCTACGGCGAAGGTGACTACTGCTGGCTCCTGTTCGAGGCCGATGGCGGGTCAGCACCGCTGTGCCCACCGGACCATCCGCCGGCCACGGCCTTCGGTGCTCGCGCCGATCGTCACGACGACCTCGACCTGATCGAGGTCGCAGCGGATGTCACGTCACTGGCGTGCGGCGACATCGCGCTCGAGATCATCGTCGACGCCCAGCTCGACGGACGCCGGTTCGTCGTCACCCCGTGCGATGACCCGAGCTAGCGGTTCGCGGTCGACCGGCCTCGTTCGAGGGGAGGCCTGGATGGCTTGACCCTCCACTCTCGAGGCTGATCACGATCGCTTGTCGGCCACCGGCTGAGCAGCAGGCTCAGGCTGCGTCTGACACAGCGTGCACGATGGTGATGGT
The DNA here is from genome assembly GCA_022843125.1 of Ilumatobacteraceae bacterium. Classification (GTDB taxonomy): domain Bacteria; phylum Actinomycetota; class Acidimicrobiia; order Acidimicrobiales; family Ilumatobacteraceae; genus Ilumatobacter. Next base: position 39,934 of record JALHOG010000002.1, read on the forward strand.
GAAGTGGGCGGTGAGGGTGTCGCCGGGGTCGAGGCGGTTGGGGCGGATGTTGAACGAGTCGGGCGGGGCGGTCTGGGGTTCGACGCAGGTGCCGTTCGGGCGCATCGTGAACACAACCCAGTCGGTGCACTCCGAGGTGAGTACGAGGTCGACCGAGCCGCCGTCGTCGCCCTCGATCGTGAGCCGGACCGGGTCGCCGTTGACGAAGCAGTCGTCGAACGGCGGGTCGGGTACCGGCACCAGCTCGTCGACCGTGATCCACTCGTCGTCGCGCCGGTACATGGCGGACGGACGGAAGTCGAAGCTGGTCGGCTTGCGGAACCACGGGTGCCAGCCGATCGACGCCGGCATCGCATGGTCGAGCGCCGTCACCGACAGCTCCAGTTGCACGCTCGCGTCCGACACGGTGATCGTCTGGCGGGCGATGCCGCCGAACGGCCAGGTCTCGTCGGTGGGCAGGCGCAGCTCGAGCCGCACCTGATCGGCCCGCCGGTCGACCACCGTCCACGCCGACCGGCACCCGACGCCGTGGATCGTGTGGGTCTCGAAGTTGATCGGTAGCTGGTGGTCGACCCCGTCGAACGTGAACCGGCCCCGCCGGATCCGGCCGCACCACGGCACCATCGGGTACGAGCCCCACGCGAGCACGTCGGTGGGGTCGGGCAGGCCTTCGCCCGGCCCGACCAGCACGGCGATGCCGTCGGCGGTGATCTGGGCCACCCGACCACCCTCGCCCGGGCGGACGGCGACGGTGAGCCGGTCGTTCCCGATCAGGAGCTCCTGCGGTCCGGACGGCGTCGCTCGGGCCGACGGGTCGAGCTCGCGGAACCACGCGGGCAGGCGCGTCGGGCGGCCGTCGGCGGTGATGCAGCCGTGCGCGGTGACGGCGGTGGCCCGCACCTCGCCGTCGACGGTGAGGACGTACGCCATCTGGAATGTCGCCCGCGTGATCTCGCTGACGGACACGTGCACGTCGACGACCTCGTCGAACTTCAACGGGAGCCGGTACTGGACGAACACCTCGATCACGGTCATCTCGATCCCCTCGTCGCGGATCGACTGGTACGGGTGATCGATGTGACGCAGGTAGGCGACGCGGGCCTCCTCCAGCAGCGGGAGATAGCGGCTGTGGTGCACGATCCCCATCGCGTCGGTCTCGGCGAACCGCACCCGCACCGGATGGCGGAACTGGTAGTCGGCGGGATCGGTGGACGGGTCGGCGGAGATGCGCACGCCGCAAACGTACGCGCTCGCCCGCACCACGGAGGGGCCAGACTGTGCGGCCGTGACCCCGGCGATCCGCGAGCTCGAAGCGGCAGGCGTGCCGTTCACCGTGCACGAGTACGAGCGCGGTGACTCGCTGCACGACTTCGGCAAGGAAGCGGCCGAGAAGCTCGGGTTCGACCCCGACCAGGTGTTCAAGACCCTGCTCGTCACCGCCGACGGTAAGCAGGCGGTGGCGATCGTCCCGGTGAGCACCAAGGTCGGCCTGAAGGCCGTCGGCCGGGCACTCGGAGCCAAGCACGTCGAGATGTGCGACCCGGCGGTGGCCGAGCGGATCACGGGATACGTGCGTGGCGGCATCAGCCCGTTCGGGCAGAAGAAGCGGCTCGTCACCGTGCTCGACGAGATGGCGACCGTGTTCGACACGATCTACGTGAGCGGCGGCAAGCGCGGCCTCGACATCGGCGTCAGCCCCGACGATCTCGTCCGCATCCTCGACGCCACCGTCGCCGACATCGCCGCCACCTGACGAACGGGAAACCGTGCGTCCCGCGTCGGTCCGGGGGCGCGAGGCTGGCGGGATGACGGCGAGCGAGCTCTGGGGTGAGCGCGAGGCAGCGGGCTACGACGACGACGTCGAGATGTTCTCGGCCGAGGTGCTCGGGCCGACGGTCGACGTACTGGCAGAGCTCGCCGGCGGGCGTCCGGCGCTCGAGTTCGCGGTCGGGACCGGACGGGTGGCGCTCCCGCTCGTCGAACGCGGGGTCGCGGTCACCGGGATCGAGCTGTCGCCGGCGATGGTCGCCGTGCTGCAGGCCAAGCCCGGTGGTGACGCGCTCCCGGTCGTGATCGGCGACATGGCGACCACGAGGGTCGAGGGCAGCTTCGGGCTGGTGTACCTGGTGTTCAACACGATCACGAACCTCCTCACGCAGGACGCGCAGGTGGCCTGCTTCGAGAACGCCGTCGCGCATCTCGCTCCGGGCGGGAGCTTCGTCGTCGAGTGCTTCGTGCCGGCGCTGCGCCGTCTGCCGCCCGGCGAGACGTTCGTCGCGTTCGACGTGTCACCGACCCACATCGGTGTCGACGAGTACGACGTCGTCGGCCAGCACCTGGTGTCGCACCACACGACGATCCGCGACGGCGTCGCCGACGTCAGCAGCGGCCGGTTCCGCTACGTCTGGCCGTCCGAGCTCGACCTGATGGCGCGCATCGCCGGGCTTCGCCTCGCCCACCGCTGGGCCGACTGGGACCGTTCGGACTTCACCGCCGACAGCCCGTCGCACGTCTCGGTCTGGACCAAGCCCGGGTGACCGTGCCGGTGAGCGCGGGCTGACTGCTCCGCAGCCGGCAGGCGGTCAGCCGCTCGGGTGGCGGAGCATCGCCTCGATGCGGGCGACGCGGGTGCGCGCCGGCGGGTGGCTGGAGGACAGACGCGCCCGCCATCCGACCGGTCGATACCCGCCGCCGAGGCGGATGACCGCCCGCAGGGCGTCGGCGAGCGCCTGGCCGTACCCCATCCGGACGGCGCGCCGATCGGCCTCGAACTCGGCCCCTCGCCCCACCACGTTCGACAGGGCGTCGGACGCGTACAGCGCGGCGAGGAACACCCACGACACCGCCGTCAGCGCAGCGGCCAGCACCCTGCCGATCGCCGTGAGCGCCGCAGAGTGCCGCACGAACGAGTCGGTCGCCGCGCGGGCCACGTTCTGCAGGAAGAAGCCGACCCGGGCGAGGAGCACCACCGGGAGGGACAGCCAGTGCCCGACGGTGAGCGCCGCCGTGTGCAAACCGAGGTGATGACTGAGCTCGTGTGCCAGCACGCCCGACAGCTCGCGCGACGTCAACTCCTGCAGCGCGAACGACGTCACCACGAGCAGCCGCCCACCACAGGCGTAGGCGTTGAGTTCCTCGCTGTCGATCACCCGCACGCTGTAGCGGTGCTGCGGGAGGTTGGCCGCGGCCGCCAGGTCGCGCCAGATCGGGGCGATCACCGCCACCTCCTCCGGCGCGGGGGCGCGTGCGCCGAGGAAGGCGCTCAGGAGACCGACCTGGACGACAGGGAGGAGCAGGACGAGCCCGACGAGCAGCCACGCCCCGGGCACCATCCAATACGGGATGCCGAACGCCCAGCGGAACGGGAGCCAGACGACGACCATCGCCAGCAGCCAGAACGGCACGAGCGCGGCCACGGGGACGAGCGCGGTCACGGCTGACCGTTCGACCGAGTGGGTTCGCCTGGCCGCCGGATGGCCCATCCGGTGAGGATAGGCGCCGGTCGGGGTCGCGCCCGTCACCCGTTCCATCGGCCGGTCGCAGCCGCTGACCAGGGCGAATGCTCGGCAGATTCCCCTCAAGAACGCTTCAAGTCGGCGCCCTCACCTGCCGAAAAGCGTGCGTGGAGCCGAACGCTGCGACCGACGCTGACCCTGTCGCGTCCCCGGCCGTCCGTGAACTGCTCCAGCGCGCCGCCGACCTGCAGCCGTCGAATGCCAACGGCGCTCGCCAGCACGCGCTGCAGGCGCGAGTGCTCGCTCGGGCCGACAACGACGTCGTCGGGGAGGCCGAGGCGCTCTACCGGCTCGCCAGCATCGCCCACTTCACGAGCGACCCCGAGTCGGCGTTCGGGCTGGCAATCGAGGCCGGACAGATCGCGGAGGGCTGCGGTGCCCGGCTCGTGCAGTCGTGGGCGATCCACCTGCTCGGGATCGTGCACTACCAGGCGTCGAACTTCCCCGACGCGCTCGATCACTGCGTGCGCGCCCTCGACATCTACCAATCGACCGGCGAAGACATCGACACCGGCAACATCTTGAACACGATCGCCGCGATCTACCACTCGATGGGCGACACCGATCGGGCGATCGTCACCTACGAGCAGGCGCTGGCCGCGAGCGAGCCGTTCGGGCGCCAGTCGATGGTGGCCCTCATCCTCGGCAACATCGCCCGGATCCGGTCGTCCCGCTCCGAGTATCTGCCGGCCGTGTCGATGGGCCGTCGCGCCGTCGAGATCGCTCGCGATCACAACCCGGCGATCGTGACCAACCTGCTCGCCGACCTCGCCGAGTCGTACATGGGTCTCGCCGACCGGCAGCAGGCGGCGGCGTGCTTCGCCGAGGCGCGAGCGATCTTCTCCCGCGAGGCCGATCGCGGGGGCAGCCCGACCACGGCCTCCCAACTCGGCGTCATGGTCGCCGAAGGACGGGTCGCGCTGCGCAGCGGCGCACTCGACGATGCGATCGCCGTGCTCCAGGCAGCGCTCGACATGTCGCAGCGCACCGAGGCGCGCGAGTACGAACTCGAGATCAACGACCTGCTCGCGACTGCGTTCAAACGCAGTGGTCGGTTCGAGGAGGCGCTCGACCGGCGCGAGCATCACGACGCCCAGTACCGGGCGATGTTCATGCAGTCCGCCGATCTTCGCCTGCGCACCCTGTCGGTCGCACACGAGACGGAATCGGCGCGTCAGCAGGCCGAGATCTACCGGCTGAGCTCCCATGAGCCAGGGCCCACCCTGCCCGCCCCCGGGCCCGTCACGCACGATGGATCGACGATCGCTGCCGCGCACCACCTCGAGGCGTTCGAGCAGTTGGCCGTCCTCACCGAGTTCCGTGACGCGGAGACCGGCGAGCACACGAATCGGGTGGGCGACATGGCCGCCGAGATCGCCCACGCGATGGGCCACGCACCGGAGTGGTGCGAACAACTCCGTCTCGCCGCCCGCCTCCACGACGTCGGCAAGGTCGCCGTGCCCGATTCGGTGCTGCGCAAGACCGGTCCGCTGACGGTCGAGGAATACGAGATGATGAAGGCCCACACCTCGATGGGTCACCGCATCCTCGCCGGCAACTCGGCCCCGATGTTCCAGATGGCGGCCGAGATCGCACAGTCGCACCATGAGTGGTGGGACGGGTCGGGTTACCCGCTCGGCATCCAGCGCACGTCGATCGCACTCGTCGGCCGGATCGTGAGCGTCGCCGACGTCTATGACGCGCTGTGCAGCAGGCGCCCGTACAAGCGGGCCTGGCCCAAGGCCGAGGCGGCCCGCTTCGTCGTGTCGGGCCACGGTGCCCAGTTCGACCCGGAGATCGTCGACGCCTTCGTCGCGGTGTTCGTCGCTCGTCACCCGGATCTGGCCGACGAGATTCGCTGACGATCCGCTGACGACGCGCTCACGCTGGCGTTCAGCGCAGCGCGCGCACGACCCAGTCGGCCACGAAGTCGGCCAGTTCCTCGGGGGTGCAGTCGAGCCGGCCGGCACGCCACGCGTTGCTGTATGACGACACCGCGCCCAGCAGGCCGTAGGCGAGCATCGTCGGGTCGGCGTCGAGCACCTCGCCGCCGCGTTGCGCCTCGCGGATCAGCACGAGGACATCGTCGAGGTACACCTGGCTGCCGGCGCGGAGCGTGTCGGCGATCGTCGGGTCGGCGCGTTCGACGTCGACGAGCGAGAAGTAGGCAGCGTGCTCGGCCATGAACACCACGCTCGCGACCGTCGCCTGCCGGAGTCGGGTGAGCGCATCGCTGTTCGGGTCCATTGCTGCCGCCTGCGCCCGGCGGAGCCCGCGGCGCATGGTGCGCACGAGCTCGGCGAACAGGTCGAGCTTGGTGGGGAAGTACCAGTAGAAGAGACCCTTCGCGACACCGGCGCGATCGCAGATGTCACGGATCCGGGTCGCCGCGTAACCGTGCTCGGAGAACAACGCCATCGCAGCCTCGACGAGTTGCTGCTGCCGCTCGCGGCCCTGCTCGGTGAGCTGGCGGGACGGCAGCGCCCCGGCCGCACGTACACCGCCGTCGTTGCCGTCGTTGCCGTCGTTGCCCTCGTTGTCGTCGTTGGTGTTGCGGTCGGCGGTGGGGTGACCGTCGACAGGAACGCTTGCCTCGGTCATCGTCCCAGTTCAGCCGCACCTTGACCGTCGGGTCAAGACAGGGGCCCGTCGGGTCGAGCGAGGCGACCGTCGGCTCACGACAGGGCCGCTGGTAGAAACGTGGCATGCACCACGACGAAGCGGCAGCGCTCATCCCCGGCTGCGAGCCGTGGACGCATCGCGCAGGGGCGGGAACGGGCGCGCTCGTGTTGCACGGCTTCACCGGGAGCCCGGTCTCGGTCCGCAACGTCGCCGAGGCGGTCGCAGCTGCCGGCCACGACGTCGAGCTCCCGCGGCTCCCCGGTCACGGCACCACCGTCGACGACATGTTGCGCACCGGATGGCACGACTGGATCTCGGCGGCGCAGGCGGCCTTCGATGCGCTGGTCGAGCGCGTCGAGCGGGTCGTCGTCATCGGCCAGAGCATGGGGGGCACGCTCGCACTGCGCACGGCGCTCGACCGGCCCGATGCGACCGTGGCGGTCGTGTGCATCAACCCGCTCACGCGCAGCCGGGGCGACGATGTCATCGAGATGATCGACGACTACCTGGAGGACGGCATCGCCGTGGTCCCGGGGGAGGGTTCCGACATCGCCGATCCCGAGGGCATCGACGTGTCCTATCCGGCGACGCCGCTGGCGCCGCTGCGGTCACTACTCGTCGACGGTGTGGCACCGATCAGCGACCGCTTCGGCGAGCTCATCGTGCCACTGCGCCTCTTCACGTCTCGGCAGGACCACGTGGTCGAGCCCGCAGACAGCGAACACCTCGCCGCCGCCTACGGTGGGCACGTGGAACACACCTGGCTGGAACGCAGCTATCACGTCGCGACCTGCGACCTCGACCGCGACATCGTCGTCTCCGAGACCGTTGCCTTCGTCGCTCGGGTCGCGCGATGAGCGGCCTGCTCGCATCGATCCCGAGCCCGCCGTGGAACAGCATCTCGCTCGGCCCGCTCGATCTGCGCTTCTACGGCCTGATGATCGCGCTCGGCGTCATCGCCGCGGTGTGGCTCATGGGCAGGCAGCTCGAGTCGCATCGACTCGGCACCACCGACGACGCCGGTTCCATCGCTGTGTGGGGTGTCGTGGCAGGTGTGATCGGCGCCCGGCTCTATCACGTGATCACCGACTGGTCGCGCTTCTCGGACGATCTGGGATCGATCCCGAAGCTGTGGGAGGGCGGGCTCGGCATCCCCGGTGGGCTCGTCGTCGGCCTCGCTGTCGGCTCCTACCAGGCGAAGCGGCGGGGCATCGCTCCGGCGGTCGCGTTGACGTTCGCCGCCCCGGCCATCGCGCTGGCGCAGGCGATCGGTCGGTGGGGCAACTGGTTCAACCAGGAGCTGTTCGGTCGGGCCACCGATCTGCCGTGGGCCCTCGAGATCGACGACGAGCACCTGCCTGCCGGGTTCGAGTCGGGCACCACGTTCCACCCCACGTTCCTGTACGAATCGCTCTGGAATCTGGCGCTGTGCGTGGTGCTGCTGCGGATCCACCGCCAGCTGCGCCTCGGCCCGGGTCGGCTGATCGCCGTGTACGCGATCGGTTACGGCCTCGGACGGTTCTGGATCGAGGGTCTGCGGATCGACCCGACGAGCGAGGCAGGCGGGCTGCGGTTGAATCAGTGGGTCGCCCTCGGAGCCATCGTGATCGGCGTCATCGCGCTCGTACTGACGCGCGGCCGGCGGTGGGACGTGCCGCCGCGCAGCGATCTCGGTGGCGACACGCCACCGCCCGCCGTGCTCGACGACCGCGCCGATGACGATCACGAATCGCCGCATGCCGACGCCGACGCCGATGCCGGCGTGAGCGGTGACGGCGGTGGTGATGGTGGCGGTGGTGATGGTGGCGGTGGCGGCGGTGACTGACCGTCACTGCGGCGGTCGCGTCAGCCCTCGGTAGCGGACCGGGCGCTCGGACCGCTCCTCGTCATCGTGGGCGGCCCAGCCGGCGAGGCGCGCCAGCGCGAACAACGGCGCGTCGTCGGGGAGCCTGCCGACGTACTGGAGTGCGCCCAACCCGACGTCGACGTTCGGCACCGTGCCGATCGTCCGGCCGGCCTCGGCGAGCAGGGCCTCGACGGCATCGTGGCGCTCGGTGGGTGCTGGGATCGCCCGCACCGCGTCGAGGAGCGGTGCGAGACGAGGGTCGGCGGTGCGGTAGACGGCGTGTCCGAAGCCGGGGAGGCGCCCGCCTGCGCGCAACACGGCGGCAACGGCATCGCGAGCGCCGCGGCGCTCGACGTCAGCGAGCATGCCGGCGACGGCCCGGCTGGCACCACCGTGGAGCGGGCCGGCGACCACGTGGAGGCCCGCTGCGAGTGCGTCGGCCGGATCGGACCGCACCGAGGCCGCGACGCGGACCGCGAGCGTGCTGGTGGCCAGCTCATGGTCGGCGAGCAGCACGAGTGCCCGATCGACCGCTGCCACGAGCGCCGGCGACGGCATCCGGCTCCATGCCGACGCAAGTCGTGGAGCGAGCGGCCCGCGCTGCGGTCCGCCGAGGAGGCTCGGGGCGATCGACAGCAGCCTGCGGGCTGTCGCCGGAGCGTCGGCAGGGTCGCCCGCAGGCCCGTCGAGCGTCATCGCTGCGATCGCCAGGCGCCGTATCGGAGTGATCTCGCCGGCCGCTGTGATCGAGGCCCGCGCCCGGGCCAGGTCGCTCCGGCTGATCGGCCAGATGACCGGTGCCGCCGCCAACCCGTTGCCCCACAGCAGCTCGGCGACCGCTTCGAACGAATGGGTGCGCGCGAGTTCGGCGGCGTCGTGGCCCCGGTAGCGCACGGCGCTGTCGTCGATCCGGGTGATCGACGACCGGATGGTGATGTCGATCGTCGGCTCGACCGGCACCGACCGGCGGCGGGAGCGCTCGACCAGCTGCTCGAGGTCGTCGCGCGCGTACAGCGAGGTGCGCCCGTCCGGAGCGGAACGGCGGGTGACGAAGCCGCGACTGACGTATGCGTAGAGCGTGGGGACCGCGACGCCGAGGAGCTGAGCCGCTTCGCCGGCGCGGAGGTACGTCGTCACGGTCTCCATCGTGGCCCGTTGCGTTGTCCTGATCAACATTGATGCAATCAATGTTGATCATCGAGAAACACGGGTCGACACTCGCGGCATGGATCACCTCATCGACGTCCCCGCCGGCTTGAACGGCGTCGCCGTGACCTCGACCGAGATCGGCGACGTCCACGGCGACGAGGGCTTCTACCACTACCGCGAGCACGACGCGACCGGGCTCGCTCGCACTGTCGGCATCGAAGCTGTCTGGTACCTCCTCGAACGCGGCGAGCTGCCGGACGCAACCGAGACCGAGCGCTTCCGCTCCGACGTCGCAGCGCACCGCAGGGTGCCGGATGCAGTGGTGCCCGTGATCGACGCCGTCGCCCGCACGGGTGCGGCACCGCTCGCGCAGCTGCGCTCGGTGCTCTCGGTCTCGAGCGAGTCGCTCGGCCTCGCGCCGGTGCTCGACATCGACGGCCCGGCCCGCGTCGATCAGGCGCGCCGCCTCGCCGCCGCGGTCCCGGCGGTCCTGGCAGCGCTCCACCGTCGAGCGCACGACCTCGCCCCGATCGTCCCCGACCCGACGCTGGGGCATGCCGCTGCGTACCTGCACGAGGTCACCGGGCGCGTCCCGACAGCAGCGCACGCGAGGGCCCTCGAGCAGTACCTCGTCCTCACGATCGACCACGGCTTCAACGCGTCGACGTTCACCGGTCGCGTCGTCGCATCGACCGGGGCGAGCCTGGCCGACGTGGTCTGCTCGGCGATCGGTGCGCTGGCGGGACCGCTCCACGGGGGCGCACCCAGCCGCGCCCTCGATGCGCTCGACGCGATCGGCACGCCCGAACGCGCCGCGGCGTGGGTGCGCGACGAGGTCGTCGCCGGACGCCGGATCATGGGCTTCGGCCACGCCGTGTACCGCGCGCCCGATCCGCGCTCGGGGCTGTTGCGGGAGGTCGCGGCGTCGCTCGGCGGTGAGTTGGTCGAACGGGCACTCGCGATCGAGGCCGAGATCCTCGCCACGCTCGCCGAGCTGAAGCCCGACCGGCCGCTCCCCAGCAACGTCGAGTTCTACGCAGGCGTGATCATGGAGTCGGTGGGGTTGCCCCGGACGCTGTTCACCCCAACCTTCGCCGTGAGCCGGACGATCGGGTGGTGCGCACACGCCGTCGAGCAGGCGGCGGCAGGGAAGCTGATCCGCCCGAGCGCGCGCTACGTCGGCCCGCCCCCCGTCCGCCGGTCCGGACAGCCGCTGGTGAGCCACGGCTGACGCCGCCGTCGGGAACGGGCGTCGTCGGGCGGCTGGTTCACCACTAGCCTCGCCATTCGTGTCCGATCGCCTCACGAGCGATGTCGTCGCCAAGGTTGCCCGCCTCGCACGGCTCGATCTCACCCCCGCCGAACTCGAGCAGGCGACCGCTCAGCTCGGCGACATGCTCGACCACTTCGCCGACATCGACGCGCTCGATCTCGCCGACGTCGCACCCATGACGCAGCCCTATCCGCTGGTCAACGTGATGCGGCCCGATGTCGTGCGGCCGTGCCTCGACCGGGACGAGGTGCTCGGCGCGGCACCCGCCCCGCAGGACGGCCGCTTCCGCGTGCCCCCGGTGCTCGCCGGGGAGGGCTGACCATGGCCGTCCCCTCCACCGCCACCGAGATCGCCGCCGCCGTCCGCTCCGGTGGCACCACCGCGGTCGAGGTGCTCGAGCAGCATCTCGTTTCGATCGGCGAACGCGAATCCGAGATCCACGCCTTCAACCTGGTCACCGTCGACGCCGCACGCGAGCGGGCGGCGGCCATCGACGCCGCGGTCGCCGCCGGCCACGACCCGGGGCCGCTCGCCGGCGTCCCGGTCGCGCTGAAGGACAACATGTGCACCCGCGGTGTGCCCACGACGTGCTCGTCGAAGATCCTCGAGGGGTGGGCCCCGCCCTACGACGGCACCGCCGTGTCGCTGCTCGCTTCGGCCGGTGCGGTCATGATCGGCAAGACCAACCTCGACGAGTTCGCGATGGGGTCGAGCACCGAGAACTCGGCGTTCGGGCCCACCCGCAACCCGCTCGACCCCACGCGTGTGCCGGGCGGGTCGTCCGGCGGGTCGGCGGCGGCGGTAGCGGCCGGATTCGCGGCGATGTCGTTCGGTTCCGACACCGGTGGCTCGATCCGGCAACCGGCTGCTCTGTGCGGCGTCGTCGGCGTCAAGCCCACGTACGGTCGCGTCAGCCGCTACGGCCTGGTGGCGTTCGCGAGCAGCCTCGACCAGATCGGCCCGTTCACCCACACCGTCGCCGACGCGGCGCTGGCGCTGCAGGTGGTGTGCGGTCACGACCCGCTCGATTCGACCTCGATCCCCGAACCGCTGCCCGACTTCTCGGCCGTCCTCGATCGGGGCGTCGACGGTGTCCGCGTCGGCCGCATCACCGACCTGCCTGCCGGCGCCGACCCCGACGTCGCGGAGCGCGTCGAGCTCGCCTTCGACGTGTTGCGGGCGGCCGGCGCCACGATCGTCGACGTCGAGGTGCCGGCGTTCACGTACGGCCTCACCGCCTACTACCTGATCGCACCGGCCGAGGCGTCGTCGAACCTCGCCCGCTACGACGGTGTGCGCTACGGGCTGCGGGTCGACGCCGACGACACCAATGCGATGTACAGCGCCACCCGCACCGCTGGGTTCGGGGCCGAGGTCAAACGGCGCATCCTGCTCGGCACATACGCCCTGTCGGCCGGCTACTACGACGCCTACTACGGCAAGGCGCTGCGGATCCGCCGCCTGATGGCGAACGACTTCGCAGCCGCCTACGAGCGCTGCGACGTGCTGCTCACGCCCACCTCGCCGAGCGTGGCGTTCCCGTTCGGCTCCAAGACCGACAACCCGCTCGCGATGTACCTCTGCGACACGTACACGATCCCGTCGAACCTCACCGGCGACCCGGCGATGAGCGTCCCGTTCGGCACCGGTGCCGACGGGCTGCCGGTTGGCGTGCAGATCCTCGCCCACGCGCTCGATGAGCCGGTGATGCTGCAGGTGGCGGCCGAGTTGGAGCGAGCGGCGGGAGGTTCGACATGACGGAGATCTGGACCCACGACGGCTGGGAGATGGTGGTCGGGCTCGAGACCCACGTCGAACTCGCGACGGCGACGAAGCTCTTCTCGGCGTCGCCGAACCGCTTCGGTGACGAGCCCAACACCAACATCGACCCCGTCACACTCGGGCTCCCGGGCGCGCTGCCGGTGCTCAACGAACGGGCCGTCGAGTTTGCGATGCGGATCGGCCTGGCGCTCAACTGCACCGTCCAGCCCTGCACGTTCGCGAGGAAGAACTACTTCTATCCCGACATGCCGAAGGCGTACCAGATCAGCCAGTACGACCAGCCGCTCAACGTCGACGGCTGGCTCGATCTGCCCGACGGTTCGCGGGTGGGCATCGAGCGGGCGCACATGGAGGAGGACGCCGGCAAGTCGGTGCACGCAGGCGGTGGCGGTCGCGTCCACGAGGCCGACTACTCCCTGATCGACCTCAACCGCGCCGGGGTGCCCCTCGTCGAGATCGTGAGCCGCCCCGACATCCGCTCCCCCGAGCAGGCCCGCGCCTATGTCTCGGAGCTACGGGCGATCCTCGTCGCGATCGGGGCCTCCGATGCGCGGATGGAGGAGGGGTCGATGCGCGTCGACGCCAACGTGTCGGTCCGCCGACCCGGCGATCCGTTGGGCACGCGGTGCGAGATCAAGAACGTCAACTCGGTGCGCTCGGTCGGCCGGGCGATCGAGTACGAGGCGAAGCGCCAGATCCAGATGATCGAGGCGGGCGAGTCGGTGCGCCAGCAGACCCGCCACTGGGACGAGGGTGACGGTCGCACCCACACCCTGCGCGACAAGGAAGACGCCGACGACTACCGCTACTTCCTCGAACCCGATCTGGTGCCGCTCGCACCGAGCGCCGAGTGGGTCGAGCAGGTGCGTGCGTCGCTGCCGATGTTGCCCGGGGCGCGCCGTGCACGCCTCGCCGAGGTCACCGGACACCCGGCTGACAGCGAGCCGATCGCGGTCGTCGTCGAGCGTGGCCACGACGAGTACGTGCTCGCCGCGGCAGCCGCCGGTGCCGACCCGAAGCGGGCGCTCACCCACGTCCAGCAGAACCTCGACGACGACGGTGTCGCCGCCGTGTCGGCCACAGCGCTGGCCGCGCTCGTGGCGATGGAGACCGGGGGTGCGGTCACGGCGACCCAGGCCAAGACGGTGCTGGCCGAGATGGCCGGATCGGGCGAGCAGGACCCCGCGGCGATCGCCGCCCGCCTCGGGTTCGAGGCGATGGACACGAGCGAGCTCGAAGCGATGGTCGACGCTGCGATCGCCGCGCAGCCCGATGCCTGGGCGAAGTTCTGCAACGGTGAGCAGAAGGCGCTGGGCGCGATCGTCGGCCACATCATGAAGGCCAGCAAGGGTCAGGCCGACGGCAAGCTCGTCAACCAGATCGTCAACCAGCGCAAGGGCTGACGCGCTCGGCGTTCAGCCCCGAACGGCAACCGTCGAGGCGAGCATCACGCGGTTGCGGCCGGTGCGCTTCGCCTCGTAGAGGGCGGCGTCGGCGTGGGCGAACACCTGGGTGCCGTCGCGGCCGGAGGCCACCCCGAGCGACGCCGTCGCCCGGTGTTCGATCCGGGTCGGGCCGAGCAGGAACGGCGTGGCCTCCAGCGCGATGCGGACGCGCTCGGCGACCTCGGCGGCCGTCGCCTCGGCGGTGTCGGGCATCACGATCGAGAACTCCTCGCCGCCGTAGCGGTACACCTGGTCGCCCGGCCGGACGTTCGCCACGAGCCGGGCGGCCACCGCACGGAGCAGTTCGTCGCCGGTCTGGTGCCCGTGGGTGTCGTTGACCGACTTGAAGTGATCGAGGTCGACCATGACGGCGGCGAAGACGCCGTCGCCGAGCTCGGCGACGGTGAGGTCGAGCGCACGCCGGTTCCTGACGCCGGTGAGCCCGTCGGCCAGGGCTTCGGCGCGCACGTTCTGGGTGTGGTGCACCTGCTCGAGTGCGGCCCCGACGATCGGCTTGAGATCGGTGATCATCCGCAGGTCGTGGTCGCCGAACGGATCGGCGGCGTCCCGGATCAGCACGACCGCCCCGACCACGGAGCCCGCGAGGTAGACGGGAGCGGCGAGCAGGCTCGCCGGGAGGTTGCGGATCGACGGCTCGGTGCTCGACACCTGCATCAGTTCGTTGCCGGTGCCGACCACCCGATCGAGCGCTCCGTCGCGGAGGCGGTCGCCGACGAGCATGTTCGCCTCGGTCTCGAAGCCGATGCTGAGACGGCGGTCGCGGTGGCGGATGAAGGCGCCGGCGGCGGCGCCGGTGAGTCGCATCGCCTGGCGCACGGCCATCTCCTCGACCTCGTCGGTGGAACCCGCTCCGGCGAGCCGCCGGCTGACGTCGAGCAGGTCGTGGAAGCCGGGCCGGCCGGTGGGCTTGGGGAGCCGGTGGCGGTGCCACCGCTCGGCGGTGTAGAGCACGATGCTGAGCAGCGCCGCGCCGGCGATGACGACGAGCAACCAGGTCTGGAACGACCACCCTGACCCGTCCGACGCGGGACCGGTGGGGCCGGGTTGGGCGGTCGGCGCGATCGTCGACGGCGTGACGGCGGGCGCAGCGAGCGGAGCGACCTCGGCCGGTGCTGTCACCGGCGCCGTCGCCGGCGCGGTCGTCGCCGGCGCGGTCGCCACCTGAGTCGTCGGCGGGACGGTCGGCGGGACGGTCGGCAGCGGCACCGGTGTGATGTTGCTCAGCGTCACGGCGTTGACCAGCTCGACGGTCGCCGGGTCGGCACCGGGCCGGGTCGCCAGTTCGATGAGCAGGAACCTGAACTCGTCCATGAGTGGGAACAGATCGAGTTCGGTGAGCGAGCCGTCCCGGCCTTCGAGGTCGGCGAGCCGGCGATCGAGGTCGTCGAAGCGTTCACGGTCACCGTCGATCGGCACGCCGAACTTGCCGGCGTCGAGCGCGTCACGGAACGTGTTCACGTCGTTGCGCACCGCTGATGCCATCATCACCAGATCGGGCTCCGGGAACGGCATGCCGTGCACGCTCGACGGCGCCGTCGTGGCGAGGTGGGCATTCGCCGGCGCGGCCGGGATGAGCACACCGGCGAGCACCACGGACAGGACGGTGCACCAGCGACGCATGGTCATCCCATCGGCTGAGGAGGCCCGGCGCTTGAGCCGTTCTTGACGATCCGGCGTTCCGGAGCCGACCGATCCGAGCCGGGCCCCGGCGGTTGCGTACCGTCGCCGGATGGACTTCTCGATCCCGGCCGACATCCAGGCGACACTCGACGCGCTCGACGAGTTCATCGAGCGCGAGATCATCCCGCTGCAGATGCAGGACGACAACATGCGCTTCTTCGATCATCGCCGCGAGTGGGCGCGCACCGACTGGGAGCACGACGGCGTGCCCCGCGCCGAGTGGGAGGACCTGTTGCGCCAGATGCGGCGCCGCGCTGACACCGCCGGCTGGTTGCGGTGGGCACTGCCCGCCGAGCTCGGCGGCCACGACGCGTCGAACCTCGAGATGGCGATCATCCGCGAGCACCTCGCGCACAAGGGTCTCGGGTTGCACAACGACCTGCAGAACGAGTCGTCGATCGTCGGCAACTTCCCGACGGTGCTGATGATGCGCGACTTCGGCACCCCCGAGCAGATCGCCGAGTGGATGCCCGGCTTCCTCGACGGGTCACGGCGGCTCGCGTTCGGTCTCACCGAGCCGAATCACGGGAGCGACGCCACCTATCTGGAGACGACGGCCGTGCGCGACGGCGAGGAGTGGGTGATCAACGGTCAGAAGCGCTGGAACACCGGCGTCCACATCGCGACGCACGACATCATCTTCGCCCGCACGTCCGGCGAGCCAGGGAGCCCGGTGGGCATCACGGCGTTCCTCGTGCCGTGCGACGACCCCGGTTTCAGCGTCGACTTCTACTGGTGGACGCTGAACATGCCGAGCGACCACGCCGAGGTCAGCCTGACCGATGTGCGCGTCCGCGACGACGCCGTGTTCGGCCGTGTCGATCACGGGCTCGAACTCGCCCAGCACTTCGTGCACGAGAACCGGATCCGTCAGGCGGCGTCGTCGCTCGGCGCCGCGCAGTACTGCATCGATGAAGCCGTCGCGTACGCCAACCAGCGAGTCACGTGGGGCAAGCCACTCTCGGTCAACCAGGGCATCCAGTTCCCGCTGGTCGAGCTCCACACCGAGGCAGCGATGCTGCGCCAGTTGATCCGCGAGACCGCGTGGCGGCTCGACCAGGAGCACCACATGGAGGTCACGCACCAGGTGGCGATGTGCAACTACCGCGCCAATCGACTCGCGTGTGATGCCGCCGACCGGGCGATGCAGACCTGCGGCGGCGTCGGCTACTCGCGTCACATGCCCTTCGAGCACATCTACCGGCACCACCGTCGATATCGGATCACCGAGGGCAGCGAGGAGATCCAGATGCGCAAGGTCGCCCAGCACCTCTTCGGTTTCGGTTCGTCACGAATCACTCGATGAACGGCGATGTCCGAATCCCGCTGACGGGTCGTCGCTCCGGCGGGCATGATGAGGATCATGTTCGACCAGGTGCTCGACCCCGAGCGGTGCTACCGAGCGGCGCAGAGCCGCGACGCACGCTTCGACGGCTGGTTCTACACAGCGGTCCGGACCACCGGCATCTACTGTCGACCGAGCTGCCCGGCGGTCACCCCGAAACGCACCAACGTCGAGTTCTTCCGGTCGGCTGCAGCAGCCCAGCAGCGAGGCTTCCGCGCCTGCAAACGGTGCCGCCCCGACGCCTCCCCCGGCTCGCCCGAGTGGGACGCACGCGGCGATCTGGTGGCCCGCGCGATGCGCCTCATCGCCGACGGGGTGGTCGATCGTGAAGGGGTCGCCGGACTGTCGTCACGGCTCGGTTACAGCGTCCGGCACCTCAACCGCCTGCTGACCGAGGAGCTCGGTGCCGGCCCGCTCGCGTTGGCGCGAGCTCAGCGGGCCCAGACCGCCCGCGTCCTGATCGAGACGACCGAGCTCACGATGACCGACATCGCGTACGCCGCCGGCTTCGGAAGCGTTCGCCAGTTCAACGACACCGTGCGAGAGGTGTACGCCGCGGCCCCGAACGTGCTGCGCCTCGGAGCCGAGCGCCACCGGCCCGCCGGTGAGTCCGGCACCGTCACGGTTCGGCTCCCGGTTCGCCGGCCGTTCGGCGGCCCCGAGCTGATGGCGTTCCTCGCGGCGCGTGCGGTGCCGGGGGTTGAGCACTGGGATGGTGAGCGCTACCGGCGCTCACTGCGCCTCCCGCACGGCCACGGCACGGTTGCGCTCCAGGTGGCCGACGATCATGTCGGCGCGACGTTCCGGCTCGCCGACTGGCGCGACCTCGCTCCGGCCGTCGGTCGGATCCGCCAGCTCCTCGACCTCGACGCCGACCCGCTGTCGGTCAGCGCCGTGCTCTCGCTCGACCCGGCGATGGCTCCGCTCGTGGCGTCCGCCCCGGGCCGGCGTGCCGCGGGATCGGTCGACCCGCACGAGACGCTCGTCCGCGCGATCGTCGGACAGCAGGTCTCGGTCGCCGGTGCCCGGACCGTGCTCGGGCGCATCGCCGAAGCGATCGACGAGCGCCTTGCGATCCCCGACCCCGATCTCGGGGTGCTGTTCCCCTCGATGGAACAGCTCGCCGTCGCCCTGCCCGACGCCCTGCCGATGCCGGCCGCTCGGGCGGCCACGGTGCGCCGGGTTGCCACCCTCGTCGCAGCGGGCGAACTCGCGCTCGACCCAGGAATCGATCGGCGGTCGGTCGTCGACCGGCTCGTCGCGATCCCGGGCATCGGCCCGTGGACCGCCCGCTACGTCGTCATGCGTGGGCTCGGCGATCCCGACATCTTCCTCGAGACCGACCTCGTCGTGCGGCACGCACTCGCCGCGCTCGGCCTCACCGCTGCGGCCGCCGACGAATGGCGACCATGGCGGACCTACGCCATGCACCACCTGTGGGCGCTCGGCGCGCCCGCCCCGAGCCGGAGGCTTCGATCATGACCAACCGCACACTGCATCGAACGACGATCGAGTCTCCGATCGGCGACCTCACGGTCGTCGCCGACGACACGGCGATCGTGGCGATCCGATTCGACACCGAACGCGATCGTCGCCAACCCGACGTGCTCGCCGCGTGCGAGCTCCCCGACCACCCGGTGCTGCGAGCGGCAGTCGATCAGCTGGCCGAATACTTCGCCGGGGAACGGACCGAGTTCGACCTGCCGCTCGCACCGACGGGCACAGCGTTCCAGATCGACGCGTGGCGTGCGTTGCGCACCATCCCGTACGGCTCCACCGTGTCGTACGGCGAACAGGCGGCGGCGATGGGTGACCGGCGCAAGGCCCGCGCGGTCGGCGCTGCGAACGGTCGCAACCCGATCCCGATCGTGGTCCCGTGCCATCGCGTGGTCGGGTCGAACGGGCACCTCACCGGATTCGCCGGTGGCATCGCCGCCAAGGCGTGGCTGCTCGACCACGAGCTACGGGCGGGTGCCCGGAGCTGAGCGCCCGACGCGGGAACGCCCGGCGCAGTAGTGCGGTGTCAGACGCGGCCGCGGTCGCGAGCTGACTGCTCACGTGCGGAGCGGGCGTCGGCCTGCTTGCGGGCCTTGATCTCCTTGCGCTTCGCCTTGAGCGCGGCGCGCTCGGCGGCGTCGACTACAGCCTCCTGGCGGATCGGCGGCATTGGCTTGGGCTCGGCCGGCGGGAGCTTGACCAGCTCGTCGTGCTTGAGCAGATCGCGGATGATCGCGGAGGCAGGTGCCTCGCCGGCCACGGTCGATGCGAGCATCATCCGGGCCATCGCGACCCCGTGCCGCTCGACGACTCCCGGGATCACCTCGCGCAGCTGATCGGAGGTCGGGTTGTCGGCGTGATCGCCGAGTTCCTTGATGCAGTCGGCGAGGCATGCGTCGGTCACGACCAGAGCGATGCTCTCCATCGTGCCGTCGAGGCGGCCGCGCACGATCGCCTCTCGAATGGCGGTCGCATCGACCTCGTCGCCGCCCACGAGTTGCTGCAACGCCTCCCGATGGTCGTCGTCGAGCGCGTCGACCGCTGCCGTCAGCTCGTCGTCGGTCGTGCTCTGGAAGCTGCGATCGAGCAGGCCGAGGGACTGGAGTCGGGTCTTCACCTGGTTCACGGGCCTCGACGCTATCGCCGAACGGGTCCGAGCCGGGCCGGCGGCGCTGCGACCCGACCCGTGGCGCACGACCCTGGCGGTGGTCTAGCATCGTCGTGCAATCGCTTACATCGGCACGGCAACCCGCCGTGCCTTGCTGACGAGGGGGCTCGCACGATGGCAACAGTCGTTCTGGACAAGGTCAACAAGGTCTACGAGAACGGCTACCACGCGATCCACGACCTGAGCCTCGACATCGAAGATGGCGAGTTCCTCGTCCTGGTGGGGCCCTCGGGCTGTGGCAAGTCGACGGCCCTGCGGATGATCGCCGGCCTCGAGACGATCTCGGGCGGCGAGATGCGGATCGGCGAGCGCGTCGTCAACGACGTGGAGCCGAAAGATCGCGACATCGCGATGGTCTTCCAGAACTACGCGCTGTACCCCCACATGACGGTGTACGACAACATCGGATTCGCGCTCAAGCTCGCCAAGGTGCCCAAGGAGGAGATCGACCAGCGCGTGCGCAAGGCCGCCGAGACCCTCGAGCTCACCACCTACCTCGACCGCAAGCCCGGCCAGCTGTCGGGTGGTCAGCGTCAGCGTGTGGCGATGGGTCGGGCGATCGTGCGCCAGCCGGCCGCATTCTTGATGGACGAGCCGCTGTCGAACCTCGACGCGAAGCTGCGCGTGCAGATGCGGGCCGAGATCGCCCACCTCCAGCGCGAACTCGGCGTCACCACGTTCTACGTCACCCACGACCAGGTCGAGGCGATGACGATGGGCGATCGGGTGGCGGTCATCAAGGATGGCTACCTCCAGCAGGTCGACACCCCGCAGAACCTCTACGACCGCCCTGCGAACGTGTTCGTGGCGGCGTTCATCGGGTCGCCGTCGATGAACCTCTATGACGCGAGCATCGTCGTCGAGGGTGACGGTGGGTCGATCACGCTCGGCAGCCAGACCTTGGCGCTCGCCCCCGAGTCGCTGCATGCCCGCCCCGCACTGCGCAACTACTCGGGCAAGCGGGTCGTGCTCGGCATCAGGCCCGAAGACTTCGAGGACTCGTCACTCGCCACGAATGTGCGTGACGGAGCCACGATGAAGGCCTCGGTCAGCCTGCTCGAGGCGCTCGGTTCCGAGATCATGGTGCACTTCGCAGTCGACGCTTCCCGCGTCGACTCGGGCGATCCTGACGCGGTCGAGGAGGCCGGTGCATCGGCGAACTCGGTCGGACGGTTCCACCCGCGCTCGCGGGTCCGTTCGGGCGACACGGCGGATGTGGCGGTCTCGATCGAGAACCTGCACTTCTTCGACGTCGATACCCGTCAGGCCATCTGGGGCTGAGCGGGCCGGGGGTGGCTCAGCGGCGCGGCGCGGCTGTGGTGCCGCGCTCGATGAGCCGGACCTCGGTGTTCTGACGCCCCGACGGGACCTCACGCCCGGCGAGCAACTCGATCATCGTTCTCGCGGCGAGCGCGCCCTGCTCAGCGACGTCCTGGTGGACGGTGGTCAGATCGAGCAGCACCGACAGGTCGTGATCGTCGACACCGATGATCGAGAGGTCGTGTGGCACCTGCACGCCGCGGTCACGTGCGGCCCACAACGCGCCGAACGCCATCTCGTCGGAGAACGACAGCACGGCGGTCGGCGGATCGGGGAGGTCGAGCAGCCGGCTCAAGGCCTGGTAACCACCCTCGATCGTGAAGTAGCCCGGCATCTGCGAGGACGGGTCGGGTGTCAGCCCGGCGCCGTGGTGGGCAGACTCGTAGCCCTGCTGGCGCTTGTGGGGCACGACGAACCCGAGCACGTCGTCGGGCTGGCCGTTGATGAGCGCGATCCGGCGGTGCCCGAGATCGATCAGGTGCTGGGTCGCAAGCCGGCCGACCTCGACGTCGTCGATCCCCATGCACGGGATCGCGTCGCTGTCGTGGCCGACATACACGACTTCCATCCGCTCGTTCTGGAGGCGGCCGAGCTCGTCGTCGGTCAGCGATACGTCGACGCAGATCAGGCCGTCGACCCGGCGATAGATCGGCCCGGCGATCTCGAGGACGTGGCGGCCTTCCCCCTGTGCGCCGATGCCGACGATGATCGTGTCGTACCCGGCTTCGGCGAAGACCGCCTCGGCGCCTGCGACCACGTGGGCGAAGTACCAACCATCGAGCAGTGGCACCGCGACCGCGACCGAGCGTGACCGGCCGGCGGCGAGCCGCGATGCGGCCGGGTCGGCTCGGTAGTTCAGTTCGGCGGCGATCCGCTCGATCCGCTCGCGAGTCGGTTCGGCGACGTTCGGCAGGCCGCGCAGCGCCCGGCTGACGGTGGCGACCGAGACGCCGGCGGCGGCGGCGACATCTTCGATCGTGGCGCGGTCTCGGCGCGTCGAGGTGGGGTTCGGAGGCATGGTGGGACGCGATGTAAGCGGTTGCGGGCAGTCTTGTCGATCGGGGCAGCCCGTCGTGCATCGGGTCGGTCGCAGTACGCTCGACGGGAGTCAGCACAAGGAGGTGCCGCCCCATGGATGTCGCACTGGCACGGTTGGCGATCTCGCTCGTCGACCTCACCGACCTCACCGACGATTGCAGCGACGACGACGTCGAGGCGTTGTGCGAACGGGCAACGCGCGCCGGAACAGCCGCTGTGTGCATCTGGCCCGACTTCGTCGCCCGGTCGAGTGGGTTGCTCGCCGGTACGGGGGTCCGCGTCGCGACCGTCGTGAACTTCCCCACCGGTGACGAACGGCCGTTCGCCGTCGGTGTGGTCACCGCTCGGGCTCTCGACGACGGGGCCGACGAGATTGACGTCGTCGTGCCGTACAGGGCGTTCGCCGCCGACCGGCTCGACCGACCTGCTGCGGTGCTCGAGCGTGTGCGCACGCTCACCGATGGCCGGGCGCTCATGAAGGTGATCCTGGAGACGGGCGAGCTGCCCGACCTCGACGCCGTCGAGCGAGCCGCCCGGTTCGCGATCGATCACGGTGCCGACTTCATCAAGACATCCACCGGCAAGTCGCCCGTCTCGGCGACCCTGCCGGCTGCTGAGACCATGCTGAGGGTCATCGCCGCCGCCGGCAGGCCCGTCGGGATCAAGCCATCGGGCGGCATCAGCTCGGCCGAGGCCGCTGGCGAGTACATCGCAGCAGCGGAGCGGGCGATGGGCCCGGGATGGGTGTCGCCCACCACGTTCCGCTTCGGTGCCAGCGGGCTCCTCAACGCGCTGCTCGCGGTGGTCGGCGGGGCCAGCGATACTGCTACGGGCGCAGCATCGAGCTACTGAACGCTCGGCGCCGTCACGGTGCGGGCAGCTCGTAGTCGCCGCGGAGCACCACCCGACCCGATGAGTTGTTGTCTCCGTCGATCGGCTCGATCGTCACGGTGATGATGGTGAACGACGGGTCGGCGGTCCCCGCCCACAGCTCGATCGGCGGATCGCCGCCGCGCAGGTGGAAGCTCCCGGCACTGACCCGTACCTCGCCGTCGCTGATCCACGCCTGGTACATCTCGCCGTCGGGAGCGCCGGACAAACCGTCGACGTCGAGCACGATCTTCAGTCCGGCGGGCGTGGACGTGAGCTCGGCCGTGGCGCTCGCGCCCGCTGCCAGATCGGTGGCGGCGAGGGCGACCGCGAGGCCGGCCGGGTCGTCACCGGATCGCCCGATCATCACTGCGCCGGCGACGACCACGACCCCGGCGGCGGCCGCCGTGAGCCACCACGGCCAGGTGGCGCGGGCCTCGCGCCTGGAACGCGCAGCATCGAGTTGGGTGACGTTGTGTCGGGTGACGTTCCCAGACGCCTGTTCGGCGGCGATCGCGCCGACGATCGCGTCCTCGAGCCCGGGCGGCACGTCGTCCCAGGTGCTCTGGCGCGTCAGCAGGGCGATGATCTCCACCGGGAGATCGCCGCTCACGTCGAGAGCGTCGTCGGAGTCGTCGGTCATGGTCGGTCCTCGTGCACCTGTACGGCGGGTGCGCTCGTTCGGTTCGGGGCGAGGTGAGCGAGGTCGGCCGCCAACCGGCGGTGTGCTCGCGACGACCGCGATTTCACGGTGCCGACCGGGACGCCCAACGCGCTCGCGATGTGTTCGTGCGTCTCGCCGAGCAGATGTGAACGGCGCATGACCTCGCGTTCGTCTGCCGGGAGCCGGTCGAGGGCGCGCCGGATCTCGTGGCGCTCCCAGGTCTCCTCGAGCGTCGGGCCGTCGACGGCCCGATCCGTCTCGGGCTCGTGGCCGCCGCGGGTGGGTCGGGACTCGGATCGGATCGCGTCGATCGCAGTGTTGCGGGCGATCGAGTACAGCCAGGGAGCGAACGCTCTGGTGCCGTCGAACGTGCCGATCGATCGCCACGCCTTGACGAACGTCTGCTGGACGATGTCGGCGACCAGCTCGGGGTCTCGCACCATCGACCTCGCGACCGTGGTGACGGCGCCGCCGTACTCGCGATAGACGGCTCGGACCGCGTCGGCGTCGCCGGCGCGAAAGCGCTCGATCACGTCGTCGCCATCCATGGTGACGCCATGTTGCCATCCCGCCGACCCCCTGGGTGACGCATTCCCGACGCGTCGCACCGGGGACATGATCAGTCCGTGTCGGCCGTCCGGAAGTACTTGGGGTCGGGGTGCACCGGTTCGACCGCGCCGCCGGCTGCGGCCCAGCCGTTGAAGCCCACCGTGAGGTGGGCGATGTTGGTGTAGCCGAGGTCTTGGAGCACGTCGGCGGCCAGCGCGGACCGGCCGCCACCGGCGCAGTACACGACGTAGCGCGTGTCGAACGACAGGCCGCCCCGGTAGTACTGCGACTCCGGATCGAACCAGAACTCGAGCATGCCGCGCGGCATCGATCGTGCGCCTGGGATGGCGCCTCGCTCCCACGCCTCACGCGGATCTCGGATGTCGATCAACGTGACGTCGCCGCGCTCGATCTCGGCCTGCAGTTCCTCGACGGAGAGCTCCTCGATCCGTTCCTTGGCGGAGCGCACCATGTCGTTGACGTTGCGCCGTGGGTTCGACCCGGCGGCAATCGACTCGCTCATCATCGTCCTCTCCGTTCTGGCCCATGTTCGCACGATCACACCTGGTGGCGAGGCACCTACTTCTCAACGAAAACTTGACACGCACCTGTCGCGAACGGCGTCCGCTGCATCACGTGGCGTGAATGCGCCATGCCTGTATGTGCACGATTCGTCAAACTCTACAATTTCCGGTCGACAGGTGGACAAACCGTCACGTACAGTGGTGGTGACCATTCTGGCGGAGTACATCGGAAAGCTGGCGAGACCATGAAGAACAAAGCTGCCCTGTTGGCGGTGTTGTCGTTGCTGATCGGCGTGTTCGTGTCGGCGGCTGCGCCGTCGACCGCATCCGCTGCACCCCCGTCGTTCCGAGCGTCTTCATCCGCGAACTCGAGCACCGCAGCCCCGACCATCACCGTGCCGGCGTCGGTCCAGGTGGGCGACCAGCTGGTGTACGTGCTGACCACCAACGTCGCCACCACGGCCACAACGCCTACGGGATGGACCCTCCTGGGCACCCAGTCGGACGGCACCCCCGACATGCGGTCCTGGGTGTTCACGCGCACTGCGGTCACGGGCACTGCCGGATCGACGGTCAGCGTCTCGCTCGGCGCCTCCGCAAAGGCCTCCCGCGTCCTCGTCGCGTACTCCGGGGCCGGAGCGCCCACGTCGGCGCCGTCGTCGGTCATGGGCGCGTCCTCGGTGAATCTCACTTCGCCCGCCGCCAACGTCGCAGCCGCCGAGACGCTCGTGCTCAGCTACTGGAGCGACAAGTCGGGCAGCAACGCCGGTTGGACGCTGCCGGCCAGCGTCACCAGTCGTGGCACGTCGGTCGGTTCAGGGTCGGGTCGGATCACCGCCGCCATCGGCGAGACGGTGCGCAACGCGGGCAACTGGCCCGGCGCCACGGCCGCCTCGACCGTTGCCGGCACGAAGGGCATCGCCTGGACCATCGCCTTGCCGGCAGTGTCGACCAACGCCAACCCGACGGCCTCGTTCACGTCGTCGTGCACCCAACTCGCCTGCGCCTTCGATGGCCGGGCGTCGGCCGACGGCGACGGCACGATCACGCAGTACGCCTGGAACTTCGGCAACGGGGCCACGGCCACCGGTGCCACCGCCAACCACACCTATGCATCGAGCGGCGCCTACAACGTCACCCTCACCGTCACCGATGATCGTGGCGCGACCGCCACGTCGACCGTCGCCGTCAACGCCACGGTTCCGCCCGGGGCACACACGATGTTGCCGCCATCGACGGCTCGTACCGACACCCCCAGGATCGAGAACGGCGAGATCTGGGACATCGAGTACATCGGGAACAAGATCTTCGTCGCCGGTGGGTTCACGTCGCTGCGCAACAACGTGCCCGGCAATACGACGTCCTATACGCAACGGTTCCTCGCCGCCTTCGATCTCAATACCGGTCTCGTCGATGCGAACTTCCGTCCGACGTTCGACGGCTCCGTCCAGGAGATCGAGGCGTCGCCGGACGGCACGCGTCTGTACGTCGTCGGCCGCTTCAACACGGTCAACGGTGTCACCAAGCGCAAGATCGCGGCGCTCAACCCGACCAACGGATCGGTGATCACCGGGTTCACCGCGAACGCCAACTCGGCGGCCACGGCGGTCGAGGCGACCAACACCACCGTGTACGTCGGCGGTCAGTTCACCGCCGTCAACGGCGCCGCCCGGTCGGGCCTCGTGGCCCTCAACGCCAGCAACGGCTCCGTCGTCTCCAACTTCAACAACAACCTGACGGGCGGCATCGGCGTCAACGGCGCCATGACCGTGCAGGCGCTCGTCCTCACGCCCGATCTGAGCAAGCTCCTGGTCGTCCACACGGCGCGCCAGATCGCCGGCCAGGACCGCTACGGCGTCGGGCTGATCAGCACCCAGACCAACCAGCTGCTGCCGTGGTCGACCGATCTCTGGAAGGACAACCTCCAGTTCGTCGGCGGCATCCAGCGCATCTATACCGGAGCGATCTCGCCCAACGGCGACTACTTCGTGGTGGCGAGCGGTTCCGGCGGCGACCGGCCGCCGGTCAACGACACCGCAATCGCGTTCTCGGTCGAAGGTGGCGCGAACATGCAGCCGCTCTGGATCACCCGCCTGTTCGACAGCGTGTACTCCGTCGCCATCAGCGACGTCGCGGTGTACCTCGGCGGCCACTTCAACTACGTCGAGTCCCCGTCGGCACCGGATCCGTGGCCTGGTCTGACCACCGTCGGGTACGGGCGCGGTCAGGGCCTCGCCGGGTACGGCCTCGGTGACGACATCGTCATCCGCGACCACGTCACGGCGATCAACCCGGTCGACGGCAAGGCGCTCGAGTGGAACCCCGGGTCGAACTCGTTCGAGGGCAACAAGGCGATGATCGTGCACCCGCGTGGCGTGATCACCGGCGGCGACGCGATCACCCAGGGTGGCGCCAACGTCGGCCGCATCGCGGTGTACGACTTCCAGCGCCTGCCCGCAGTCGGCGCCAACGAGACCACCATCACGCTCCCCATCGAGGGCCGGGTGGAGGAGACGGACGTGCCCTTCACCATCGAGGGTCTGGCCACGGCCGCCACCGGCGTGCGCCGGGTCAACCTCGAGATCCAGGATCGCGACCGCAACCAGTTCCTCCAGGACGACCTCGTCACGTGGGCCGCGGCGTTCAACACGATCGACGCCCAGCTCGCGGCTCCGGACGCCACCCAGAGTGCGTGGTCGCGGACCGTGACGATCTCGGGCAACCGCCGGATCGTTCTGCGGGCCCGCACGGTCGCTGTCAACGGCAGTGAAGACGCCTCGAAGGCCGTGAAGACGATCGAGACGTTCGGCCTCGCCGACGAGACCCCGAACACCTCCGTCACCGGGCCCACGGGCAGCGTGATCGCGACCACCACGTTCACGATGACTGGCACAGCGACCGACGACGTCGGCGTCAACGCGATCAACTACTCCATCAAGGACGCAGCCAACCGCTATCTCCAGGACGACGGCTCGGCGAACAGCACCTACAACACGTTCCGTGTGGTGCCCGACGTGATCGGCGCAGCGAACGCCACCTGGTCGACGGAAGTCGTGCTGCCCTACGAGAGCGAGTGGAGTGTCGAGGCGATCGCGGTCGACACCGCCGGTCAGCCCGACCTGCGGGGCGGGACCCGTTCCTGGATCGTGAGCGCCACGGCTGTGCCGCCGACGGTCGCGATCACGACCCCGGCGATCGTCAACCCGCCGACGGCGACGGCGCCGATCTCACTCGCACCCGGCGCGCCGGTGACCTTCTCCGGTATCGCCAACGACGATCAGGGTCTTCGCAACATCGAGATCACGCTCCGCAACAGCGTGACGGGCGACCGGCTGGCCTCGGACGGGTCGTGGGGCCCCGATGTCGTCGGCGACACCTATCGGATCTCGCCGATCGACATCACCGGTACGAGCTTCAACTGGTCGTACACGACGCCGTTCAACCTCGTGCCCGGGTCGTACGTGTTCCAGGTTCGTGCCACCGACGACCTCGGTCTCACCACCGCCACCGCCAATCGCGGCAACCTCACGATCAATGTGCAGATCGCCGGTGATGCGCCACCGAACGGTCTGCTCGCCGTGACCGGCACACAGCCGAACCAGCCGACGCTCGGATTCGCGCTGGCGGGAACGGCGACCGACGACCTCGGCGTGGCGGAGGTGCGAGTCACCGTCCGAGACCGCGTGAGCGGCCGGTACCTGCAGCCCAACGGTTCGCTGTCGGCGGCGTACGCCACCTTGTCGGCCACCCTCGCGGCACCGGGCACCACCGCCACCGCGTGGAGCCTCGCGGTGGTCGTGCCGGCCGAGGGCGACTACGACGTCGTCGCACTCGCGTTCGACACAGCCGGCCAGCAGGACGTGTCGACCACCGGCGCAACTGCTCGCTACCCCGTGTTCCCCGGCGACCTGCCACCGGTCTTCGTCGAGAACCTGTTCGCGCCGCCGACGGGTCAGGTGTTCCCGCTCGGGACCATCGTCGTGAGCGGCCGCGTCGAGGACGACCGCCAGATCGCCAGCGTGCAGGTCGCGATCCGGAACAGCCTCGGACAGTTCATGAACGGGTCGGGTGTCTTCTCGGGGACGACGGTCAACTGGCGTTCGGCATTCGTGAACAGCCCCGGCTCGCCCGGCTCGAACTTCTCGTACACCTCGCCGGTCATTCCGGTCGGCGCGTACACGCTGTTCGCTCGCGGCGTCGATGCGAACGGGTTCGCGACGCCGGTCCCGATCGAGCGCAACGTCAGTGTGACCGTGCCGGCGACGAACCTGCCGCCGGTGGCCAGCTTCACGACCTCCTGTGTCGAGAACCTGTGCACCTTCGACGCCCGGTCGACCACCGACGAGTCGCCGACGACCCTGACCTACTCGTGGACGTTCGGGCAGGCCTCGGCAACAGGAACGGGCCCCGTGCCCATCCGTCGCTACACGGCGGCCGGCACGTTCACCGTGACGCTCACGGCACGTGACGAGTTCGGTGTCACGGGGACAGCGACGCAGACGGTCACGATCGTCCGCCCGGCGGCCAACGTGGCGCCGGTCCCGGTGATCAACGCGCCGTCGTGTGTGCTGCTGGTGTGCAACTTCTCGGCGGTCGGCACCGTCGATGCCAACCTGGGTGACACGATCACCTACAGCTGGAACTTCGGTGATGGTGGGGCGACGAGCACGTCGACCGGTCCGTCGCGGACGTTCCCGGCGCCCGGCACCTACATCGTGTCGCTGACGGTGACCGATGGATGGGGCGACGCCGCGACCGTGACGCGAGAGGTCATCGTCACCAACGTCTGACCGGTCGGGAACGACGTGATGCCAGGAGGGGCCCCGCTCAGGCGGGGCCCCTCACCGCGTTCGGACCTCCAACGCGATCGGTCAGCCGGGAACGAGGTAGCGACGATCGATCTTCGCCAGCGCCGAGAACACGGGTGGGACGACCTGGCCGATGCGCACCGTTCCGACGGCACCCAGGATCCGGTACGCCTCGGGCAACGTGAATCCGTGGTCGAGATGCATCCGCGCGGCGAGGTCGTCGTAGGCGGCGCGCACCAGATCCTCGAGATGACCCGGACCGGGAGCGACGCTGCCGATCTCCTCCGGGGTGTTGATCTGCGGCAGGCCCGGATAGCTCGTGTCGCCGGCGGCGAGCCGGGTGATCCGCAACGCCACATCGGCCTGCGTCTCGATCGCGGAGCGATGGATCTCGGCGTCGCCCTGTGCCAGATGGGCATCGCCGAGTGAGACGAGCGCCCCCGCCACATTGGCGCGCACGACGACCGTCGATCCGGCGCGTACCTCGGCGAGATCGACGTTGCCCAGGATGTCGGTGCGCTGCTGGAATGCGAGCACCGGCTCACCGGCCGGCGCGACGCCGATCGTGCCGATGAACGGGCGATAGGGGACCCGGACCGGACCGCGATGCGTCGGGATCTCGACGACGTCGTCGCGGCGATGACAGATGGTGGTCTCCGCGGAGAAGGTCGGGTCCAGCGTCGCCGTCGTGTTCATGTATCCGTAGCCGGTCACCGGCGCGCCCACGACGTCGAGGATCTCGATGCTGATCAGGTCACCAGGGAGCACGCCGTCGACAGCGATCGGGCCGGTCACCGGGTTGGCACCGCCGATGCGTTCGACGACGTCAGCGAGGGTCGAGTACACGACCTCGGGGCCGGTGATGCTGCCGCAGTGGGCGTCCTGGGTCTCGACGAGGATGATGTCGCCTGACGAGATGGTCGCCACGGGTGTCGCTCCGCCGTCGAAGAAGAAGCTCGTGCGATCCCGCGTCAGACGTTGCACGTTCGACCCGACGTCCATCATCGAGCGCGGCACTGCGCATACGTGTGGTCCCACGGCCGCAACTGCTCGAACACGTGGCTCGCGCCGAGCACACCGACGTCGTCGTAGCGGCCACCGATGATCTGCATGCCGACCGGCAGGCGGCCGTCGATCATCCCGGCCGGGATCGAGGCAGCTGGATGCCCGGTGAAGTTGAGGAAGTACGTCATGCACCAGCCGATCAGCCGCTCGACTTCGACGCCGTCGACGGTGGCCGGGCCGACGGTGTCGCCGTCATCGGCGTTGTCGACCTGCTGTGCCGAGAGCGTCGGTGTGACGAGCAGGTCGTAGCCGTCGAGCACCGACTGCACAGCGTCGCTGACCGTGGTCCGCATCGCCTGGTCGCGTCCGAGGTCGGTGACCGAGAAGCGGTAGCCGGCCTCGATCCGCCGCACGTACTCGGGCGGCATCGACGCCCGATGCTCCCCGAGCAGGTCGATTCCAGCCGCCTTCAACCCTTCGATCGTGTTGATGTTGAGCGGGGCGATCATCCGGCACCAGAGGTCGGCGAGTTCGATGTGGTCGTACGGGATGTCGATCTCGACCTGCTCGACGATCGCCCCCGCCTCCTCGAACGCCCGAACCGCGGCCGCGACCGTCGACGCGACCTGCGCATCGACCGGATAGACGCCGAAGTCAGGGCTGTAGGCGATGCGCTTGCCGGTGAGGTCGGCGTCGAGTGCCGACATCATGTCGGGTGTGTCGGCGAGCGCGTAGGGGTCTCGTGAGTCGTACCCCGCGAGCACCGACATCACGAGCGCGGCGTCGGCGACCGTCCGCGTGATCGGCCCTTCGGCGACGAACGGGCTCGTGCCGCCGAACGCGTTCGGGCGCAGCGGTGCGGGGACGCGCCCCCAGGAACCCTTGAAGCCGTAGACACCGCACCAGGCCGCGGGGATCCGGATCGATCCGCCGGCATCGGTGCCCTCGGCGAAGGGCACCAGCCCGTCGGCGACCGCGGCCGCGCTGCCGCCGGAGGAGCCACCGGTGTTCTTGCTGGTGTCGAACGGGTTGCAGGACGGGCCGAACAGCGGGTTGTCGCACGTCCCCCGCATCCCCATGACGGGGCTGTTCGTCTTCCCGACGATGATCGCGCCCGCCCGCTCCACCCGCTCCGCGAACATGCAGTAGGCGTCGATCACCTGGTCGGCGAGCGCGGGGACCCCGCCGAACGTCGACGTCCACCCGGGCTTGAAGTCGAACAGGTCCTTGATCAGCGTCGGGACGCCGTGGAGCGGCCCGACGTCGTCGCCCGCGCGCAGCGTGCGCTCGGCCTCGGCGGCGGCCCGGCGAGCGTCGTCGTAGCCCTTGAACACCACCGCGTTGAGCGCCGGGTTGCGTTCTTCGATGCGTGCGATCACCGATTCGAGCAGTTCGGTGGGAGCGAGCTCACCGCTGCGGATCCTCTGCGCCAGATCGCCGGCGGTTGCGTATGCGAGTTGGTCGTCGTCAGCCGTCATGTTCCCCCCTGTGGTTGGTAGTGGTCGGAACCCGAGTTGCTCGGGTCATGTCATGCCGAGTCGTGTCCGGTCGCCGTCGGGTCGCGCCAGATCGGTCCGCGCTCGATCACCCGGTCGAGCAGACCCTCGTCGAGGTAGGCCGGATAGTCGAGCGCCGACACCGGCCGCACGATCTGACCGGGGTATCCGATCAGTGTGCGCACGTGCGGATCGGAGTAGTACCCAGCGACGACGACGAGGTGGAGCGCCGCCAGCAACTCGGGGTGCTGCGCCGCCAGTTCGTCGAGTCGTGTCGCCGGGTCGTCGAACATCGGCATGGCGACAATTGCGGCGAGCGGATCGGCCAGATCGGGACGTGCCTGCACGACGAACGCCAACCGGTTGCCGTCGACCACCGTGCTGGCGGCGGGCATTCCGTGCGCAGCGGGGACCAGGGCATCGGCGAGCGCAGCGAACGCGGCCGGCGGTTCGTCGGAGATTTCGTTCACCACACCACCGGCTGGTCGTGTCGGCGCTCGACCATGCGGTCGGCGGCGCGCAGTGCGAGCGCGCAGATCGTCGAGGTCGGGTTGACGCCGCCCGACGTGACGAAGCAGCTGCCGTCGACCACGAACAGGTTCGGGACGTCGTGCGCCCGGTTCCACTCGTCGACGACGGAGGTCGTGGGGTCGGTCCCCATGCGGGCGGTGCCGAGTAGGTGCCATCCCGAGTAGCGCATCAACCGATCGACCTCGATCGTGTGCGCGCCCGCTTCGGTCAGCGACTCCGACGCCTTCTCGATGTGGAAGTCGAGCATGCGGCGCGAGTTCTCCGACACGGAGTACTGCAACTCCGGTGCGGCGAGCCCGGAGCTGTCGGTCGCGGTCGCAGACAGCGTGACCCGGTTCTCCTCGTCGGGGAGATCCTCCCCGAACAGCCCCCAGCTGGCGCCGTGTCCGAGCCGTGAGCGCACGTGGAGGTGGTGGTCGGCTCCCCACACCTGAGCACCGGCCCGGCTGGGCAGTGCTGCGTTGACCGGGCCACCCGTAGGAGCGAGGCCCCACTTCGCTCCCCGGACGAAGCCGCGTCGCTCGTCGGTCTCGTAGAACTCGAACGACTCGATGGAGCAGCCGAAGTGGCCCTGCCAGCTCTCGAGCTGCTCGTCGAACAGGCCGGTCACGTTGGCGAACGGGTGCATCATGAGTCGCCGCCCGACGAGCCCCGACGAGTTGGCGAGACCATCCGGGTGTGCCTCCGAGGACGACATCAGGAGGAGCCGCGGTGTGCCGATCCCGTTGGCCGCGACGACCACGGCGTTGGCGCGCTGGAAGTGCTCGGTGCCGGCGCCGTCGATCCAGTGCGCGCCCGTCGCCAACCCGGCGCTGTTGGTCTCGATCCGCGAGACGCGCGCGCCGGTGATCAGCGTGGCGCCGTGTGCGATCGCTCTCGGCCAGTGGGTGAGGTCGGTCGACGCCTTGGCCCCTTCACCGCACCCCTGCATGCACGTACCGCGCTGCACGCAGCGGTTCCGGCCGTCGTAGGGCGCCGACAGGATCGCGTTCGGCTCCGGCCACCAGTGCCAACCGAGCCGGCTGTGGGCGCGCGCGACCCGGAGGCCACCTGCGCCGATCGGCAGCGGCGGGAGCGGCGGGTCCTCGCCGGGTGGGTAGGCGGGGTCGCCTCCGAGGCCCGACACACCGATCTGCCGGTCGCTGCGCTCGTAGTACGGCCGGAGATCCTCGTACGTGAGCGGCCAGTCATCCGCCACCCCGTCGAGGCTCCGCACCCGGAAGTCGGACGGCAACATCCTCGGCCAGGCGCCGGCGAAGAGGATCATCGACCCGCCCACCCCGGCGAACATCAGCGGGGACACGTCGGACCGTTCGTCGTCGACCGGATAGTCCTCGGGGAGTGCACGGATGTTGGGGCTGGACGACCATTGGCGCCGTGCGGTCAGCTCCCAGTCGAGCTCGGCGCCGCGGTACTCGGTGCGGTCGTGCCACGCACCCTGTTCGAGGCACACCACCCGGATGCCGGCCTCGGCGAGCCGTCGCGCGACGACGCCTCCCGACGCACCGGCGCCGATGATGAGGACGTCGGCCGGTCCGTCGGGTCGATCGCCGCTGACGCCGACCTCGGCGGAGACGTTCACATCGGGGCTCCGCTGCCGAGCGCGGCGCGCATCGTGGCGGTGTCGGTGACCAGCGCGAACTTGTGGGCCAGGTTCCGCAACGTCGCATCGTGCATCGCATCGTCGAACGACGACACGCCGTCGGCGGCGACGACCATCTCGAACCCTCGTCGATACCCCTCGCGCACCGTCTCCTCGACGCAGATCTGGGTCACTGTGCCGACCACCCACACCTGCCGGACGTGCCGAGCCCGCAGTACGTCGGTCAGCTCGGTGTCGTGGAACGATCCGTAGCCGTACTTGTCGACGACCGTTTCGTCGGCGCGGGGCGTGAGCTCGTCGACGACGTCGTGGCCCATCAGCGCCGCAGACCGATCACCGTAGGTGCGCTGCACTCCTCGCCAGCACGAGCGCAGCGGTGGCGCGCACTCCGGCGAGAACCAGGCGAGGTGCGTGACCTCGGGACCTGCCGTGTACCTGGTGAAGATCACCGGTCGGTTCGCCGTGCGGGCTGCATCGCGCAGCGCCGCCACGGCGGCGAGGGTGGCGCGGGCGCTGGGCACCTCCTGGGGTGCGCCGGAGCGCACGAAGTCGTTCTGCAGGTCGACCACCAGGAGCGCCGCAGCCGACGGGTCGAGCGTGAACGGTGCGACGCTCACCCGGCTCCCCGGAACGGTTCGACGATGTGCTTCGAGATCAATTCGAGTTGGTCGAGGTCGTCGGTCAGGGTGTGGAACATCATGTACTCGACGCCTGCGTCGACCCGCCGCTGCACCTTGGCCTGGATCTCGTCGATCGTTCCCGGCATGTAGACCTGGTCGATGTACTCCCATGGGCGCTCGTCGCTCACGATCGCACCGAACCGCGCCTGTTGCACCGATCTCACGTCGTCGGGGGTCCCGGACTCTTCGATCCACGTGAAGTTCTCGTGTGCGATGGTGAGCGGCGAGGTGATGCCCAACCGATCGCGCTCGGTGACGATCTGCGCCAGATCGGATGCGATCAGCTCGGCCGGGCACGTGGGGCGGGCGATCCAGCCGTCGCTGTGCACGATGCGTCGGAGCACGTTCGGGTGCATCACCGGTTGCTCGGGCGACGTTTCGTGCGGCAACTGGCTGCCGCCTGCCGCCCAGACGGGCGGCGAGGGATCGAGGCGTGGCTCGACCGTGACCCCGTCGAGGTCGTAGTAGCGACCGTGGTACTCCACCGGCTCGCCGCCGAACAGGGCGAGCGTTGCGTCGAGCACTTCATCCGTACGGCCGCCGCGCTCGCTCTTGTCGACCCCGCACGCGGTGAACTCCGGCCCATACCAACCGGTCCCGATGCCATAGATGTAGCGGTTGCCCGACAGGTAGTGGAGCGTCGCGATCTCCTTCGCCAGCACGGCCGGTTGGCGGACGGGCAGGATCAGGATCGACGTCCCGAGGTTGACCCGTTCGGTGACGGCTGCGACATGCGACAGCGTCATCAGTGCGTCGAGCCAGCTCACTCGGTAGAAGCGGTGGGCGGTGATGATGTGATCGGTGATCCAGAGCGAGTCGAAGCCGAGCTCTTCGGCGCGCTGTGCGAAGCGGCGCACGGCGGCGGGGTGTTCGCGCTCGCGTCCGGGGAGGATGAACGACGGGAGGAAGACCCCGAACTTCACGCGGGCACCGGCCGCGCGTCGCGCTGGTGCTCGTCGAGCAGCCCGACCTCGACGAGGACACCCGTGAGGTAGGCGCGCTCCGCGTCATCCAGACCGAGCAACGGGAGTCGCACGTGTGCGGCGTCGAGCACACCGAGGAGGCGGAGGCACTCCTTCAACCGCACGCGGTAGTCGCCGACCGGCCGGGCGAAGACGACGTCGGCGAGTCGCTGGACTCGCCGTCCGAGCGCTTGGGCCTCGTCGATGCGGCCCTCGCTCCAGGCGGCGATCATCGCGACCTGCTCGCGCGTCATCACGGCGCCGAAACCGATCAGGGCTCCCGTCGCACCGAGCATGAACGACTCGAGGATGAAGTTGTCGTTGCCGGTCAGGATCGTGATCGGCTTGGGCAGTTCCTCGAGGAGGCGGGCGGTGTCGACGAAGCGACGCGCATCGAAGGACGCCTCCTTGATCGCGACGACGCCCTCGACCGAGGCGACTGCCCGCAGCGTGTCCGGGTCGTAGTTCACTCCGGCGAGCGCTGGCTGCAGCTGGAACATGATCAGCGGGAGGCCGACCTCGGCGATCGCCGAGTGATAGGCCACGGGCACCCGGGTGTCGAGCGGTTCGCTCAGGTACGCCGGGATCGGGAACACGAGGAACGCGTCGGCGCCGGCCTCGCGGAAGTCGTGCGCCTGTCGGACCGCAGCCGCCGTGGACGGGCCGGCGATCCCGACGACGAGCGGGATGTCGGTGGTGCTCCGGACCACCTCGAGGACGCGCACCTTCTCGTCGTGGACGAGGTGCGGGCCTTCGCCGGTGTCGACGTTGATCGCCAACGCGACCGGGCCCTGTTCGACCACCCAGCTGATGTAGCTCCGCAGCGCTGGTTCGTCGATGCTGCCGTCGTCGTGCATCGGCAGCACGGTTGCCGGGATCAGTCCGTTCAGGTCGAGGGTCATGGGACGCTCCTGTCGATTCGTTGGTGCGGCCCGGTCAGGGGGTCGCGATCGTGCGACCGAGCTGCTCACCGAGGCCGTCGATGCCGAGTCGCATCTCCTGGCCGGCGCTGAGGAAGCGCGGCGGGTGCTTGCCGCTGCCGACACCGGCCGGCGTGCCGGTGTTGATCAGGTCGCCGGGTTCCAGCACCATGAACTGGCTGACGTACCAAACGATGTGGGCGACGCTGAAGATCATGTCGGACGTGTGCCCCGACTGTTCGCGCTGGCCGTCGACGTCGAGCCACATGCCCATGGTCTGTGGATCGGGGAGCTCGTCGCTCGTCAGG
Source organism: Ilumatobacteraceae bacterium (assembly GCA_022843125.1). Taxonomy (GTDB): domain Bacteria; phylum Actinomycetota; class Acidimicrobiia; order Acidimicrobiales; family Ilumatobacteraceae; genus Ilumatobacter. Next base: position 76,555 of record JALHOG010000002.1, read on the forward strand.
ATCCACGGCCCGAGCGGATTGAACGTGTCGCACGACTTGCCCTTGTCCCACTGGCCACCTCGTTCGAGCTGGAACTCGCGTTCCGACACATCGTTCGAGAGCACGTAACCGGCGACGTGTCCGAGCGAGTCGTCGACGCTGGCGATGTAGCTCGCTCTGGCGCCGATGACGATGCCCAGCTCGACCTCCCAGTCGGTCTTCACCGAACGGCGGGGGATGCGGACATCGTCGTTCGGTCCGACGATGGTGTTGGGGGCCTTCATGAAGATGATCGGCTCGTCGGGGATCGGCATCCCGGACTCGGCGGCGTGGTGCCGGTAGTTGAGACCGATGCAGATGATCTTGCCGGGCCGCTTCAGCGGCGCCCCGATACGCCGACCGTCGACATCGAGGGCCGGGAGGGTGCCGGCTGTCAGCGCCGCGCCGAGACGGTCGAGTCCGTTCGTCGCGAAGAAGTCGACGTCGTAATCGTCGGTGACCGGACGTGCATCGAGCACCGTGTCGCTCCCGGCGGGCATCACCGCCGGGATCTCGGCTCCGGGATCCCCGTAGCGCAGCATTCTCATGGCTGGACCTTCTTCGTGTCAGTTCGCCGCAGCGAACACCTGTGCACTTGCTTGGATCGCGGTGCGCAGCGGTGTGGGGGCTGCGCCTCCCGCGTGTTCGAACCATGGGCTTGCATCGGCGCCCTCGACGACCGGCAACGGGTCGACTCCGGTCGTGATCTGGTCGAATCCGGTGACGTCGGCGATCGCCTCGACGAACTCGGCCACGGTGACGCGGTGGCCCCCGAGGTTGTAGGTGGGTGCTCCGTCGACGACCAGACGGGCGGCGTGGATGAACGCTGCAGCCACGTCTGGTGCGTACTGGAAGTCGAGCGCGCCGCCGAAGTCGATGTGGAAGGGACGGTGGGTCGCGGCGTGTTCGATGCCGACGCTCGGCAGTGAGGTCATCCCCTGGTCGCGGCCCGGTCCGAAGACGGTGTGGGGGCGCAGGCCCACGCTGCGGACGCCGGACTCGTGCCAGTACACCGTGGCGAGATCCTCGCAGGCGACCTTGTAGACGCCGTACAGGGTGGTCGGGAGCCGCGGGGCGTCGTACGGCAGGATCCGCTCCGCGTAGTCGGATGCGCGTCCGTAGACGGCGATGCTGCTCGCGTGGGCGATCTGGGAGACCCCGTGGTGGAGCGCCGCCTCGAACACGTTCGCGGTGCCGACCACGTTGACGGCAGCCCCGTGGGACGGGTCGGCTCGGCAGAACGGGATCTGCAGCGCTGCGAGGTGGATGATGTGGGTCACGCCTTCGGCGGCTGCGACCACGTCGTCGCGGATCGTCAGATCGCCTCGCACCCATGTGACCGCAGGCAGCTCACCGGCGTTGATCAGACGATGACGGTGCTCGTCGGTCCCGATGTCGAACGCGACGACGTCGGCGCCGGCGGCGGTCAACAACTTGATCACCCAGGCGCCGATGCAGCCGTTGGCCCCGGTGACGAGAAATCGGTCGCCCATCAGCGCGTCGGCCATCAGTACGTCGCCCGTCCGCCGGAGATGTCGTAGCACGCGCCGGTGGAGAAGCTGCACTCCTCCGAGGCGAGCCAGGTGACGAGCGCCGCGACCTCCTCGACGGTGCCGGTGCGCGCCATCGGGATCTTGGAGATCATGTACTCGAGGACCTCGGGCGTGTTCGAGGCGTTCATCTCGGTGGCGATGACGGCGGGCGCGATCGCGTTGACCAGGACGCCGGTGGTGGCGAGCTCCTTGCCGATCGACTTGGTCAGGCCGATCACTGCCGCCTTCGATGCCGAGTACGCAGCGAGGTTCGGGTTGCCCTCCTTGCCAGCGATGCTGGCGATGTTGACGATGCGGCCCCAGCCGGTTTCGATCATCGCCGGGACGAACGCCCGCAGGACGTTGAACGTCCCGCCGACGTTGACGTCCATGGTCGCTTTCCATTCCGCGTCGGAGATCTTCCAGGTCGGCATGTTGGGCCCGACGATGCCGGCGCTGTTCACGACGATGTCGATGGGTCCGAGCCGGTCGCGCAGCGCGTCGACCGCCGAGCTGTTCGACACGTCGACGGCGTGCACCTCGTCGAAGTGCTGGGCGACGGCGCCGATGGATGCGGGGTCGAGGTCGACGCCGACGACGCGACAGCCACCGGCCCGCAGCCGCTGGGCGCATGCGAAGCCGATCCCCCTGGCCGCCCCGGTGATGAGGGCCGTTCGTTGCGGTGATTCAGACATGGTGGTCAGCCTCGTTGGATGTGGTCGTGGAGGGGTGTGCCGATGCCGCTGGGGTCAGCACGGCGCGGCCGAGGACCCGCCCGGCGGCGAGGTCGTGCAGGGCGTCGTTCGCCGCCTCCAGGGGATAGCGGACGACATGTGGGGTGACGCGCCCGGCGAGTGCGAGCGCGGTCACCTCGAGCAGATCGGTGTAGGTGCCCACGTAGACGCCTTCGATGTGCTTCTCGCCCTCGACCAGTTCGGTCAACGGCAACGTGACCGCACCGCCGACGCCCACGGCGATGTACGTGCCTCCGAAGTCGAGCGCGGCGATGCCGCCGGCAGCGGTGGCGTCGACGCCCACGAAGTCGAGCACGACGTGCGCGCCGGCCGGGAGCGCTTGCCGGAGCGCCTCCGGGTCGACGGCCAGATCGGCGCCGCAGGCGACCGCCAGTTCGCGGGCGGCAGGGTTGGTGTCGACGGCGATGATCCGCGCCGGTGAGAGTGCGCGCACGATCTGGACGGCCAGATGTCCGAGACCGCCCGCACCGATGATGACCGCGGTGTCGCCGGGACGGAGCTTGGACGCTGCTCGTTTGCAGGCTCGATAGGCGGCGAGCCCGGCGTCGGTCAGCACGGCGAGCGCAGCCAGGTCGGCATCGGGGGGAACCGGCAGCATCGACCGTTCATTGGTGAGCAGATACTCGGCGTAGCCGCCGTCGACCGAGATCCCGGGGGTGAGCCGAGTCGGCGCGCAGGTGTCGAGACCGGAGCGTTCGGGTGCGCTCAAACCGTCGCTGACGAAGGGGTAGCAGATGACGGCGTCGCCCACCGCGACACGCGTCACCTCGGAGCCGACTTCGTGCACCCAACCGGCGTTCTCGTGTCCGAGCACCAGCGGGATCGGATGTGGGAGCTCCCCGGTGAGCAGGTGGAGATCGGTTCGACACACCCCCGCCGCAGCGACCTTCACCACCACGTCGAAGGGACCCGCCGCGTGTGGTGTCGGTACGTCTTCGAGGGTGAGTGGCGCGCTCGGGAGCGGCGAAGAGATCGCCCGCATCACCATTGCTCGCATGCTCAACCCCCATCTCCTGGCGACCTCTGGTCGACCGCGGTGAAAGGAATATAGCATTCAGTGGCATGTGCACAACCGGGGTCCTACGGCTCGCAGATGGCAGCTACGCGTTGTTCAAGAACAAGGACTTCGGTCGTCAGCACCTCGACGATCGCATCTGGCTGGACGATGGCCTGTTCGGTGTGCTCGGTATGACGACGTGGGCGGGGGATGATCCGCTCCTCGACGAGTACTCGGGCTTCTCCATCGCGGCGAACGCGCACGGGCTCCTGTGTTGCGACTCCAACGTCGTGACGCTCGACGACCATGTGAACTACGACGTGATGACGGAGGTCGCCGTTCGGGAGGGCGTCGACGTCGTCTCGGCCGCAGCCGCCGTGCGCGCCGCGTGCGCGGCCGCGCCCGTGTCGTGGGGGAACCTGGTGATGATCGACGCCGACTCGGCGGTGAGCGTCGAGATCCGGGGCTCGGAGGTCGAGGTGGTGCCGCTCGAGCGAGCAGCCGCGCGTTCGAACCACCATGTCGTTCTCGGTGACCACGCGCTCCAGGAAGACCACGCGACCACCTACCTTCGCCGCGCGGCTGCCCAGCGCCGGGTCGAGGATGCGACCACCCTGGCCGACGTCTTCGAGCTGCAGGCTGCCCACGACGACGGGGGAACGGGCATCTGCAACCACGCGGGCCTCACGACGGTGTACTCCTACGTCCTGCACCGGCATGCGGCCGGGACGACGCTCCACGTCCTGCAGGGGCGCCCGTGCTCCGGCGCTGAGCGGGTGGCGCTCGACATCCCCTTCGGTCGACGACCGGATCCCGATTCCGTCGCTCGCTTCCTCGCTGCGTATCCGACGGCGACGAAGCAGAACGCCGCAGTGGCGGTGTGACGAGGGTGGCGCCGGCTCAGTAGGTCGCGTCGGGGTCGACGGGAAAGGGCACGACGTCGCAGCGTTCGAAGCGAAGGCGCTCGAGGCGGGAGGCGGCAGCGCCGGGAACGTCGGCCACGACGGCACTCGGGGCCGAGTCGGGGAAGTTCGCCCGGTAGTCGGTGCATGAGCGCACGCACAGCACGTCGACGTCGTACGGCTCCAGCCCGGCGTGACGCCAGGTCCCCGGATCGGACGACCACGCGGGCAGCTCGGTGATGAGGACTGCGAGTGCACCGCGGCGGACCACGGCGAATCGACCCATCGTCGCCGTCATGCCGGTGTACCCCACGCCGGTCAGCGTGTAGTCACCGGTACCGACGCGCTCGATGACGCCGCTGAACTCGACCGGCGTCGACCAGCGGGGGTCGATCGTCGCGCCGACGCGCAGCGACACGGCAGCGCCCTCGCCGGCGGCGTGACACTCGGCGACGGCCTCGGGATCGGCGATCGTGACCAGCGCCGAGCGTGTCGACGCCTCGTCGACGAGCGCGCGGAGCATGCCGGTCCCGTCGCCGGAGGCCCCCGCCGTCGGGGCATCGGCTGCCTCGGTGATGATGAACGGGCGGACCTCGCTCGCCTGTGCTGCTCCGAGCGCGGCGGGCGGTGCGAGCAGCCGATCGACGACGAACTCCCGGCGCCGATCCCAGACCTCTCGCACGATCGCCGACGCCGTCGCTCGCGCCGCCGATTCGTCGTCATGGGCGGTCGCCACCGCGGTGAACCCGACGCCGGGCGCGTCGAGCCAGGGCTGGGTCGGGAAGACGCTGATGTCGATCACCGAGGCGGGGGCCGTGTTCCGCGCCCGCTCCAGGATGTCGGCGAGGACGCCCCCAGGGATCCGCAAGCTCTCGTCGGGGAAGATCGCCGGGCACGTCTCGACGGCCGTCACCGGACGGATCGAACCGGCCATCAGCGCCGCCAGCATCGTCGCCGCCCGTCGGCCGGTGGCGCGCTGGTCGACGTGGGGATTGGTCTGATAGCCGGCGGTCACCTGTGCGAGGGCGCACAGCGCCGGCGTGACGTTGCCGTGCAGATCGAGTGTGAGCGCGATCGGGAGGTCGGCGCCGACCTCGGCTCGAATCGCTGCCAGCAGCTCGCGGTCTCCGCGTGTGGTGTCGACGCTGCACAGCGCTCCGTGCAGGGAGACGACGAGCGCGTCGAGGTGGCCGCCGGTGCGGACCGACCGCACCGCGATGTCGCACAACTGGTCGTAAGCGTCCTCGTCGAGTGGGCCTGACGGCATCGCATGCGCCGACAGCAGCGGGACCGCCACGCCGCCCAGTTCGCGGATCGCATCACAGGCGCCGTCGATCTCGCTGTTGGCGCCGGTCATGGTGTCGGCGTCGGCCCCGAACCGCATCTGGAAGGCGGCGAGCCCGGTCGTGGTCGCCGCGAACGAGTTCGCTTCGTGCTGCACCAGCAGGACGCCGATCCGCTCACGGTGCGGAAAGCGGGCGTCACCGGCGAACGCCGTGCCCAGCGTTTCAGGCCGGTTGCGTTTGTACGCGTCGCTTGCGCCCATAGGGGTCAGATAATATAGTCCTCGCCGTCAGGGGGTGCCGTCCGAGCTGCCGAGCACGGCGGCGAGGCGGCCCATTCCCCCTGGATGACAGGGCTCGACGAAGACCTAGGGGGAGATTTCATGGACGCACAGAGCAACCCGAACGACGCGGTCGCGCAAGCGTCGGCGATGGTGGCGAACTATCAGGGAGGGCGGCTCAGCCGGCGGCAGTTCGGCAAGGGCCTGCTCGCACTCGGCTTTGGCGCCACCGCTGCGAGCGCCATCCTCACCGCCTGCGGCGGCGACGACGGCGGCGGCGACGAGGGTGCAGGCGGCGCCGACACGGGCACCGCCACCGGTGGAGGGGCCGAGACGGCCACCGCCCCGGCAGCCGGCGAGCCGAAGGTCGGCGGCACCCTGCGTGAGGGCTACAACCGCGACGTCTCGAAGCACGACCCGATCACCACCAACTGGTACGACCCTGCGTTCAGCGCGATCTACGAGACGATCGTCACCGATGGTCTCGAGGGTGACACCGTGCCGCAGTTCGCCACCGCGTTCTCGGTGTCCGAGGACGGCCTCACGTACACCTTCGACATTCCCGAGGGTCGCGTCAGCCACAGCGGCGGAGCGATGGGTGCCGCCCAGGTCGCCGAGGTGCTGCAGACCGTCAAGGACGTCTCGTTCATCGGTGGGGTCTCGACCGTGCCCATGGAGGGCTACTCGGTCGAGGGCAACCAGGTCGTCCTGAAGATGAAGAACTCGTGGCTCGGAGCGATCAACCCCCACAAGACGGGTTACTGGGCGCTGCTCAACCCCGACACGTGGAACGCGGCGGGTGGCACCGATCCGTCCTCGACGTACGGCACCGACTCCGCCGACGGAACCGGCCCGTTCACCCACACCGAATGGGTGCCGGGCAGCCACACGCTCGTGACCCGGTGGGACGACTACCCGGGCAGCAACACGCCCTATGTCACGAACAAGGGCACCGCCTACCTCGATTCGATCCGGTGGAGCGTCATCACCGAAGCCGGCCAGCGTGCAACCCAGCTGGAGACCGGCGAGCTCGACACCCTGATCGGCCCGAGCTACGCCGACCTCGAGCGCCTCAAGTCGAACCCGGATCTGACCGTCATCCAGCACCCCGAGTGGTCGGGGTACATCCTGACCATGAACCGGGACTACCCGGAGTTCTTCGGCGACGTGCTCACCCGGCAGGGCCTCAGCCACGCGCTGAACCGCCAGGCGATGGTCGATGCGATCCTGTTCGGCAACGGCGATCCCACGTACGGCCCGTTCCCGAAGACCGACCGCCAGTACGACCCGGCAGTCGAGGAGTTCAACCAGTACGACGTCGAGCTCGCGAAGTCCAAGCTCGCCGAGGCTGGCTGGGTCGCCGGTGGCGACGGGGTGCTCGAACGCGAGGGCGTCCGTTTCGAGTTCGACTACGTCGTCGAGGACGAGACCACGCAGAAGCTCGTCGCCGAGGCCGTGTCGGCCCAGTTCCGCGAGGTCGGCGTGGTCGCCACGCTGCGGGTCGTCGACCGTGCCGTCGCCTTCGAAGAGCAGTCGGGCGAAGGTCGCGACGCGGCGCCGATGGCGCTGTTCTTCTGGCTCTGGCCGGTACCGCTCGACATCCTCGTGATCTTCTCCTCGTCGGAGACGATCCCGGTGCCGAACTTCTCGCACGTCAACGACCCCGACATCGACGCCGCGATCGAAGAGTGGCGCCTGGCCGGCACGCCGGAGGCCGCGCAGGCTGCGTCGTCGAAGTTCCAGCTCACCTGGGCCGAGTCGCTGCCGTACCTCTCGCTGATGAACCAGTTCGCGACCTTCGCCCACCACAACTACGTCAAGGGGTGGCAGCCGTTCGTCTGGAACCTGTACCCGCTGTACAACGACGTGTGGATGGACAAGTAAGGCGACGATGCGACCGCCGTCCGGGGACCTACCCGCCCACGCGGTGGGCAGCCCGCAGGGCTGATCGATGAAGCGCTTCGCACGCGCCCGAAAGAACAAGCAACTCGTCACCGGGTCGGTGCTGGCGTGCATCATCGTGCTGCTCGCGCTCGTCGGCCCGATGGTGTTCGGCGACTACAACTCGCAGGACCTGGCGTTGTCGCACAAACCGGTCGGCACCGATGGGGCATTCTTCGGCACCGATGGCCTGGGTCGCGATCTCGCGGCCCGGGCCACCTTCGGCATCCGGATCAGCTTGATCGTGGCGATCTCGGTGACGGCGATCGCCGTCATCTTCGGCACGATCATCGGCCTCATCGCCGGCTACACCAAAGGTGTCGTCGACAGCGTCGCCAGCCTCGTCATCGACTTCATCTGGGGCTTCCCGTTGATCCTCGTGGCGGTGCTCGCCGCCGCCAGCATCGGTTCGGGCCTCCTCCCGGTGATCCTCGCCGTAGGGCTCGTCAACACCGTGGCGATCGCACGGGTGGTGCGAGGTGAGGTACTCGGGATCTCCGAGAAGGACTTCGTCGTCGCGGCCAAGGCCGGCGGCTACTCGACGTTGCGGATCCTGTCGCGCCACGTCGCCCCCAACGTGATCCCGGTCGCGTTGGTGCTGTCGTCGTACTACGTCGCCGTGGCGATCATCGCGGAGGCGGCGCTGTCGTTCGTGGGTCTCGGCGCTCAGCCGCCGCTGCCGAGCCTCGGCCAGATGGTGTCGGAGGGCCGGAACTACATGCGCCTCAATCACTGGGAGTCGACGATCCCCGGCGTGCTCATCTTCGTGATGGTGCTGAGCGTCAGCCTGATCGGTGACGGCCTGCGCGACCTGCTCGATCCGCGGTTGCGGACGGCGCTCGAGAGGGCGAGCTCCAAGTGAAATCCGTCCTGAAGACCACCCTGTTGACGTTGCTGCTCCTGATCGCGTCGTCGTTGGCGGTGTTCGCCGCGATCCGTCTCTCAGGTGGCGACGTGACCGCCGCTCGTCTCCCGGCGTCGGCGACAGCCGAGGACCGTGAGTTGTTCCGCCAGCAGGTCGGGCTCGACCAGCCGATCCTCAGGCAGTACGTCACGTACGTGGGCGAGGTGTTCACCGGCGACCTCGGCAACTCGCTCACCAACAACGCATCGATCAGCTCGCTGGCGGTCGAGAAGATCAAGAACAGCGCCATCCTCGGCGGCATGTCGTTGGTGCTCGTGTTCGGCGTCGGCATCCCACTCGGCATGATCGCGGCGCTGAAACGCAACTCGTGGCTCGACACCGGGATCACGTCGTTCTCCGTCGCGGGGATGGCCGTTCCCAACTTCTGGTTGGCGCTGATCCTGATCTACATCTTCGCGACCGTGCTCGGTTGGCTGCCATCCGCCGGTCAGGGGGGTATCGAGTACCTCATCTTGCCGGCTGTCGTGTTGAGTGCCGAGGGCATCGCGCTCACCGTGCGCATGACGCGGTCGGCGATGATCGAGAACCTCAGCCAGGACTTCGTCCGAACGCTCCGAGCCGCTGGGCTGAGCGAGCGGCGGATCTACTTCAAGCACGTCCTGCGCAACTCACTGCTCCCGATCATCTCGCTCGCCGGGCTCCGGGTCGGTCAGATCGTCGGGTACGCGCTCGTCGTCGAGACCATCTTCGGATGGCCGGGTGTCGGCCAGCAGCTCGTCAACGCGGTGCTCCGGCGCGACTACCCGGTCGTGCAGTTCTTCTCGCTCCTGTTGGTGTTCGTCGTCACGCTCGGCAACCTCGCGGCCAGCGTGGGGTACACCCTGGCCAACCCGCGGCTGCGAAAGTGACATCGTGACGCCCGACCCACTGCTCGACATCCGCAACCTGTCGGTTGGTTTGCGCGGTGATGGCATCGGCTACGACATCGTGCGCGACGTCAGTCTGTCCCTCTACCCGAACGAGGTGCTCGCCGTCGTCGGCGAGAGCGGCTGCGGGAAGTCACTCACCGCTCTGTCGATCCTCGCGTTGCACGCCAGCCCGCCGTTGTACATCACCGGCGGCTCGATCCTCTTCGAGGGAACCGACCTCACCAAGCTGTCGCCGGCCAAGATGCGCGCAGTGCGCGGCGCCGAGATCGCGATGGTGTTCCAGGATCCGATGAGCGCGCTCGACCCGATGTTCACGGTCGGCACCCTGCTGACGTCGGCGGTCAAGGCGCACCAGAAGGTCAGCGCCGACGTCGCCAAGAAGATCTCCCTGGAAGCGCTCGCTGACGCCGGCATCGAGGACCCGCGCCGCCGGTTCGACGAGTACCCGTTCCAGCTCTCGGGCGGTGTATCGCAGCGCGTGATGATCGCCCTGGCGCTCGTGAACGATCCGAAGATCATCATCGCCGACGAGCCCACCACGGCGCTCGACGTCACCGTGCAGGCGCAGATCCTCGATCGGCTGAGGGAGCTCAAGAACGAGCGCGGCATGAGCGTGATGCTGATCACGCACAACCTCGGCGTCGTGGCATCGGTCGCCGACAGGATGGCCGTCATGTACGCAGGCGAGGTCGTCGAGTCCGGGGCGGTCGGTGAGGTGCTCGCCGCCCCGCACCACCCGTACACGAACGGGCTGTTGAGTGCCGTGCCCAGGCTGAACAGCGAGGCGTCGGAGCTGGTCCCGATCGGTGGTCGGGTGCCCCAGCCCAACGAACTCCCGGCCGGATGCGCCTTCGCCGACCGGTGCAGCTTCGTCACCGATCGCTGCCGGTCGGAGCACCCGCCGCTCGAACACCATGCCCGCACAGAGGTCCGCTGCCACCATCCGGTCGCGTGACGATCGCCATGCCAGCGCTCGCGCGATCCCCGATCGAAGTCGCACTGCAGACCGGCGTCACGCTTCGCGGCGTGTCGGTCGGCGGTGAACCGGTCGGCCATCCCGTGATCATCCTGATCCACGACATCGACGGCGACATCGACGAGTTCGGGTCGCTCCCGGAGGTCCTCGGTGCGCTCGGCTATCGAGTCGTCGCTGTCGATCTGCCGGGGCACGGGTTGTCCGACGGCGACGATGTCGACCCGCTCGTCTGCACGGCCGCCGTGCGTGAACTCGTCGCCTCGTTCGCCGGCGTTCGGGTCGGGCTCGTCGTGAGCGGTCGATCGGCGACCGTGGCTGCCACCGTCGGTGCGGGCGAGCACGTCATCGCCCAGGTCCTCGTCAACCCGATCCTCGATGCGGCGCTCGATGACGGGTCGGTACGCACGCATGCGATCCGCATGGTGGTGCACGGCGATGGCCCCAACATCGTCGGGACCGAGACCCAGCGCTTCTTCTCGCATCTGATCGGCGAGAAGATGCTCGTGTTCAACGCATCGATGGCTGCGGGGCCGCGGATGCTGACGATCCAATCGACGGTTCAGGCGCACGTCGAACTCTTCTTCACGCGCTACCTGATCCGCCCAAGCTAGGAGGCTGCCATGCCCGAGGTCGTCGACGGACACCTGCACCTGTTCCGCTCGTACAGCGCCGAGTATCCGCGGACGGTGTACGACATCATGGCCGAATCCGATCGTGAGGAGCTCGCCGAGAAACTGCTCGTGGCGATGGCGTCGGCCGGCGTCGACCATGCCATCGTCGTGCCGTTGTCGAAAGATGACGAGTACCTCCGCGAGGTGCTCACCACCCATCCCGGGCGCTTCGCCGGTGTCGGGATCTTCGAGCACGACCGGCCCGACGACGTCGCCGGCATCGAGCGACGTCTCGCGGCCACGCCGCTCCAGGGGCTGCGCTTCTACGGGCTCGCCGCCGATGAGACCACCACGATCGACTCGCTGGCCTGTTTCCCCGTCTTCGAGTTGATGGCCGAGCGCGGCATGGTCGTGTGGTTCTACGGCGACGTCGTCCAGCTGCGTCTGATGGGCCAGGTGATGGATCGTCTCCCCCAGTTGCGGGTGGTGTTGAACCACTCGGCCTTCCTCCCCGACATGCACGCCGACATGCAGATCGACGAGCATCGCCGGCCGCACTTCGACGTCGCGCTCCCGCCGAGCGGTTTGCCGGTCGTCGAGGAGATGGCGGCGGCGCACGCCAACCTGCATGTCCACTATTCGGGTCACTACGCGTTCAGCGCCGAGCCGTACCCGTATCGCGATCTGCAGGAGGTCGGTGAGCGCCTGCTCGCCGCCTTCGGCGCGAACCGGATGCTCATGGCGTCCGACTGGCCGTGGATCGAGTTCGAGCCCGGCTACACCCGGATCCTGGCCGTCGTCGACGAGTTGCTCCCGAACATCACCACCGAGGAGCGTGACGCGATCCGCGGCGGGACCGCGATGTCGCTGTTCCGGTTCTGACCCGCACGGGTCGCGGCGCCTGCGCGCACAGGGTCAGCTGGGGCCCCACTCGCGGATCGCTCCGGCGACACGCTCGACACCGGTCCGGAGGTCGTCGACGCTTGCCGCGAGCGAGACGCGCACCACGTTGCCCGACGCCGGTCCGAAGGCCGAGCCCGGCACGATCGCGACTCGCCGCTCGGTGATCATCCGCGAGACGAAGTCGGTGTCGGACATCCCCGATCCACTGACGTCGATCATCGCGTAGAACGCGCCGGTCGGGCGGGAGTAGGGGACACCGTGGGCGTCGAGGATGCCCGTGACCAACTCGCTGCGGTGTGTGTAGGCCGCGCGCATGTCGGCGACGCACGTCTGATCACCCTCGATCGCAGCGATCGCAGCCATCTGCGCAGGCGCGTTGACGCACGAGGTGGTGGGCTCCTGAGCCCGCAGGATGTGCTTCACGATGTCGGTCGGGCCGACCATGTAGCCGACGCGCCAGCCGGTCATCGCGTACGTCTTGGAGAAACTGAAGACGCTGATCACGCGCCCGTCGGTGTCGAGCGGCTGGAGTGACGGGGGCGGCTGATCGAAGTAGATCTCGTCGTACACCTCGTCGGAGATGACCCACAGGTCGTGTGCCCGTGCGACCTCGAGGATCTCGCGCAGCCGCGCCTCGGGAATGATCGCTCCGCTCGGGTTGCCCGGCGAGTTGAGGATCAGCACCTTGGTCCGCTCGGTGATGCGCGACGCGATGTCATCGGCCGTGGGGACCAGGTCGTGCTCGAGCCGGAGCGGGTAGTAGACCGCCTTCGCCTGGAGGAGCACCGTCATCTGGAGGTAGTTGGGCCAGCTCGGGTCGGCGAGCAGCACCTCGTCGCCGGGGTTCACGAGCCCGGCGAGCGTGGTGAAGATCGAGGCGACCGCGCCGTTCGTCACGATGATGTCGTCGGCATCGGCGGTGATCCTGTTGCGGCGGGCGAGCTTGCCGACCAGCGCCTCGCGAAGATCGCGGATGCCGGCGTTGGGCGTGTACTTGGTGAAGTCGGCCGCCAGCGCCGCGATCGCGGCGTCCTTGATGTGCTCGGGCGTCGCGAAGCTGGGTTCGCCGACCTCGAGTCGGATGCAGTCGGGGTACTTGCTCGCCTCGTCGAAGACGATCCGGATGCCGGATCGGGGGAGCAGCTGGATCGCGTTCGAGGGTGAGCGGCCGGTCACTACTGCCATCCGCGCGGGAAGTGGCAGGCGACCTGATGGCCCGGACCGACCTCGGCGAGGACGGGCAGATCCGATGCGCACGTGACGTCGTCGGATCCGACCGGACACCTGGGTGCGAACTGGCATCCGTCCGTATTGGTGCTGGCGCTCGTGATGTCGCCCTTCAGGACGATGCGTGTGCGCTGTCGTTCGAGTTGGACATCGGGTATCGGGCTCGCGGACAGCAACGCCTGTGTGTACGGGTGGGCCGGGTCGCGGAAGATGCTGTCGGTCGCGCCGTGTTCGACGATCCGGCCGAGGTACATCACGGCGACTTCGTCGGCCACGTGCTCCACGACCGCGAGGTCGTGTGAGACGAAGAGGTAGGTGAGGTTCAGCTGCTTCTGCAGACCGATGATCAAGTTCAGGATCTGCGCCTGCACCGACACGTCGAGCGCCGACACCGGTTCGTCGAGGATGAGCACCTTGGGTTCGAACGCGAGCGCCCTCGCGATTCCGATCCGCTGGCGTTGACCACCCGAGAACTCGTGCGGGTAACGGTCGGCGACTTTCGGATCGAGACCGACGAGCTCCATCAACTCCGCGACCCTCGTCTCCGCCTGATCGCGGCTCAACCCGAGGTGCGTCGTGAGCGGCTCCGACACGGTCCGGTAGACCGACATCCGCGGATTGAGCGAGCCGTACGGGTCCTGGAAGACCACCTGCAGCTTCTGTCGAACGTGCTTGAGTTCGGATCGACTGAGAGCGAGCAGATCGCGTGGGGCGCCTTCATCGGTCTGCAGGAGTACCTGACCGGAGGTGGGCTCGATCAGTCGGAGGATGGCCTTGACGAGTGTCGTCTTGCCGCAGCCGGACTCGCCGACCAGCCCGAGGGTACGACCCTCCGGCACGTCGAGTGAGATGCCCTTGAGGACGTCGGTCCGCTTGCTCTTCGACAGCGAGAGCGCCGAGCCGCGAACGTACGAATGGTGCACGTCGCGAATCGAGAGTGCGCTCCGGACGACCGGGTCTGTGCCCACTTCGGAGGTGATCTGGCTCACGTGCGGATGCTATAACCTATTCCAAGGCAAGGCAATGCTGCGACGTGCCCACCGGCTCGACGCAGTACGACGAAGATGACGAGGAAGGGGTCCGGTCATGAGTCAGGAGTACCGAGGTGTCATGGGGGGGATGGAGGACGCCGAGCTCGACGCGTTCCTCCAGTCGGATGCGCTGGCTCGCGTTGCGTGCTTGAAGCCCGACGGCTCTCCCTACGTCGTGCCGGTCTGGTATCAGTGGGACGGCGAGAACTTCTGGTTCGTCGGCCGTGAACGCGCCGAATGGTGCCGGTACATGGAGAACGATTCGCGCGTCTCGGTCGTGATCGACAAGGAGCACGGCAGGCCCGACGAGAGCAGCGGCGAGATCAAGCAGATCCCGAAGGTGATGACGTCCGGCAACGTCGAGATCGTCGAGCGGCCGAACGTCGGCGGCGCGTGGGTCGACATCGCCGCCAAGATGGCGGTCAGGTACCTGGGGGAGAACGGGCCGAGCTATCTCGAGTCGACGCTGAAGCAGCCACGCTGGCTCATCAAGCTCACGCCATCCGACTTCCGCACGTGGAAGGGCATGGGCTGGGCGAAGCGCTACTGGGTCGACGAGACGGGTGGACCGTCGTACGAAGCGGCCCACGGCCTCGACTCCTGATCACCGCACGCTGGATGCGGCGGTTCCGGTCAGAAGTGTGACCGGAACCCCGCCATCCCGTTCGCCACGATCCCGCGATCGGTCGTCGTGAACAGCGAGACGCCGCGGGCGCGGTACTCGTCGACGCGTGTCATGTCGGCGATCGGGATGCCGATCGCCACGCCGTGCGGCCGGGCGGCAGCGATCACTGCGTCGAGTGCTGCGTCGAGGTCGGGGTTCGCGTACTGCGCCGGGCAGCCGAGGTCGACCGACAGATCGCTGAGCCCGACGAAGATGCAATCGACTCCCGGCACCGATGCGATCGCCGCTGCGTCCTGCACTCCGATGCGGGACTCGATCTGGACGACGCACACGATGCCGCGGTTGGCGGCCGGGATGTACTCAGCGAGGGTCATCGTGACGCCCCACCCCATGTTGCGAGACCCTGCGGCGCCCCGCGTACCGTCCGGCGGGTAGCGGCACGCCCGGGCGGCGAGCGCCGCCTCGGCGGCCGACTGCACCTGCGGGAACACCACGCCGCGCGCGCCTGCATCGAGCGCTCGGGTGACGAGCGCCTGTTCGCCGGCGCCGACACGCAGGAGCGGGAACGTGCCTGCATACATCGCCGAGACGCACATCGCCGACAGGCGCTCCCAGCCGACCGGCGTGTGCTCGGTGTCGAGGATCACGAAGTCGAGACCGACCGCACCGCAGATCTCGACCACCTCGGGGCCACCCACCTGGATGAAGGTGCCGATCGTGAGGTCCTGCGAGATCAGCTTGTCCTTGAAGCGGCGATCGTCGCGGATGTCGGGGAACGTCACGGTGGCATCCTGGTCAGTGCAGGAAGTCGAGGAGCACGGCGATCGACTCGTCGGCCTGCTCGATGTAGTGGCCGTGGCCGCTGCCCTCGAACACCGCCAACCGCGCACCGGGGATCAGTTCGGCGACCTGGCGGGCACCGACGCCGCCGGGTCCGGCATCGAGCGGTGTCAGTACGTCCTCCGAGCCGACCATCACGAGTGTGGGAACGGTGAGATGGGGGAGACCGGCGCGGACGTCGGCGTCGATCATCACCTGGCAGGCGTCGATGAACACGTCGGTGTCGGCGTTGCGGCTCGCCGAGTCGATCATCCCCTCCACCAGCGTGTCGAGACCGACGGTGTCGATGTGGTGTCGCGAGAACGCCTTGTTCACCAGCTCGTCGGCCATCTCCCGGGAGCCGACACCGTAGGCGCGGGCGATGTGCTGCCACACCCGGAAGTGGGAGATACCCATGCCGTCGCACTTCGCCACCGCTCCGGCGCCGAGCGCGAGCTTGTCGACCCGGTCCGGATGTGCGAGCGCGAACGCGATCGCGACGAAGCTGCCCATCGAGCCGCCGTGGATGTGCACGCGCTCCTTGCCGAGATGATCGAGCAGCGCGACGAGGTCGTCGCACCAGACGTCGATCGTGTATCGCTGGTGCGGTCGAGCGCTCTGGCCATAGCCACGATGGTCGTAGTCGAGCACCTCGTAGTGCTCGGCCAGCACCGGCGTGATCGTGTCGTACCCCTCGTGTGCGCTGACGGCGCCGCCGACCTGCACCACGCACTCACCGCTGCCGGTGAGGCGGTACCACAATCGCGTGCCGTTGACGTCTGCGAAGCCGTGCACGGGAGGCTCGGTCAGTGGGTCGTCCAGCCGCCGTCGACCGCGAGGATCGACCCGGTGACGTAGCTGGACGCGTCGGAAGCGAGGAACAGGAGCGGCCCGGTGATCTCGTCGATCTCGGCCCACCGCTTGAGCGCGACCTCCTGGTTGATGACGCGTACCGAGTGCTCGGAGTGCTGGAGCGTCAGGTTCATGTCGGTGAGGAACGGACCGGGGGCGAGGGCGTTCACGTTGATCGGGATGTGCGCCCACTCGATCGCGAGCGCCTTGGTCAGCTGATGCACGGCACCTTTCGCCGAGGTGTACGCGGTGCGGTTGGCGGCCGCGATGGTGCCCAGGGTCGATCCGAGGTTGACGACGCGTGCCGCCGGCGACGAGGCGAGCAGCCGGAGCGAGGCACGACACATGAGCCAGGTGCCCGTGACGTTGACGGCGAACGACCGCGTGAAGTCCGCCGGGGACAGCTCGTCGATCGCGCCGCGGAGGTTGATGCCGGCGTTGTTGACGAGGATGTCGAGCTGGCCGAACTCCCGCTCGACGCCGGCAACGATGCGCTCACACGCGGCTTCGTCGGCGACGTCACCGGCGAAGCCCACGACCCGGCGCCCGGTCACCGATGCGATCTGCGCCGCACGTTCGACGATGTCGGCTTCCGACGTGCTGGTGATGGCGACGTCGGCTCCTGCCTCGGCGAGTGCCGTCGCCATCGCGACGCCCAGCCCGCGTGACCCTCCGGTGACGAGCGCGACGCGCCCGGTCAGATCGAACAACTCCTGGACGGGCATCTCGCCCGACTCAGCCGGCTGGCTTGCTGAGGCCGTGGGCCTCCTCGTAGGAGACCGACTTCTCGTTCTCGACCCAGTAGCGCTTCGCCCACCCGGTGCCTTCCCACGTCTTGAGCACGGTGGGCTCGACGCGGAACAGCCAGCGCGGCTGGTTGATCGACGCCTGGATGTACTCGGGCCCGTGCGGCCCGAGGTATCGGATCGCCATCTTGGAGGCGATCTCGACCCACTGGCCACCGACGTTCGGCTGCTCGATCACCTCGGCATCGCCCTGAGCCCATACCTTGGGCATCTCGAAGAAGCGGCCGTTCGCCTCGTCCTTCACCGAGCCCTCGTCGATCACCACGCCGCACTTCGGGTTCGCGACGAGGAGCGCTGCGATCTCCGCGCGCTCGCGGAGGACGAACCAGAACGCCGTGCCGTCCCAGTGGTACCAGGCGGGCACCACGTGCGGATACCCGTCCTCGTTGATCGCACTGATCCGTACGAGGGCGCTTCCCTCGAGGTAGAAGTCCCGGCGATCCGGGTCCATCGCACCGATCTTGCCGCGCCATCCTTCAGCCATCGCCACTCCTCGGAGGTCTCGTCCCCGTCACGGGGTTCGGCTCTGCGCGTCTGCGACCCGCAAAGATTATAGCATTCACGACCATAACGCTGGTCGTCACTGTTGTCAATCAACGCTTCGGTGACGGGCTGCACCCGACGGATCGGCGTGCCGTCACGCGATCGGCGGCGGGATGATCACGTGCTGCTTCGCGATCCAGAAGGTGCCGGTGGTCTTGGCGTAGTTGCCGACGTCGGCCCACGCGGCTTGCCCGGCGGGCGAGTTGGTGGCGCGCTCCAAGGCCTCCTCGTCGTCGTACCACTGCTCGACGAACGCCTCGACCTCGAGCTCGCCGGCGATGCGTCGCGTGACTTCGCTGACGACGTAGCCGCGGAGGCCCGGCGCCTCGCGAGAGATGGGCGCGTGGACGTTCATCCAGTAGTCGTAGAACGCCTCGCGGGTGAAGTCGTCACGCTTGTACGCGGTGCCGATCGTCTTGATCATGTTCGCTCCTTCGGGTGGATGGTGCAGCTGCGCTCAGTGGTCCGGCACGTCATAGGTCTGGGCCGTGAGCGCACCGTCGACGATGAGGTTCACCCCGGAGATGTAGGCGGCGTCGTCGGATGCGAGGAAGAGGAACGCTCGGGCGATGTCGTCGACCGACGCGAGGCGGTTCAGCGGGACCACCGGGAAGCCCTCGGTCCGCCACTTCGCCATCAGCTCCTCACTCGTGAGATCGACCGACTGCTGCGTGTCGGCAGGACCGGGGCTGACGCAGTTGGCGCGGATGCCGAACGGCGCGCACTCGACGGCGATCGCCTTGGCGAGGGCCACGAGGCCTGCCTTCGCGACGGCGTACGACGTGAACCCGCGCCCGTGACCGAGCGAGCTGATCGACGCAGTGAACAGGATCGAGCCACCACCCGTGTGCTTCATCGCGTTGGCGGCGCGGTGGGCGAGGACGAAGTAGGCGTCGAGATCGACGCTCAGCACGTGGCGCCACGAGGCGTCGGTGATGTCGAGGAAGTGCTCGTCGGCCCACGCGGCCGCGTTGCTGACCATCACGTCGAGCTTCGGGTCGATGGCCAGCGCCTGTGCGACGGCGTCGGAGCAGTTCTCCATCGAGCTGAGGTCGGTGCAGATGGTCACCGGTGTGGCACCGGCGGCTTCCACTCGTTCGGCGGTCACGTCGAGACGGTCCTGCAGGCGATCGACGATGTACACATGCCGAGCACCTTCTTCGGCGAACAGCTCCGCTGTCCGCTGTCCGAAGCCACTTCCCGCTCCCGTGATGAAGACGTTCCTGCCGTCGAACCGACCCATGTGACACCCCCCGGTGCATCGCTGATGCGGCGACTTCGGCACCTGCGAGTGCGACGGAGCCTACGACCAACCGGTCGCGATGCTGCGGTCGTATGGCGCTCGTGGCGCGTCACCGGACGGCCGGTTGGTCGCGGTGCGCTCAGATCACGCCGGCGGCGACGGGGTGGTGGCCGAAGGTCCGCCACGCATCGACGATGCGGCGGAGGCCCTCGTGCAAGGTGGCTGCGTCGGCCGTGAACGGGATGCGGATGTTCGAGCAGTCGGCAGCACGGGAGGTGAACTGGCGCCCGGAGGCGATCAGCACGCCGTGGCGGCCGGCGTGCTGCACGAACGCCGACGCCGACGCCTGCCCCGGCAGGCCGACCCACGCCGAGAGCCCGCCACGGATCGGCGCATGGGTCCAGTCGCTCAGGTCGTTGCGGAGGGTGTCGAGCACGAGGTCGGCGGCAGGACGCAGCTGGCCGAGCCGCAGCCCGACGAGCTCGTCGTAGCGCTCGAGCGCCGTGAGGCCGAGGATCTGGCTGATCGCCGGCGTGAACACATCGGCGACGGCCTTGTGCGAGCGCAGGCGGTTGATGACCTGGGCGTCGGCGCGCAACCACCCCAGTCGCAGCCCGGGCCAGACGACCTTGCTGACCGACCCGGCGATCAGTCCGTACCCGCCGGTGTCGTACTCGTCGAACGCAGGCAGATGACGGCGATCAAACCCGAGGTCGACCGCGACGCGGTCCTCCAGCGTGGGGATGCGGTACCGGCGGATCAGGTCGGCGATCACCGCGACCCGATCGGGCGGCAGCCTGGATCCGGTCGGATTCTGGTGTTGCGGGTTGAACGCCATGAGCGCCGGCCGGTACCGCTCGATCTTCGACTCGAGATCGTCGAGGACGAGTCCGTTGCGGTCGACGCAGACCGGTTCGAACCGCGCCCCGACGTGAGCGACCATGTCGATGAGGCCCGGCCACGTGATCTCCTCGCCGAGCACGACATCGCCCGGCCGCGCCATGGCCGTCACGACGAGCGATATGCCCTGCTGCGCACCGGAGGTGACGAGGATCTGGTGCGGCGTGGTGGGCAGCCCCTGCCGGGTGTGCAGGTCGGCGATGCGCTCGCGCAGCCGCCACCAGCCGAGCGGTTCGGTGCCGTCGAGGTCGCGTGTGTGCGCGGCAAGATCGACGTCGGCGACCAGCTGGGCGACCTCGGGCAACATGGACGGGTTCGCCTTGAGCAGGTCGACCGACGCGTCCCCGTTCATCCACAGGCGCTCGCCGACGAACTGCTCGGACCGCCCGCGGACCCCCACCGACCGGCCCGACACCGCCGTCCCGCTCCCCTGAATGCGTGACACCGCTCGCTGGGATGCGAGCTCGTCGTAGGCGCGCACGATGGTGCCGCGCGACACGGCCAGCGCGGCAGCGAGGGCGCGTTCGGCCGGCAGGACCTCACGCGAACGCAGGCTGCCGTCGGCGACGAGCTCGCCGATCCGGTCGGCGAGCTGACGGTAGAGGGGGCCATCGCCGCCCGCCCAGTGGCCCAGCAACTGGACCAGTCGATTGGCACCCACTCGCGTGGGATTGGAACTCGATCCGGCGCGCATCGACCGTCACGCTAGGACCATGACCTCCCTGGCTTCTGAGCCAATTCCCGATCATTGGACCGACGGTCATCCCCGGCGCCGGCAGCACCGCACGCACGTCCTTGACGCCCCGCGCGCTCTGAATACTATAATAAATGCTCTGCACCGTGAAGGGGGCTGCCATGGGTGAGTTCAAGCAATCCCGGTACTACGAAGAGGGATCCGGGGCAGGCGGGCTGAACCCCGACGAGGTGCACGAGTTCCTGGCGAGCCCCGACAGCGTGTGGTTGCTGAAGCTGTCGTACCTCGACGAGACGGGATGGCCGATGTCGGTGCCGCTCTGGTACCACTGGGACGGCGAGGCGTTCTACGTGGTCGGTCGGAAGCGGTCGGCGTGGGTGCAGCACCTGCTGCGCGACGAACGCTGCGCGATCTGCGTCGAGGAGATGGCGCACCCGCGCATCCGCAAGGTGATCGCCCAGTGCCGAGCCGAGGTCGTCGAGGGGCCGGCCCGCGGGGAGGGGTCGCAGTGGGTCCCGGTCGCCGAGGCGATGGCGCTGCGCTACTCCGGCCCCACCGGCCCGGAGCAGCTCGCTGCGTCATACGGCTGGGAGCGGTACCTCGTGAAGCTGGTGCCGACGAAGAAGCTCACCACGTGGCAAGGCGCCGACTGGTCGCTGCGTTACTTCGATCCGGGCCAGCGGCCTGATCTCGAGGCGCAGGCGGCCGGAGCATCGCGAGCGGACGCAGGCTGACCGGGGCATGCCCATCGCATCGAGCCGGGCACGGGAGTACCGGCGATCCGCGATCCGCGTCCTGTTCGATGCGGCCGCTGCCGACCCGGACGCGTTGCGCCTCGAAGTGGGGGAGCCGAGCTTCCCGACGCCATCGCACATCGTCGAGCACGCCGCCGAGGCGGCGCGGCAGGGGCACACCGGGTACGGACCCAACGGCGGACTGCTGTCGTTGCGCGAGCTGCTCGTCGACAAGCTCGACCGTGTCGATCGAATCGGCGCATCGGTCGACGAGATCGTCGTGACCCCGGGCGGCATGAACGCGCTCTACAGCGCGTTCAGCATCCTGCTCGAGCCGGGCGACGAGGTGCTGCTCCCGACGCCGGGGTTCCCGAACATGGACGAGATGGTGCGGCTGCTCGGCGGCGTCCCCGTCTTCTACCACCTACGCGCCGCCGACGGGTTCCTGCCCGACCTCGACGAGCTCACGTCGCTCGTCACACCACGAACGCGCGTGATGTTCTCGAACTCGCCGTCCAACCCGACTGGGAGGGTGTTCGACGGCGGAGTCGTCCGAGATCTGGTGGCGTTCGCCGACCGGCACGACCTGTGGCTCCTCAGCGACGAGGTGTACGACGAACTCGTCCTCGACCCCGCAACCGGACACGTGCCGGCGGCCTGGTTCGACGAGGCCGGTCGTGTGATCTCGATCTTCAGCTTCTCCAAGGTGTACGCGATGACCGGCTGGCGCGTCGGATACGCCGTGGCTCGCGGCGACATCCCCCAGCTGATGCGATCCACGCAGGAACCGCAGGTGTCGTGCCCGAGCACGATCTCGCAGAAGGCGGCGGAGGCAGCGTTGACCGGCCCACGGGAACCGATCACCGCGATGCGGGACGCGTACGCGCAGCGCGCCGCTCTGGCCGTCGCAGTCGCGCGCTCGGCCGGCCTTCGCGCCTACGCGCCGCAGGGGACGATCTACATGCTGCTCGACGTGTCTGCCTTCGGCGCCGACGGCGGCCTCGACTTCGCGCTCGACCTGCTCCGTGACCAGCGTGTGTCGGTCGCTCCGGGCAGTGTGTTCGGCCCGGGTGGTGCCGGCATGGTCCGCATCTCGCTGGCCGCGGCACCGGACACGATCGAAAACGGAATCAATCGGATCGCTGCGCAGGTGCAGCGAGGAAGTGGGTGACGTGGTGTTCGACGGGATCGAGACCCGGCTCGACGGAGAGGCACAGCGCCGCGTCGCTGCGTACATCGCCGATCGCGCCGACGAGATCTTCGAGTTCACGTGCGATCTGATCCGCACACCGTCGGTCAACCCTCCGGGTGACGAGGTGGCGGTGAGCCGCGTGATCATGGACCGCCTGGCCGCGCTCGGCATCGACGAGCGTTCGATCGTCGGCAAGACGCCCGAACGTCCGAACGTGATGGCGCACGTGCGTGGGAGCACCGGTGGCGCGACCCTGATGTTGTCGGGCCACATCGACACGAAGCCCGCCGGCAACATGGACGAGTGGCGCACCGATCCGTGGGAACCGACCGTCATCGGCGATCAACTGATCGGCCTCGGGTCGGGTGACATGAAGGCGGCGATCGCCGCGATGGTCTACGCCGCCGGGGCACTGCGGGAGGTCGGCGACTTCCCCGGGACGCTCTCCCTCGCCCTCACGGCCGACGAGGAGAACGGCTCACAGTTCGGTTCGAAGTGGCTCGCGGCCGAGGGCTACGTCGACGCCGACGTGTGCGTGATCGGCGAGCCGGCCGGCGTGCACGAGGAGTGGGAGTCGATCCACCTCGTGTCGCGTGGTGCCGCGCTGTTCAAGGTGGTGGTGCTCGGTACGCAGATGCACTCGTCGATCTCCGACCAGCTCCCTGCCGTCAACGCCACGCTGAAGATGGCCGAGCTCGCCCTCAAGATGCAGCGCGAGCTGCGCGACTACCTCACCTTCGACGAGCACGACTACTGCCGGTTCGGGCCGACCGTCAACGTCGGCGTGATGGCCCAGGCCGGTGTCACGTACGGCGTCTATCCGGGCCGAGCGGAGTTCGCCACCGACGTCCGCACGATCCCCGGCATGACCGAGGAGCAGGTCAAGGCGGACGTGCAGCGCTTCCTCGACGACGCCATGGCGGCCGATCCGGATCTCGACGCGACACTCGAGTGGTATCTGATGGTCGGGGCCACCGAGATCGACGGCGAAGACCCGATCGTCGCGTCGCTCGCCGGCGCATCCGAGCGGGTTCTCGGCCGGACGCCGCGCCTCGATGCGTTCCCCGGCGCCACCGACGCGGCCTACATCCAGGTGGCGGCGGGCGTGCCCTGCATCGCGTCGTTCGGGCCGGGTTTCCTGCCACGGGCGCACAGCCCGAACGAGTCGATGCACAAGGACGGGGCTGCGCAGGCGGCGATGATCTACGCGCTGGCGGCGCTCGACTACCTCACGTCACGGGCGGACGGAACCCGATGAGCGAGCTCTCCGATTCCGAGATCTGTGCCCGCTTCCGCGGCATGTACGTGCCCGCGATCAGCGACGCCATGTACGAGCTCGGGATGCCCGAGCCGGTGCTGCCGTCGGCGTTACGGCCGCTGCTGCCCGATCGTTCCTTCGTCGGTGTCGCGTTCACGGTCGAGGGTGCCGAGATCGTGCCGGCGGTCTCGTGGGACGAGGGCAAGCAACGCATCGCCTCCTATCTCGAGGTCTTCTCGATGCTCAGGCCCGACTCGGTCATGGTGTCGAAGAACACCGGCGACTTCGTCGGGCACTTCGGCGAGCTCACCGGGAACTCGGCGCTCGAACACGGGTGCGTGGGCGTGGTGCTCGACGGCAACCTCCGCGACACCGCCGGGCTGCGCGACATCGGACTGCAGGTGTACTACCGGGACGTCAATCCGCGCAGTGGCATGGGCAGGTGGGAGATGGTCGCCCACCAGCAGCCGGTCCGGATCGGCGAGGTGACGGTGCATCCCGGCGACATCGTCGTGGCCGACTTCGACGGCGTCCTGATCGTGCCCCGAGCCGATGCGGTCGCCGTCCTGGAGCGCGCGGAGGAGATCGTGAACATCGAACGGCACGTCCGCGACGACATGCGGCTCGGTATGAGCCCGCTCGAAGGGCTGGCGAAGCATGGCCACATCTGACGCCGGCGACGTCGTCGACGTGGTGATCCCGCACGCCGGACTGGCCGAGGTCATGGTGGTGATCGAGTGGCTCGTCGCGTCCGGCGACACCGTCGACGCCGGCGCCCCGCTCGTCGTCGTCGAATCGGAGAAGACGCAGATCGAGCTGGAGGCTCCGAGCACCGGACGGGTCGAGATCCTCGTGCCCGCCTCCGACGACGATGTCGTCGTGGGCGCGGTCATCGGTCGCGTGCACGGATCCGCAGCGTCGTCGTGAACGGTCTGTCGGCGTTCTCGCTCACCGGGTCGCGGGTCGTCGTGACGGGAGCGGAGAGCGGGTTGGGGCTCGCGATCGCGACGGCGTGCGCCGAGGCGGGAGCCGACGTGATCGGTGCCGACATCGGCGTTGCGCCCGTCGACGAATCGTCGACGGCCGGGCCGTTCCGCAGGATGCACGTCGATCTGTGCGATCGGGAGAGCATCGCTGCTCTCGTCGATCGCGCCGTCGCCGCCCTCGGTGGCATCGACGTGTGCGTCAACTGCGCCGGCATCGGCGGTCGCTCACCGGCGGTCTCGTACCCCGACGAGCAGTGGGACCGTGTGATCGCCACGAACCTGACCGGTTCGTTCGCGATGGCGCGGGCGGTCGGAGCGCACATGCTGGCGCAGGGATCGGGCTCGGTGATCAACATCGCGTCGATCGGCGGGCTGGTCGGCTATCCCGGCAGCGTCGGGTACCAGGCCAGCAAGGGGGCGATCGTGCAGATGACCCGGTCGCTGGCGGTCGAATGGGGCCCGTCGGGCGTCCGCGTCAATGCGATCGCCCCGGGACACATCGCCACCGAGCTCG
Organism: Ilumatobacteraceae bacterium; assembly: GCA_022843125.1. Classification (GTDB taxonomy): domain Bacteria; phylum Actinomycetota; class Acidimicrobiia; order Acidimicrobiales; family Ilumatobacteraceae; genus Ilumatobacter. The sequence goes on from JALHOG010000002.1 coordinate 101,972, forward strand.
TCCGGCGTCAGTGGGAGACCGAGCCCGAGCTCCGTGAGTACTTCCTGTCCCGAACGCCGCTCGGCCGTCTCGGCGACCCGGCCGACATCGCGCACGCCGCGGTGTTCCTCGCATCCGAGGCGTCGCGCATGATCACCGGCCAGGTGCTGGTGGTCGACGGCGGGTACACGAGCCACTGAGGACCACGCATGGACAGCTCGCCCCTCGACCGCACCCGTGCCATCGATCTCCTGCGGACCATGGAGACCATCCGCGCCTTCGAGACCCGTATCGAGGCGCTGTTCAAGCAGGGCCTGCTCCCCGGTTTCGTGCACTCGTGCGCCGGCCAGGAGGCGATCGCAACCGGGGTGTGCAGCCGCCTCGATCGTGCCGACTGCATCACCTCGACCCACCGTGGCCACGGCCACGCGATCGCGAAGGGGATCGAGCTCGACGCGATCTTCGCGGAGCTGTACGGCAAGGCCGCCGGAGCCTGCGGCGGGCGGGGCGGGTCGATGCACGTCGCCGACTTCTCGATCGGCATGCTCGGTGCCAACGGGATCGTCGGCGGAGGCTTCGGCATCGCGGTCGGGGCGGCGTTCGCCGCCCGCTACCAGCGCCGCGAGCAGGTTGCCGTGTGCTTCTTCGGTGACGGTGCCGCGAACAAGGGGACGTTCCACGAAGCGCTCAACTTCGCCGGTGTCCACGCGTTGCCGGTGGTGTTCGTGTGCGAGAACAACCGGTACGCACAGTTCACGGCGGCGTCCCGGACCACCGCCGTCGCCGACATCTCGGTGCGTGCCGCGGCGTACGGCATCGAGGGCGACAGCATCGACGGCAACGATCTCCTGGCCGTCATCGACGCGACCGACCGGGCCGTCGCTCGCGCCCGCTCCGGCGGAGGGGCGACGCTGATCAACATGGCGACGTACCGCCACAGCGGGCACTACGTCGGCGATGCCGAGCAGTACCGCTCGCGCGAGGAGGTCGCCGCGAGCCGCTCCGAGCAGGATCCGATCCAACGGTTCACGGCACACATCGTCGCTGCGGGCGTCGTCACCGAGTCCGAGATCGCCGACGTCCGCCTCGCCGTCGAGGCCCGGATCGACGCAGCGCAACAGTTCGCGGAAGCGGCGCCGTTCCCCGATCCCGCGACCGCGATGCGCGACGTCTTCACCGAGGCGGGTTCGTGATGGGCAGCCGGCGGATGACGTTCGGGCAGGCGACGCTCGAAGCGATGCAGTACGCGATGGACGAGGATCCGAACGTCGTGGTGATCGGCGAGGACATCAGCTGGGGCGGCAACTTCGGCCAGTTCCGTGGACTCGTCGACCGGTACGGCCCCGAACGGGTGGTCGACATGCCGATCTCCGAGTCACTGATCGTCGCCATGGCGGTCGGCGCATCAGCGGCCGGGCTGAAGGTCGTCGCATCAATGAGCTTCGTCGAGTTCACGCTCGGCGCGATGGACGAGATCGTCAACCAGGCGTCGAAGTTCCGCTACATGTTCGGCGGTCAGGTCTCGGTGCCGATCGTGCTGCGGGCGTCCGACGGCGTGCGCGGGTCGTCCGGGGCCCAGCACTCGTCGAGCCTCGAGGGCATGTTCTGCAACGTGCCCGGGCTGAAGGTGGTGGCGCCGTCGAACGGGGACGATGCGAAGGGCCTGCTGAGGGCGGCGATCGCCGATCCGGATCCGGTGGTCTACCTCGAGCACAAGCAGATCACGGGTCAACGCTCCGAGGTGGCCGACGGGGATCATGTCGTGCCGTTGGGCTCGGCGAAGATCGTGCGGCCCGGCTCCGACATCAGCGTGGTCACGTACTCGAACATGGTCAACCACGCGCTCGTCGCAGCGGAGGAGCTCGCGTCCCTGGGCGTGTCGGTCGAGGTGGTCGACCTGCGCAGCCTCGTCCCGCTCGACGTGGCCACGATCGCGGCGTCCGCGGCTCGCACGGGCGTGGTGCTCGCAGCTCACGAGAGCTGGACGTTCGGCGGGTTCGGCGCCGAGATCCTCGCCCAGGTCCGCGAGTGCGTGCCCGACCAGTCACAGCTGCGCACCCATCGGCTCGGCGCGCGGTCGGCGCCGATCCCGTTCAGCCCGACGCTCGAACCGGCGATCGTGCCCGGTGCTGCGGACCTGGTGGCGGAGATCCGCCGCATCCTCGCCGTGTGAGCGGCGACTGGCGCGTCGCCACCGTGCTCAGGTGACCCGGTCGAGCCACTCGAGGGTGAAGCGGTTCCACTCGTCGGGCATCTCGGAGAACGCGATGTGGCTCGACTGCGGGCCGGTGAACACGTGGAGTTCGGAACCGGCGATCCGCTCCTGGACGGCGCGCCCGTAGCGGGTCGGGACCTGCCCGTCGACCTCGCCCGAGGTGATCAGGGTCGGCACGGTGATCGACGCGAGGCGATCGAGGGTGTCATGGGTCTTGTCGGCGTGGAAGTGCCCGAGGATGCCGTGACGTGACGGTGGGTGCGGATTCTCGGCGATGAACGCCCGCTCCCACGCTGCGAGTTCCTCGGGCATGTCGTTGACGAACGTGGGGCTCGCGACCCACATCATCGCGAGCTTGATGTACATGTCCATGTCGTCCTGGAGGACGGGAACCTCCATCGTGTCGATCATCCGGCAGAACCAGGTGTCGGAGTAACCCCACGTGCAGTGCAGCTGCAGCGTCCGCACCAGGTCGGGGTGGTTGATCGCGAACTCCTGGGACGTCGCCGACCCGAGCGACAGCCCGGACAGGTGGACCGGGCCGGTGTCGAGGTGCCGGATCAGCGCCGCGGCGTCCTCGGCGAGGGAGCGCATCGTGTACGCCGTGGGATCGGTCGTGTGGGTGGATTGGCCGGTCCCGCGTGCGTCGTAGGTGATGACCGTGTACCGGTCGCGGTAGGCGGCGACCTGTGCTGCCCAGGTGTCGTGGCTCGCCGCCGTGCCCATGATCAGCAACAGGGGCGGGCCGGAACCCTCCACCTCGTAGTACATGTCCATCCCGGTGTCGAGCGACGTGAACGGCATGGCGGGCCTCGCTTCCTGTATGTTCGTGTGATCGGGCGTTACGACTCGCCGGGGACGAAGAGCAGGTCGAACTCGAGCGTCCCGGTGTCGCTGGTGAAGATGAACGCGGCCGGGAGCGACGGGTTGGGGATCTCCCACTCGGAGAACACGATCTCGGTCGAGCCGGTGAGTCGCAGTCGGCCCTCGTCGATCGCGGCGAACATCTCGACGGCGACGGGCTTCGTCGTGCCGCGCAGCTGCAGGTCACCGCGGGCGATGAACGGCTCCATGGTGGCGACCTCGGTCGACGTGGGCAGCGTCACCGGCTCGGTGAGCGTGAACGTCGACGTGGGGAACGTCGCCACGTCCATGATGCGCGTGCGGAACTGGTCGTCGCGTTGGCCGCGGTCGCTCGCGAACGTCGCCATGTCGACCTCGAACGTCGCGCTCTCGAGCACGCCGGCGGTGACCTGGAAGACCCCGGTGATCGCTTCGGTCCGCCCGACGCCCTCGACCTCGGCGAGCCCGATCTTCTCCTCGACGCGATAGCCGACGACCGATCCCTCACTCACCTGCCACGTTCCTTCGAGATCGGCCGCGGCGATCATCGTGTCGTTCACGAGCCGCTGCGACACGAGCGTGTCGGGGGAGTCGTTGAACTGTGCGTAGATCAGTGGTCCGAGGATCGCGACGAGCGCACCCACGACCACGACGGCGATGCCGACCTTGACCCATCGACGTTTCACGATCGGTCCGACCGACCGACGAACGCTGCCCAGTCGGGCGATGCGTCGCGAGCTCGTACGTGATTCATCGACATCACCATGACTATATAATCTTCGAACGTTGCGTCGTCAACGAAATGCTCGTCCTCGATGAGGAGGCCGATCTCGCCGGCGATCCCCCAGAGGCGGTCGAGCATGTCGACATCGATGGTGCGGTCGGTCCTGAGCGCATCGATCGTGAGCATCAGCAACCCGGCGGGCTGAGCCGCCTCCACGTCAGCGACGGCAGCGCGCTCGAGGCCGGCACCCTGCCGGGCCGTGACGCTCGCGATCAGCCGCCCGCCCAGCCGTTCGGCGAACCGATCAAGCGCTCGCACCTGCTCGCCGTGGGTCGGTGCGCGCGCAACCCCGGGTTCGGGGTTGGTCGCCGATGCGTACTCGAGCAGCACGCCGACGTATCGCTCGGCCATCAGCCCTCGGCGCGTTCGAACGCGAGACCGAGTCGAGTGAGGGGCGACGTGTGGAGCACCGTGAAGTAGCGGAACGGGTCCTTCATGCCGAGCGGGGCGAACAGGTGCTTGAACCGGATGTTGAGCGACAGGCGCGAGTCGGCTTCACGGTTCACGAGCGAGCCGTGGAACAGACCCGGCCAGAACAGCAGCGCGTGGCCGTAAGGGACGTCCATCAGAACGGCGCGTTCGTCGAGCAGGCGCTGGAAGCCGTCGGCATCGTCGGGATGTGCGCGATGGAAGTCGAGCACCTCGCTCGACGCCGAGCGGTCGAGCAGGTACATGCTCTTGGTTCCTGCACAGTCGACGAGCGGCAACCACACCACCACCTCGTAGGGCGAGTTCGCCGGCGCATCGCGGTGCAGCTCGGTGGGGCGTGGATCGCCGGGTGGCTGGAACACGACGTTCGGCACGCGCTGGGCGAGCACATCGACGCCGACGAGCGACGCGAGTTGGCTCTCGAACGAGCTGAAGACCTCACGACCGACATCGAGCTGCTCGCTCATCACACGCGTCAACGCGAGGCGGAACGTCGTGGCCGGGTCACCCGGCTCAACGTGCTCGTGCAACCGGTCGAGGTCGGCGTCGACGTGATCGCCGGGCGCCACCCCGAGGATCTCGTACGCGAGATCGCGCACCGACGTGCGGAGCCGGTCCAGCCGCGCCCGATCGGTCGGGGGGACGATGGCGAAGCCCTGCGCCTCGAACCCGGCGAGCGTGGCGTCCATACGTGTACTCGCAGCGAGCGGACGGCCAGGGTCAGGCGCGTGCGCGCTGCGCGGTGCGCGCGTCGGCGAGCTCGGCGCTCTCGAGACCTTCGCGGATGAGGTCGACGGTGGTCTGCAGGTGCGCCCGCAACGCGTCGGCGGCACCGTCGTGGTCTCCACGGCGGAGCTTGTTGACGATCTTGCGGTGTTCGGCATCGGAGGCGTCGTGACGGAAGTCGAGGGACAAGCGCTGATACCGGGTCGAGTGCATCCACAGCTGCTCGATCAGTTTGATCCGGCGCGGTGAGTGGGCCTTGCGATAGATCGAGAAGTGGAGCTCGCGGTTGAGGGCGACGAGTTTGGCGTTCTGGTGCTTCTTGTTGCCGGCGACCGACTGGGCCAGAATCTGGTCGAGGTGCGCGATCTCTTCCTTGGTGAAACGATCGGCCTGTCGGACCGCCTCACATTCCAGCTCCATGCGGATCGTGTAGACGTCTTCCAGGTCGGCGATCGAGAGGGGGGTCACCCACGCCCCACGGTTGTGCACGAAGTGGACGAAGCCCTCCGACTCGAGTGTGCGGAGCGCCTCGCGGACTGGGATGAAGCTCGTGCCACAGGTCTCCGCGATCTGCTTCGGGAGCAGCTTCGACTGCGGCGGGAACTGGCCGTCGATGATGCCTTCGCGGATGTAGGTCAACACCTGCTCGACGGTGCTGTCTTCGATCGCTGTGTCTCGTACGCCCATGTGAAGTCTCTGTTCGAACTCGGCCCGTTTCGCGCTCAGACGATACCGGGGTCGGGTGGCGCCATGGTCGACCATGGCGTGGCTTGTTCGTAGGCGGCGGCGATCCTGAGCGCCAGCGCGTCGGCCCCGGAGGCTGCGGCGATCTGGAGCCCGATGGGCAACCCAGTGCGGTCGAAACCGCACGGCACGCTGGTTGCTGGCTGGCCTGAGAGGTTGAACGGGGCGGTCGTGCGCACGTAGGAGGCGGCGACCGGCTCGACCAGTCCGACGTACTCGAACTCGGACGCGGTCTTCGCTGCCGCCGTCGCAGGCAACGTCGGTGTCACCAGCGCGTCGAGGCGAAGATCGCGCATCGTGTGCTGGATCGCTGCGGTGATCCGGTCGCGCGCAGCGAGGGCCCGGTCGTAGACCGTCGACGGCAGGACCGCTCCGGCGACGATGAGGCTGCGGATCGACGGGTCGATGTCGCCTGCTCGTTCGCGGAGCGAGGCCTGGTGATGCTCGTACGCCTCGGCCGGGATGATCCCGAACTCGGCGGCGAGGGTGTGCGCGAGCTCCGGGATGGACACCTCGATGCATGTAGCGCCAAGTGAGCGCAAGAGATCGACGGCCGTATCGATCGCGGTCGCGACGTCGGGTTGCATCGGGGAGAAGGGCGCGCCGGTGATCACGCCGAGCCGCAACCCGTCGATGCCCCGCAGGAGTTCGGACGCGTAGTCGCTCCCGCTTCCTGCCATCACGGTGAGGGCGATGGCGCAATCCGCCACCGTCGCCCCGAGCGGGCCCAGGTGGTCGAGCGATCGCGAGAGTGGCTCGACCCCGCTGACTGGCACGAGCCCGTAGGTCGGCTTGTGCCCCACGACGCCGCAGAGCGCAGCAGGGATCCGGATCGATCCGCCGGTGTCCGACCCGAGCCCGATCGGCACCAGCCCGCTCGATACGGCAGCGCCCGATCCACCGCTCGACCCGCCTGGGATGTGGGCGCGGTTCCACGGGTTCGAGGCCGGTGCGCTGACGACCCCGCAGGCGAGTTCGTGGGTGGTCGTCTTCCCGGCGACGAGGGCTCCGGCGGCACGCAGGCGGGTGACCACTTCGGCGTCGGTCGTCGCGGCGGAGGTCGGGTAGAGCGGCGATCCGCAGCGAGTGGCATAGCCGGCTACGTCGATGATGTCCTTCACGCCGATCAACACACCGTGGAGCCGGCCGCGGTCGACGCCGGCGGCGAGCTCGCGATCTGCCTGTGCGGCATCAGCGATGAGGCGTTCGGCGTCGACGGTCACGAAACTGTGGAGGTGCTCGTGGGTGGCCGCCTCCGCGGCGAGGAACGACTCGGCGAGGCCGGTCGCCGTGGCGTCGCCGGAACGCAAGGCGCTCGCGATCTGGGCGACCGTGCGCATCGTCATCATCGGTGCTCGCTGTCGCCGCTGGGTCGGTCTGGCCCGATCAGGCTGTCGAGGCTGCGATCCATGTCGATCCGCTCGATGTAGTCGGTCGTGATCGCGTCGATGTCGAAGGCCGGACCTCGCAGGCCCGCCGCCGCAAGGCGCTGCTCGACCGTGTCGCGGTCGTCAGGCATCCCTGGTCACCGCGATGACGTCGACTTCGACCGTGAGCCCGGGGAGCCCCAGTGCAGCTGCCTGGATCGCGGTGACGGCGGGCATGCGATCGGGCGCGAACAGACCGCGCCGAACCTCGATCTCACCGGGGAGGTCGCGAATGTCCTGCAGGTAATAGGTGATCTTCACGACGTCGGCGAGGGTCGCGCCGTTCGCCGCGAGCACGTGCTCGATGTTGCGCCACACCTGGACCGCCTGCTCGGACAGCGTGGTGCCCACGACGTTGCCGGCCTCGTCGAGTGCCACCTGACCGGCGAGGTAGATCGTCGTACCGGCGCGGACGGAGTACGAGTACGGCTCGGGAGGGGCGCACAGGCCAGGGACGTCCGAACGGAAATCGTGCATCGTCGAAGTCTATAGCATTCGCCGAACCCGGCGGAGCGGGCCGTCGGTGCTGCCTCAGCGGTAGCCGGCCAGCCACCTGGGCGTTGCTGAGCCCGCTCTGCGCTGGTTGATCGCTCGGCACGTCCCGACCGATCGCGTCACCCGCATCCGGCACATCGGCGCAGTAGCGTCGTGCCGGGAGGTGGCGGATGGCCGGGATCGTCGATCGCAACACCATCGTGCTCGCGGTCGAGGGCTACCCGTCGCGGCTGAGCTGGGCTGCCGGCGAGCAGGTCGCGTTCCACTGCTCGTCGCGCGGGGCCACGTTCTCGGTCGCAGTGACGCGCCAGGGCGCATCACCCGACGTGGTGTGGAGCACACCATCTGTCTCGGCATCGCTGCACCCGGTCGCTGATCGAGCGTACGAGACGGGCGCGAACTGGCCGGAGACCTTCCGAGTCCCGACGGACGGTTGGCGCTCCGGCGCCTATCTCGTCACCTTCCGGGCGAACGGCATCTCGGGTCCCGAGGCCGAGAGCCACGCGCTGTTCGTCATCCGCCCGTCGGCGATCGAACCCGCAGGCATCGTGCTGGTGCTGTCGACGAACACCTACAACGCCTACAACAAGTGGGGCGGCGCCTGCCTCTATACAGGCGCGACCGCGCTGTCGTTCCAGCGGCCGATCGAGCGTGGATTCCTCGTCCGGCCGAGCCACGACGACGGCGTCGAGTACGACGGCCGCGTGGCCGGCATCGAACCCGAGGGCGACCCCGGGCACGGCCGCCTCCTCGACTATCTCGAGGCCAATCGCTACCCGATGTGGTGTACGTCGAGCGGCTTCCACAACTGGGAGCGCCGATTCATCCGCTGGGCCGAGTCGGCCGGCTTCGAGATCGACGTCGCGACCAACAGCGACCTCGAACTCCATCCCGAGGTACTCGCCGGCGCCCGGCTGCTCGTGAGCGTCGGCCACGACGAGTACTGGTCGTGGGCGATGCGAGACACGGTCGACGCGTTCGTGGAGCGCGGCGGGAACCACGCGATCTTCTCGGGGAACACATCGTTCTGGCAGGTGCGCCTCGAGGAGGGCGGCGAGACGATGGTGTGTTTCAAGGGGCGCGCCGCCCAGCTCGACCCGGTCGCCGGCACCGACCAACGGCACCTGCTCACCAGCTTCTGGTCGGACCCCGCCGTCGGGCGCCCGGAGACATCGACGATCGGGCTCACGTTCACGCGCGGCGGCTACGCGCGCATCGGCCGCGGGACGCCGCGCAGCTCCGGCGCATTCACGGTGTACCGGCCCGACCACTGGGCGTTCGAGGGAACCGGCCTGTGCTACGGCGACGCGCTCGGCCTCGGGTCGTACGTGGTGGGATACGAGGTCGACGGGTGCGCCTACACGCTCCACCACGGTCTGCCCGTGCCGACACACGAAGACGGGGCACCGGACGATCTGACGATCCTGGCCACCGCGCCGGCGCGCCTGCTGTCGCAGACCGACACGTACAGCGAGATCCCCGCGGCGCTGTGGGCCGACCCGACCGGGCCGGGCGATCTCGAGAGCGTGGCGACGGTGCTGTTCGGTAGCGCTGCCCCCGAACACACCGCGAAGATCGCGCACAACAGCAGCGTCGTCGCCGCGTTCACACGCGGTGCAGGCACGGTGTTCAACGTCGGGTCGACCGATTGGGCCTACGGCCTCGATCGCGACGAGACGGTGCGGCGCGTGACCGCCAACGTCCTCCGCCGCCTGTCGTGACGCCAGGCCAGGGCTACCAGGTCAGGGTTACCAGGCCAGGGCTACCAGGTCAGGGTTACCAGGTCAGGGTTACCAGGCCAGGGGGAGGGAGTGGGGGGCGCGGGGGTTGCCGGTGTAGCGCAGCGGCTCATCGGTGGCGATGCGGTAGTGGGGGATCCGCTCGTGCCACACGTCGATCGCGTTGATGAGTTCCATGCGGGCGAGGTGAGAGCCGAGGCAGCGGTGGTATCCGCTCGCGAACCCGATGTGCGGGTTCGGCTCGCGCCGCAGGTTGGGGGTCAGCGGGTCGGCGAACACGGCCGGGTCGAGGTTCGCCGCCGCCCAGGAGATGTGCATCCACGTGCCCGCGGGGACCGTCGTGCCGCTCGGCAGCGTGATCTCCTCGGTGGCGATGCGGAACCCCTCGCTCACCGGCGACTCGAACCGCATCAGCTCCTCGACCGCCGGGCGCAACAGCGTGCGGTCGTCGAGGATGATCTGCCGTTCGTCGGCGCGGCGGGCGAAGAAGCTCAGGAAGCACGCGAGCGACGCAGCGACGGTGTCGAGGCCGGCGATCATGAACAAGCCGAGGATGTCGAGCACGTCCTGGCGGGTGAGGCGATCACCGTCGACCTCGGCGGTCAGCAGCTGACCGATGATGTCGTCGCGGGGGGGTTGCCCCTCGCGTTCGTCGAGACTCGCGTTGAAGTAGCCCTGGATCCACGTGACCGCTTCGATCCTGTTGGCGAGACGCTGCTCGTCGGTGAGATCGGCACTCGTCCCGCCGCTGAGCGTCATCGACTTGAACTTGATGAAGTCGTGCAGATCGGCCATCGGCAAGCCCATGATCGACAGGAAGATCGTCGACGGCAGCGGTTCGCACCAGCTCCCGTGGGCCTCGACCTCGCCCCGATCGACGAACGCGTCGATCAGCTCGTTGGCGAGCTCGCGGACCCGGGGTGCGAGCGGTGCCACCCGCTTCGCGGTGAAGATCGGGTCGATCAGGTGGCGGTACTTCTTGTGGATCGCACCGTCGAGCCCGAGGGGGATCGCCGGGCGGTCGCTGCCGAGGTACTTCGACCCCTGCTCGACCGCCGGATGCCGCGTCACGAACAGCACGTCGGCCATCGTGTGCAGCGAGACGTTCTGTCCATCGGTGCCGAGCGGGCGCACCGCGCCGCGCTGCTGCAGGTCGGCGTACATCTGGTGCGGGCAGGCGCTCTCGTGCGAACTCTGCAGCTCGGGATCGGACCAGGCCAAGCCCATGACCGTCATGGTGCGGAAGATGTTCTCCTGCATCGCTGCACGATTGTCGGACACGGGTCCCCCTCGATATGTCGCGTGACGGGCCGACCGAGTTCGGTGCCCTGAATGACTGAATCTAGTGCGTTCGTCAAGCGGCGGGGGGTGCCGACACGTGCGGGAACAGCTCGCTGAACGCGCCGATCCGCTGGCGCTCGCTGACCTCGGGGGCCACATCGCCGAACAGCTCCTGCAGGGTTTCCTGCGTGTGGCCGAAGGTGCCCTCGAGGTGCGGGTAGTCGCTGCCGAACATTGCGTTCTGGTAGCCGTGGGCCCAGTTCGTCGCAGGAGCCGAGCGGTCGTGCTGGAAGCTCGTGTAGACGTTCGAGTACAGGTACTCGCTCGGCTTGCGCTCGAGCTTGGGGCTGACCCACATGCTGTGCTGCCGGTAGGCCTCGTCGAGTTTGTCGGCCATGTAGACCAACCAGGTGGCGCCGCTCTCGGAGATGAGCACGCGGAGGTCGGGGCAGCGGTCGAATACGCCGGACGTGACGAGCTTCATCGCCGTGTACTGGCCGTCGCGCAGCGACTCCACGTAGTTCATCAAGGCGCCACCGCGACCGCGGAACTGGTTCGACTGGTCGACGCCGGCCGATCCGATGTGGATCGCGACGACCATCCCGGTGTCCTGGCACGCCTGCCACAGCGGGTCCCACTCGGCGTGGTTGAGATCCTGACGCCCGGGCGGGCGACCGGCCGGGACGCTCACCGCGTGCAGGCCGATCTCGGCGCAGTGGTGCACCTCGGCGACGGCGTCGTCGACATCGAGCATCGGCATCAGCCCGGGGGCGACCATGCGGTCGGGCGCGACGCCTTGGATCTCGGACACCATCCACTCGTTCTGGGCGTGAGCGGCCGCCTTCACGAGCGCAGGGTCCTCGATCAGCGCCGACCACATGCCGATCGAGGCGTACACGACCTCGCCCCACACACCTTCTTGGTCGAGGTCGACCAGGCGCTGCTTCATGTCGCGCGCCCCCGGCGGGCGGCTCGACATCTCGATGATCGTCTCACCCGTCTCCGCGTTGCGGGCGAGCATGATCTTCGGGATCGCGCGCGTGAACGAGGTGCCATCGACCTCGACCAGTTCCTCCGCGTCGTTGAGCTTCGTGGTCTTCGGCATCCGGTCGGCCAACTCCTTGGGCAGGATGGTCTGCCACAGGTCGTCGGGTTCGATGAAGTGTGAGTCACCGGAGTGGGTCCAGAGCTTGTCGGCCATGGGTGCGAGCGTAAACGCGCTGGTCGCGCCGTCGAAGGGCCGACAGCGGAACGCCGTTCCGCTCTGTGGTGGTGTGCGTCGCTCCGTGGTGGTATGAATCGCTACATGATTATGCGGTTCTCACGGGTCCGGTCGGTGTGGGCGTGACCGCCCCCAGCCAGCCGACCATCGGCATCCGGATCCCGCACGAGCAGTTCGGCGCCGGCGCAGGTTCGCTGCGGGCGGCGATCGCCGCCGTCGAGGCGTCGGGCATCGATCGCGTGTGCGTGGGAGACCACGTGACGTTCCACGGCGGGACCGGATTCGACGGCCTCGTGCAGGCAGCAGCACTCGCCGCGCTGTGTGACCTCGACGTGCAGACTGCGGTCTACCTCCTCCCGCTGCGCCACCCCGTGCTCGTCGCCCGTCAGGTGTGTTCGCTCGTCGAGCTCGCCCCTGGTCGGTTCGTGTTCGGCGTGGGCGTCGGCGGTGAAGACCCCTCCGAGGTGCGGGCCTGCGGGGTCGACCCGACCACCCGAGGGCGCCGGATGGACGAGTCGCTCTCGATCGTGCGGGCGCTGCTCGCCGGCGGCGTGGTGACCCATCGCGGCGAGTTCTTCGATCTCGACGGGGTCGCCGTGCTGCCCAAGCCGATGGTGCCCGTGCCGATCGTCGTCGGGGGTCGATCCGAGGCTGCGCTCCGTCGTGCGGGGCGGTACGGCGACGGCTATCTCGCGCTCTGGACCACTGCGGAGCGGTACGTTCGTTCGATCGCCGCCGTCGAGCAGTACGCCGCCGACGCCGGCCGCGACGGCGTGGCGTGGTCGCACGGTCTGCACGTGTGGTGCGGGTTCGACGACGACGCAGCGGTTGCCCGCCAACGGCTCGCCGGTGCGATGGAGGGCCTGTACCGCACGCCGTTCGAGAAGTTCGAGCGCTGGAGCCCGTGGGGCACGCCGGCCGCAGTCGCCGATGCGTTGGCGCCGTTCGTCGAGGCAGGGTGTGCGCACCTGAACATCATCCCGGTCGCCGGATCGACGACCGAGGCGGTTGCGGCCGTCGCCGAGGTCCGCGACCGCCTCCGCTGCACGACCGGGGTGCCGCGATGACAGTCGCCGGGCGCGTGAGCATCGTCACCGGGGGCACGCGCGGACTCGGTGCCGCGACGACCGAGCGCCTCGTCGACGAGGGCGCACACGTCGCTGCCGTGTACGTCGGCAATGACGCAGCGGCGGTGGCGTTGGCGGAGCGGCTCGCAGGTCGCGCCGGAACGGTGTCGCTGCACCGCTGCGACGTCGGCGATCCGGCCGCATGTCGCGAACTCGTCGCCGACGTGCTCGCGCGGTACGGCGCTGTGGATCACCTCGTCAACAACGCCGGCCTGCTGCTGGAGAACGCTGCGCGGCGCATGACGCTCGACGAGTGGGACCTCGCACTCCGGGTGAACCTGTCCGCGTCGTTCTATCTGGCGCAGGCGGTGCTGGCGCCGATGATCGAGCGCGGCTTCGGCCGGATCGTGAACGTCAGCTCGGTCACGGCCGTGATGGGCAGCCCGGTGGGAGCCGGCTACGGCGCCGCGAAGGCCGGGTTGCTCGGCCTCACCCGTTCGCTCGCCCGCGAGGTGATGCGCAAGGGGATCACCGTCAACGCGATCGTGCCCGGGGTGTTCGAGACCGACATGGTCAACGCCATGGACCCGAACGCCCAGGAGGCCATCCGTTCGTTGATCCCGCTCGGACGCCGGGGCGACCCGGCCGAGTTCGCACACGCTGTGCTGTTCCTGTTGGACGAGCGCGCCTCATACGTCACCGGCTCCGTCGTCACCGTCGACGGTGGCCTGTCGATGGGTGCCTGACGCGGTGGGCGCCGACGACTTCCGCGCCGTCGTCCGCGGCTTTCTTGCCGAGAACCTGCCGGTCGACTGGGCGGGCATCGGCGCGATCGCCTCGCACGCGGAGGCCGACGCGTTCGTGGCCGACTGGCGGGCGCGCCTGGCCGCGAACGGCCTGCTCGGGATCACGTGGCCGGTCGAATACGGCGGCGCCGGTCGGGACAAGGCCGACCAGGTGGTGCTCGTCGAGGAGCTGGCTCGGGCCGGTGTGCCGGCGATGGGCTCGAACGACACGTTCGGCATCAAGATGCTCGGCAACACCCTGCTGCGATGGGGGACCGAGGAGCAGCGGCGGCACTTCCTGCCGCGCATCCTGAGCGGCGAGGACCGGTGGTGCCAGGGGTACTCCGAGCCGGCTGCCGGCTCCGACCTCGCCGGCTTGCGATGTGCGGCGCGCCTCGACGGCGACCAGTGGATCGTCGACGGCCAGAAGACCTGGACGTCGCGGGCGCGTGAAGCGAACTGGATCTTCCTGCTCGCGCGCACCGACCCGCGCCCGGCGCGCCCACATCAGGGCATCACCTTCCTGCTGGTACCGATGGACCAGCCCGGGGTCGAGGTGCGCCCGATCCGGGCGTTGTCGGGCGAGAGCGAGTTCAACGAGGTCTTCTTCACCGGTGCTGTCACCGCTGCCGACCACGTGGTCGGCGAGGTGGGTGGCGGTTGGTCGGTGGCGATGACGTTGCTCGGGCTCGAGCGCGGTGAGGAGGCGGCCACGAATCCGATCCTGTTCCGTGCCGAGCTCGACCGGTTGCTCGCGATGGCCGCCGAGCGTGGCACCGCCAGCGACCCCGTGATGCGCCAGCGGCTCGCCGACGCGTACACGCGCTGCGAGATCATGCGGTTCCTCGGGCAGCGGATCCTCCACCAGGTGCTGGTCAGCGGCACGCTCGGGCCGGAGGCGTCGATCTCCAAGCTGTACTGGAGCGAGTACCACCGGCGTGTCACGCAGTTGGCGCTCGACGTGCTCGGGGCGGACGCGATGGTCGTCGACGGTCGGCTGCCGCTGAGGGCGTATCGCGCCGACGATCCCGGTGCGCCCAACACGACCGGGTCGTGGGTCGGCGCGTTCTACAACGCGACCGCCGGCACCATCTACGCCGGGACGTCGCAGGTGCAGCGCAACATCCTCGGCGAGACCGTGCTCGGTCTGCCGAAGTGACCTCGGCAGGCGTCACGCCATCGTCAAGCCGCCGCTGACCGACAGCGTCTGGCCGGTGATGTAGCCGGCCCCGTCGCTCAGGAGGAACGCGACAGCGGGGGCGACGTCTTCCGGCTGGGCGGTACGGCCGAGCGGGATGGCACGGGACAGCCCCGCGTACAGCTTCTCGGAGTACTCCGCGACCTGGCCGAGCAGTGCGGTCTCGGTGGGGCCGGGGCACACGCAGTTGACGCGGACGTTCTGGCGGGCCACCTCTCGCGCAAGGGTCTTGGTGAATGCGATCACTGCGCCCTTCGTGGCCGAGTACACGGCCTCGCCCGACGATCCGACGCGTCCCGCGTCGGAGGCGATCGAGACGATCCGACCGCTGCCCCGCTCGAGCATGCCGTCGAGTACGGCTCGGCAGCACACGATCGTGCCCTTCAGGTTGACCGCGATGATGCGATCCCATTCGTCCTCGGTCGAGTCGACGAACGGCTTGATCACGTCGATACCGGCGTTGTTGACGAGGGCCTCGACCGGGCCGAGGCCGGCCTCGACCTCGGCGACAGCGTCGTTCACCTGCTTGACCGACGAGATGTCGACGCGGACAGCGTGGGCACGCACATCGTGTGCCGCGGTGAGCGCCTCGGCGCGACCCTGTGCCGCCTCGAGGTCGAGGTCCCAGACCGCAACTGCCCATCCGTCGCGAGCGAGTGCGTCGCAGATCGCGGCGCCGATGCCGCGCGCGCCACCGGTGACGATGGCGACTCGTTGCTGGCTGGTCATGTCGATCTCCTGGTGCGTCATTCGGATGTGGGACCGTTGAACACCGGTGGACGCTTCTCACGGTGCGAGGCCAAGCCCTCGGCGGCGTCGGGCCCACCGAAACCGTAGAACTCGAGACCGAGCGATGCATCGAACGCCGGTCCGGCCTGGCGGTACCAGTGGTTCAAGCTGTGCTTGGTCCACCGCAGCGCCGACTGCGCCATGCCGGCCAGCTGGACGGCCACCTCGAGCGCCCGGTCGTGGACCTGGTCGTCGTCGACGCAGAGCGACACGAGGCCGATGCGCTCGGCCTCCTCGCCCGTGAGGGTGTCGCAGGTGAGCAGGTAGTACTTCGACTTCGCCATCCCGGCGAGCAGCGGCCAGCACACGGCTGCGTGGTCTCCCGCAGCGACGCCGAGCCGGGTGTGGCCGTCGATGATCCGTGCCGTGCGACCGACGATCGAGATGTCGGCGAGGATGCCGGCCACGAGCCCAGCGCCCACCGCCGGGCCGTGGATCGCCGACACGATCGGCTTCGAGCAGTTGATGACGTTCCAGACGAGATCGCGTGCCTCGCGCATGACGCGAGTGCGAATCTCGTAGTCGTTGATGATCCCGTCGAGCAGCTCGAAGCTGCCTCCGGCGGAGAATCCTCTCCCGGCCCCCTGAAGGATGGCGACGCGGACCTCGGGGTCGCGGTCGACGGTGAGCCAGACGTCGGCGATCTCGCGGTGAGCTTCGGGGCCGACCGAGTTGAGGCCCGGGGCGTCGAACGTGATGCGCAGCACGCCGTCGGCGGGCCGGTCGTATCGGAACGAGGGGTAGAGGCTCTCGTAGTCGGTGCTCACCCGCCCGACACTAGTGCGTCGGAGAATGAGGCATATTATTGCGCCATCATGCGGAACGTCGGGAAAAACGTTGGGGGAGACGTCGGCGACGGGGCGCACGACACCGACGGCGACGAGACGTGGATCGAAGCATACGTACGTCGGGCGTTCGACGATCTGCCCGCAGTCGTCGAACGCGATCGGACGGTGACGTCACGCGAGCTCACGGGGCTCGCTGTCACCGCCGGCGGGTGGCTCGACGCGGCCGGCGCGCCCTCCCGCCGGCCCGTCGCCGCCCTCGTGTCGACCACACGGGAGGCGTTCGCACTCGCGATCGCCGGCGCCGCAAGCGGGCGTCCGCTCGCCCCGCTCGCCGTCCGTTCAACCCCCGCCGAACTGCGGCGGATCCTCGATGTGCTCGGGCCCGCTCTGTTCGTCGTCGAGCCGGCTGCTGCCCACCTGGCTCGCCGCGCTGTCGAGGGAACGTCGATCGAGGTGGTCGTGCACCCTGCGTTCGGCGTCGGCGACGCGAGCGACTTCCGGGTGTCGCCTGAGCTCGACCGCAACTCCGCGGCGGCGATCCTGCACACGTCCGGGACATCCGGACAGCCCAAGCCCGTTCCGTATCCGCAGCACCGACTGCTGCTCCGGACCCGCGTGAACGCGGGCCTCACGGGGCTGGGCCCCGGCAGGGTGTACGCGACCGCATCGCCGTTCCACCACATCGCCGGCCTCGGCATGCTCTTCGTGGCGCTCGGTTCGGGGGCCGCAGTGTGCCCGCTCGCGCAGTTCAGCGCCGATGCCTGGGAGGACGTGATCGGTCGCGGTGCGACGAACGCGCTGCTCGTGCCGTCGATGATCGAGCAGTTGCTCGACGAGGGTCGTCTCGTGCCCGGTGCCCTCCAGTGCCTCCAGTACGGCGCGTCGCGCATCGACCCCGGCACGCTGCGGCGCCTGCTCGACGCGCTGCCGGGTGTCGACCTCGTGCAGATCTACGGTCAGACCGAGGGCAGCCCGATCTCGGTGCTGACCACCGACGACCACCGACGGGCGGCCGCCGGTGACG
Source organism: Ilumatobacteraceae bacterium (assembly GCA_022843125.1). Lineage (GTDB taxonomy): Bacteria > Actinomycetota > Acidimicrobiia > Acidimicrobiales > Ilumatobacteraceae > Ilumatobacter. Next base: position 119,507 of record JALHOG010000002.1, read on the forward strand.
AACGCCTGCTGGGGTCGGCCGGGCGGGCAGCGTCGGGGGTCACCCTTCGCATCCTCGAACCCGATGCCGACGGGATCGGTGAGGTGTTGGCCCGGGCCGAGCACATGATGCAGCCCGCTGCCGACGGCTGGCTGCACACGGGCGACCTCGGTTCGATCGACGCGGACGGATACCTCACGCTGGCCGGACGCAAGGGCGACATGATCATCCGGGGCGGCGAGAACGTGTATCCCGCCGAGGTCGAGGAGGTGCTGCGGCGTCACCCGGGTGTCGCCGACGTCGCCGTCGTCGGCGTCCCCGACCGCAGACTCGGCCAGTCGGTCGTCGCCTACGTGGTCGTCGCCGGAGCGGGTGCGGCGCCGACGCCCGACGAGTTGCGCGCGTTCGCCCGCGAGGTGCTCGCTGGGTTCAAGGTGCCGCAGCGGTGGGAGTTCCTCGTCGAGTTGCCGCGCAACTCGACCGGCAAGGTGCTCAAGCGCGAACTCGTCGCTGGTCAGTAGCCGCGCAGGCCCATCGAGCGGGCGATCGCGTTGCGCTGGATCTGGCTGGTGCCACCGGAGATCGGCGCCACGATCGACTCGCGCCAGCGGAAGCTCATGACGCTCTCGGTCGAGAACCCCATGCCCGCGCAGATCTGCATGCCGAGACGAGCCGCGGCGACGTAGGTCTCGGAGCCCTTCAGCTTCGCCATCGATGCCTCCCGAGTGCACGGCTTGCCGACGCTGTGGAGCCACGCGGCGCGATGGACCAGCAGTCGGGCGGCGTCGATCTCGGTCTGCAGGTCTGCAAGGGCGTGCGTGAGCGCCTGGAACTCGCCGATGGGCCGGCCGAACTGGATGCGCGACTTGGCGTGTGCGAGCGCCTCGTCGAGCGTCGCCTGGGCGGCGCCCACGTATCCGCCCGAGATGAGGACGCGTTCGAGGTCGATGCCCGACAGCATCACGCCCCATCCACCGTCGAGCGGTCCGACGAGCCGATCGGCCGGCACGCGTACGTCGGTCAGGAACACCTCGTAGGTCCCGAGGATGTGGCGGGCGAGGGTCGGGATCCGGCGCAGCGTGACCCCGTCGGAGGCCGGGTCGATGAGGATCGCCGAGATGCCCTCGTGCTTCTTGCCACCGGGGGTCGTGCGCACGTAGGCGAGGATGTCGGTGCCAGAGAGACCCGCCCCGGTGCACCACATCTTCTGACCGTTGACGACGAACTCCCCGCCGTCGACGACCGCGGTGGTGCGCAGCGCAGCGACGTCGGAGCCGGCGTCGGGCTCGGACATCCCGATCGAGAGCCGGCGCTCGCCGTCGATGATCCGGGGCAGGAGGTCGGCACGCATCGCTGCGGTGCCGTGACCGTCGATCACCAGCGCGGCCATCAACGTCAGGATGTAACACTGCGCGACGTCGAGGCTCGCTCGCCCGAGCTCCTCGCCGATGATGACGAGCTCGACGGCCGAGCCGCCCCCGCCCCCGGCCGACTCGGGAAGCGGGAGGCCCAACCACCCCAGCTCGGCGAACCCCTCGATGAGCTCGGGCGGGAAGTGGTACGCCTCGTCCCACTCCTTGGCCCGTTCCGGCGGGCAGGTACGGTCGACGAACGCTCTCGCGGTGTCGCGCAGCAGCTCTTGTTCGTCTGACAGGCCCAGGTGCATTCAATTGGATGATATTTCTCTTGGGGCCGGACTGCACAACTACGCTCGGACCGTGACCGCCGCCCCGAATCCCCCCGATCTCGCTGCGATCCCGACGCTCATGCACGGTCGGACCTGGGAGGAGATGACGCCCGGGTTCACGTTCCGCACCGACAGCCGGACCATCACCGAGGCCGACGTACACGCATTCGTGACGCTCGCCGGCGTGAACGAGCCGCTGTTCCTCGATGCCCGCGCGGCGGCGGCGGCAGGGTACTCGGGTCGCCTTGCGCCCGGCATGATGACGTTCTCGTTCGCCGAAGGTCTCGTCATCCAGAGCGGCTCGATCCACGGCACCGGCCTCGCCTTCCTCGGTACCGACCTCACGATCCACGCTCCCGTCTACGTCGGCGACACGATCACGGTGGTCGTCGAGGTCGTCGAGCAGCGACCGACCTCGACTGGCGGCCGCGGTGTCGTCACCACTCGCAACCAGGTCGTCAACCAGGATGGAACGGTCGTCATGACCTACTCCCCGGTGCGCTTGACGAAGGGACGCGACGCCTGACCTCGCGTCAGCGCAGTGCGAGTACGTCGAGTACCGACCCGGTTCGTTCGAGGTAGGTCGTCGTGGCCTCGAGATGTCGGCGCCACAACTGCTCGGCGCGCTCCGCCTCGCCACGCTGCATCAACTCGACCAGCCGCCGGTGCGAGCGCGCCCCTTCGTGCTGGGCAGCCTCGCTGGCCGGTCCGGGAACGGCTGCGCTGCGTCGCCCCGCTGCCTCGAGGATCTGCTGCAACGCGGCGTGGAGCAGGCCGATCGTCCGGTTGCCGGCGAGTTCGACCAGCAGCATGTGAAAGGAGTGCTGTGCGTCGAGGCGTGCCACCGGATCGACGACGGCGTCGGTGGCATCGACGGCCTCGGTCAGCTTCGCGACGGCGACGGTGTCGTGTCGGGCGCAGATCCTCGATGCGCACGACGGCTCGAGCAGCGCGCGCACGGTGCTGACGTCGGCGACGGTGGCTCGGTCGTACTCGAGCAGCAGGCACGCGTAGCGGGCTACGGCATCCTCGGTCGGCAGCTTGATGCGCGCCCCGCCGTGCGCCCCGCGCCGGACCTCGATCAGCCCCTCGCTCTCGAGGATGCGAAACGCCTCACGCAGCGTCGGTCGGGAGACGCCGAACTGCTGCGTCAGGTGGGCCTCGGCCGGGACCTGGTCGTTCTCGCCCAGTTCGCCGGTGACGATGCTGCGCCGTAGCCGGGCGGCGACGAGTTCGGCGTTCTTGCCGGTCTGGCTCGGGAACACGTCGGCCAGCGCGCGATCGCTGCCCTCGGTCAGTAGCCCCCGCTCGGCATCGAGGTGCTCGCGCCACGCTCGCTCCGCCCCGTCGGCGTCACCCTCGCCGATCGCCGTGATCAGCGATCGCCGCGACCGGTCCGACTCGCGCACGAAGACGTCGACGGCGACGTGCGCACCGCCGATCGCTGCTTCGGCTGCGGCGTTGATGATGTCCTCGAGCATCGTGGTGAGCAGCTTCAGTGTGCGGCTCCCTGTGAGCTCGACGAGCTTGGCGTTGAACGCGTGGCCCCGGCTGAGTTCAGCCGAGGGCGTGTGGTCGACGAGGTGCAGCAACTCCTTCGCGGCGCGCCGCCGGTCGCGCCGAGTGGCCACGAGCCGTGCCGCCGGCGTCTCGACGATGGAACGGGCGTCGAGCACATCAGACAGCGGGGTACCCCGGTGTTGCAGCACGACGCTCGCGTACCGGGCCGCGACGTCGGCGGACGGGCGCAACACGCGCGCGCCGCCGTGGGCGCCACGCCTGACGGTGATGAGCCCCTCGGACTCGAGGATCCGCACGGCTTCGCGCAGGCTCGGTCTGGAGATGCCGAAGTCGTGCATGAGCACACCCTCCGGCGGGAGTGAATCGCCTTCGCTCAATCGCCCGAGAACGATCTGACGTCGGATGTGCTGCGCCACGAGATCGGCCGTCTTCGGCACACGAAAAGCCCATGGGGTGCCGACGCTGAACGGGCTGGTCACGCCGCCAACGTAGGCGAGCCCGAAGCCCGACTTGCTGTTGAGGCGGCGGATGTCGATTAATTCGATGGATAATTCAACGTGCGACCATCAGGTGGCACGATCAGGAGTGGGGAGTGACGAGTGGGAGCAGCGCAATGACCGCCGCAGAGGCCGATCTGGCTGTCGACGAACGTGGCGTTGCCGTCGTCACCTTGACCCGGCCCGAGGTGCACAATTCGTTCAACACCGCGATGGCCGACCGGTTGCTCGCGATCGCAGCGGAGATCTCGGCGAATGCCGACATCGGTGCCGTCGTCGTCGCCGGCGCGGGCGGCAAGGCGTTCTGTGCCGGCGCCGACATCGCCGAGTTCGGGGCACTGACGTCCCCCGACCAGTTCCACGGCTTCATCCGCCATCTCGGCCGTGCGGTCGAGGCGATCGCCGCGCTTCCGCAGGTCGTCATCGCTGCGGTCGAAGGAGTCGCCTTCGGGGGCGGATGCGAGCTGGCGATGGCGTGTGATCTGCGAGTCGTGTCGTCGAAGGCGCGATTCGGGCTCCCCGAGGTGAAGCTCGGTCTCTTGCCCGGTCTCGGTGGGACACAGCGAGCGCAGCGCCTGCTGCCTCGCAGCGTCGCCCTTCGTCTGCTCGTCACCGGCGAACCGCTCACGGCGGAGGACGGGTTCCGGTACGGGTTCTGCGAGCGCCCGGTCGAACCCGGCGCGGCACTCGATGCGGCGCTCGACCTCGCCCAGACCTTGTGTGCCGGGCCGCGCGAGGCGATCGTCGCGGCGAAGCGGCTCGTCGCCGACGGTGCAGCGCTCGAACTCCCTGCTGCGATCGAGCTCGAGCAGCGGGTCGGACGGGACCTGTTCGCAACGGCCGACGCCCGCGAAGGCGTCGCCGCCTTCTTGGAGAAGCGGCCGCCGCGTTTCGGCGGTTGAGCCTCGCGTCGTCAGGCGTGCGATCGGAGCGCGCCGAGGAGCTCGGTGCGCAACTCCGGCGGTGGGTCGTAGGTGGTGTAGGGCGAGATGCGCCCCGCCACCGGTGACCACCGGGCGTGGAGCTCGCGGGCGACGGTGTCGACATCGCCCACCGGAGCGAACGCACGCAGCACCTCGTCGTCGATCGCGTCCTTCATCTCCGACCACCGGCCCTGCTTCGTGAGGCGCGCCAGCTCGGGCTGCAGATCCCCCCAGCCGTGGTGTTCGAGGACACCGCGGTACGCCTCCGTCGAGGCGTAGAAGGCGATCTGCTGCTTCGTCCCGGCGATCGCGCTGGACAACTCGTCCTCGTCGCGTCCGGCGCAGGCGAACGTGGGGCCCGCGATCGTGAACCCGTCGAGCGTGTCGGCGCCGCCACGGCGCCGGCCCTCGAGCAGCGCAGGGAGGGTGACGTCGCGGAGGTAGTCGGCCGTGGTGAAGGGATGGAAGTGGAACCCGTCGGCCACCTCGCCGGCCACCTTGGTCATCATCGAACCGACCCCGGCCACCATCACCGGCGGCGGCCCGTACTCGTGGCGCGCCGGCGCGAAGAACGGAGTCATCAACGTGTGCGTGTAGTACTCCCCGCGGAACTCGAGCGCAGCGCCGTCGTGCCAGGTGGCCCAGATCGCCCGGAGCGCCAGCACGAACTCACGCATGCGCGCCGCCGGGTCGGACCACGGCATCGAGAACCGCTTGGTGATGTGCGGCTTCACCTGCGTCCCGAGGCCGAGCACGAACCGGCCCTCCGACAGCTGAGCGAGGTCGTAGGCCGAGTTCGCGACCGTCATCGGGGAGCGAGCGAACGCGATGGCAACGGCGGTCCCCACGGTGACGCGGTGCGTCGCCTGCGCGCCCAGCAAACAGGCCAGGAACGGGTCGTGCGTGGTCTCGCCGGTCCAGATCGCGTCGTAGCCGTCGGCCTCGCAGCGCGCAGCTGCATCGGCGGCGGTCGTGAGGTCGGCAGCGAAGGACATCGAGTCGATGTGCATCGACGCCGATGGTAGTCGATCGAATCGCTGAATCGTTCAGCGGAATGTACGCACGCCATGCCCGGAAGCGGTGTCTGCGCCGAGTGCCGAGTTATCTTGACGTAGATGTCAGATCCGCCCCGTGAACGATTGATGAGCGGGGAGTTCGTCATCCTGTCGACCGCGACGGCGCTCTACTTCTTCGGGATGGGAGCGGCGAATCCGCTCCTGCCGACGTTCGTCGTCGACGAGCTCGGAGGGACCGAGGCCACCGCCGGACTCGTCATGGGATCGTTCGCGGTCGCCGCTCTCGTCACCCGGAGCCCGTTCGGTCGGCTGGGTGACCGGCGCGGCGCTCGGCGCCTGATGCTGATCGGCTGCTGGTTGTCGGCGGTCGGGATGCTGGCGCTCACCGTGACCGAGAACGTGCCGATGGCGATCGGCGCCCGCTTGATCCTCGGGGCTGCACAGGGAGCCCTCATGACGGGCGCGACCACGCTGGCCGTCGATCTCGCGCCCGATTCGCGGCGCGGTGAGGCAGCGAGCTACATCCTCGTCGCGTTCCACCTCGGGCTCGGGCTCGGACCGCTGCTCGGTGTGTACATCCGCGACCAGGCGTCGTATGACGCGGCGTGGGTCGTACTCGCCGGCGCGTCCGCGCTCGGAGCGCTCGTCGCCGCCCAACTCCCGCGGCGCGGTGGCAATCTCGACGCTCCCCCCGGGCCGTGGATCCATCCGGCGGGGGTCGCTCCCGGGCTCGTCGCAGGCTTCGGGATCGTCGCGATGGTCGCGATCTCGACCTTCGTCCCGCTGTATGCGGGCGAGATCGGACTCGAGTCGGTCGGCCTCGTGTTCACCGTGTCGTCGATCTCGATCGCCGCCGTACGCATCGTGTTCAGCCGGTTGCCCGACCGGATCGGCTCGGTGCGCGCGGCGTCCATCTCGCTGGTGTTCACGATCGTCGGCGCGACGATCGTCACCGTGTGGGCCTCTCCCGCCGGTGTGTTCGTGGGCGTCGCCGTGCTCGCGGGCGGCATGTCGATGCAGACGCCGGCACTGATCCCCGTGGCCGTCGAAGGGGTGCCGCCACACGAGCGTTCCTCGGCTCTTGCGACCTTCACCATGTTCATGGACGTGTCGGTGGCGTTGACCGGCCCGCTGATCGGGCTGATCGTGAGCGGCGCCGGCTACCGAGTCGCGTTCAGCACCACGATCGGGATGACGCTGGTGGCATTGGTGCTGGTACACACCACGATGGCGCCGGCGTTGCGGAGCCGGCTTCAGCTCGCGCCGGCGATCTCACCGTCGAGCTGATCGAGCAGTACCGGGACCTCGGCGAGTGCCCGCAACGCGTCGTTGAGATGGGTACAACCATCGGTTCTCGCCAGCCGCTCGAGCACGGTCGTCCGCAGCTCAGCGAGCGGCGTTCCGACGACTCGCCGCGCGGTGTCGACAGCGTTCGGGCACGACACGAACGGCAGGACACGGGGGTCGGCCTCGACCGAGGTGACGATGTGTGTGTCGGGATCGGCGGTGGCGTGCAACAGGTACTCGTGGATCGCCACCCGGCCGTGTTCGGGATGACCGGTGGTGTCCTGGAACGCGGCGTCGATCATGATCGTGCCGTCGACCGGGTCGCGCCACACCTCGATCCGGCGTGCCCGGCGGAACGACAACGGTGGGAGGTCGGCGAGCGTGTGCCAGCCGTGGGGGTCGTCCGGGTGGACGAGCGGGCCGACCACTTGGCTGCGCCGCATCGGCGAAGTCTGCTGGACCTCGATGATCGCCGCCGACCCGGGGGCGAACCCGATGCACACGCCCTCCATGTCGGGGCGCGGCGCACGCGGGGCGGCTGCCGGCATCCGGTCGGGCCACGCCGTCCACGCCACGCCGGCGACGAGGCTGACGCCCGACAGGTCGTCGAGCAGGAGGTAGAGCGGAGTGCCGCGCTCGAGCTCGTCGGGCACGAACTCGGCGAGTGCGGCACGGAGGTAGCCCCCGCCGCGGCATCCGACCAGGAACTGCACCCCGTCGGTGTCGGGCTCGGTCGCGATGTCGATGATCGTCCGGGCCTCGCCGATCCCGACGAGCGTACGTGCGGACCCGAGCACGATCGGCGGGTCGACCGGCGAGTGCGTGACGGCGTCGCGTGCCCGCCCCTCGATCCGCATCGGCGTGCCCCATCCGTCCGGCCACGTGCCGTCGAGCGTCGACGTGCGGCGGATCGACGCAGCACGGCGAACCGGCGCCGGGCCGGCCGGACCGTTCACCGCCTGCAGCGGATCGCGGGGGATGCCTGCGCTCAGCACGATGCCTTGTCGAGGGCCACGGAGCAGGATGCCGGGCTCGCTTCGTGGTGGTGCATCGACGCGACGCTAGCTCGCCGCCGGGTAGAACCCCGACGCCCAGCGGCGCAAGGTCGTGAAGCCACGGACCTCGCTTGCGGTCCAGGCAGGCCGCTCGACGTAGCGCTGGTTCTCCCAGATCTCGATGTCGTACGGGAGCTGGTGTGTCGCATGATGCATGCGTTCGTCGAACCGACCGGGCTCCTCGTCGCCCGGCGCCCGCTCGAGCCAGACCGTCTGGAACAGCTCGGAGGTCTCGTCGTCGGCGGGCGTGGTGGCGAGCACGATCACGATCAACGGCGAACGCTTGCCGCCGAGCGCCGTGTACGAGAAGCCGACGCCGACCTGGAGGATGTCGAGTGCGTCGCCGGTGGCGTTCTCGGGATCGCGCTTCCAACTCTCACCGAACCCCAGGCGTACTCGGAACAGGTGTTCGTCAGCCTCGGCGCTCACGACCAGGGGCACGGCGGGCTGATGGTGGACGGTCGTGAAGTGGGCCGGATCGGCGACGTTGTCGAGGACCACGAACGGACTGAGCGTGCGACGCCCGAATCGGATCTGGCCGTCGGGGTGATACTCGCGGGTGGCGACGTCACCGCCGAGCGATTCGAACACGTCGGGCACGTCCCACGTGGGTCCGGCGCCGTCGAGGTCGTGCCAGAGCAGGACGATCCCGTTGCGCTCGATGACGTCCCAACGACGCATGCGGACAGCGCGGTTGGGGCGGTCGGCGTAGGGGATGTTCGTGTTCTGCCCGTCGGTGTCCCAGGCCCAGCCGTGGAACGGGCACCGGACGCACGAGTTCTCGAGGGTCCCCCCGAACCCGAGGTGCGCACCCATGTGAGCGCAGTAGGCCTCGAGCCCGTGCAGTTCGCCGTCCTCGGTCCGGAAGACGATCACTTCCTCGCCGCAGACGCGCCGCGAGACGATCTCGCCGGTGGGGAAGTCTCCGGACCAGCCGATCTGGAACCAGCCGGTCGGCCGCATCATCTCGTGAGGGAGCCCGTTCACGGCGTCAAACGTACGCGCGGCGCGACTCGAGCGTGTATGGAACCGGATTCCAAGCGCGTTCGGTCCGCTGCTCCGCAGCGCGGCGTCCATCTGCGATCGTGCCGGGACGAATCTCTGCATGACATCCTCCGTGTCGACGGTGTTCCAGGAATGGTCAGGACAGGAGTGGTCTCATGGGTATGGTCAGCGACGGGTCGCCGTCGGTCGAGCTGTTCGATCTCGACGACGCGATCCTGTGTGTGCGGCTCAACCGGCCCGATCGGCTCAACGCGATCGACGGGACGATGCTCGACGGGATGGATGCTGCACTCGACCGGCTGAGCAGCGGTGCGTATCGGGTGGGCGTCATCACCGGCGCCGGGCGTGGCTTCTGCGCCGGCGCCGACCTGAGCGGCACGAGCGAGCCGTGGGTGCCCCCGGCCAAGGCGCCCTTCAAGACGATGTACGACGCCCAGGTCCGGCTGACCGACCAGTACTCGCGCCTCTACGAGCTGCCGGTGCCGGTGATCGCTGCGGTCAACGGCGCAGCGGTCGGTGGCGGTCTCGCGTTCTGTCTCCACAGTGACATCCGCATCGCGTCCGAGACCGCCCGATTCGGGTCGGTCTTCATCAAGGCGGGCTTCTCCTCGATGGACATGGGGACGAGCTATCTGCTCCCGAAGATCGTCGGGGCCGGCGCAGCGCGCGAGCTGATGTTGACGGGTCGCATCATCGACGCCGCAGAAGCCCACCGGATCGGGCTCGTGCACGATGTGGTCGCGGCTGATGGCCTGATGGACGCGGCGATCGCGATGGCGCGGACCATCCGGGCGAACAACGCGTTCGGCGTGTGGCAGACCAAGATCGGTCTCAACGCTGCGCTCGACGCTCCGAGCCTGCGGCACGCGAAGGAAATCGAGAACCGCACGCAGATCCTCACCGGGTTCACCTCCAACCCGCAGGAAGCGGCGCGAGCCCTGATGGACAAGCGTGACCCTGTGTGGGACGACCTGTGACCCGTTGCTGTCAGTCGGCGATCGGCGTTGTGAAGCAGCCCGCCACGCAGGCGGTCAGGTGCTGGATGAAGAGCGGCCGGGACACGCGCGGTGCGACGCCCGTCGCGAGTTCTGCCGTCTGACGTCCGGCGAGCGCGGTGAAGATCGTGTCCATCGCGATGCCGAAGCGGACCTCGAAGGGGCTCGGGGCGAGCCCCGAGGCCCGACGGAGCAGCGCATAGGCGTCGCGATAGGTCTCGGTGACGCTCGGGTCGACGGAGTCGACGAGCTGCCGGCGAGACCGATCGCTGTGGTACCTGGCGAGGAAGCCGAGGAAGTGGCAATCGTCGACGTCGAGCAGTTCGGCGAGCGGGAGCACGAGCGAGGCGCTCAACGCACCGATGTCGTGTTCGAGTGCCTGCGCCCGCACGTCGGCGAGGATCACCGCGCGGCGGGCGTTGAGCGACGCAGAGCGATGCTCGGCGATCGCCGTGACGAGCGCGTCCTTCCCGCCGAAGTGGTACTGGATCGCGTTCTTGTTGCGCTGGCCCGCGACGTCGAGAATCTCGGCCAACGACACGGCGTCGATGCCGCGCTCGGCGAACAACCGCTCGGCGACGACGATCAGCGTCAGCCTCGTGGCCCGCCCGGAGCGGTTCCCCTCGGTCACTGCGGGGCCCTGCCACATGACGCGTGCGCAGCTATGGGGCGAACGACCGTCGGGTCGGTGTGCTCCCGCTGGCCGGCACGGTCTCGCCCCACGCGTACCAGACCTCCGGTTCGCGGGTGTCGCCCACCCGCCGCCAGCGTCCGTCGACCTGCGGGTTCGGGATCGGGCCGAGATCGGGCATCCGCCCCCGCTCGTCGGGCAGGAACTCGTACTCGTCCGGGCCGAAGCGGAACCGGGCGCCGGTCGGCCAGTACCCGTCGTCGCCGTAGAACACCTCGCCATCGACGTCGGTCGTCAGACGCACGTTCTGGTGCTCGTCGGTGAGGATGCCGAACCCGAAGCGGTTGTTCCCGAGCATGAAGTGCCCGGCTTCGATCGACCCGTCGCGGTAGCACGTCGCCCAGGTGTACCACAGGTGCTCGAGGCCGTCTTCGATGAGCGGGTCGAGCTGCTGGTACACCTCACCGCCCTCGTACATGTAGATCTGGTCGAAGCCGATCAGGCCCTCGCACGGTCGATCGAAGATCGACCCCTCGAGCCGGTAGATCGTGGCCACGTAGGCCATCGACGCGCGTCTGCCCGGGACGTACCACTGCAAGCCGGGCTTGATGAGCGTGCCGTGCAGCTCGAAGATGCCGTCTTCGACCCACTCGCACGTCTCGTTCGCCCAGCGGGCCCGGAAGGGCCGGCCGCCTGCGTCAGGATTGCTGCGCCATTCGATCGCGTCGCCCATGAGTTCGCGGATCGGGTCGACGTGGGGCGCCGAGTCGATCCCGCACGGGTGCATGCGCAGCGCGTCGGCGCCGCCGATCGTGCTCTGCACCACGAGTCTCCGACGGCTCTTCGGCTTGCCGTCGTGGGGGATCCGCCGCATGATCGTGTGCAGGTCGCCCTCGACGTCGCGCAGGGTGCCCCACAGGTACAGGGCTTCGGGCGGCATGCCGAACAGCGGTTGATCGGAGTCCATCGACGCTGCGTCGGGCTGGAATGGTCCGGCGACGACCTGCCCGCCGAACTCGCCTCGGCCGGGCAGCCGATCCAGATCGGCCTGTCGATGCCCTGCGTTCACGATGCCTCCTCAGTAGACGGTTCGACGGTGTGATCGACGGTGTGATCGATGGTGTGACGGTCACCCCGCACGTGTCACTGACACTCTTAAGGAGTTCTCCTTCATTCGTCAAGTCCATCGAGACGCCGACTGGAGCGCCGCTGCTCAATCGGCGGGACGATCTCCGGGTCGCAGCGCTCGCTGCACCAGGCTCTGCACTTGGGCGACGACCTCGGTCGGGTCGTCAGCGCTTCGCCCGCTCACGATGTCGGAGATCGCTGCGCGGCACAGGGCCGAGATCATGACGGCGTCCCCCTCGGGGTCGGCCGACGAGATCGCTCCGTGATCGCGGCCCGATTCGATCGCTGCGACCAACGGTGGGAGCAGCAGTGCGCGGGTCGCGACCCATACCTCGGGTCGCCCTTCGATGCGCTCGCCGAGGCTGGTGAACAACCTGGTCCGTGATGTCAGGCCGGGCTGGGTCGCGGCCGACATCATCGCAGCGACCCAGACCGTCACGCGCTCGCCGGGGTCGTCCTCGGCGGCGACGATGCGCCCGATGCGGGCTGCACCGCGCCGCGTTTCGTCGAGCAACAACTCCACGAACAGGTCGTCCTTCGAGGCGAAGCACCGGTAGAAGGTGCGCATCGACAACCCGGTCGAGCGGATGACCGACGACACCTTGAACCCTTCGAAGCCGGTGCGTTCGAGCACCTTCCAGGCAGCCCCGACGAGTTGGTCGCGCACTGCGTCGAGATCGTCCACCTCGACGACCGTACCCGCGACGCTCCGTTGCGTCAGATGCGCCGGCCGGTGCGGGGAGAGGATCCGGCCCTTTGGCTGCCCTGGCGCCATGAAGTACACTGAGTTCAATGAAGGTTCTGATTCACGACGACCGGTGCACCGGCCACGGCCGCTGCTACACGCTCGTGTCAGCGCTGTTCGATGCCGACGATCAGGGGCACGGTGTGGCGCTGATCGACGGGTCGCTCACCGAGGAGCAGATCGCGCTGGTGCACACCGCAGTGCTGAACTGTCCGGAGCAGGCGATCTCGCTCGTCGACGACTGAGCCACGTCAGACGTCCATGAAGCCGGCGAGGACGCCGGCGAACTCCACGGGCATGTCGCCCTGGATGCTGTGGCCGGCTTCGGCGAAGCGCTCGACCGTTGCATGCGGGCATCTGCGCAGCAGCTCTGCCTCGTCCTGGTCGTCGACGACCGACTGCTCACGCATCCCACGCGCCAGCATGAGCGGGACGTTCACCGTCGACACGACGTCCCACAACGACGCGAAGTCGGGGAACTGGCCCGGATCACGGTCGAGCCCACGTCCACGGGCGTGACGCCAGACCCATGTGCCGTCGTCGAGTTGCGTCGCGTTGTGCAGCACGCCGCGCCGCAGCGAAGCGACCGTGCGCGTCGGGTTGTGTTCGATCGTACGGGCGAGGATGTCGTCGAAGCTGTCGAAGCCGGTCGGCCCGTTGATGAAGTTGCTGATCGCCTTGGACTTCTCCCCGGTGACGCCGGGCGTGATGTCGACGAGCACGATCCTTCGCACCAGCTCCGGTGCGTGCGCATAGAGGGCGAGCGTGGTGATCCCTCCGAGCGACATGCCGACGACCGCCTTCGCGTCAGGGGCGAGCTGTCGCACGAGGGTGGCCACATCGGCGGCCCCGGTGCGATGGTCGAGTGCCGAGCCGTCAGGAATGGGATCGGAGTGCCCGTGGCCGGCGAGATCGACGGCCACGACGGGCCGGCCGAGCGCGAGCGCCACGGTGTCCCAGGTGTGAGCGTTCTGCCCACCGCCGTGGACGAGTACCGCTTCTGGGGAATCCGTGCCCCACACCAGTGTGCTCAGGTACCGGCCTGGCGCGACCTCCACCTGTTCGCGCCGGACGGTGGGTGGCTCGGCGTAGCCGATGCCGAACTCCTCGGCGTTCTCGTGGAACATCGAGAACTCGTCGTACTCGACTCGCTCGGTCATGGCGTCTCCCTCGTGAGGCTGATGGATCAGAAGTCGTGCCGTCCACCGGTGAGGTGGCCGAGCAGCTCGTGGAGGACCTCGGCCTGCAAACCCCACAGGTGCTCACCCTCGCCGACCCGGTAGTGCCGGAGCGCGGTGAGCATCGGTCGGAAGTTCGGCAGCGCGGCGAGCCGTTCCTGGCGGCGTGCCGACGTGTCGACGTCGGCCCGGTGATGGTTGGCGGCGTCGAGCAGCGTGGCGATGCGGATCACGTCGATCGCCGCGACCTCGCTCGCGTCGGGAGCGAACCTCGCCCCTGGTGCGACGAGACCGACGTAGTTCTCGATCACATAACCGGACACGATCGGCCCGCGCGTGGCGAGCTGGCCGATCACCTCCAGATCAGCGATGTCGACGCCGAGCTCCTCGGACGCCTCGCGTCGGGCGGCGTCGGCGTGGGAGCTGTCGGCGTCATCGACCCGGCCGCCTGGGAACACCCAGTCGCCACCGTGCTCGAGGCTGCCGGCCCGCTTGGTGACGACGATCGCGGCGCTCCCGTCGACGTCGATCACGGGGATCAACGTCGCGGCACGCCGGGGGTTGGGGTGATCGGGGACGATGCGGTGCCACATGGGTTCGGGCAATGTCCTGCATGCCGCGACGACGTCGGCGACCGTCACGTCGGCGCTGGTCATCCGGGTCGACGGGGAATCGGTCATGAGGCGGCCATCCTGTCAACTGAACGGCCGGTCGACAGGCACGGAGCGACATGCCGCCCGGAACGTCGTTCCGAGCAGGGTGCCGAGGTCGTTGAACCAGGTGGCTGGTCGGTCCGGTCGCAATACAGTTCGCTATGTCAGCGATTTCGGCTTGCGAGCCGAGCAGAGGGAGCACGCCATGGATTTCGTCTACCCACCCGAGGCCGAGCGCTTCCGCGCTGGGGTACGGGCATGGCTCGACGAGCATCTCACCGACGAGTACCGCGCGCTCGGCGCCGAGTTCGGCGAGGACGACTGGCCCGTCCGGCTCGCCTGGGAGCGCCAGATGGGTGCGGGCAACTGGATCGGCATCGATTGGCCGCAGGCGTACGGCGGGCGCGAGGCGACCCTGATGGAATCGCTCGTCTTCGCGGAGGAGTACGTGCGTGCCGGCGGGCCGCAGCGGGTCGGCACGTTCGGCGAGGGGATGCTCGGCCCGACGCTCATCCACTTCGGCACCGACGAGCAGAAGCGCCGCTTCCTCCCGCCGATCCTGCGGGGCGAGCAGGTCTGGTGCCAGGGCTTCAGCGAGCCGGGTGCAGGGAGCGATCTCGCAGCGCTGTCGACGAAGGCCCGGCTCGACGGCGACCAGTGGGTGATCGACGGTCAGAAGGTGTGGACGAGCCAGGCGAATCTGTCCGAATGGATCTTCGTCCTCGCCCGGACCGACCACGAGGCTCCGAAGCACAGGGGCATCTCCTATCTGCTCGTGCCGCTCGATCAGCCGGGGATCGACATCCGGCTCCTGCGCGACATGGCCGGCGGGGAGCACTTCTGCGAGGTGTTCTTCGACGGTGCGACCACGGCGGCCGATCTCATCGTCGGCAAGCCAGGCGACGGGTGGCAGATGGCGATGGCGACGCTCGGCTTCGAGCGCGGCACCGCGTTCGTGGCACAGCTCGAGCGGTACGGCGCCGAGTTCGCACGAGTGGTCGACATCGCCCGCGAGCGTGGCTACGCCGCCGATCCACGAGTGCGCGACCGGCTCGCCGACCTCCACATCGGATTGCAGCTGATGCGGTTCGGGATGTACCGGACCATCTCGTCGGTGCTCCGCAGCGGTCGACCCGGGCCCGAGGCGTCGATCAACAAGCTGCAGTGGTCGCAGTGGCACCAGTCGCTCAGCGAGTTCGTGACCGATCTGCTGGGGGCGGACGCCATGCTGGCGCATGCATCCGGTGACCTGCACGAGGTCGGTCACTCGTTCCTGTTCGCTCGGGCGCACACGATCTACGCAGGGTCGTCGCAGGTGCAACGCAACATCGTCGGTGAGCGCGTGCTCGGTCTCCCCAAGGAACCTGCGTGACGCGTTCGGAGCGGGCCGGGGGCTGAGCGTTCGCTCCGCGGCCGCGATCCAGAGTGCAGTACCCTGATCTCCGTGCCCTGGGCTGATGTCGGCGGTCTCCGCCTCTACTACGAGCAGCACGGATCTGGGCCGCGTGCGGTGTTCATCAGCGGTACGGGCGGCGACCTGCGCCAGAGCCCCGAGCGTCACCACGACCACCTGACGCAACACCTCGAGGTGCTGATGTACGACCAGCGTGGCCTCGGGCGCTCCGACAAGCCCGACGTGCCGTACACGATGGCCGACTACGCCGACGACTGCGTCGCCCTGATGGATCACGTTGGCTGGCCGCGGGCCAACGTCATCGGCATCAGCTTCGGTGGGATGGTGGCGCAGCACGTCGCTCTTCGACACCCCGAGCGGGTCGAGCGGCTCGTACTCGCCTGCACATCATCCGGCGGGGCTGGTGGCGATTCGTTCGACCTCCTCGCCGTCGACGACCTCCCGGCGGCAGAGCGGGGCGCGGTCGTGCTGCCCGTGATGGATACGCGCAACGACCTCACGAGGCACCCGCCCACGCTCGCGCCAGCCTTCGACACGTTCATCGCGGCCATGCTCGGTGCGGCTGCGCTCAACGCGGACGATCCCGGCGCTGCCCGCGGCGCCCGGCTCCAGCTCGAGGCCCGAGCTGGTCACGACGTGTGGGATCAACTCGACCGCATCGCGGCGCCGACCCTGGTGATGGGAGGGCGATTCGATGCCCTCGCTCCACTGGCGAACTCCGAACGGCTTGCCTCGCGCATCCCCGGAGCGACCCTGCAGGTCTTCGACGGCGGACACATCTTCGTGCTCCAGGACCCCACCGCCTGGCCGGCTGTCACCGAGTTCCTCATCGCCGACTCGCCGTCGTGAGGCCAACGGAGGCGGTACGAGCCGCGGTGAGCTGGCTCGTCGGGGCTCGTGTCGTCTGGTCGTCCAGCCCGTGTCAGGAACTGGCTGCGACCGGTGGTTCGCCGACGATCTCGATCCGGTGGATCTTGCGAGGGTGCGGGCGGTAGTCGGCGATCGCGTAGTGCTGGACGTAGTGGTTGTCCCAGATGGCGACGTCGCCGTCGGTCCAGCGCCAACGGCAGACGAACTCGGGCTGGACCGAGTGGCTGACCAGGAAGGCGAGTACGGCGTCGCTCTCGGCCTCCGAGAGCTCGTTGATCCGCATGGAGAACACCTTGTTGATGAACAGCGCCTTGCGCCCCGAGACGGGGTTCCGGCAGACCACGGGGTGGTCGCTGGCGTGATCGGGCGAGCCGGGCAGCTGGTGGCGGACGGTGAGCGGTTCGAGGAACTGCTTCATCGGCTCGGAGAGCCAGTCGTAGGCGGCGTACTGGCTCGACCACATGGTGTCGCCGCCTGCAGGTGGCAGCTGCTGCATGTGCAGGATCGAATACCGCGGGGGGTTGGGCATCCAGGTGACGTCGGCGTGCCACCGGTCGGTCAGGTATGCGAGTTCGTTCTGGGTCGAGATCACCGAGACCTCCGGGAACCCGCTGTCGCGCAGCGTCTCGGGGAAGTAGTCCGGCGGGAACTTGATCTCGCCCAGAGCACGTGCGAGCGCGACGTGCTCGGCCGGGCCGATGTCCTGGCGGGGAAACACCACCACGCCGTACTCGGTGAGCGTGGCCTTGATCTGTGCCACGACCTCGGCGGTCAACGGCTCGCTCAGATCGATCTCGGGCAGCTCGGCCCCGAGCAGGCCGGCAATCGGGCGGGCGCTCAGCGGAATGGTAGGACTTGCCGACATGCGAATCAGATCCTTCGAGAGATGGACTGCGGGACAGACCGGGCTCCATGCCCGACCTCGTGTAATTGTCGTACCTTACAACAGGTGTCAGAATTGAAGTCAATGGACATGCCGACGGCCGAACACCTGCTGCGGACGGCCGAGCGGCTGTTCGCCGAGCGTGGGCTGGCGGCGGTGTCGCTGCGCCAGATCGCGACCGCTGCGGGGCAACGGAATCCGGCAGTCGTTCAGTACCACTTCGGCTCGAAAGACCAGCTGGTCTCCGCCATCATCGAATCCCGCGCTGCGACGATCGACGAACGCCGGCTCGAGCTGCTGTCGGGCCCACGCCTGACGGGCGACGACGAGCTGCGACGGATCGTGCGCGGTATCGTGGTGCCGCTGCACGAGTTCGGGACGGGCAACCACTACGTGCAGTTCCTCGCCAACTTGGCAGCATCGCCACAGGCTCTCGTCGACGCCTACTCGCGGATCGACCTGCGGGTCAGGCTCGGTGGACGCATCATCGAGGACGCGCTCGACGGTGCCTTGGCGGGCATGCCGGCGGCGGTCCGTGAACTGCGCGTCGCCATGGTGCTGCGGCTCGTACTCGGCACGCTCGCCTCGCGCGATCACAACGGGCAGGACGACCTGGGCGACACGTGCTTCCTCGCCAATGTCGTGGAGGCTGCCGTCGGGCTGCTGACCGCACCGGTACCGGCTGATTCCCCCTCAGCTGCATCGCTGCGCCGCCCCAGTGCGACCGGGTAATTCGGTGCACTCCAATTTCCTGAGGGTCGTGGGTGAATGATACAACGTATTGCAAGTTCGCCCGGCTCGCCCGGCTCCCGACGTGAGGTCACGCACCGTGAAACCTGCTCCTTTCGAGTACAGCGCACCCACCACCGTGGCCGAGGCGATCGAAGCGCTCTCGCACGACGATGCCAAGGTGCTCGCAGGCGGGCAGAGTCTCATCCCGTTGATGGCGATGCGGCTCAGCCGGTTCGACCGGCTGGTCGACCTGCGCAGGATCCCCGAGCTGTCGGGGTGCACGCGCGTCAACGGGACCGTCCGGATCGGAGCAATGACGCGCCAGGCCGACGCCGAACACGACCCGATCGTGGCCGAGGGCGCGCCCCTGCTCGCCAAGGCGCTCCCCAACGTCGGGCACTACCAGATCCGCAACCAGGGCACGGTCGGTGGGTCGATCGTGCATGCCGACCCCTCGGCCGAACTGCCCACTGCCGCACTCGCACTCGACGCCACGATCGAGATCGCCGGCGCATCCGGGGTGCGCCGCGTGCCGGCGTCGGAGTTCTTCCTGGGCACGATGGAGACGGCGGTCGGTGACCACGAGATCGTCACCGCGATCGAGTTCCCGGTCTGGGGTCCGGGCTCGGGGTTCGCCGTCGAGGAGATGGCCCGCCGCCATGGCGACTTCGCGGTGGTCGGCGCGATGTGCGGTGTACGCATCGAGGGCGGCACGGTCGCCCAGAGCGCGATCGCCATGTTCGGCGTCGGTTCCGTGCCGGTGCGTTGCGGCGCTGCCGAGTCGATGCTCACGGGGTCGACGGTCGACGGGCTCGACCTCGGAGCGGTCGCGCAGGCGGCCGTGGCCGATCTCGACCCGCCCGACGACCTGCACGCCTCCGGGGCGTACCGCCGTGCCGTCGGCGCGGCGCTGGTGGAACGAGCGCTTCGCGCCGCGATCGAGGAGGCCGGCCATGCATGAGGTGGCACTGACCGTCAACGGGACCAACATGCGGATCGAGGTCGAGCCGCGCATGACACTGGCCGACGCCCTGCGCGACCGGTGCGATCTCACCGGCACGCACCTGGCGTGTGAGCACGGCGTCTGCGGCTCCTGCACGATCTCGGTCGACGGGCGCGCGGTGCGCTCGTGCCTGATGTTCGCCGTGCAGGCCGACGGTGCGGACGTCATGACCATCGAGGGGTTGGCCAACGGCGAGGAGTTGCACCCCGTCCAGAAGGCGTTCCAGGCCGAGCACGGGCTGCAGTGCGGCTTCTGCACGCCGGGGTTCGTGATGTCGGTCACGAAGTTCCTCGAGACCACCCCGGACCCCACCGACGACCAGATCCGCGACGGGATCTCGGGCAACCTCTGCCGGTGCACCGGCTACCAGGGCATCGTGCGCGCAGTCAAGCGCGCCGCCGCCGAGCTCAACGGCCAGAGCTGAACGCACGGGCTGAACGGAACGGACTCCAGGAGCAACCATGTCGAACCGCATCATCAGTCCCGTCGGCGCCCGGTTCGTGGGCCAGTCGGTGCAACGCAAGGAGGACCGCCGGCTCGTCACCGGGCACGGCCAGTACGTCGACGACATCAAGGTGCCGGGCGCGCTGCATGCCGCCTTCCTGCGCAGCGACGTCGCGCGGGGCCGGATCACGAAGCTCGACGTGAGCGCTGCACGCGAGGCTCCTGGCGTGCACGGCGTGTACACCTGGCAGGACTTCCACGAGCAGTTCGGTGAGGCGTACCACGTCATGATGGGCGAGGCGCTCGTGGTGCCGCCGCCCCTCGCGATCATGGACGTCCGTCACGTCGGTGACCCGATCGCGCTCGTCGTCGCCGACGACCGCTACCTCGCCGAGGATGCGCTCGAGTTGATCGAGCTCGAGCTCGAGGTCGATCAGGCGGTGGTCGACTACCGCACCGCCGCTGACGACAGCGACAACGTCGTCCACGCGGGCTGGGGCCTCCCGTCGAACGTCATGGTCGCCATGCCGTTCATGCCGCTCGCGCCCGATCTCGACGAAGCGTTCGCGTCGGCCGCACACGTGGTCGAGACGTTGGTCGACCAGAATCGCTACAACTGCGTGCCGATGGAGGGGCGCGGCATCGTCGCCACATGGAACCAGGGTCGCGGTGAGATGGACATCATCGCCTCGACGCAGAGTGTCCACGAGACCCGCAACTTCTTCGCCCGCTACCTCGACATTCCCGAGGGCAACATCCGGGTGACGGCGCGTGACGTCGGCGGTGGGTTCGGCCAGAAGATGTTCGTCTTCCGTGAGGAGTGCGCGATCGTGCTCGCGGCGCGGGCGGTCCGGGGCACGGTCAAGTGGATCGAGGACCGCCGCGAGAATCTCATCGCGTCGGGGCACTCGCGCAACGAGTCGGGCACCGTGCGCGTCGCGGTCGCCGACGACCTCACGATCACCGCGATGTCGGTCGATCACGTCGCCGACGTCGGCGCGTACCCGCCGTGTCCGGCGGTGCTCGACCCGACGCTGCTGACGGGGCCCTACCGCATCCCTCGGATGGGCTTCTCGATGTCGATGGTGTGGACCAACACGATGGGCAAGGTCGCGTATCGCGGCCCGTGGATGTTCGAGACCACGGCGCGCGAGATCGCGATCGACGCGACCGCGCGGGCGATCGGCGTCGACCCGGTCGAGTTGCGCCGCAAGAACCTGCTGTCGTTCGACGAGCTGCCGTACACGTCGGCCGCGCAGCGCGAGATGGTCGAGATCACGCCGCTCGAGACCCTCGATCAGGCGCTCGAGATGCTCGACTACGAGGGCTTCCGTCGCGAGCAGGAGGCGGCGCGTGCCGAGGGGCGTCTGCTCGGCGTCGGGGTGAGTGTGTATGTCGAGCCGACCTCGATGGACGCACCGAGTCTGCACACCGAGGGTGCGACCGTGAGGGTCGAGGCGAGCGGCAAGGTCGTCGCGTACCTCGGCACGACGTCGCACGGCCAGAGCATCGAGACGACGATGGCGCAGATCGTCGCCGACACGCTCGGCGTCGCTTACGACGACGTCATCGTCGTCCAGGCCGACACCCAGTCCACCCCGTACGGGCCCGGTACGGGTGGCAGCCGCACGGCTGTGCTCGCTGGCGGAGCGGCCCAGCGTGCGACCGAATCACTGCGCGAGAAGGTCGTCGCGATCGCCGCCCACATGCTCGAGGCGAGCGGCGACGACCTCGAGATCGCCGACAGCACGATCTCCGTCAAGGGCACGCCGTCGAAGTCGGTCACGCTGTTCGAGGTGGCCAAGCTCGCCTATCGGCAGGCACACACGCTGCCGGCCGACGTCGACTCCAGTCTCGAGGCGACGGTGCGGTTCCGGCCCACACGTTTCCCCACCTGGTCGAACGCCACGCACATCTGCGTCGTCGAGATCGACCGGGTGACCTGGCGCCCCACCATCCTGCGCTACATCGTCTCCGAGGACTGTGGTCGCATGATCAACCCGATGGTCGTCGAGGGGCAGATCTTCGGTGGCGTCGCGCAGGGCATCGGCGGCGTGCTGTACGAGAACTTCGTCTACGACAACGAGGGCACCCCGCTCACCACCACCTTCATGGACTACCTGCTGCCGACCGCGGCCGAGATGCCCCACATCGAGATCGGTCACCTCGAGACCGTCTCGACGACGAACCCGGGCGGGTTCAAGGGCCTCGGCGAGGGTGGTGCGATCGGCTCCCACGCGTGCGTCACGAACGCTGTGAGCGATGCGCTCGCGCCGTTCGGGATCGTGGTCACCAAGACCCCGCTCGGCCCCAATGACATCTTCGAGCTGGTGCGCGCCGCCGGGCACGCCTGACGTCGATGGCGGGGCACCGCACCCGAGCGATGTTCCACGCCACCGCGATGGTGCGCGACTACGACGCCACCGTTGCCCGGTTGGCCGAACTCGTCGGCCTGCGGGTGCTCGAATACACGGTCGCTGACGATCCGGCGATCGGCAGGCGCGGCGGCATGACCTGGATCGGTGACGGTTCGCTGGAGCTCGCCGAGCCGATCGTCGAGGGGGCTGCGCCCGATCGGTTCGTCCGCCGCAGCGGCGGCGGGATGCAGGGGCTCGCTGTCTGGGTGGACGACTTCCGCGCCGCGGTGGGCCACGTCGAGGCGCTGGACGCTTCGATGCCGGTGCAGATGCCGGCCGGGTTCGGGTTCACGTCACCGCGCTCCACGTGCGGCATCCAGCTCGAGTGGTCGGAGTTCACGGTGCACGAGGACCCTCGGGCAGGCGCGCCGGTGCCCGAGTACACGGGGTCGCCGGTGCTCGACGTCACGCACCTGGCGTTCGTCGGTGCCGTCGTGGACGACCCGGTCGGGTCGGCACATCGGCTGGCGGCGCTGATGGCGACCGAGATCACCTTCGAGGAGCCCGACGCCGAGGCGGGCGACCCGGTGGCGGGTGTGGCCGTCGGCGACTGCACGCTCGCGCTGTACCGGCTCGACGCCCGGACGAGTCCCCAGACCTGGGGGCGTGCGCACGAGCGCCCGCGCGTCTCGCTTCTCGCGGTCCGGATCGGGAGCCTCGACGCCGCCCGCGCGTCGCTGCCCGGGTGCGGGGTCCGGATCCTTCGCGAGTCACCCACGGCGCTCGTCCTCGACCCCGAGACCACCGGCGGGGTCGAGCTCGCAGTGGTCGACACCCTGCTCCCGGGTGACCCGCGTTCGTGACCCCGATGCGTCCGCACGACGTGACCCGGATCGACCCGGAACGAATCGACCCGGAACGAATCGACCCGGAAGAGGTCACTGAACTACCTTTTCGGCGTTCGGGGGAACGGCGACGATGCCGGTACGCACCCGACCGGCTTCAACAACCAACCCCGAAAGGATGCGAATGAATCGCTTCGAGAACAAGGTGGTCGTCATCACCGGCGGAGGCTCCGGCCTTGGTCGTCTGTGCGCGATGAACTGGGCGGTGGAAGGCGCCAAGGTGGTCGTCACCGACGTGGTCGAATCGCGTGCGAAGAAGGTGGCCGAGGACATCGTCGGCGCCGGCGGCGCCGCCGTCGGTCTCATGGCCGACGTCCGCTCCGACGACGACATGGCTGCTGCTGTGCAGGCCGCCGTCGACAACTTCGGGCGGATCGACATCATGTTCGCCAACGCCGGCAAGGCGCCGACGGGCATGGGCACGGTGCCGTTCGAGGACACCACCGCGGAGGATTTCCGCGACGTCAATGCAGTTGTCTACGACGGCGTGTTCTACGCCGCACGCAACGCGTGCCGGCAGATGAAGCAGCAGGGCGGCGGCGGCAACATCGTCGTCACCGTGTCGGCCGGCGGCCACAACGCGTATCCGGGCTTCGGTTCGTACTGCGCCGGCAAGGCGGGCGCGATCGGCCTGATCCGCAACATGGCGTACGACTGGGGCCGGTTCGGCATCCGCGTCAACGGCCTGTCCCCGACGCACGGTATGTCGATCAACTTCGCGATGCCATCCGAGGTGGAGCCGATGGGGTTGTCGTACGAGGAGGCGATGATCGCGGGGATCGCAGGTCCGATGGGCGACACCGGGCCGACCGAGTGGAACCCGTACACGATGTTCCCCGGCCCGCTGAAGGTCGACCGGCCGCCGTCCCTGCAGGACAACGCCAACGTCGCGACGTTCCTCGCATCGGACGACTCGCAGTACATGTCGGGCATCGTGATCCCGTCGTGCGACGGAGGCTCGTTCTCGCGCACGTCGATCCCGATCCCAGAGAATTGGTCGCTCGAAGACCAGGCGTGAGACGCCGTGCCTGACGGGTTCGCCGAGGTGGGTCGGCGAACCCGTCAGACGGGCTCCCTCGGCAGTCCGAGGATGCTCTCCGCGATGATGTTGCGCTGGATCTCGCTGGTGCCGGCGTAGACGGTGCCGCTGCGGGCGTTCATCAGCAGGACGTCGATCCACGAGTTGGTCGAGTTGGCGGCGCCCGGCTCGTCGGTGCGGAAGTGCTTGAACGGCCTGCGACCCTCGCGGACCATCGCATCGGCACCGAGCAGTTCGATCGCCAGGTCGGCCGCCACCTGGTGGTACTCGCTCCAGTACAGCTTGGCGATCGACGCCTCGGGTCCGATCGCCCCATCGCGGAGCACCTGGGTGAGGATGCGGTAGCCGAGGAAGCGCATGACCTCGACCCTGGTGTGGCACAGGGCGAGGCGGTCACGGATGTGGGGCTCGTGGGAGCGACCACGCTCACGCGCCAGTCGGACGATGCGGTCGAGCTCGGCGCGGAAGAAGATCGGGTTGGTCGCGGCCTCCTCGCCGCGTTCGAGCCCGAGGAGGCTGTTGGCGACCTTCCAGCCGCCATGGATCGGTCCGACGGTGTTGGTGACCGGAACACGCGCATCGGTGTAGAACACCTCGCAGAACTCGTCGTCGCCGGTGAGCGTGCGGATCGGGCGCACCTCGATGCCGGGGTTCGGCAACTCGCACATGATGAACGAGATCCCGCGGTGTCTGGGTGCGTCCGGATCGGTGCGTGCGAGGGTGAAGATGCCGGTGCCCTCGTTGCCGCGTGATGTCCAGATCTTCTGCCCGTTGAGTACCCAGTCGTCGCCGTCGCGCTCGGCTCGGAGCCGGAGCCCGGCGAGGTCGGAACCCGCTTCGGGTTCGCTGTAGCCCTGGACCCAGGTGGCGTCACCCGACACGATGCCGGGCATGTACCGCGCCTTCTGCTCGTCGGTGCCCCAGGCGAGCAGGGTGTTGCCGAGCATCTTGACGCTGGTGGTGTCGGCGACGCGGTAGATCGGGACCCCGGCTCTCGCGAACTCCTCGGCGAGCACGACCTGATGCAACTTCCCGAGCCCGCGGCCACCCCATTCGATCGGCCAGGTCAGGCCGATCATGCGGTGGTCGGCGAGGGTGCGTCGCCACCGAGCGACGAACGTCTCGGCATCGTCGCGGTCGAGGCTCCCGAGGCCCCGCCAGCCCTCGGGCAGATGATCGACGAGGAACGTACGCACCTCAGCACGGAACATCTCGGCTTCAGCTGGGAACGATGGATCCATGCACATCAACTAAGTGAGATGATATCGCTGATTCATCAAGGCGGTAGGATTCACCGGGTTCGACTCTCGAGAGGACGGCAGCATGAACGAGTACACCGACTTCACGACCTTCACCGACTACGGCGTGTTCGACGGCGACCAGCACATCTATGAGCCAGCAACGGTCTACGTCGATCATCTGGCCGAGAAGTACCGCGATCGCACCATCCGCCCGGTCGAGATCGACGGTGAGACCGCGCTGTTCGCGATGGACCGCAGACTCCCCGTCGACAACAAGCTGAGCGAGTGCTACCGGCCCGGATCGCTGGCGGAGATGCTGAAGTCGATCAAGGGCGGCCCCGATGGTGCCGGTCAGTACCAGTGGATGCCCATGGACCCGGCCTTCGTCGAGCCCGAGGCTCGGATCGCGCAGTTGGACCGTCAGAACGTCGACGCCGCCCTGATGTTCACCGGGTCGCTCGGACTGTTCGCCGAGCACTTCCTGACCGACGACGAGCTCTACTGGGCGTCGTCGTGGGCATACCTCCGCTGGATGGACGAGTCATGGGGGTTTGCCCGCGACAACCGCATCTTCATGTCGCCGGTGATCTCGTTGCGCGACGTCGACAAGGTGTGCGAGCAGCTCGACTGGATGTTCGAGCGCGGCTGCAAGACCGTGTCGATCTGCCCCGGGCCGGCGTACGGTCGTTCGCCCGGCGACCCGCACTTCGACCGCATGTGGGGTCGCATCGAGGAGGCGGGAGCGCTCGTCTGCTTCCACATCAACGAAGGCATGCCGGGCTACAAGTCGTCGCGGTCGTCGCTGTGGGGTCAGAACCCCACCCCGACGTTCTACGAGCAGTCGGCGTGGCAATGGATGTGGGCGTACGGCGAGGTCCCCGCGATGGAGACCTTCTCCGCGCTGATCTACGACGGGCTCTTCGGTCGCTTTCCGGGCCTTCGTGTGCTGTCGGCCGAGCACGGGGCGGAGTGGATCCCGAACTTCCTCGTCAGGATGGACAAGATGCGCGGCATGGGCCGCAACGGACCGTGGC
Organism: Ilumatobacteraceae bacterium; assembly: GCA_022843125.1. Lineage (GTDB taxonomy): Bacteria > Actinomycetota > Acidimicrobiia > Acidimicrobiales > Ilumatobacteraceae > Ilumatobacter. The sequence goes on from JALHOG010000002.1 coordinate 145,729, forward strand.
TCCGTGGTCAGCTGCCCGAGCGGCCGAGCGCGATCTTCAAGCGCCACTTCCGGGTCGTGCCCTACTGGGAGGACGACCTCGAGCAGGTCGTCGATCGGGTCGGGCTCGACGTGATCGTGGGTGGCTCCGACTTCCCGCACTCCGAAGGTCTCGCCTATCCGACCCAGCTGGTCGATCACCTGTCGTTCCTGTCGCCCGAGCAGCAGCGATACGTGATGCGCGACAATCTGAGCCAGCTGCTCGGCGTCGGCTGACGCCGCTTGTGCTCCCCGCCGTCAGCCGAACAGGTCGACGATCGACGCGCCGGTTCCGGCGGCGAGCACTTCGGCCGCTTCGGTGAGGTAGCGACGCCACAGGTCTTCGGCGGCGTCGCCATCGCCGGCCGCGATGTATTCGATGAGGCGTTGGCGTGCCTTGGTGGCGCGACGGACGAGCCGCTCGGTGTTGTCGGGGTCGGCGGTGTAGCGCAACGCTGCTGCCCGGGCGATCCCCTCGAGGATGTCGGCCATCAGCGACAGCGTCTGGTTCCCCGTGAGCTCCACGACGACCCGGTTGAACTCGTCGAACCTGTCGAGTTCGACCGACATGTTGTCCAGTTCGTGCTGCAGTCGTTCGACGATTCGGGCCCGCGAGCGGCGCTCGGCGAGCAGGCGTGCTGCCGGCGCCTCGAGGAACACTCGCGCTGCGAGTACGTCGGCGACGGTGGTGTTCCGGTGCTGCAGCACCAGTCCGGCGTACATGGCGGCGGCGTCGGGCGACGGCTCCTGCACCCGGGCACCGCCTCGGGCACCACGGCGAACGGTGATCAAGCCCTCGGACTCCAGGATCCGGAACGCCTCGCGCAACGTCGGCCGTGAGATGCCGAACTCCTCCATCAACGCCGTCTCGGTGGGGAGGGCGTCGCCATCGCGCAGCGCCTTCAGGACGATCTGACGACGGATGTGGCCGGCGACCAGCTCTGCGGTCTTCGGGACTCGTACGGAACGTCGATTCCCGATCGGGGCGGCATTGCTCATGGAGCGGAGCGTACGTGCTCCTGGCGTCTCGGCGCGAGATGAGAGTTGGATCATTCAGCGGAATTGAGAGTCCTCAAATGGCGGCGACGGCTCAGCGTGAGCAGATGAATCCGTCATCTGAAACAACGGATTGTGCGCCCATTGTGTACTGTCCGCTTGCGTGGATACCGATGCTCTCGATGACTTCCTCGCGGGTGCCCGGCGGTTCCTCGACGATCATGCAACGCCCAAACAGGGCGCTGGGGGTTGGGGCGACGGCGACGACCAGTTGTCGGGGTATCGCACCGTCACCGAACAGGAGGACGCGGATCGCGTCCGAGGTGCACAGGTGTGGAAAGCGCTCGAGTTCGACCATGGGTACGGCTGGATCGCCGGATCGCCCGAGCTCGGCGGTCGCGGGCTGCCACCGGAGTTCGAGCGGGGCTACCTCGAGCTCCGTGCTCAGTACGACGTCCCGGCCCAGGGCGTCTTCGTGATCAGCCTCGGCATGGTCGCTCCCACCTTCGAGCAGTTCGGCGGCGATGAGGTGCGCATGCTGGTGCCGCACCTGTGGCGCGGCGACCTGATCGGCTGCCAGCTGTTCAGCGAGCCCACCAACGGCTCCGACGTGGCGGGTCTGATCACCAAGGCGCGCGCCGACGGCGACGAGTGGGTGATCGACGGTCAGAAGGTCTGGACGTCGGTGGCACAGCACAGCCAATGGGGTCTGCTGCTCGCTCGCACCAACCACGACGCTCCCAAGCACGCCGGCATCACGGCATTCGCGCTCGACATGTCGACGCCCGGCGTCGAGGTGCGCCCGCTGGTCATGATGACCGGCGGTACCGAGTTCAACGAAGTGTTCCTAGACGGCGTGCGCGTGCCCGACGCCCATCGTCTCGGACCCGTCGACGGTGGATGGCGCGTCGCGATTGCGACCCTCATGAACGAGCGCGCGCTCGGTGCAGGGGGAAGTGACCTGTTCGGCACGTTCCGAGCGCTCGAGCGCCTGCGGATGACCATCGAGCACATGGGGTTCGACCGAGACCCTCGGGTGCGCGACGAGTTCGCCCGGCTCTACACGATGGGCGAGACGATCCGGTACATGGCGCTGGCGGCCGATGAGCGCCGCCGCAACGGGATGCTCCCCGGGCCGGCGGAGTCGGTGTTCAAGCTCGCGAACACCGAGGTGCTGCGCGCGGTCAGCTCACTCGGCACCCGGATCTGTGGCATGTCCTCCGTCGTCGACACGGGTGCGTGGGGCACATATGCCTGGGGGGTCCTCGAAGCGACGATGCCCGGGCTGCGGATCGCCGGAGGCACCGACGAGATCATGCGCAACATCCTTGCCGAACGCGTGCTCGGGCTGCCCAAGGAGCCGGGGTGAACGGAGGAGCCATGCAGTTCGTCGGGAAGACCGTGATCGTCACCGGAGCCGGCCAGGGGATCGGGCGGGCGATCGCGCTGGTGTTCGCCGAGCGTGGAGCCGATCTCGTCATCAACGGGCGGACGAAGTCGAAGCTCGACGCCGTGACCCTCGAGCTGGAGGCGAAGGGTGCTCGCGTCGTGTCGGTCGTGGGTGACGTGTCGCGACGCGACGACGTGGCAGCCACCGTGGAAGCGGCAGTCGCCGCCTTTGGCCGGATCGACGTCCTCGTGAACAACGCCCAGTCGGCGGCCGGGTCGAGCACGGCGGTGCTCGACATCGACGACGAGCAGTTCGGCCGGACGTTCGGCAGCGGCGCGCTCGGCACCCTCTACATGATGCAGGCCTGCCACCCGGTCATGCGTGACGGCGGTGGTGGATCGATCGTCAACATGGGGTCGTCCACCGCCATCACCGGTGACCCCGGGTTCGGCGCCTACGTGATGACCAAGGAGGCGGTGCGCGGGATCTCCCGAGTCGCCGCCCGCGAGTGGGGACGTCACAACATCCGGGTCAACGTGGTCTGTCCGGCCGCGCTCACGGAGAGCACGGCGGAGTTCAGCCGGCAGCATCCCGACGCGTACGCCCGCATGCTGAAGACCGTGCCGCTCGGGCGCATCGGCGACGAGATGACCGACATCGCGGCTGCCATCGTCGGGCTCGCCGGGCCGGACTTCCGGTACCTGACGGGCGCGACGCTGATGCTCGACGGTGGCCGCCTGATCTTCCCCTGACGTCCGAGCGTCAGCTCGAGGTGGCGGTGGCGCTGGTGGCCGCGTAGGTGCCCTCGACCGACACGGCGGTGCGTCCGTCCTGGTCGTGGAGTGTCGCTCGGACCATCGTCAACCGGCGCCCGTGATGGACCGTCTCCGCGATGCATGCGATCTGATCGCCGTCGGCGGCGATGCGGCGCGGATAGACCGCGCGCAGTGCGACCAGACGCTTCGACCCGCCGTCTGCCGTCGCGCTGGCGGGCACGAGTCGGTCCATCGCCCGCTCCGCCATCAGGACGCCCATGCCGCCGTGGACGCCGCTGTGCAGGTTGGAGAGGGCGGCCGACGCCGTGTAGCTGACCTCGCAGCGCTCTGCCGTGAGGCTCACCACCCGGCAGCCGAGCAGCTCGTCGACGCTCGACGGGACGGGCGTCGTCGTGTCGTCGCCCGCGCCCCTCACGGCGGTCACACCGTCGGCCGGCGGGCGGGGCACGACGACGCACCCGATGGTCGCGATTGCGATCTCGTCGTCACCCGGACCCAGGATGGTGCCCGACCCCAGTGCGTAGGACGCGTCGGCGCGTGCGAGCCGTCCGGTGCAGCGCAGCAACGTCGCGTCGCTGGGCACGCGCCGCACGAACTCGATGTTCAGGTGGCTGGTCACGATGCCCGCCTCCTCAGGGAGACCGCTGACCACCGCAAAGCCGATCGCTGTGTCGGCGAGGATGCAGAGCGCTCCGGGCGCGATGCGTCCGTCGTCGGCGTACATGGCCGCTGCAGGCACCATCTCGGTCGCGAGACCGTCGTCGGTGGACCGAGGGTGGCCGATACCGGCGCTCACCCGCGCCGGGATCTCGGAAAAGGTGCGACCGCTCATGCCTGGCCCGGCCCAGGCCCGGATTCCCAGAACGGCTGCCACGTCGGGAATCGACCGGGCAGCGTCGGGTCGGCCGAACCTTCCCAACTGTTGAACCCGACGGCCTGAGGACGTTCGAGTGCATCGACGGCGTACCAGTGCTGCTCACGACGCCGGCGGAACAGCCACGTTCCGTCGATGCGCTGATAGTCGTCGAAGTAGCAGATCGCCATCACGATCCAGCGATCGCCCACCTCGTGCTCCGCGCGGCAGTAGGTCGCACCGGTCGCGCGATCGCGGTCGTCGGGGTCGAGATCGATGCGGTGGCCGACGACCTGGTGCACGGAGCGCCCGAACGTGCGGACCGCCGGATCGATGAACGCCCGCAACGCATCGCGGCCGGATCGGTCGCGGCCGACCTGCACGTCCGGCACGAACAGCGAGACCCACATGTCGAGGTCGCGTCCGTCGATCGCCATCGCATACCGGATCGGCAGCTGGCCGATCGCGAGCCGGCTCTCGATGGCATCGAGCCGGGCCAGGATCGATGCATCGATCGTCACGCAGATTCCGCCATCGGGTCGTAGTCGGCGAGCAGCGGAGCGAGCCGGCCGCAGATCGTCTGGACACCGCGTGCGACCTGCTCCTCGGGCATGCCGGCGACGGAGGCCCACAGGAAGACCTCCTCGACGGGCGCGCCCGCCGTCTGGTCCTTGATGCGGCTCGCGACCTCCTCGGGCGTTCCGTAGACGATGTTGGTCAGCGGGTTGCCCCCGCTCGCGCGATTGCGCAGCCGGTCGGGGTCGACGGGTCGGGGGAGCGGTTGGTCGGTGCCCTCGACCATGTGGCGTCGGTACGAGTCGAGCTGGGCTGCCACGTGCTTCGACACGAGCGGCCAGTCGCCTTCTGGGTCGTCGGTCACCCACCCGGTGATGCCGCCCGCCATGCGGCCGACTGCCGGATCGTGACCGGCCTCCTCCAGCCCGGCCCGGTACTCGGGCCAGAGATGGCTCGAGGCCGACAGCAGGCCGTCGCCGAGGATGCCCGCCCGGCGGGCTCCCTGGGGGCCCTGGTATCCCATCCAGATCGGCACGTGCGATTGGACCGGCCGCGGCGTGAGCCGCTGCCAGAGGTCGCGCAACTCGCGTGCGCACCCGTCGGTGGTGCCGTAGCGCTTCGACAGGTCGGCGCCGAACAGCTCGAACTCGGGCACGCGGTATCCGGCGCCCAGCCCGAGGTCGACCCGGCCTCCGCTGAGGATGTCGACGACCGCGACCTGCTCGGCGAGCGCAGCCCGATGGTGCAACGGTGCGATCACGATCGCCGTGCCGATCCGCGGTGTGCGCGTGCGGGCTGCGATCGCTGCTGCGAAGGTGAGCGGTGCCGGGAGATACCCGTCGTCGAACAAGTGGTGCTCGCTGAGCCAGATGGAGGGGCAGCCGAGGCGTTCGGCCTCTTCGCACATCTCGAGCGTGAACCCGTACAGCCGGGTCGGGTTGACAGCCCAGTCGGGCGGGTTCCGGAGGTCGAAGTAGATGCCGACGCGCATCTCCAGAGCGTACGTAGTCAGTGCGGGCCCTCGCGACTCAGACCGCTGAATCACGCAATTGATTCGACTGAATCGGCTCAGTAGTTTGCAGCGGTGTCGAAGGTCGAGGCAGGGGGAGCGAGTGACCGGGGAACGTGACGAGGGCCGGTGGGGGCGGTGGAGCGCTGCGGCCGACGCGCTGGTGTCGTACCGCTATCTCGGCTGCCGGTCAGTCGCCCTCGACGCCACGCACGCGACCGGCACGATGCCCGTACGCAGCGACATGCGCCGCGGTGCCGGGGTGCTCGGCACCCCGCTCGCGATCGCCATGCTCGACACGGCCGGGATCAACATCGACGGTGTCCGGTTCGCAGCGCTCACTCATGTCGCCCTCCGGATCTACGGTCCCGCCAAGGATGTGCGGTCGGTGCGGATCGACGGTGAGGTGCCGCGATTGGCCAAACGGGCGATCTTCACCGAGTGCGTGATCAGCGATGCCGCAGATCCGGCCGACGTGCTCGCCCATGGCTCGGCCGACTGGATCAGCCTGGGCGAGGTCGACGACGGGTGGGTGTACATCGACCCAGGGGCGGGTGCGCCCGACGCACCCTCGATGCCGCCGCTGATCGAGGCGTACTGGGTCCAGCCGGTAGGCGACGGTACCTACTGCATCCCCACGCTGCACCCGGGAGTCGGCGACCGGCTGCTGCATCACGGTCCGGCGATGGTCGCGCTCGAATGGCATGCGTGCGACCTCGCCGAGCGCGCCGCCGAAGGCAGCGCGCTCGAGCTTCAGGGCTTCGACGTGCGGTTGCTACGTGGCGGCACGCAGCCGCCCTTCGTGACAGTTGCACGCGGCGCCGGCCGGCACGGCGACGTCGTCTGGTCACGCGCCGAGCTGATCGACGCCCGCGGTGAGGTCCTGTCGCGCATCCTGACCACCTACCGAGCTCGCGAGGTGCATGGCTCATGATCCTGCCCCACCCCACCGACGCCCAGGCGACCGACATCGTCGCCATCACGCAGCTGGCTGTGTCGTACAGCGAGGCGATCTGCCGCTCGGCGATCGACGAGGCCGTGCTCGTCTACGCCGACGACGGTGTGCTCGCCTCGGCGATCACCGACGACGTGGTCGGTCACGCGGCGATCGCCGAACTCATCCGTACCAGCACGTCCGGGATGGACTTCGTGTTCCAGACCACGCACGCGGGTCTGGTCCACGTCGACGGCGATCGCGCATGGGCGCGGTTCCCCACGACCGAATGGGCGCGACTCGCCGACGGGACGGGCATCCAGTTCCTCGGCACCTACGAGGACGAGGTCATCCGCACGCCGGCCGGCTGGCGCTTCCAGCGCCGGTTCCTGCACGGCCTCGTCCTCGGGCGACCCGACTCGTTCGCCCGCTCCCGGGTGCACCCGATCGCAGCACCGTCGCTTCCGCCCGATCCAGGCTGAACCGGTGACATGCGCCGCCCCGGCGCTTGTCAGCCCGTGTGGACACCGGAGCGCAGGACCGCACCGGGGCGTGCCTCGGTGAAGGTGCCGGCGGTGACGATCTCGACGCCGTTGCACAGTACGTGCTCGATGCCGGTCGCTGTTGCGTAGAGCCGCGCGGCGCCGGCGGGGAGGTCGGAGCGCATGTGCAGTGGGCCGGTTCCGACCCTGGTCTCGTCGAGCACGACGACGTCTGCGTAGGCGCCCTCGACGAGTCGGCCGCGGTCGCGGAGCATGTAGAGATCGGCCGGTACTGCGGTGAGGAGGTGTACCGCTTCCTCGATGGGCATGAGACCACGTCGGCGGACCGCTTCCTGCAGCACGATCGTCGCGTAGTTCCCGCCGAAGAACATGTCGACATGGGCGCCGACATCGGAGGCGCCGATCACGGCACGCCGGTCGCGCCAGATCGCGACGCGGGTCGTCCACATCTCGTTCGGTTCCTCGACGGACGGATGGCCGAACGACGTCTCGAGGCCGTCGGCGAGCGAGATCTCGCAGAGGGCATCCCACGGTGACAGGCCGAGTTCGTCGGCGATCTCGCCGATGTTGCGGCCGAGCCAGACGGCGTTCTCGGGCGCGACGGTGTGGAAGATCGTCATACGCGCCCAGTTCGTGAAGTGGCGCATCGGGTGCTGTGCCGCCGCCAGCTCACCGAGCCGGGCGCGCGCAGCCGGGTCGGCGATCAGCGCGATCTTCTCGTCGGTCGGTAGCAGCATCGTGGCTTCCCACCCCGGAACCGCGTCGAGGAGGAAGCCGTTCGCCAGGCTCATCCGGAAGTCGAGCGTCATCGGTGCGGTCAGCGCAAGGACCCGCCCGCCACGTGCGGCCGCCACATCCCCCGCCCGGAGCTTCTCGTAGGTGTCGTCGAGCGTCTTGGGGTGCACGGCGAGCACGTTCCAGTTCAGCGGCGCGTTGGCCGTGACCGACATCTCCGCCATCAGCTCGTGGACGTCGTCGTCGAACGCCCCGACCTTGGGGATGAACTCGAGCGAGGTGCCGGGGAAGTCGGCCAGCACCGCACACAACGCCATGAGTTCGTCGCGCGTCGCGTAGCGGCTGGGAACCATCCGGCCCTCGGTGTCGTTGTGCGTCGTCGACCAGGAAGACGAGAACCCGATCGCCCCCGCCTGCAGCCCGGCGCGCACGAGATCGCACATCGCACTGATCTCGGCCTCGGTCGCCGAACGCACGGTGGCGTCGGTGCCCATCACCACACGGCGCACGGCCGAGTGCCCCACCTTGAAGCCGGCGTTGATCGACAGGCGGTGTTCCATCCGGTCGAGGTACTCGGCCGTCGTGCTCCAGTCCCACGGCACGCCCGCCCGCAGGCTGTGCAGGGGCATCCCCTCGACGCGGCTGAGCATCCGCACGAGGTAGTCGCCGTCGGCTGGGTCGTCGCCGAGCGGTTGCACGCTGAACCCGCAGTTGCCGGCGATGACGCTGGTGACGCCGTGGAGCGGCGACGGCGACAGCGTGGAGTCCCAGAACACCTGGGCGTCGATGTGGGTGTGCACGTCCACGAAGCCCGGGGTGACGACGCAGCCGGCTGCGTCGATCTGCTTCTGTGCGGTTGCACCGGACAGGTCGCCGATGGCTGCGATCCGCTGACCGATGATGCCCAGGTCTGCCCGGCGTCGTGCAGCGCCGGTCCCGTCGACCAGGTCGCCGCCGCTGATGATGATGTCGAACTCGTTCATGTCAGACCTACTTGGCGCCGTTGTCGACGGTGAGCTGGGTTGGGGTGACCGTCTTCGACAGGTCGGACGCGAGGAACAGCACGGTCGATCATGACCGCCCAGCGTTCCTCGTTCATCTCCGAGAACCGGCCCCACGAGGAGACCCCGGCGTTGGAGACGACGACGCGGTGGACGATTCGTCGCCCCGTCGCCTCCAACGCTCGAGCTGTCCCATGAGTGCGTGCTCGCCCTGCTGTCGTCGTCGTTGTCGTCGTCGCCGGGTGGGTCACGCTGCCGGCGTCACGGCGCCGCTGGTGACGAACTCCTCGACATCGGTGTCGCTGTAGCCGAGCTCGGCGAGGAGCGCCAGTGTGTGCTGGCCACGCACGGTCGGCGGTTCGGAACGGAGTTGGTAGCTCGAGAACGACACCGGACCGGCCGAGCGCACCATCTCGCCGTACAGCGGGTGCTGGTAGGTCGCCGTGAGGCCGGCTTCCCTCAGGGCCGGATTGAAGCTGATCACCACCGGGTGTCCCTGCAGATCGCACGAGACGCAGCCGACGTCGGCCGCCGACAGCAGGTCTTCCCACTCGGCAGCCGGGCGCGTCGCGAACACGGCCGTCAGCTCGGCGATCAGTGCGTCGTCGTTGGTGCTGCGCGACGCTGCGTCGGCGAACCGGGCGTCGCTCGTGAGGTCGGCTCGGTCGATCGCCGTAGCCAACGCCTCGAACTCGGGAGCGGTCCGCACGACGAGCTGGACCCATGTTCCGTCGGCCGCCGGGTACACACGCTCGAGCGCATGGATGCCCATCGCGTCGTCGTCGCAGATCGGCACCGGCTGCTTGCCCTCGAACGCACAGAAGTCGTCGGAGTAGGCGAACGCGTTCGATGCGATCATCGACGTGTTGATGCGCTGGCCGACCCCGGTGCGCTGCTGGTGGTAGATCGCCATCGCCAAGGCCGGGAACAGGCCGAGCGCGGCGTTGGAGTCGCCGTCGATCACGGTGCCGAGGCGCGGGATCACGATCGCCTGCACCTCCATCGGCGACATCTCGATGCTCATCGCCGGATTGCTCCAGTGAGCAGCCTGGCGCCCGAGAGCGCCCGCCGCGGCGGCAGCGGCCGACGCGTAGAGCGCACGTGCCGCATACGGCCCGTCCGAGCCGTAACCGGCGGCGTGCACGTAGAGCAGTTTCGGGTTGAGCTGTCGCAGCTCGTCGTAGCCGAGACCGAGCTTCTCCGGGATGCCGGTGCGGAACCCGGAGACGAACACGTCGGCGCGGGCGACGATCTCCTGGGCGATGCGCCGACCGGCCTCGCTCGACAGGTCGAGCGAGATGCTCTCCTTGCCGGGGGTGGTCTTGCCCGACGCGACCTCCGGCCCGAAGCTCGTGCGGTGCGGGTCGCCCTTGCCGTCCTCGATCTTGATGACACGCGCACCGAGCGTGGCGAGCATCGTGATCGCGTACGGCATCGCGTAGAAGTAGCCGAACTCGACGACCGTGACCCCGGCGAACGGGAACTCCGGTGCCTCCCCGGTGGCGGTGGGGGCCGGCTTGGCGGTGAAGGGGCCCGCGTTGCTGCCGATCGACGGCGCGCTCCGGACCGGCTCCATCGGGGTCTCGGTCGAGTGGAACAGCGGTCCGACCTGCCGAATCGGCCCGACCTCGGGGTCGTCGAGGGTGACGACGTCGCCGTTGTGCGCGAACTGCGGATGATCGAGCGCCTCTTCGCTGGTGAGGGCGACCTCGAATGCCACGTCGGGGCTCGCCAACAGCTTCGGGAGCCAGTGGGCGAGGTCGTGCTCGCGGTAGGCCTCGAACAAGATGTCCTCGAAGGCCTGCGCGTCGTCGGCGTTGTCGAACATCGGGGCGCGAAGGAAGCGCGGCTCGTCGAGGATGTGGGCGACGCCCGCCACCTCGCACACCGCGCGCCCCTGGTGGGGGAGGAGGGTGCTCGTGATCAGGAACCGTGAGTCCTTCGTGGCGAAGGTCATGGCGAACCGCGAGGCGGCCATCATCGAGCGGGCATCGCCCGAGGGCTTCTCACCCTTCTTCGCCATCAACTGCACGATGTTCTGGACGAAGTAGTCGAGCGGCTCGATCCCCGTGAAGAGCGTGGCGCCGACCGACTGCCCCTGGCCGGTCGTCTCGCGTGCGTGCAGCGCCGCCATGACGCCGGCGACGCCCTGCATCGCGGCGCCGAAGCTCGCCCACGGCACCGGGTACATCTGCGGTCCGTTGCGATGGCCGAACCCACCGCGCGCCCACAGGCCGGACTTCGCTGCGACGAGCGGATCGTAGGCCTTGACGCGGGCGAGTGGGCCGGTCGATCCGTAGGCGGTGATGCCCAGATGGACGAGTGCCGGATTGAGCGCTCGAAGGGAATCGGCATCGACGCCCCACCCGGCGGTGACCCCTGGGGCGAACCCCTCGATCGCCACGTCGGCGTTCGCTGCGAGCGAGCGCAGCGTCTCTTGCCCGTCGGCGGTGTGTAGGTCGGCGACGAGGCTCTCCTTGCCGCGGTTCCACACCAGGAAGCCGCTCGGGTTCTCGGTGCGGAGGCGATCGCCATCCGCCGGCTCGATCTTGATGACGCGGGCGCCGGCGTCGGCGAGCAGCATGCCCGCGATCGAGCCGGCGATGCTCCCCGAGCCGTACTCCACGACGTTCATTCCCTCGCAGATTCGAGTCATCTCGCTGCACTCCTCATGTTGTTGTGTTGTGTTGATGATGGCGGTCAGGCACTGACCAGGGTGAGCCCCTGGGCGTTGAAGAAGAAGCCGCCCGGTGTGAGCAGCGCGGTGCGGGCACCCGCCACCTGCCGGTCGCCGGCGAGGCCCTGGAGCTGGTGGACGGCCTCGCGCACGTGCCCCGAACCCTGCGTGGCGCCCTCGGAGAGCGACCCGCCGTGCGGATTGAACGGCACCCGCCCGTTCACCCGGACGCTGTTCGTGGCGGGGTCCCAGTGCTGCCGCATGAAGTCGCCCGCCTCGCCGGGGCCGCAGTACCCGACGTTCTCGATCCAATTGAGGGCGATCGGGGTGAACCCGTCGTACGGGAAGAAGATGTCGGCGCCGTCGATCCAGAAGTCGCTCTTCGCGCGCAACGCCTCGATCACCACCTGCTGGCCGTGGTGGCGGAGGCCGTCGATCTGATCCTCCGAGTTGCGCGCGGTCATCCCGAGCGTCACCGCGTTGATCAGGACCGGTGGGAGCGCGAGGTCGCGGGCTCGCTCGGCGGTGGTGATCACGAACGCATCGGCGCCGTCGACCGCGATGTCCATGTCGAGCAGACAGAGAGGCCACCGGACCATGCGGGCCGACAGGTAGTCGTCCATCGTGATCGGTTCACGCATCGCGGCCGTCGGGTTGGTGGCGGCGTTCGAGCGGTCGTTGATCGCGATGAGGCCGAAGTCCTCCTTGGTGACGCCGTACTCGTGGAGGTACCGAGACGCCCAGGCCGTGTACCCGATGGCACCGGCCACCGTGTCGGGGTTGGGCGGCCCGGTCGGGATGCTCGCGTCGGCGGCGCGGAACGGGTCGCGCAGTGCCGCCGACGTGTTCCATGGCAGGCGATACGCGCCGTGGTAGACGAGCGCGACCTGACACAGGCCGGCGGACACCGCCGCGGTCGCCGCGGCCACCTGATTGATGAACGGGATGTGCGGGTTGGCGAACCAGGTGACCGACGTGAGGCCCAGCGTCTCCTGCATGCGCTGCGCCATCGGGAACGAGCCGCACACTCCGTCGACGTCATCGGGGCCGAGGCCGCACTGGCGCAGCACCGAGATGCACGCCTCGACGGCGTACGACGTCTGGCTGCGCTCGGTGTTCTTCGGGAACAGGCCGGTCGTGGCGGCGCCGGCAAACGCCACGGTGTTCTTGATCGGATTGTGGGTGGAGATCATGCGGCCACCTCAGCGAGCCGAAACGCCGGGACCGGCTCACCGTCGCGATCGATCCAGTCGAGCCGAACCCGGCGGCCGATCACGACGTCGTCGTTCGCGGCGCCGACCATCGTGCCGGTGAACCGAAGGCCGGGCTGCTCGTCGAGTTCGACGGTGACCACCGGGTACGGCATGGCGTCGTCGAACCCGGGGATCGGAGCGTGCTGGTGGAGGAAGATCACGAGATGGATCGTGCCGGTACCGGAGACCGCCGTCGGTGTGATCGACATCGACCAGCACGCCGGGCATGCAGGCGCCGGCGGATGGTGCCACACGCCGCACTCGGCACAGCGGTCGATCAGCAACTGGTGGTCGAGCCGGCCGCGGAAGTGGGCGGCGTTGTCACGTGAGAGCATGTGACCACGGAAGCGGTCGATCAGGTCGGCGTCGGAGATCATCCGCTCAGGTCCTCTCGGTTTGTCAGATGCTGTCGACCTGGACGTCTCGGAGGTGCGCCTGCTCCGGTGCGAGAACACCCGAGCGTGAGTAACGATACGGAACCGGCCCCTCCACGATTCAGTCAAATCATTGTAGCAGTTGGCTTCGTGTGTCGCCAGTCGAGAACCGGCGCATGCGGCACGTTCGGCCACAGTCGGCCACAGTCTCCGAACGTCGCTCGTCCGTGCCTACGATCCGCCGGACGAATCGCTCCGTTCGACACCCTGTGGTCGGAGCGGGGAGGGGACGATGACGTACGAGACGATCCGCTACGAGCTGGCCGACCGGGTGCTGACCATCACGCTGCACCGGCCGGAACAGCGCAACACCGTGACCTACCAGATGCTCGACGAGCTCCTCGACGCGTTCGCCCGGGCCGACGTCGACGACACCGTGCGCGCCATCGTCGTCACCGGTACCGGGGAGTTCTTCTCGGCCGGTACCGATCTGAGCGCTGCGAGTGGCGGGTATGCCGCCGACGCGGTTGGCTTCAAGCCGCTCCGTGGGGGCATTCGCGACGTCGGCGGTGAGCTGGCACTGCGGATGTTCGCGTCGAACAAGGCGATCATCGGTGCGGTCAACGGCACTGCGATCGGGATCGGCGTCACGATGATCCTGCCGATGGACATCCGCATCGCAGCCGACTCGGCGCGGTTCGGCCTGCCGTTCGCTCGCCGCGGCATCGTCGCGGAGTCGTGCGCCACCTGGTTCCTCCCTCGGCTCGTCGGCATCGCCTGCGCCGTCGACTGGGGCATCACGGGGCGGGTCTTCCCCGCTGGGGAGGCGCTCGCGGCCGGGCTGGTGCGCGAGCTGGTGCCGGCCGACGCCGTGCTCGCGCGAGCCCACGAGGTCGCCGCCGAGATCGCAGCGACGACCTCGGCGGTGTCGGTGGCGTTGACCCGCAACCTCATGTGGCGCCAACTCGGATCACCGCACCCGATGTCGGCCAACCAGCTCGAGTCCAAGGCGTTGCTCGCGCTCGGCCTCAGCGCCGATGTACGCGAGGGCGTCGCCTCGTTCAAGGAGCGCCGTGCACCAGACTTCACGATGACCACTGACGATCTCCCCGACTTCGTGCCGTGGTGGTCGGAGCCGACCTTCGAGGGAGATCTGCCGTGACCGTCGATGCACTCACTGGCGGCCGCAGCCTCGACGCAGCCCGGCTGAACTCGCTGCTCCGTGTTCGGTTCCCGGACGTCGCGGTCGAGTCGGTGACCGTGCTCGACGCCACCGACGGCTCGGCGAGCCGGCTGCGTATCGCCCTGACCTACGCACCCGGACGAGACGAAGGCCTCCCGCCGACGATCTTCGTGAAGCGCAACCTCGAGCACTTCAGCTTCCCGTCGGAGATGTACTCGACCGAGGTGCGCATGTATCGCGACGTGCTGCCGCAGCTCCGCGTGGAGCAGCCGACCGTGTTCGCGATCGAGAGCGCCGGCGATGACGTCGAGTTCACGATCCTGATGGAGGATCTCTCCCGACGGCCCGGGGGGCGGCTCGGGATCGTGCTCGAACCGAACACCGTCGACGACGTCGGCGCCGTGCTCGACACCGTGGCCGGCCTGCACGCCCCCTGGTGGGGTGGCGATCGGCTCGACAGCGAGGCGCGTTGGCTCACACCGCCGCTGGTCAACCCACCGATGCAGTTCTGGCGTGAGATCGGCCCGAGGTTGACGCGTCGTCACCTGGAGCGTGGCCATCGGGCGCCGCTGGTCGACCGGTCGGTGTGGACCGACCACGCGCTCTGGAACGGGTTCGACCGCCTGCTGAGCGTCATGGACTCGGGCCCGCACACCCTCCTGCACGGCGATGTGCACGCCGGCAACGTGTACTACGTCCACGGTGTCGACGGCACCGTCGGCGGGCTGCTCGACTGGCAGCTCTCGCTCCGGGGGTGCTGGGCGCTCGACGTCACCTATCTGCTCATCACGGCACTCGACCCGGATCAGCTCGCAGGCGCGGAACACGACCTGATCGACCGCTACCTGCAGCGGCTCGCCGGTGCTGGTGTGACCCCGCCCAGCCACGACGAGGCGTACCTCGCCTATCGCTGTCACGTGCTGTACGGGGTGCTCATGTGGCTCATCACGCCCGACGGGGTGCACACCGACGAGGCACAACTCGGCTACCTGTCGCGCTGTCTCGCCGCTGCTGAACGGCTCGACACCCTCGCCGCCCTCGCAGTCGGATGATCGGCGTACCCTGACCGACATCGACGAAGAACGACGACGAGACGACGCTGTGGCCCACTCGGTGGCCCGCTCGGTGGCCCACCCTGTGGCCGCGGAGTTCCGCAGCCTGGTGGGCGACGCCCAGCCGCACGCCCCGGTGTACAGCCACGGTGCGATGCGCAAGCGGGCGTTCGGCGCGGGCACGTGTGACGAGGTGCTCGATCTCGATCCCTGGCTGCGCGAGCGCGACGGCCGTCCGACGGTCGGCGGCATCGTCATGCTCGCCGACTCGGTGACCGGATGGGCGACGGCTGCGAGCCTTCCCGCTCATCTCGCCATGGTCACGGCGCAGATCCGCGTGGAACTGTTCGCGACGCCCGGCCCGGAGGTGGAGCGGATCGAGTCGCATGCGACATGCCTCCACGTCGACGACGACGTCGGCTTCAGCCGGGCCGATCTCTCGGTCGACGGTGTGCCGATCGGCGTGGCCACGATGCGTTCGGCACACCTCCTGCGTGGCGCTCCACGCGACCTCGGGCCCGGCCCCTGGCCGATGCCCGACGGGCGCGTCGACGACGTGCTCGACACCACGGTGGTGACGGCGTCGGCCGAATCGGCAGTGGTCCACGCCCGCGCCCCGCTGGCGTTGGCGAACGGCACCGGGAACGTTCACGGCGGTGTGATCGCGATGATCGCCGAGCGCGCCATGGTGGCACTCGCCGCTCGCATCGAGGGCGGCGATCGTCTGCGGCTGCTCGACATCGACGTCGCCTTCCCGCGGCCGCTCGACGCCGACGACTCCGTCGTCGTCGCCACCGCCGAGGTCGCCACTGCCGGACGGCGCTTCCTGCAGATCGCCGCGAACGTCAGCAGGCCTGGCGCTCGTCCGTCGGTGGTCGTGCGCGCCACCTACGCAAGACAGCCCACGACCTGACCCCGATCAGAAGAGGTCGCCGCCTGCGACGGCCGCGGTGGTGCCGCTGTGCTGATACGCCTTGGTGACGGCGCGACCGACGGTCCACCGGTGGACCTCGTCGGGGCCGTCGATGATCCGGTTGGCGCGGGCGTGGGCGTACCAGTTGACGAGCGGTAGATCGTGCGTGATGCCGAGCGCCCCGTGGATCTGGATCGCGGTGTCGATCACATCGCACAGCATGTTCGCGATGTAGGTCTTCGCGATCGAGTTCTCGATCCGGAGGTCCCTGCCCTGCTCCATCTTCCACGCGATGTGGAGCACCATGAGCCGGGTGATGTAGAGCTTCTCGGCGCAGTCGGCGAGCATCCAGTTGATGCCCTGACGGTCGGCGAGGGGTTTGCCGAACGTCTCGCGCGCGATCGCCTGTGCGGCTGCCAGGTCGAGTGCGGCCTGCGCCTTGGCGATGCTCCACATGCCGTGGCGCAACCGGCCGTAGCCGAGGCGGTGCTGCCCCATCGAGAAGCCGTTGCCGAGCCCGCCCACGATCGCGTCCTGCGAGACGGTGAGGTTCTCGATACGCACCTCCGCGTGCCCCATCATCGTCTCGCCCTCGAAGTTCGGCGCGAACTCCTCGCCCCAGACCGGGATGTCACGCACGATCCGGTAGCCGGGGTTCGGGAGATCGACCAGGAAGGTCGAGAACTGCTGGTGGCGCGGCGCCTCGGGGTTGGTCTTCGCCATCACGAGGGCGACGTCGGACACGCTCGCCCCTGACGAGAACCACTTCTCGCCGTTGAGGATCCAGCTGTCCCCGTCGCGGACGCCGGAGGTCTGCATGCCCGTGGCGTCGGCGCCGGCTGCGCGCTCGGTCATCGAGAAGCAGATCCGCAGGTCACCGTTGACGAGCGGTACGAGGTAGCGCTCCTTCTGCTGTTCGGTGCCGTACTCGGCGAGCGTGAGCATCGTCGCGTCCTGGGGCCCCATGCAGTTGAGGGCCCAGGCGCCGAGCATCGAGAACGAACGGCCGACCTCGACCTGCACGATCGCATTGCCGAGGTGGCTGAGGCCCATCCCGCCGTACTCCTTCGGGATGAACGGGCACCACAGGCCGGCGGCGCGCGCCTGCGCCTGCAGGTCGCGGACGATGTCCATGTAGGGCCTCGTGTTGATGTGCGCTTCGGCGGGCAGCACCACCTCGTCGATGAAGGCGGCGACCGTGGCCCGCAGCGCCGTGACGTCATCGGGGAGCTCGAAGTCGATCATGTTGCTGACTCTGTCATTGTTGACAGTGACTGTCAACGTCGACCTACACTGCGACGATGGCACCGGCCGCTCCGCCCGACGATCGACAGTCCCATCTGGATGTCGACGCGCTCGACGCCTACATCGGCGATCGTCTCCCGAACGCCGGCCAGCGGCTGACGGCGACGCGCCTCGGCGCCGAGATGGGCGTCGCGAATGCGCTGTTCCTGGTCGAGCGAGGCGACGCCCGCTGGGTGCTGCGCCAGCCGCCGCTCGTGAAGAACCATCCGAGCGCGTCGAACACCGAACGGGAGTGGCGGATCCTGCAGGCGCTGGAGGGCACACCGGTCCCGCACCCGACGCCGCTCGTCTTCTGTGACGACCCGAACGTGCTGGGTCAACCGTTCATGATCATGTCGCTGATCGTCGGCTTCACGCCGGGCTTCGAGCTGCCCGAGCCGTTCCTCTCCGACCCGGCGCTGCGCTTCGATCTCGGGATGGCGTACGTCGACGGGTGCGCCGCCCTCGCCCAGGTCGACTGGCAGGCGCGCGGTCTCGAGGGGCTCGGCAAGCCCGACGGGTTCCTCGAGCGCCAGGTCGCCCGCTGGCTCGGCCAGCTCGACGGGTACCGCACCCGTGACCTGCCCGAGGTCGACTTCCTCACCAACTGGCTCGAGACGAACCGACCCTCGATGAGCGCGCCCGGCATCCTCCACGGCGACTACAGCCCGTTCAACGTGATGGTCGCCCCCGCGCCGCCGTCGCGCCTTGCTGCGATCGTCGACTGGGACACCGGGACCATCGGCGATCCGCTGCTCGACATCGGGCACCTGCTCGCACGCTGGACCGAGCCCGGCGAAGACCCGGTGATCAGCCTCCAGGCCGGTGGCGTGGAGGGCTACCCGACACGCTCGGAGATGGCCGCCCGGTACGCCGAGGCGACCGGCCGCGACATCAGCGCGCTCGCCTACTACGAGGTGCTCGCACTGTTCAAGCTGGCCGTCATCCTCGAGGGGATGTACGCCCGTCAGCGAGCTGCCGGTGTCCCCGACGAGTCGAACACGATGACCGACGCCGTGATCCGGCTGATGCGCGGCGCGGCCGACTTCGCTCGCGGAGATCGGGTGTGACCGAGACCCACGTCGAACGCCGTCGGCGTTTGCTCCGTGATGACATCGGCCGGCTCGCGATCGATCTGTTCGCCGCCCGAGGGTTCGACGAGGTCACGGTCGACGACATCGCCGAGGCTGCCGGCATCTCGCAGCGGACGTTCTTCCGCTACTTCGCCTCGAAGGACGCGATCGTGCTCGACTTCGCCCGACGGGTCGACCGGCGCCTCGTCGACGCCTTCGATGCGCGGCCGTCCGGCGAGGGCGCGTTCACGGCACTCCGGAACGCGTTCAGGATCACGTCGCACGTCGAACCGGCCGACCGGGCGCGCGTGGTGCAGCTCGCCCGCATCCTGGGGCGCACACCGGAGTTGCAGGCGTTGGCACATGGTGAGTCGATGGTCGACACCACCGGCCTCGTGGGTCGCGCTGCCGCCCGAATGGGCGTGGCACCCACCGACCGGCGGGCCCGGGTGCTCGTGGCCGCGGCATCGGCGGTGGCCGCGGTCGAGTTCCAGCGGTGGGCCGACGCCGGCGGTCGGGGCGATCCGAGCGAAGCGATCGCCGACGCGCTCGACGTGCTCGGCGAGGGCTTCCGGAACCTCGACCCTTCGCCCGGCTGACGCTTCAGCGACCGACGAGGTCGTTCCCGAGGCACGCGATGCTCACCCGCATGTTGTCGCCGTAGGTCGTGTAGTCGTAGCCCGACATCGGGTAGCCGTTGGTGAGAAAGGCGAACGAGGTGCCGGAGTCGGGATCCATGAAGGCGAGCTGGCACGGTGCTCCACCGTTGCCGAACGTCCGCGGCGACCCGGTGCGCGGGGCAAATGCGTTGCCGTACTCACCGCGCACGACGCAGAACAGCGCCATACAGGTGACCTCGTCGCTCCCGCCGTAGAGCTTCTCGCCCCAGGCGGCCTCCTGGCTGTAGATCTGCGTGGCGCGGTCGACGATGCCGTCACGCCAGAGGTCGGTGTTGAGCAGCGCCTGGAACAGCATCGCCATGTCGGCGGCCGTCCCGGCGAGTGAGTGGCTCGGCTCACCCCCGGCGAGCACGTCGGGGTTCGCGAGATACCACGGACCCCACGGGTCGACCTGCTGGTCGTCGCTCGTGCGGTCGATGGCGACGGGGACGGCGAGCACCTCGTCGAACCGGTCGGCCGGGACCGGCAGCATCAACCCGAGGCCGAGCGGCTCGACGATCTCGGAGCGGAGGTAGTCGAAGAAGCTGAGCCCGGAGCGCCGCTCGACGAGCTCCGCGATCACCCAGGCGGCCGACGTGAGGTGGTACTGGAATCGGCTCCCGGGCTCCCAGTCGAGCCGCCACTTCGAGAACGCCGCGAGCCGCGTCGAACGATCGAGCATCTTCGGATAGCCGAGCGGGGCGAACGGGAAGCCGCCGCGATGGGTCAGCACCTGCTCGACCGTGACCACCTCCTTGCCGTTGGTGGCGAACTCCGGCACGATGTCACCCACCCGCTCGTCGAGCGCGAGCAGCCCGTCGCCGAGCAGCTTCCAGACTGCGCTGGCGACCACGGTACGCCCGACCGACTGCAGGATGTACCGCGACGCATTGGTGGCGGCGCCGAACGTCTCGAACGCGACCAGACGGCCGTGACGGGCCACGGCGATCTGCGCCGATGGGAGGTAGCCGCATTCGACCTCGTGCTGGACGCGGCGCCGGAACAACTCGAGCTTGACGGGGTCGACCCCCACCGTCTCGGGTGCGACCGGTTCGAGGTTCAACGTGCCCATCGTGTCGTTGTAGCAGAAGAGGTAGATCAGTCAAACGATTGGGATGTCCGTTGGCGTCAGCCGCGCAGTGCTGCGGACTGCGCCGTATCGAGGTACTCGTCGATGCGCGTGATCAGACCCTCGTCGTCGAGCGTGACGACGAGACACGAGTGCAGGCGCAGCGGGCCACCGGGTGCGGTGCCGGTGAGCACCGACTGCAGCACGAACCCGGTCGACGTCGGCAGCACGGCGAGGTCGGTCCAGACGAGGTCGGGCACCGTGCGCCGCAACCACGCCGCCGTTCGCGCCGTCTGCTCCTGGGGTTGCTCGATCTCGTCGAAGTTGTGCCAGGTGACCGAACCGGGGGCATGGATCGCGGCGGCGGCCGCCGGATCGTCACCGCGGCTGGCGCTCCGGAACCGTTCAGCGGCGGCCAGCTTGTCGACGTCGGAGAGGGTGCTCATGGTGTTCACCGTGACACACCGGCGGGGCCTGTCGCGAAGCCGGCGGGGGACATGGCTTCGAATGCGCCGCACCGCGTGCTGCATACTTGACGTATCTGTCAGTTCCGGATCCTGGAGGCGCTATGCCGTACACACCCACCGAGCACGTCCTCGTCGAGCAGGAGGGAGCGGTCGTCACGATCACGCTCAACAACCCTGAGATGCGGAACGCATTCCTCGACGACATGCACCACGCGATGCGTGAGATCTGGTGGGACCTGAGCGAGGACGACTCCGTTCGCGCCGTCATCCTCACAGGGGCCGGTCGCGCGTTCTCGGCCGGCGGTGACATCCCGTCGTTCATCAAGAGCTACGAGGACAACGAATACCGGCGCAAGTCGCTCCGTGGTGCCCGCCGCCTCATGGAGGCACAGGCCGAGTTCCCCAAGCCGGTCGTGGCCGCTGTCAACGGCCCGGCCGTCGGCCTCGGGTGCAACCTCGCGCTGCTCAGCGACATCGTCTACATCGCAGAATCGGCGTTCCTCGCCGACACCCACGCCGCGATCGGCCTCGTGTGCGGTGACGGTGGCGCCGTGTTCTGGCCACTGTTCATGAGCATGCTCAAGTGCAAGGAGTACCTGCTCACGGGCGACCGGATCCCGGCCCAGAAGGCCGTCGAGCTCGGACTCGCGAACCACGCCGTGCCTGACGACCAACTGATGGTCGAAGCGCGCAAGATGGCCGAGCGGCTCGCCTCGCTCCCGCACCAGGCGATCCAGGAGACCAAGCGCGCGCTCAACCTGCACATCCAGGACTACATCCTGCGCGCGGCTCCCTTCGCGCTGATGGCCGAGTCCGAGTCGTTCACCACCGACGACATCGTGAAGACGATCGAGAAGTTCACGGCCAAGTGACCCGCCCGCAGGTGTGAGCCTGCGGGACCGAGCGAGAACACGAGGAGCATCCATGTCGTTCGCCAACAACCTCGAGTGCGAGGGTCGCGTCGCCATCGTCACCGGCGCCAGCCGGGGCATCGGCGCGGCGATCGCCGAGCGGCTCGCCGCCGCCGGCGCTCTGGTCGCGTGCTCGGCACGCACGATCGAGCCGGTCGACAGGTACGAGGGGTCGTTGCAGGAGACGGTCGCCCGGATCACCGCCGCAGGCGGGGCGGCGATCCCGATCCGGTGCGACCTCGCGCAGCCGGATGACCGAGCCGCGCTCGTCGAGCAGACCGTCGCCGAGCTCGGCCCGGTCGACATCCTCGTGAACAACGGTGCGATCACGTACTACATGCCGTTCACCGAGTTCACCGACAAGCGCTTCCGGCTGATGTTCGAGGTCCAGGTGCGGGCCCCGTACGAGCTCGCCCAGCTCGTCGTGCCCGGCATGGCCGAGCGCGGCGAAGGATGGATCCTGAACATCTCGAGCCGAGCTGGCGTCCACCCCGTGGGTCCGCCCTTCAATCCGGTGTACCGAGAGTGGGGGTTCTCGGTGTACGGCATGGTCAAGGCGGCGCTCGACCGGTTCTCCACCGGCCTGGCGGCTGAGCTCCACGTCGACGGGATCCGCGTCAACTCACTGGCGCCGTGGGACAACGTGGCCACACCCGGCGCCAGCACGCACGACCTCGTCGACCAGTTCGCTCTGGAGGACGTGTCGATCATTGCGGAGGCGGCGCTCGCGCTGTGTTCGGGGCCTCTCGAACTCACCGGCAACGTGGCCTACAGCCAACCGCTCCTGGCTCAGCTCCAGCGGCGCCCACCGGCGAGCTGACGGCGCCGGTCAGCCGGCTGCGCGGAAGTCGGGCACGCGGGGAACCCCGCCCGCCGCGATCAATCGCCGACCGAGCTCGGGCGTGAGTTGTTCGTGGCCGCCGAGCAGGGTGTCGAGCAGGAGCCCGCGCCGGACCCACTGCTGGAAGCCGTGCTCGGCGGTGAACGCGATGCCGCCGTGGACCTGGAAGCAGTGCGTCGACGCGGCGGTCTGGGCGCGCCCGCCGAGGCACTTCGCAGCGATCGCGAGCGTGGTGCCGTCAGGCCCGCCGTGATGCTCCCACGCAGCGGCGGTTGCAGCGCTCGCTGCGGCGGTGGCGATCTTGGCGTCGGCGAGCCGATGCTTCACCGCCTGGAACGATCCGATCGGACGCCCGTACTGCTGCCGTTCGACGACGTAGGCGACCGTGTCGGCGAGCATCTGATCGGCGGCACCGACCATCTGCGACGCAAGGGCGCGGCGACCTGCGGCCAGCGCACGTTCGGCGGACGTCGCGTCGGCAACGACGTCACCAGCGACGGTCACGGTGGCGCGCTGCGCCCCGAGCGCCGGGTCGAACCCGCCGGCTGGCGCCAGCGTCACCGTGCCGGCCGGTGCCGATCGGACCGAGTCGTCGGTGAGCCAGACGAACCGGCTGGCGCGGCTCGCACCTGCGAGCACGACGCCGTCGTGGATGACGGCGGTCGAGGCGTCGGCCGCGAGGCCGGCGCCCCACAGCACGGCGAGGTCGGCAGCAGGCGCGGCGGAGCGCGCCGCTCCCGCCTCCTCGGCCAGGACGGTGATCGCTGCGGCTGCATCGGCGTCGACCAGGTCGTTCCAGCCCTCGTCGAGCAGAGCGCCCACGATGCCGTCTGGGGTGTCCGCATCGATCGCGTGGCGCAGTGATGAGCGGACCAGTGCGAGCTCGTCGTTGTCGAACGCCATCAGCGTGCCCTCGGCAGTCCGAGCAGGCGCTCGGCCACGAGGTCGCGCTGGACCTCGATCGCGCCGCCGTAGATCGTGGTGATCCGCGAGTACGCCCAACGGCGGCGCCACAGCTCCGCATACTCGTCGGCCGGGCCGGCGAGCTCGAGTCGTGGATACAGCAGCCGGCGGGCAGCTTCGGTCATCGTCTGCTCGGCGGCGGACATCAGCACCTTGTCGATCGAGATCGCCGGGCCGAGGTCGTTGCCGAGCGCCAACTCGCCGATCGTGTCGCGCGCCTGTGCGCGCAACGCCAGCACCGCGAGATACGCATCGCCGAGCACACCGTCGGCCCCTGGCCCGAACTCGTCGGCGTGGTCCTGCACGAGCTCGGTGAGGAGGCTGTGCATGTCGGCTTGACGGCACCACGCGTACGCGCCGCGCTCGAACTGCATCAGGTACATCACGACCGCCCAGCCCTTGCCGACCTCGCCGATGACGTGGCTGGCGGGCACGTAGACCTCGTCGAGGAAGATCTCGCTCGTGTCGCAGCGGTCGTTGCCGAGCAGGGTCGGCACCACGCGGACGCCCTCGGCCTTCAGGTCGACCCAGAACATCGTGAGGCCGCGGTAGCCACTGTCGGCGTCGCCGGTCCGGGCGAGCAGGCAGCTCCACGAGGCGATGTGCGCGTTGCTGCTCCACATCTTCTGACCGGTGAGCCGGAAACCGTCGCCGTCGGGAACTGCCTTGGTGCGCAACGACGCGAGGTCGCTGCCGGCGTCAGGCTCGGAGAAGCCCTGGCTCCACACCTCGTCGCCGCGCACACCCGCCGGAACGTGATCGACGGCGAGGTGAGGCGCGAACCGGTTCAGCATCGGAGCGATGATCTCGACCGCTCCGAGGATGTGGGGGTAGACGTAGCCGGCGTGCGAGAGCTCCTCGGCGACCACGTACCGGTGGACCGGCGAGCCGCCGAGCCCACCCACCTCGACCGGCCAGCCGAGCCGGTTCCAGCCGTCGTCCCACAGCATCCGCTGCAGGGGGCGGAAGCGCTCGTACTCGTCGTCGAGGGCTTCGGGATATTCGTGTCGGAAGGGCTCGAGATCGACCTGGTGCGCGGTCATCCACGCCCGGGCTGCCTCGGCGGTGTGATCCCATGTCGCATGGGGATCGGGTGCCATGACGTCCATCGGTTCGAACCGTAGCGTGCCGGACAACGGACTCGACAGTTGTGTCAAGTTTTCCGGGACGGGGTCACACCCGGTTCGCACGCGCCCCACGATCTGCGTCAACGTGGGTGCATGACCGACGCATCGCCTCCCGATCCGTGGCACCAGCGACCACCGCTCCACTGGGACGGTGGTGCCGCTTACGGGCCGTATCTCGTCGCGATGCGCGAGCTGCAGGACCTGGCCGGCGGTACGAACCCGCCTACCGAGGTGCTCGGCGCAGCGGCCGAGCGGCTGGCGGAGCTCGCCGATCTGCTCCGGCCGTACCGGTGCGGGGAGGCCGAGCTGATCCCCGGACGTCGGCACGATCTCCCGGGCCGGGGCCACCCGTTCCTCCCGCCGGTCGTGTACACCGAGTCCACCGATGACCTGCTGCGGGGGGCCGTTCGGTTCTCGCAGTTCCACCTGGGCGGGAACGGCGCCGCCCACGGTGGCGCGGTGCCGCTCCTGTTCGACGAGGTGATGGGACACGCGGCCAACCTCGGCGGCAGGCCGATCGCTCGGACGGCGTACCTCCACGTGAACTATCGCTCGATCACACCGATCGACGCCGATCTGGTGATCGAGGTGAGCGTCGACCGTCAGGAGGGTCGCAAGCGGTTCGTCACGGGCCGGCTGTTCCACGGCGAGCGGCTCGTCAGCGACGCGGAGGGCCTCTTCGTGATGCTGCTGCCCGGCCAGCCCTGAGCCGCTGTGGCCGCTGTGGCGGGTGCGGGGGTGAATGCGTATGATGAATCAACTGTTCCGGGGGACGGAGCAACGCTCACGCGATGGAGGGGAAGACGTGCGAGACGATGTGAAGGTCGTGCCCTATGCCGACATGAGCCCGGAGCTCCGGGCGATGATCGCCTACGAGGGCAACCATGCGCTCGACACACAGTGCCCGTACAACGACTTCGCGCGGGTGCAGCGTGAGACGCCGGTCGTTCGCTGGGAGATGGGTGTCGGTTTCTTCACGATGGCCGACATCGTGGCTGCCGGCAACCACCCGTCGCTGGTGTCGGCCGAGCCGAATTCCGGCGAGGCGTTCGGCATGGGGAGCGCCGAACCGCTGATCCCGCTCCACATCGACGGCGACCTCCACCGCCGTTACCGCAAGCTGATCGACCCGCTGCTCGCACCGCGCAAGGTCGCGGGGCTCGAGGAGGGCTTCCGGCAGATGACCGACGAGATCATCGACGGCTTCATCGACCGGGGGCGCGTCGAGTTCTTCTCCGAGTTCGCCGATCCGCTCCCGGCGCGGATGTTCATGCAGCTGTTCGGCGCGCCGGCCGAGGACCTCGCGTTCTTCGTCGAACGCAAGGACGCGATCCTCAAGGCCGAAGGTGCCACCATGCAGGAACGTGAGGTCGTCGGGCGTGCTGCGGGCGACGGCCTGCGCGCCCGCCTGCGCGAGATCGTCGCCGAGCGGCGTTCCGGCGCTGCCGACGGCAGCGACCTGATCGCCGAGTTCCTCACCTGGGAGATCGACGGCGACCGTCTCACCGACGACGACATCGTCAACATCATGCACCTGTTCGTGATCGCCGGGCTCGACACCGTCGCGTCGACGATCTCGTGCCTGATCGCCTGGCTCGCCGGCCACCCCGAGGAGCGCCACCGCGTGATGGCCGACCCGGCGCTGGTGGCACCGATGGTCGAGGAGCTGATGCGCCTCGAGAGCCCGGTCCCGTCGAGCGGCGTGCGGTGGGCGATCGAGGACTGCGAGATCAACGGTGTGCCGGTGAACAAGGGCGAGATGGTCTACCTGTGCTGGGGTGCCGGCAACGTCGACCCGGCTGTGTTCACCGATCCGTTGACGGTCGACTTCCACCGCGAGGCCAACCGGCACATCGCGTTCGCGGCCGGGCGGCACCGGTGCCTCGGTTCCCACCTGGCTCGGCTCGAGCTGCGATGCGCGATCGACCAGTTCCATCGCCGCGTCGCCGACTACGAGATCGCACCGGGCGAAGAGGTCCAGTACAAGTTCGAGGGCGTGCGTCACGCATCGCACCTGCCGCTGGTCTTCACACCACGCTGAGGCCCGCTGCTCACCCGGCGCGGCGTCGGTCGATGCCCCCGAGCTGCCGGCTGAGGCGCCGTGCTGCATCGGTCTCGCGCTGGACCGCGGACGAAACGTCGACGCCCTCGCGCAGGAGTCGTTTGGCCTCGACCAGCGCAGCGAGTGGGCGCCGCGCGATCTCGGCCGCCGCTGTGCGTGCGACGGCGCGCACCTCGTCGGCCGGGACGGCATGCGCGGCGAGCCCGATCCGTTCCGCCTCGCGCCCGTCCAACCAGCGGGCCGTCAGGATGAGCTCGGCCGCTCGTTGCGCCCCGACGCAGCGGGCGAGCAGCACCGAGCTCCCCGCCTCCGGTGCCGTGCCGAGCGCGGTGAAGGGGAAGCGGATGCGAGCATCCTCGGCGGTGACGACGACGTCGCAGTGCAGCAGCAGGGTTGCACCGAACCCGACTGCGACGCCGTGCACGCCGGCGAGCAGCGGTGTGCCCATCGTCGACAGCACCTCGATGAGCGGGAAGAACGCAGACCCGAAGTCCTCCTCGTTGCCGGCGGCGAGGGCGTCGAGATCGACCCCGCTCGAAAACGCCGTGCCTGCACCCTCGATCAGCACCGCATTCACGGCCGGGTCGGTGTCGAGCGCACAGAGCGCATCGGCCAGTGCGGAGTACCCCTCGGCGGTGAATGCATTGAGCCGATCGGAGCGGTCGAGCGTGACGATGCCGACCGCCCCGTCGATGTCAACACGGAGCATGCGGGGACCGTACCGTACGGAGTCGTGCACGAGTTGGGCGTCGCCGATCTGTCGCTCGATCACTCGCGTGCGGCCGATCTGTGGGCGGCGTCCGGCGCCCAGTGGCTGACCGACCATCGCGTCGAGGTGCCGGGCGCCCTCGTGCGCCGCGTGCTCGGCCTCGTTCGCGACCTCGACGCGCACGGGGCCGGACTGGCCGGGATCGTGCCGGCGGAGGGTCTCGGCCTGCTCGCCGAGCGGTCGGCGACGATGGGTCTCACGGCGTCTGGCCGCACCAGCTGCGGTGGCGCGACGCGGCTCGTGCGCGCTGCCGACGGATGGTTCGCGTTGTCGCTCGCCCGCGACGACGACCACGCCTGTGTCCCGGCGTGGCTCGGGATCGACCCGCTGCGCGACGAGGACCCGTGGCCCACGATCGAGCGCGTCGCCGCCGACCGAACCGCTGCCGACCTGGTCGCGCAGGCCACGCTGCTCGGGCTGCCGTGTGCGGCCGCTGGTGAGACCGCCGAGGGTCGAGCGGTGATCGCCGAACGGCTGGGCCACCGCCCGGGGCGGCCGGTCGGCGACATCACCGTCGTCAGCCTCGCGTCGCTGTGGGCGGGGCCGCTGTGCGCCGATGTGCTCGCCCGGCTCGGTGCGCACGTGGTGACGGTCGAGAGCACCGGCCGACCCGATGGGGCGCGGGGAGCGCCGGCGTTCTTCGAGGCGTTGCACGGCCGGTCGGCGTCGGTCGAGCTCGATCTCGCGAGCGCCGAGGGTCGGCGTTCGCTGCTCGCGCTGCTCGGCACCGCAGACGTGGTGATCGAGGGCTCGCGACCACGAGCACTCGAACAGATGGGCATCGACGCGCGGGAGGTCGCGGGGAGCGGCCCTGGGGTGTGGGTCTCGATCACGGGGCACGGGCGGTCGGCCGGAGCCCGCGACCGGGTCGGATTCGGTGACGACTGCGCCGTCGCCGGTGGTCTCGTCGGCCAGGGCGCTGCCGGACCCGTGTTCGTCGCCGATGCCGTCGCCGACCCGCTGGCCGGGCTCACGGCGGCGCACGCCGCGCTGTCGCTCGTCACGACCGGTGGCAGGTGGCTCGTCGATGTGGCGCTCGCGCGCGTCAGCCGATCGGTGTCGGGCGACTGGATCCCACGGACGCGCGACGCCGATCGCCCGGTGCCGCGCAGCGATCCGGGGGCGCCGATGCCGCTCGGTCGCGACACCGACGCCGTGCTCCGATCGCTCCCGACCTGACAGCGGTCGAGGCGCGATCACCGGTCGCGTCAGCGGCGGGCGCGCTGGGCGGTCAGCTCGGTGTGGCGGGCGAACATCTGCGCTGCGTGCCGCTCGAGCTCGACCGGCACCTTCGGGAACAGCGGGAGGCCGTCGGTACGCGACGGCAGCGCCACGGTGGCGCTGCCGAACGCCGTCTCGGTGTCGCGCTGGTTGATCATGTGGAGCTCGATGTCGACGACCTTCTGGCCGTGCTCCTCGCGCTTCGCGACAACCTTCCCCGACATGAACTGGGTGTCACCCATGTAGTTGAACTTGCGGATCGAGTCCTCGAGGGCCACGATGCAGGCGTCGTCGCCGGCCCAGTCGGAAACGTGGTGGTAGAACCAGCACTGGCGCTGCACCCCGTAGTCGTAGGCCATCGGGTTGCCGATCGCCTTCGCCCATTCGGAGTCCCAGTGGAGGCGCTGGGCGACGTCCCAGACGCCCTGGCCGTTCTTGACGTAGAACGGCGCGATCCGCTGACGGTTCTTGTAGCCGATCCGCGACGACCGCAGGCCGTAGGGGACGAAGCCGTAGCCGCCGGCGTGGAACGCGATCATCTCGGTGATCGTGGTCGGGCCCTTCGCCATCGGGTCGAGCTCGTCGCCGACGTTGACGTCTTCCCAATAGCGCTTCTCGGCGCCGCGCGGTCCCTCCTGCGCGTAGATGGCGTCGATCCGCTCGTAGTCGGCGTCGGTGTAGTGCGCCGGTTCGATCTCGGCGTACTTGCCCTTGGAGCGCGACTTCTTGCGCTCGGTGAGGACGCGCAGGATGCGGTAGACGCCGAGCACCTCACCGAACTGGTTGACGGCGACATCGCGGCGAACCTGGATCACGGAACGGTCGGCGAACTCCGACTTCTTCACGTCGAGCGTCTCCTCACCGGCGAAGGTGAAGATGCGGTCGCCCGGACGCAGCGGCCGGTACCACTCCCATGTGCCGCCCGAGACGAACACGTGGACGCCTCGGAACAGCGATTTGGTCTGCTTCTTGATCTCGTCGGGGATCGGGTCACCGAGCATCGGGGTCTTGATGTGCCCCATCTGGGTGCCGTGGCCGATCTGTGTGCCCCAGCGGGTCGCGACGCCGTAGTCCTCGGTGATGTAGAGCGGGTTGTCGTCCCCGGCGCCCATCGCCCAGTTGCGGAGTGCGTCGGCGGTGGCGACGGAGTACAGCTCCTGCGCCTTGCTCGCGAGGTCGATGCCGAGCAGCACCTTGGCGCGTTCGATGTCGTCGTCGGTCAGCTCGTGCTCGAGCGCCTTCTGGAACTCCTTCTCGAGCTCTGCGTCGACCGTGAACGCGGCGTGTGCCTTGTCGGTGCCGGACATGGTGTCTCCTCTGGTGTCGGACGTCGTTGCGTCAGGACGTCATGTGGACGGATTCGGTGTTGCGACGGGTCAGGTCGCGGGGTCGAGCAGTTTGGCGTTGTCCCAGTTGAGGACCCGCTCGTCGGGGGTGAAACGGACCACCCCGCCGATCGCCTTCGCGTAGTGCTCTGCGGTTTCCTGCGGCATGGTGCCTGTCGCCATCCGGTACGGGTTGTACTTGCGGTCCATCTCGGACCGGAACCGGTGGCTCATGGTCTCGTCGAGGTCGACGATCTCGGCGGTCCCGGTGAGGTGGACGGCCTTCAGGTCGGCCCACCGCTCACCTGACTCGACGAGGAACGACGCCCGTGAGTCGTTGGTGATCCGAAGCAACTTCTTGCCGCGCGTCTTGAGATAGATCGTCCGGTCGAGGCACACGAACCAGATCGGGAGCGCGATCGGCACGCCGTCGCGCCGCAGCGTCGTCATGATGCCGGTGTGCGAGTCGGTCACGAACGACCAGATCTCGTCGGTGGTCATGCGGGGATTCGGCATGGTGGGCTCCTCGATGCGACTCTCGATGTGACTCTTGATGGACGGGTGGCGTGCGTGCAGGACCGGCGTGTCAGGACCGGCGCAGTTCGCGGAACGGGATGTCGCGGTCGTCGGCCGGTTCGCGGGGGAGGCCCAGCGTTCGCTCACCGATGATGTTGCGCTGGATCTCGTTGGTGCCGCCGCCCATGGACGCCGCGAAGCTCGACAGTGCAGCCATGTGGTAGCGGCCACCGGCGTGGGCGTCGTCTCCGGCGAGCATGCCGTGTGCGCCGAGCATCGAGAGCGACAGGTCGCGGGATCGATGGGCGAGCAGTGCCAGCTGGAGCTTCATCGTCGAGCCCTCTGGCCCTGGCCGGCCGCTCTTCGCGTTGTCGCGGCTGCGCAGGCCGGTCCAGGAGTACACCTGGTTCTCGACGTAGTACTGCACGAGTCGATCACGGACGACGGGGTCGGCCGTGATGCCGAGTTCGCGGGCGAGCGCGATGTGCGTGCGAGCGCTGAGGAGCACCTCGTTGCGTTGCGCGTGCGAGTCGGTGCCGTGGGCGGCGAGCTCGGTCAGCTCACCCACCGTGCGGTCGAGGTTGCCGGCCTTGCCGCCGGCGCCGACGCTCACGACGCCGCGCGCCCGGCCGCCACCGGCGTTCGAGCGTTCGTGGGCCAGCGTCGTTCGGGCGACGTTCCAGCCGTCGCCGACGTCGCCGATCACGTTCGCGACGGGTACCCGCGCCTCGGTCATGAAGACCTCGCAGAACTCCGCGATGCCGTTCATCTGCACCAGCGGCCGGACCTCGACGCCCGGCTGGTCCATCGGGAGCATCATGAACGAGATGCCGCGATGCTTGGGTACGTCGGGGTTCGTGCGGGCGAGCAGCATGCCCCATTCGCTGAGGTCGGCGAACGAGTTCCACACCTTCTGCCCGGTGATCACGTACTCGTCGCCGTCGAGCTCGGCACGGGTCGCCAGACTGGCGAGGTCGGAGCCGGCACCCGGCTCGGAGAACAGCTGTGCCCAGGCCTCACGGCCGCGCGCCATCGGCGCGACGAAACGCTCGTGCTGATCGGGAGTGCCGTGCGCGAGGACGGTGGGTCCACCCATGCTCGGGCCATTGCCCGCAGGTGGGCCGATCACCCCGGCCGCCGACAGGGCGCCCGAGATCGTGCGCGCCTCTGCGGCCGTGGCGCCGCGGCCGCCGAAGCCGGCCGGCCAGGCGGGAAAGGCGAACCCGGCGTCGGCGAGCCGGTCCCACCATGCGCCGAGCGTCAGGTCGGTGTCCCAGTTCTCGGCGATCCAGGCTCGCACCTCGTCGGTGGTGATGCTCATGTTCCACCCGTCGGCGCGTCGCGTTCCGTCACGATGATGAGTGTACTCTTCTCGACCGACCGTGGCGCAACCGGAGCGTCGTCGGCGTCCCCAGACGTCGATCGGCGGTGGTGGTCGCGTCACGATGCTCGGTTCGGATCGTCCGGCGACGACATGATAAAACGGTGTACTGAATGATTCGGACGACGACATGTGACCACCGAGGGCGACGGGATCCGGTCGTTCACACGCTCGCTACGGAGGTTTGGCTTCGATGATCGACGAGTTGAAGGCCCTCGACGGGTTCCGGGACGATGTCCGCTCGTGGTGTGAGCAGCACGTCCCGCCGGGGTGGCGGGAGGCTCAGGCCGGCGCTGACCACCGTCAGTTCGCCGAGTTCCACCGGTGGTGGGGCGCCGAGCTCCGCGACGGGGGCTACTTCGCGCCGCACTGGCCGACCGAGTTGGGCGGCGGCGGGTTCGACCTCCTCCAGCAGGTGATCCTGTTCGAGGAGCTGGCACGCGCCGATGCGCCCCGCAACTCGCTCTACCAGGTCGCGCTCTACAACGCCGGCCCGACGATCATCCATGCCGGCACCGACGAGCAGAAGGCCAAGTTCCTTCCCGACATCGTGCAGGGTGCGGTGTGGTGCCAAGGGTTCTCCGAACCCAATGCCGGGTCCGACCTGGCCTCCATCGAGACGCGCGCAGTCCGCGACGGCGACGAGTACGTCGTCACCGGCCAAAAGGTGTGGACGAGCATGGCGCTCGAGGCCGACTGGTGCATCCTGCTCGTGCGTACCGACCCGACTGCGCCGAAGCGCAAGGGCATCACGTACCTGGTGATGGACATGCGCTCCCAGGGGATCGAGATCCGCCCGATCAAGCAGTCGAATGGCCAATCGGAGTTCTGTGAGACGTTCCTCGACGAGGTCCGGGTCCCGGTCGCCTACCGGCTCGGTGCCGAGAACGACGGGTGGGGCGTCACGAACAGCACCCTCGCCTCCGAGCGCGGGGTCGTGATCGTCGAGCTCGCCGAGCGGTTGCGCCGCAATGGCCTGGGCGCGTTCATCGACGCGGTTCGAACATGGACCGACGAAGCCGGCCGGCCGATGTCGTCGGATGCGGGTGTGCGCGACCTCGTCGCCCGCAGACACGCCGAGACCGCCGTGCTCCGCCAACTCCTGCTGACGATGGTGACCAACATCGTGCGGCGCGGCGGCGTCGGGAACGAGGCGTCGATCGTGAAGCTGGTCTACAGCGAGTTGCTGCAGGGCCTCATGAACGACGCCACCTCGCTGCAGGGCCTCAGCGGCCAGATCGAGCGTCCACCGGTGATGAGTGCCGGCTGGGAGACAGGTGACTGGATGTACGACTACCTGAACTCGTTCGCGTGGACGATCGGCGGGGGGACCAGCGAGATCATGCGCAACATCATCGGCGAGCGAGCGCTCGGACTGCCGCGTGAGCCGGGGGTGGCGTGATGCCTGCACTGTCCGATGCCGAACGTGACGAGTTCCGCGACTCCGCCCGGCGGCTGCTCGCCGACCGATCGGCGAGCGGTCAGGTCAGGGCCCTGCTCGACGACGAGACGGGCTTCGACCGCTCACTCTGGTCGTCGATGGCCGAGCTCGGATGGTTCGCCATCCACATCGGCGAGTCGCACGGCGGGATGGGAGCGTCGTACGGCGATCTCGCCGTGATCCTGCACGAACTGGGTCGGCAGGTCACGCCGGCGCCGGTACTGGGCAGCGTGCTCGTCGGCGCCGAGGCGTTGATCCGCTCGTCGAACGAGGGGCTGGCCGCCGAGCTGCTGCCCGGCGTTGCGAGCGGTGAGATCGTGCTCGCTGCAGCGTTGGCCGGCGAGTCCGGCTCACATGCGCCCGATCGCCTGACGGTCTCGTGCACGACCGCCGGCCCGACCGTGCTCGACGGCGTGGCGCGCTTCGTGCTCGACGCCCACGTCGCCGATCACCTCGTCATCGCGGCGGCGAACGGCGAGGGAGGCGTGACGCTCGCCGTCGTCGACCGTTCTGCACCTGGCGTGACCGTGGAGGTCGAGCCCTCGTTCGACCGCACCCGCCGGCTCGCCCGGGTCACCCTCGATCAGGTCGCCGTCGACGACGCCCGGCTGCTCGGCCGGCCCGGCGCCGACCGGGCGCTCTTCGAGCGGCTCGTGGCGGTCGGTGCGATCGGAGCGGTGTGCGATGCCGTCGGAGCCGCGGAACGGGTCCTGGAGATCGCCAACACCTATGCCAAGGAGCGGTTCCAGTTCGAGCGGCCGATCGGCTCGTTCCAGGCGGTCAAGCACCACCTGGCGAACATGCTCGTCGACGTCGAGTCGTCGCGCGCCGCCGCCACGATCGCGATCGATGCGCTCGACGGTGGTGACGATCCGCGCAGTGCGGCGGCGATCGCTACGTCGTTCGCCGGGCCGGCGTGCACTCGTGTGGCGCACACCGCCGTGCAGGTGTTCGGCGGCATCGGCTTCACCTGGGAGCACGACGCGCATCTCTTCCTCAAGCGAGTCAGGCTCGATGAGGCGTTGTTCGGAACGCCTGCATGGCACCGCCAGCACCTCGCCGCCGAGCTACTCGACGGTGAGCCGTCGGTCTGATCGAGCGGCCTCCGGGTGACCTGGCTGTTCGACGTCGACGGCACGCTGATCGGCTCGATCCGGAGCGACCGCCTCCGTCCGGGTGCACGTGAACTGCTCGACGCGCTGGTTGCTCGCCAGGTCCCGTGCGTGCTCTGGAGCGCCGGCGGCGGTGAGTACGCCCACCGCAAAGCCGTCGAACACGGGATCGAGGCGTGCTTCGGCGGCTTCTACCCCAAGGCCGAACGCGACGTCGACGGCCGCTACCGGATCGATCATCTGCCGCACGCCCATCGGCCAGCGGTGTTCGTCGACGATGTGGCGGGTGACCTCCCGGTGGGCGCGGTCGTGGTGGCCGTGCCACAGTTCTTCGGAGGTTCGTCGGCCGATCGGACCCTGTTCGACGTCATCGACCGGCTGGACCGGATCGTCGAGCCATGACGCCGGCGCCGAACACCGAGACACCGGGAGACGGAGACGCCATGGCCCGAACCGACCCATCGATTCCGCTCGCCGCTCGCCTCATCTCGCTCGAGGACCACGTGGCCCTGGTCACCGGCGCGGGTCGCGGGCTCGGGTTGGAGGTGGCTCGCGCACTGGCATCAGCCGGCGCGCTCGTGGTGGTCGCGGGCCGCGACCTGGGGCGGCTGGTGTCGGCAGTGCGGACGGTCGAGTCGGAGGGGGGACGAGCCGAGGCCGTGGAATTCGATCTCGACGATCCCGTCGGAGCGGTCGACGTGGTCCGGCACATCGAGGCTCGTCACGGACGGCTGGACATCCTCGTCGCGAATGCGGGGACCCGCTCGCGCTCGGGCTTCGCCGGCCTCACGCGCGACAGCCTGACGGCGTTGCTGCAGACGAATCTGGTGGGCACCACCGAGTTGGCGGTGCAAGCGGGCCGGCTGATGGCTGCCGGGCAGCGAGGCGGGCGCATCGTCATCATCGGCTCGGTGATGTCGTCGCTCGCGTCGGCGATCGATCCGGGATATCAGGCGGCCAAGTCGGGTCTGACCGGCATGATGCGGGCGCTCGCTGCCGAGCTGGGCCCCGACGGCATCACCGTGAACGAGGTGGCGCCGGGTTCGTTCGCCACCGAGTTCAACCAGGACGCGGTGAACGACCCGGCGGTGACGCGCCATGTCCGCTCACGCACACTGTTGCGACGGTGGGGGGAGCCCGAGGAGATCGCGGGCAGCGTGCTGTTCCTGGCGTCGCCCGGAGCGTCGTACGTGACCGGGCACCGGCTCGTCGTCGACGGCGGCTTCAGCGTCAAGGCGTGAATGTCGCTGCCTGTGCGTCAGGGCCTGACGGGCGTTGCGTCGCCCGGCGGACGCCCGGTCCAGCGGGGAGCACGCTTGGCGAGGAAGGCGGCGACGCCCTCGGCGGCATCGTCCGAACCGCGCATCCGATCGAGCGCCTGTGCCGTGACCTCCCAGCCACGGGCGTCGCCGTCGGCGAGCATGTCGTTGACCGCCTGCAGGCACCCCTGCACCGACAACGGTGCGTTGGCGTTGATCGCGGCGCACAGATCGATCGCCGCCGCCACCGCTCCGCCTGGCTCGGTGAGCTCGTTGACGAACCCGGCTGCATGGGCGCGCTCGGCGCTGATCGGGCGGCCGGTGAGGATCAGCTCGCGGGCGAGGTTGAGCGGGAACGCGCGCGGCGCGCGGAACAGCGCGGCGGAGGTGGGCACCACGCCGATCGTCACCTCGGGCAGGCCGAAGTGCGCCGTGGTCGAGGCCACGACGAGGTCGCAGGCCAGGACGATCTCGAGCCCGCCGCCGAGAGCCGGCCCTTCGACGGCTGCCACGAGGGGCTTGTTCCGGCGTCGTCGGATGATGCCGTACTCGCCGCCTCGCTCGGTCACGTAGTCGCCGTTCGACGTGAGATCGCTGCCGGCGGAGAAGACCGAGGCGGTCCCCGTCAGCACCCCCGACCACAGGTCGGTGTCGTCGTCGAGCTCGTCGAGCGCGGCATCGATCGCATCGGCGAGCTCGCGGTTCACCGCGTTGCGCTTCGCTTCGCGCTGCATCGAGATCACGAGCGTGTGCCCCTCGCGTCGAGTGGCGACGAGCTGATCGTGCATGGTGTGCCTTCCGTGTGTGGAGCGGTCGAGGTCGATCAGCGGTTGATCGAGCGCGGGATGTGGAGGTGGGCGTCGAGCCCGCGGAAGGCGGGAGCACGCTTCTCCTGGAAGCTCGTCACGCCCTCGAGGAAGTCGGGGAGCTGGCTCAGCTCGCTGACCGCGATCAGTGCCCGCAGGCGCGACTCCTCGGCTGTGCGTTCCCAGTCGGCCAGGACCTGGTGCTTGATCGTCGCCATCGACGCCGGTGAACAGTTGGCCGCCAGATCGCGGGCGTAGGCGAGTGCCGTGGCGACGAGCTCGTCGGGTTCGACCACCTTGCTGACCAACCCGATCTCCCGCGCCTCACTCGCAGGGACCACGCGGGCCGAGAGCAGCAGGTCCATCGCGTTCGCGGTGCCGATCAGGCGCGGCAACAACCACGACAGCGAGTTCTCCGCCGGGAGGCCGCGGCGGGAGAATGCCGTCGTGAACTTGGCCGCCGACGATGCGAACACGATGTCGGCGCTCGCCATCTGGATGAACCCGATCCCGGCGCAGGCACCGTTGACCGCAGCGATGACGGGCTTGGGGATCAGCCGGGCCGTGGTCATGGGCCAGCGCCGGTAGGCGCCGCCTGCGTCGCCCTTGTTCGCGGAGACTGCGAGCACCTGGAGGTCGAGCCCGGGGCAGAACGAGCGCCCGGCGCCCGTCACCACGATCACGCGGACAGCCGGATCGTTGGCGGCTGCGATGAGGGTGCCGAAGTACGCGTCCTCCATCGTGAACGTCCAGCCGTTGTTCCGCTCGGGCCGGTTGAAGGTGATGAGGAGCACGCCGTACTCGTCGAGCTCGGTGAGCAGTTCGTCGCTCTCCGGATACTCGGAGATCGGAGTGTTCAGTGCGGCGCTGGGAGTTGACGTCATCGTCAACTACTCTGCCACGCCGTGAGTATCGCCGTCACATGTGGCATCCGTCGATTCGTGGCGACCGTTCACCCGGCCACATGACGGTGACGGTCCTGTTCCTGTGCACCGGGAACGCCGCGCGTTCGGTCATGGCTGCAGCAACGCTCGGCGAGCTGCGTCCCGAGCTCCGGATCGAGTCGGCCGGGACGCTCTCGGTCGACGGTCTACCGATCAGCTGGCGGACGCGCGCAGCGTTCGACGACATCGGGATCCAGTATCCGAAGCACGCCAGCAAGCAGGCGGTGCGCGCCCATCTGCACGACAGCGATGTCATCATCGGCCTGGCACCCGAGCACATCGAATGGGTGCGCCGCGAACACCCCGACGTCGCCGACCGGACCGTGACCCTGAAGCGGCTCGTCCGGGCGTTGGCGCCGCCGCCCCCGGCCATCGAGGAGCGTCTCCGCTCCCTGCACCTCGAAGCGGTGGCGCTGGAACCGTGGGAAGAGGTCGTCGACCCGGGCGGCGGCGAGGTGCCCGAGTTCGTCGCCGCGGCCAGAGAGATCCACGCGCTCGTGCAGCAGCTCGCCGTGTTGCTCTGAGCCGGCACACGGCCCAGAGTGTTGGAGTGCCATCGGACGGACCTCACACGATCGACGAGCTGCTCGCATTCCTCGACCTCGAGCACATCGACGGTGACCTCTACCGCGGGCGCCCGGGCGTGTGGCCGGCTGACCGGCCGGCGATCTACGGGGGAGAGACGGCGGCCCAGGCGCTGTGGGCGGCGGCGCAGACCGTCCCGGAGGGCCGACTCCCGCACTCGCTCCACGGCTACTTCCTCCGCCCCGGCGAGATGTCGTTGCCGGTGCTGTTCCACGTCGACCGCGACCGGGACGGCCGGTCATTCTCGTCGCGACGGGTGGCCGCCACGCAGCGGGGCGAGGTGATCTTCGAGATGTCGTGCTCGTTCGCCGAGCCGATCGACGGGCCGGAGTACGTGCAACCGCCGCGAACAGGGGTCCCCGGGCCGGACGAGTGCGCGCACGCCGACCGCCAGTGGATCGCCCTGGCGGAGATCCGGGTCGCGGCCGGTGAGCGCGATCAACCGCTGCGCGAGCCGTGGGGCGACCGGCTGTGGATGCGCGTCGCCGGCCCGCTCCCCGACGACCCGCTCGTCCACGCCTGCCTGCACGCCTTGACGAGCGATGCCGGCGCCGGGTTCGGCGACCTCGGCATCGACGGCGTCCCGACGATGGGCCCCAGCCTCGACCATGCGCTGTGGTTCCATCATCCGTCGCGCGCCGACGACTGGGTCCTCTGGGATTGCATGCCCGTCAAGGTCGGGTCGCACCGAGGGTTGTACACCGCGACCGCTCACGACCTCACCGGCCGTCTCGTCGCGACGGTCGCGCAAGAGATGCTGCTGCGCCCACCGCGACCGGTGTGACGGAGCGCGGGTCGACGGCTCAGGCCAGCTCGGCCACGAGGGGCGCGTACCGGTCGAGGAACGGCAGCGTGGTGGCCGGGTCGTCCCAGCCGGCGCGCGCAGCGCCGATGATCGCGCGCCGGATCCCGAGCTCGCGGTACCCGTGCAGGGTCTCGGGGGTCGGGTCGCCGAACGTGACGAGCGAGATCGGGATGTCGCGGCCGGCCGCCGCGGCCGCTTCGCGGAAGCGTCCGACCCGCTTGGCGACGTTGCCGAGCGCGGCGTCCATCGGGAACCATTCATCGGCCCATCGGACCGCGTGCTCCATCCCGAGCCGCCCGGCCGCGCCGAGCAGCACAGGTGGGTGCGGCTGCGTCGCCGGCTTCGGGAGCAACCACACCGGATCGAAGTCGAAGAAGCGTCCGTGGTACTCCGACTCCTGGTCGGTCCAGCACGCCCGAAGCGCACCGACGCACTCCTCGGCGGCGCGGTACCGCAACGACCACGGCACGTCGGGCCGATGGTTCGCGAGCTCCTCCTCGTTCCACCCGACCCCGACGCCGAACAGCACGCGCCCACCCGACAGCAGGTCGAGCGTGGCCACCGACTTGGCGAGGTCGAGCACGTGGTGTTCGAGCACGAGGCACACGCCGAGGCCGAGCTGCAGGCGCTCGGTCGCCGATGCCGCCACCGCCAGGCTCACGAACGGGTCCATCATCCACCGGTAGGGCTCGGGCATGTCGCCGCCGCCCGGGTAGGGGGTGCGACGCGACGTCGGGATGTGTGAGTGCTCGCCGATGAACAGCGAGGCGAAACCCCGCTGCTCGAGCTCGCGCCCGAGCACGTCGGGCCGGACGTCGTCCGGCGTGTTCATCGTGGAGAAGCCCAGTTCCATCAGCGTCCTCGCGCGGTCATGGCTTGTCGGCGCCGAGAATCGTGATGGCGCTCACGGCCGTCGGGCCGCCGATGTTGTGGGCGAGACCGAGGCGGGCCCCGTCGACCTGGTTGGTCGACTCGCCGCGCAGCTGCTCGAACAACTCGACGCACTGGGCGACACCGGTGGCGCCCGGCGGGTGGCCCTTGGCCTTCAGCCCGCCGCTCGGGTTGACCGGGATGCGGCCGCCGACGTACGTGGCGCCGCTCTCGATCAGCCCGGCCGCGCCCCACTTCTCGCAGAACCCGAGGTCCTCGTAGTCGATCAGCTCCACGCCGGTGAAGCAGTCGTGTACCTCGGCGACGTCGATGTCGGCAGGCCCGACCCCGGCCATCGCGTACGCCTGCTTCGCGGCCTTGACCGTCGGAGGGAACGTGGTCATGTCGCGCTTGTGCTGGTGCATCACGCGGTCGAGGCCGAGGCCGGTGCCGCGCACCCACACGGGGTGATCGGTGTACCGATCGGCCAGCTCCTCGGCGACGAGGATCACCGCCGCGGCACCGTCGCTCTGCGGCGTGCAGTCGTAGAGCCCGAACGGGTCGACCACCATCGGGGCGTCGAGCACCTGCTGCACCGTGATCTCGAACCGCATCTGCGCCTTCGGGTTGGTGACCCCGTGGTGGTGGTTCTTGACCGCCACCATCGCCAGGTGTTCGCGGGTGGCGTGGGGTGACTCGTACAGGTAGCGGGCGGCGTGCAGTGCGAAGTTGGCCGGGGCGACGAGGCCGAGCGGGAAATCCCATGCGGCATCGCGTGTCATGCTCATCCAGTCCCAGAAGGTCGTGCGGCTCGACGTCTCGCGGACCTTGTCGGCGCCGACCACGAGCACGACGTCGTACATGCCGCTGGCGATGGCCATCGTGCCGTGTCTGACCGCATCGTTCCCGGTGGCACAGGCGTTCTCGAGGCGGGACACGGGGATGTCGAGCAGCCCGCACGTGTCGGCGAGGATGCCCGTGGCGAAGCCGTCGGTGGTGACCAGCTCCCCGAACCACGCGGCCTGGACGTCGGCTCGGTCGAATCCCTTGTCGACGCTCGCCGCAGCCTCGCTCACCGCCATCGGCAGCATGTCCTTCATGCCGAGGTGGAACAGCTCGCCGAACTGCGTCATGCCGGCGCCGACCATCGCCACCCGCCTCATGCCGCCACCTCGTGCGAGTCGGGCAGGAAGCCGTAGCCGTAGTCGGGGACGCCCTGGCGGACGGCGACGAGGCGGAGCACGAGCGTTCCTCGATCGCCGATCGCCACCGACCCGGCGGGCGCACCGGTGAGCTTGACGATCGTGCGGACGCCCGTGTCGCCGAGCTCGGCGATGATGATCGTGTACGGCGTGACGAGCCCGGGGACCGGGACCCGGACCGTGGCGAGGCTGTAGACCTCACCCACACGCGGCAACGCAACGCGTTCACTCGCTCCCTCGTGGCCGCACTCGATGCATCGCAGGCGCGGTGGGAGCGACAGCGTGCCGCACGATGCGCATCGGGCGGCTTCGAGGCGGACCTTGGCGTCGAAGGCGCGCTCGTACGCCGGCAGCGAGATCGAGACCGACGAACCCTCGGTGAACGAGCTCGCCGGTGTCGGTTGCGGGGCAGCTTCGTCGCGGACGACGGCGATCGGCCCGGACGCCAGCTCGGCGATCGCCACTGTTGCCTGGTCGACCGCCACGAGCGTGCCCCCGGCCTCACTGGCGGCCAGGGCGGCGATCGCGAACCCGGTCGCGCTGGCACCGAGCGTGGGTAGCGCCGCCGGTGGAGCGGCGCACAGCGCTGCGGCATCCCGGCCGGAGAGCCCGGCGACTACGGCCGCTGTCGGGGTGCCGAGGCGGGCCAGCGACTCAACGACCCCTCGCTCGCGCAGCAGCCGCGGATCGGCGTAGTCGGTGACTGCACCGTGCTGGTCGCGCGTGC
Source organism: Ilumatobacteraceae bacterium (assembly GCA_022843125.1). Lineage (GTDB taxonomy): Bacteria > Actinomycetota > Acidimicrobiia > Acidimicrobiales > Ilumatobacteraceae > Ilumatobacter. Next base: position 187,330 of record JALHOG010000002.1, read on the forward strand.
GGACCGGGAGACTGCGCGTGACGCGGCCGGTACCGGTGACGGCCGTGCCGCCCGTGTCGCAGAGCACGGCGCTCGCCCCGGCGGCCGCGGACGTATCGGTGCCGATGACCAGGGTGCCTGGCGTCGCGGCCGTGATCTCGTCGAGCATCGCCGCTGCCCCGCCGACCACCTCGCGGGTCCGTGTGCCCTCGTGGAGTCCGAGGCCGGCGAGCACCGGTGCGCTGTTGCCGCCCTCGATGAGCGGCAGGTGGCGACTGACCACGACGACAGCGTCGACGGACACGTCGGGCCGAGCGACCATCGCAGCCCGACCCGCTGCGACCGCGAGCGTGACGGCATCCTCGTCGGGCCCGATGGTGCGCGACAGCTGGCTTCCCCACACGGGTAGGTAGGTGCCGATGGCGGCGATCGTCGTCATCACCGACACCGTAATCTGACGAAGATGTCAAGTCATACTCGACGGCTCGGGGTCGCCGAGCGCAGGCGTTCGGTCTCCGGTTCGATCCGGGCACACTGCTCCCGATGTTCACACGCCCCTTCCTCCCGTCGCTGACCGAGTTGCTCGACCTGGAGCTGATCGACACCGACCTCTACCGGGGCATCAACGAGTACCCCGACGACGGGCGCGAGATCCTGTACGGAGGGCAGGTCGCGGCGCAGGCGTTGATGGCTGCCGGCCTGACGGTCCCGGCGGAACGCTTCCCGCACTCGATGCACGGGTACTTCCTGCGCCCGGGACGGCGGGCGGCCCCGGTGGTCTTCCGCGTCGAGCGCGACCGGGACGGCCGGTCGTTCTCGGCGCGACGCGTGACGGCGCTCCAGAGCGGCGAGGTGATCTTCGACCTCACCGCATCGTTCCACGTCGACGAGCCGGGCGGTGAGTACACGACGGCGATGCCGGATGACCTGCCCGACCCCGACGACTGCGTGACGTTGGGGTACGCCGACCAGTTCCCGAACGCAGACGCCCGGGTCATCCCGCCGACGGTCACGGAGCAGGGCGGCCGGGTCGTGAGCGGCCGCCTGTGGATACGGGCGCGCGAGCGACTCGCCGACGATCGGTTGGTGCAGGCGTGCGCACTCGCGTACCTGTCGGACATCGGGACCGGGTTCCAGCGGCCGGAGCTGTCCTGGATCGCGCAGGGTGGCGCCAGCCTCGATCACGCCTTGTGGTTCCGCACGCCGATCCGGGCCGACGAGTGGCTGTACTCGTCGATGGTGCCGCTGCACGCCGCCGGGGCGCGTGGTTTGTACGTCGGGTCGGTCTTCGAGCGCGGCACCGGCATCCTCGGCGCCACGTTCGCGCAGGAGGTCCTGATGCGCCCGACCCGGCCGGCCTGACCGGCTGATCCGGAGATCAGGCGGAGATGAGGGGGAACAGGCCGTCGGCTCCCCGCTCGACGACGCAAGCTCCGGCGGCGCGCCGCCACTGCTTCGTCGTACCCCACTCGTGGCGCCACGACCACAGGCGCCGCGTGAGCTGGTGCAGCGGGTACTCGCGCGTCACCCCCATCGCTCCGTGCGCCTGGTGGGCCGCCCGCGTGCCGATCGTGATCGCGCCGTCGACCACGACGCGCGCCGCCGCGACCTCGAACCCGACCGCTCCGGTTCCGCCGCCGGCCAGAGCCCGCACGGCGACGTCGGCGGCCATCTGTGCGGCCACCGCGCACTGCGCAGCGGTGACCAGGTGCGACTGCACCGCCTGGAACGTGGCAATCGGTTTGCCGAACTGATGGCGAGCGTGGGCGTAGTCGATCGTCATCTGCGATACGGCTCCGAGCGCCCCCGCAGCCATCACGACCCGGGAGAGGGCGCCGCGTGTCCGGGCGGCAACCTGCGCATCGAACGGCGCATCGAACGGCGCGGCGACACCGGTGATGACGGCGTGGGGCACGTCGTCGACGGCCAGGTCGGCGGTGATGCGGTCGCGTGGTTCACCCGCGATGTTGGCGCCAGGACCGATCTCGACGAGGCCGGGTTCGATCGCAAACACCGTCGAGCCGGATGCGACGACGATCCGGTCGGCGTGGCGACCCCACGCTGCGGTCCCGTCGATCACGAGCCGACCCCCGCGGATCTCGGCGAGTCCGTCGAGCGCGCTGACCGGCCCGGTCGGCAACTCCAGCCCTGCCTGGGCGAGCAGCCATCCACCGATCATCGCGGTCTCCGCCATCGGCACCGGCGCAGCGAAACGGCCGACCGCAGCGAGGATGGCCGCGAGGTCGAACTCGGTGCCGCCCGAGCCGCCCGCAGACTCGTCGATGCCGACCCACGGAAAGCCGGCGCCGGCCAGCGCATCCCAGGTGGTCCCCGACCATCCGGTCGTCTCGGCGTGCTCGATGAGGTCGGGCGTCACCAGGTCGCCGAGGAGGCGTTCGATCGTCTCGACGAGCAACGGGTCGGCGCTCATCGCTCACCTCCTGTGGGCCGCAGACCCTTCGACGCCACCGACTTGAGCACCTCGTTGGTGCCGCCTCGCACCGTGAACGACGGTTGCGTGAGCGCTGCGTTCATCAGGATCACACCGAACAGCGACTGGTCGCCGGTGTTGGGCGCCTCGTCGACGTAGGCCAGCACGGCGCTGACGACGTCCTGCTCGAACCGCGTGCCCATCTCCTTCACGAGCGACGACTCGACCGCGGGTGCCCCACCCTGGTCGATCGTCCGAGCCACCGAGAGCGACAGGTGATGCAGCACCCAGTACATCGGTACGAGTGCGCCAAGCAGGTCGAGGAGCTCATCGTCGCCCTGGCGGTCGGCCGCCGACTCGCGGCGCAGCAACTCCTCGACGACCAGGTACGAGCTCAACCAGCGATCGGGCCCGCCACGCTCGTAGGCGAGCTCGGATGTGTTCTGGGCCCACCCGTGCCCGACCTCGCCGAGCACCATCGAGTCGGGCACGAACACGTGGTCGTAGACCACCTCGCAGAAGTCCGCAGTGCCGTCGATGAACGGGATCGGAGTGATCGTCAGCCCGGGCGATGTCAGGTCGACGATGAACTGCGTCATCCCCTGGCGCTTGTCGGTCAGCTCGTCGCGCGGCGTGGTTCGGGCGAGCGCGATGCAGTACTGCAGATGGTGGGCGTTCGTGGTCCAGATCTTGGTGCCGTCGAGCACCCAGCCGTCACCGTCGCGGGTGGCGCGCATGCTGAGCGAGGCGAGGTCACTGCCGCTGTCGGGCTCGCTCATGCCGATGCAGAACCCGATCTCGCCACTGCTGATCGCGGGGAGGAACCTGTGCTTCTGCTCCTCGGTCCCGAACCGTGCGATGACCGGGCCGGACTGCCGGTCGGCCACCCAGTGATGGCCCACCGGGGCGCCCCGGCGCAGCAGTTGCTCGACGACGATGAACCGGTCGACGGCGGTGCGCGCCTGGCCGCCGTACTCGCGGGGGAGCGACATGCCGAGCCAGCCGCGCGCGCCGAGCTTCTTGGAGAACTCGACATCGTTGGCTGCGCTCATTCCCAATCCCGGCGTGTACGAGCCGCGTGGCAGCTCGGCATCGAGGAACTCGATCACCTCGGTCTGGAGCTGGCGCTCGGCCGCGCTCAGTTCGACCGGCTCGAACTTCATCCGGAACTCAGATCCTCTCGATGATGGTGGCGGTGCCCATGCCACCCCCGGTGCACATGACGATGAGCGCGGTCGACTGGTCGCGACGCTCCAGCTCGTCGAGCGCGGTCTGGATGAGGATCCCGCCGGTCGCGCCGATCGGGTGGCCGAGCGCGATCGCCCCACCGTTGACGTTGACGTTCTCGGGGCCGATCCCGAGGTCGCGCATCGTCTTGAGCGGGACAGCGGCGAACGCCTCGTTGATCTCCCACAGGTCGATGTCGGCGGCCGTCATGCCGGCGCGATCGAGGCACTTCTGAGCGGCGGGGCCGGGTGCGGTGAGCATGATGACCGGCTCGGCGCCGGCGACGCCGCTCATCACGATGCGCGCACGCGGTGTCAGCCCGTGCGCCTTCGCGTAGTCGGGCGACGCGACGAGCACGGCGCTCGCCCCGTCGACGACGCCGGAGGAGTTGCCGGCGTGGTGCACGTGCTCGACGTGATCGATGCTCGGGTACACCTGCTTGCACATGTCGTCGAACGAGCGGTCGTATCCGTCGAACACGTGCGACCCCATCGCCTCGAACGACGCGGTGAGCTTGCCCATCGCCTCGACCGTGCTGCCCGGGCGCGGGAACTCGTCGACAGCGAGCGCGATGCTGCCGTCGGGATTCGCGATCGGCACGACGCTGCGGTCGAACCGTCCCTCGGCCATGGCGGTCGCGCACCGGCGCTGGCTCTCGACGGCGAACGCGTCGACGTCGGCCCGCGAGAAGCCTTCGAGGGTGGCGATCAGGTCGGCCGAGATGCCCTGCGGCACGAGCGGGAACACCTCGCGGAGCGCGGCGTTGTTGAACGTGAAATCGGGCGGGCGGTCGTCGACCGGCCAGCGCGACATCGACTCGATGCCGCCACCGACCACCAGTTGCTGGTGGCCCGCCTGAACACCCATCGCGGCATACGTGATCGCCTGCTGACCCGAACCGCAGAAGCGGTTGAGCGTGACGCCGGGCGCCTCCACTGGCCAACCCGCGGCGAGCACGGCCATCCGGCCGATGCACCCACCCTGGTCGCCGGTCGAGTTGCCGTTGCCGATGATGACGTCGTCGACGTCGCGCGTGTCGATACCGGTGCGCTGGGCGAGTGCCTGGAGCACCTGGGCGAGCAGCTCCTGCGGGTGGATGTGGTGCAGCGACCCGTTCGCCTTGCCCTTCCCGCGCGGCGACCGCACCCCGTCGATGATCCAGGCGTCGGTCATGAGATGTCGGCCATCGTCGAACGCGGGCGAGCATCCTGCAGGAAACCGCGCACCAGAGCGTCGATCTCGCGCGGGTCGAGCGGTGGTTCGGTGGTGTGCGGGCCCCGGCGCCAGCCCTCGGCGACGCCGAGCACGTGGCCCGAGGCCTCGATGATCTCGCCGCTCACGCCAGCCGACTGGGTGGAGGCGAGCCAGGTGACCACGGGGGCGACCCACTCGGGGCCGAAGCGGGCCATGATCTCGTCGGGAAGGCCGAGGTCTTCGGTGAGGCGCGTGAGCGCGCCCGGCGCGATCGCGTTGACGGTCACGCCGTACCGGCCCAGTTCCTGGGCGGCGATCTGCGTGAACGTGGCGATCCCGGCCTTCGCGGCGCCGTAGTTGGTCTGGCCGACGTTGGCGTAGAGGCCGGCGACCGAGGTGGTGTTGATGAGGCGGGCGTCGTTGGGCTCGCCGTTCTTCGACCGGTTCCGCCAGTACTCGGACGCGACGCGGCTCGGCGCCCAGGTGCCCTTCAGGTGCACCTTGATGACCGCATCCCACTCGTCCTCGGTCATCGAGAACAGCATGCGGTCGCGCAGGATCCCTGCGTTGTTCACCACGACGTCGAGCCCGCCGAACGTGTCGATCGCGAGCTGGATCATCGCCGCGGAGTCGGTCAGCGAGCTGACGTCGCCGACGTGGGCGACCGCCTCGCCGCCGAACGCCGTGATCTCGTCCACGACCTCCTGGGCGGGGCCGGTGTCGGCACCCGTGCCGTCGCGGCTGCCGCCGAAGTCGTTGACGACGACCTTGGCGCCCTCGTGGGCCAACATGAGGGCGTACTCGCGCCCGATGCCACGACCGGCACCGGTGACGACGCACACCCGACCATCACACATCTTGTCTGTCACGGCTCGCAGTGTACGCCTCTTGACAGGTGTGTCAGAAACCGGGCTCGCTCGACGCGGCGGTCAGCGCATCGAGCGGTAGGGCCGCAGCACGGCGGTCTGGCTCGCGGTCGCGAGCAGGGTGCCGTCCTCGGCCCACAGCTCGGCGCGACCGTGCCCGAACCCGTTGGTGACGTGGTCGACGTGGTTCGACAGCAGCACCCACCCCGTCGTCGCAGGCTCGCCCATCCGGATCGTGTTGTCGAGGCTGTTCCCCGAGTACGCCCTGCCGATCGCGTCGGCGAACGACACGGGCATCACATCGGCGAGCACGGCCACGTCCTGCGCAGTGACGACGTGGTCGTCGTCGTCCCAGCACCGCACCCACAGGCTGGTGTCGCCCGAACCTCGCGGTGCCTCGCCGCCGATCTCCTGGACCTGCCGTCCGTGGGCGAGGCGGAGCTGGAGCAGGTCTCCGAAGTCGCCGTGCCCGCGCTTGAAGTAGCGGAACTCGGGGCACTCGGACGGCGGTGGCACCACCGGAGGGTCGCACCACACGCCGTTGTGCGCGAAGTCGCGCTGCCCGAGTGCCGCGTGTGCCGTCAGGACCTCGTCGCCGCCTTGCGACACGGTGCACCGTGCCTGGGTGGTGTTGTGGCCGGTCACCTCGATCACCACATCGAGGTCGAGCGACTCGGGGCCGCGCGCGAACGACAGGAACTGCCCCGTCGCCCAGATCGCAGGACGGCCGGTCGCGCGCTCCATCGCGAGCAGCGCCGCGCCGAACCCGGCGCCGCCTTCGAGCGCGCCACCCGGTACGCGCAGCAGCGGTGACGGATGCCAGACGAACCGGGTCTCGTCGTCGGTCGCCTCGATGGCGAACAGGTCGGGCGTCATCGCGCCGGCGTGCCGGTCGACTGGCGGGCGAGCCCCCAGATCGCGTTCGCCATCTGGGCGATCACGGCGTCGCGGTCGACCGCTTCCTGGTACAGCTCGCCGTAGCGCCACACGCGCTCCATCATCGCCAGCACCACCAGACCGATGGGCTCGGGGTCGTCGATCTCGCGGCCGCCGCTGGCCAGGATCGCCGCTCCCAGGTTGTGGCTGATCCGCGACTGGCGCTTCATCCCGGCGCGCCGGATCTCCTCGTCGTTCATCGCCGCCACCGGCCAGGCCATCGCGAACGGGCCGTCGACGTCGAGCTGGTCGACGCACAGCGACACCCAACGCCTGACGCCGGCACGCGTGCCGCCGAACTCGGGGTACCGGTCGATCAGCGCCTGCATCGCGCCCGCCGCGTTGGCGCCGACGGCGAGCAGCACCTCGCGCTTGGTCGGGAAGTAGGTGTAGAACGACGCCCTCGACACGCCCGCCGCCTGCGCGATCTCGTCGATCGTCGTCCCGAAGTAGCCCTTCGACATGAAGACCTCGCGAGTCGCGTCGAGGATGCGGGCGACCGTGCGCTGCGCACGTGGCCCGATCTCGCCGGCCTGGGGTCGAACGACGGGCGCGATCGTCGTGCCTGGCGGGATCGCTGTTGCTGTCGGATCGGATCGAGGCATGAGCTGACGGTACTGTCAAGACGGAGTTCACGACGGGGCGAGCTGCCTGTACCGCCCGGGGAGGATACGTCGACATGGAACACGTTCGCATCGAGGTCGCCGGCGGTGTCGCCCACGTGATCCTCGACCGCCCGCCGGTGAACGCGCTGTCGTACCAGACGATGGAGGAGCTGGCGTCGGCCATGGAGGCGCTGAGCTCCGGGCGAGAGGCGTCGGTCGTCGTGCTGCGCACGGCCGACGACGCCCGGGTGTTCTGCGGTGGGGTCGATCTGCGCGACTCGCCGCGGCGGTTCCGCCCCGACGGGCGCAGCGAGGACGGCGGCCCACAGGGTGACGCGCGCGACCAGGTCGACCCGGGCCGGGTCGCCCGCCGGTGCTTCGACTCGATCTACGACTGCGGCCTGCCCGTGATCGCCGCCGTTCGCGGCCAGGTGATCGGTGCCGGGGTCGCGATCGTCGCCTCGTGCGATCTCGTCGTGGCTGCGGACGATGCCACCTTCACGCTCGCCGAGATCAACGTCGGTGTTCTCGGCGGGGTCCGCCATGCGCAACGTCTCTGTGGCCCGTTCCTCGCGAAGCGGATGTTCCTGACCGGCCGGCCCGTGGCGGCCGAGGAGATCCATCGACGCGGCGGCATCGAGGCGGTGGTCCCGTCCGAGTCGGTGGTCGACACGGCCGCCGAGCTGGCCGCCGTGATCGCCTCGAAGAGCCCGATCGCCGTTCGCCTCGCCAAGGAGTCGGCGAATCGAGTCGAGTCGATGTCCCTGCACGACGGCTACCGGACCGAGCAGGACTACACCGTGCGGGTGAAGCGCCATGCCGACTCCGACGAGGCGCGGAACGCGATGTTGGAGAAGCGGTCGCCGACGTTCCGCTGGGAATAGCGTCAGCCGAGAAGGCGTCGATGAGCGGCGCGGCCCTCGTCGAACGCCGCTCGATACTCGGTGCCCACGTCGTCCCCGTGCAGCAGCACGGCCTCGCCGTCGCGCAGCGCCTCGATCGTGAGATCGTTGTCGGCGAACCCGTCGGTGACGCGCATCGCGAAGCGGGCCACGCGGCCACCGACCGCGCTCAGCACCTGCCCGTTGAGCGTGCACGCTTCATGTGCGAGCCACCCGACCACCGGTGAGACCCGGGCGACGTCGAGCTGACGTGACCACGCGTCGCCCGCGCCGGTACGCCACGCCTCGGGTGCGAGCCGAGACGATGCCGACATCGCCGTGTACGCCATCGGAGCGACGGCGTTGACGTGGATGCCGAGGGGAGCGCCCTCCAGGGCGAGGCTGCGCGTGAGCCCCCACACCGCCGCCTTCGCCGCCGAGTAGGGCGTCGAACCGGCGACGCCGAGCAGGCCCGAGTTCGACGTCGTCGACACGATCCTGCCGTACCTCGCCGCGACCATGTGCGGCCACGCAGCCCTGATGACGAGGAAGGTGCCGCGCAGGTTGACGGCGACGATCCGGTCCCAGGTGTCGACCGTCAGCTCGGCGAACGGCATCGGGCGCATCAGTCCGGCGTTGTTGACCACGACGTCGATCTGCCCGTACGTCTCGATCGCAGCCGACACGATCGCGTCGGCCCCGGCCGGCTCGGCGATGTCGGACACGACAGCGACCGCCCGCCCGCCGGCGTCCGCGATCCGCCCGACCGTGTCGCCGACGGCACCTGCGTCGAGGTCGTTGACGACGACCGCGGCGCCACGCGAGGCGAGCAGCAACGCGTGCGACGCGCCGAGGCCGGTGCCCCCTCCGGTGACCACGGCGCACCGGCCGTCGAAGCGAAGCATCGGTTTCATGCGTTCGGGTCCACGAGGATCTTGACGTGACGGTCGGCGTGGTGGAGCAACTCCTCGAACCCGTCGTCGACGAGTCGTTCGAGCGGGATGTGGTCGCTGATCAACGTGCCGGCGTCGAACCGCCCGTCGGCCAGCATCTGGAGCGTCGCCGGGAAGTCGACCGACGGCTCGTACGTGATCGTGAAGCGCACATCGATCTCCTTCATCATGGCGATGCCCATGTCGAACCGGGCGAGGTCCCCCCAACCGGCGACGCTGATCAGCGTGCCGCGGGCGCGCAGCGCGGCGATGCCCTGCGACAGCGCCGTGTCGTCGGCCGTCGTCTCGAACACGACGTCGACCCCGTGGCCCGTGAGGTCGCGCACCACGGTCTTCAGCTCGCCGTCCCGCGGGTCGACCACGGCCGTCGCGCCGCTCGCTGCGGCGGCGTCGCGGCGCGCCTGTGAGATCTCGCTGACGACGATCACGGCTGCACCGGCGGCGCGTGCGGCCATCAGCGCGCCCAGCCCGATCGGCCCCGCCCCGAGCACGAGCACGCTGGCGCCGAGCAGGGCGGGGGCTCGCCGCGCCGCGTGCACCGCGACCGCCATCGGTTCTGTGAGGGCGGCGTCGATCACCTCGAGCGCATCCGGCACGACGAAGGCCGACCGGCGCGACACAGCGACGTAGGGCGCGAGCCCACCGTGCAGCGGCCGTCCGTATCCACCGTAGATGCCGAGGCGCCGGCACATGTTCGGCCAGTTCTGACGACAGGGATGGCAGTGCCCGCACCACTCGATCGGCGCGACCGCGACGTGCGTCCCTACGGCGATGTCGGTGACGCCGTCGCCGACATCGATCACGGTGCCGGCGAATTCGTGACCGAGCACGACCTCCGGCACGTGCATCGACGCGCCGCCGCGGCCGGCGCCGACGTACGTGTGGAGGTCGCTCCCGCAGATCCCGTTGCGCGACACCGCGAGGAGCAGCTCGCCGGGCCCGGGCTCGGGGATCGGCATCTCCTCGATGCGGATGTCGAGCGCGCCGTGGTAGACGGCCGCGGTCATCGTCGACGCCATCACTCAGATCCGTTCGAGGATCGTGCCGGTGCCGAGCCCGCCGCCGCAGCACATCGAGACGAGTGCCCGCCGGCCGCCCGTGCGCTCGAGTTCGTTCAGTGCCTTGGTGATCAGGATCGCACCGGTTCCGCCGAGCGGATGGCCGAGCGCGATCGCGCCGCCGTTCGGGTTGACCCTGTCGAGATCGACCCCCAGCTCCTTCTGCCAGGCGAGCACGACCGATGCGAACGCCTCGTTGACCTCGAACACGTCGATGTCGTCGAGCGTGAGCCCGGTCCGGGCGAGCAGGGCGCGGGTGGCGGGCATCGGGCCGGTCAGCATCAGCACCGGGTCGCTGCCGACGAGGACGGAGTCGACGAGTCGCGCTCGCGGCTCGAAGCCGAGCGCGGTCGCGGTGTCTTCGCGCATCAGCAGTATCGCCGATGCGCCGTCGCTGATCTGCGAGGAGGTGCCGGCCGTGTGCATCGCCGGGTGTTCGGTCGAACCGTCTGCGGGCCGATTGGTGCGCAGCCCCGCCAGCACGTCGAGCGACGTATCGCGCATGCACTCGTCGCGCACGAACGTCGTCGACCCGGTCACCACACCGTCGGGGTCGACGACCGACGCCTCGATCGGCACCACCTGACCGGCGAAGCGATCCTCCGCCCAGGCCTGCGCGGCGAGCCGCTGTGACCGCACACCGAACGCGTCGAGCTCGTCGCGCGTGATGCCCCATGCCGTCGCGATGCGGTCGGCACCTTCGAACTGGGTGGTCGGCTCGTAGCGCTCCGAATACTTCCCCGACCTGGGCGAGCCGACATCGGGATCGCGCGGGATGGTCGAGCCCATCACGACCTTGCTCATCGCCTCGACGCCGCACGCGATCCCCACGTCGGCCAGGCCCGAGGCGACGAGGCCGTGCGCGAGCGTCGTCGACTGCTGGGCCGAACCGCACTGGGTGTTGACCGTGGTCGCGGCGACCTCGAGCGGGAGGCCGGCCGTCAGCCACGCCTGACGGGTGACGTTCGACGCCTGGTCGCCCACCTGACCGACGCAGCCCCCGATGACCTGGTCGATCCGAGCCGGATCGATGCCCGTGCGCTCGATCAGTGCCGCGAGGACGGTGCCGAGGATCTCGTTGGCGTGCGTGTGGGCGAGCGTGCCGTTGCGCCGTCCGATCGCCGAACGGACGGTGTCGACGACGACGACGGGTGCGTGTGCGGGCATCGGGTCCTCCTGGTCGGGCCACTGGCGTCGGGGGGTGCGACCGCCGACGTGATCTGACAGTATCGTCAGATCAGGGTCAGCGGTTCGATCGCAGGCCCGTACCAGCCACCTGGCGTGCGATGGGTGCCACACGCTCGGTCACGCAACGCACCCGTTGGAGAAGTGACGTCGACATGGGACTGCTCGATGGGCGTGTGGTGATCGTGACCGGTGCAGGTCGCGGGCTGGGGCGCGAGCATGCGCTCGAGTTGGCGCGGCACGGCGCCACGGTGGTGGTCAACGATCTCAACGTGAGCCTGCGCGGCGACGCCGACGACTCGGGTAGGTCTCCCGCCGACGAGGTCGTGGAGCTGATCACCGAGATGGGCGGCACTGCCGTGACCAACGGTGACTCGGTCAGCGACTGGTCGGCGATGGAGCGCCTGGTGCGCGACACGGTCGAGCGCTTCGGCGACCTGCACGCAGTGGTCAACAACGCCGGCTTCCTCCGCGATCGCATGCTCACCTCGATGACCGAGGACGACTTCGATTCGGTGGTCGCCGTGCATCTCAAGGGCACGTTCAACCTGATCCGCCAC
>JALHOG010000003.1 GCA_022843125.1 Ilumatobacteraceae bacterium
TCCTCGCCCATGTAGCCCCGGCTCCAGCCGTACGGGCCGAGGAACTTCCAGAACTCGTCGTGCCCGGGCAGGGCGGTCTCGCGGGCCTTCTCGTACGTGTCCTCGATCCGCACCGCCACCACGAGCATCCGCTTCTCGTGGGGCTGCAGGGTGACGCCGTGCGCCTGCTCGTAGGTCTCGCCGTACTGGTCCCAGAAGCGCTTGATGAACGAGTAGTGCTGGTTCCAGAACACGGCGCCGTGGTCGACCACCGGCACGTACTTCAGCGTGGGCGGGCTGGTGACCGCCTGCCAGATCTCGTACGGGTACAGCGGGCGCGGCACCAACGTGAGCGACTGGACGGTGTGGCCGCGGTCGGGGATGCCCGGCACCGGGATCTGGAAGTGCTTGCCCTGGAACGAGAACGACTCGTTGTCGAGGGAGCGGCGGATGATCTCCATCGACTCCTCGAACACCTCGCGGTTGAGCTCGTCGGCGAGGGCCTGGTCGGGGTTGTCGTGTGACCCGATCGACACCCCCTTGTCGTTGAGGTGCAGCACCTCGCGAGGCACGGTGCCGCGCCCCACGCCGAGCATGCCGCGGCCGCCCGACAGGTTGTGCAGGGTGGCGAAGTCCTCGGCGAGGCGCAGCGGGTTCCACTGGGGCACCACGTTGAACATCGCGCCGAGACGGATGTTCTTCGTCTGTGCCGCGATCCAGGTGGAGATCTGGAGGCCGTTCGGGATGACCTCGTAGCCCTCGTACTGGAAGTGGTGCTCGGTGGTCCAGAACGAGTCGTACCCGAGGCGGTCGGCTTCGATCGCCGAGTTGACGTACTCGAGCGTCGCTTTCCAGACGGCCTCGTTGGAGTACCGGCGGTCCATCGGGGCGGGCGGGCCACCGCCGGCGTCGTCCATCTCGACGCCCCCGAAGAAGAACGCTCCGACCTTCATGACCACGACCTCCCGAACGACAACGTTTCGGTATGGTCGCACAGATGACGTCGACCGTCCTCACGAATGCGACCCTCATCGACGGAAAAGTGACGAAGGTCCGCATCGACGACGGCGTGATCGCAGCGATCGGTACCGACGTACCCGACACCGGTGCCGAACGTGTCGACCTCGACGGCTACATGCTGCTGCCTGCTGCTGTCGAACCCCACGCGCACCTCGACAAGGCGTTCCTCGCCGAGATCGTCCCGAACCCCACCGGTGACCTGATGGGCGCGATCGAGGCGATGCAGGCGAACCGGCACGTGATGGACACACCGGGGATCGTCGAGCGTGCCGAGCGGGCAGCGCGTCTGATGGCGGCCAACGGCTACTCGGCGATTCGCACCCACGCCGACCTCACCGTCGAGCACGGGCTGCGCAGCGTCGAAGCGCTCGCCGAGGTCCGTCGTCGCGTGGCGGGCCTGATCGACATCGAGATCGTCGCACTCGCCGGGTGGCCGATCGGCGGCGATGCGGGCGCCGAGACCAGGGCGCTGCTCCGGGAGGCGCTCGATGTCGGGGCCGATCTCGTCGGCGGTTGCCCGCATCTCGAGGTGTACTCGGGTGGCGACATCGAGTCGGCGACCGATCTGCTGCTGCAGATCGCCGTCGATCACGGGCGCGGCGTCGATCTCCACACCGACGAGACGCTCGACCCGGCGGCGAACGGCCTCGATGTGCTCGCCCGTCGCGTGCTCGACGGCTTCGCGCTGGCGGCCACCGCCAGCCACTGCGTCAGCCTGGGCGTGCAGAGCGAGTCGCAGCAGCGCGAGACCGCCGAACGGGTGGCGGCTGCGGGCGTCCATGTGATCGCTCTCCCCCACACCAACCTGTTCCTGCAGGGCCGTGGGCATGCGCCGATGCCACGTGGCCTCACCGCGATCCCGGCGCTGCGGGCGGCAGGTGTGAACGTCGCTGCCGGCGCCGACAACCTCCAGGACCCGTTCAACCCTGTCGGGCGAGCGTGCCCGTTCGAGACCGCCGGACTGATGATCATGGCCGCTCACGACCTGCCCGATCAGGCGTGGCGGAGCGTCAGCGAGGCGCCGGCCAAGGCGCTCGGCCGGTGGGCCGAGATCGCCGTCGGGGCTCCGGCCGATCTGGTGGCCGTCCGCGCGGCTACTGTGCGTGAAGCCATTGCGTTCGGTCCCACCGATCGGATCGTGTGGCGCCGAGGCGCTCGGTTGGGGTGAGCCAATCGCAGTACCACGTCCCTGCCCCGCCGAAACATGAAGTTCACGAACCGGAGACCTTCCGGGTGATCGCGGTTGCGTAACTTCGGAGACGACATGATGACCGACCCCGGCACCGCCGCCCCTACCAGCGGATCCGGAGCACCGAGACTGAAGTTCCAGAACGTCTCGATGGTGTTCCCTGACGGCACGCACGCGCTCGACGACGTGTCGTTCAACGTCGCGCCGGGTGAGTTCGTGACGGTCGTCGGACCGTCCGGATGTGGCAAGTCGACCCTGCTGCGCATCGCGTCCGGCCTGACGCCCCACACCTCCGGTGTGTGCGAAGTCGACCGCGGCTCGATCGGCTACGTGTTCCAGGACGCGACGCTCCTGCCCTGGCGCACGGTGCAACGCAACGTCGAGCTCAACGCCGAGCTGCACGGCATGCCGAAGGCCGAGCGCCAGGCAAAGGCCACCGACGCGATCAAGCTCGTCAACCTCGTCGGGCACGAGAAGAAGTTTCCGAAGCAGCTGTCGGGCGGCATGAAGATGCGCACCTCGCTGGCGCGGTCGCTCGTGCTCAACCCGAAGGTGTTCCTGTTCGACGAGCCGTTCGGCGCCCTCGACGAGATCACCCGCGAGTTCCTCAACGACGAGCTCATCCGTCTCTTCCAGCACGAGCAGTTCGCTGGCCTCTTCATCACCCACTCGATCTCCGAGGCGGTGTTCCTGTCGACCAGGGTCCTGGTGATGTCGGCCCGGCCCGGCCGGATCATCGGTGACTACCAGGTGCCGTTCGGCGCCGATCGCCCCCACGACCTGCGGTTCGATCCGGCCTTCGCCGAGCTGTGCGGACGCATCAGCAACGACCTGAAGGATGCGCACTGATGGCGATGACCACCCAGCACGTGCCGAGTTTCGAGGCGGCGTTGACCGACGACGGTGAGGATCCGGTCCGCACCATCGAGCGCACCGGAAAATCGCGTAACCCGTTGCGCAACTTCGTCCCGCCGTTCCTGATGTTCCTGGTCTTTCTCGGCATCTGGTATGCGTACAGCGGCCTCCGCTACGACATCGCCGCCCAGCGCATCAACGCCCTGCCGTTCCCGCACGAGGTGATCCGCGACGGATTCCTCCCACTGTGGGACGAGAACAACGGTCTCCGCCCGGCGCTCGGCTACCTCTGGGTGACGCTCATCGGCACGCTCACAGGGCTCGGCGTCTCGATCGTGCTCGGGGTGATGATCGCAGTCGTGATGAACCTGTCGAAGTCGGCCGAACGTGCGATCTTCCCGTACGCCGTCGTGGCCCAGACGGTCCCGATCCTGGCGATCCTGCCGTTGCTCACCCAGGTGTTCGGCGAGAAGTTCATGGTGCGCCTGGTCGTGATCGTGCTGATCGCGATCTTCCCGGTGATCACCAACACCCTGTTCGGCCTCCAATCCGCCGACCGGCTGCACCACGACCTGTTCACCCTCAACAAGGCGAGCCGGTGGACCAGGCTCTGGAAGCTCGAGCTGCCCGGTGCAGTCCCGGCGCTCATGACCGGTGTACGCATCGCATCGGGCGGTGCCGTGATCGGCGCGGTCGTCGCCGACTTCTTCTTCACCCGTGGCGAGAAGGGCATCGGCTTCTTCATCCGGGTCAAGCAACAACGCGCGTCGGAACGGCCCGAGATGTTCATGGGCACGATCCTCGCCTCGATGTTCGGCGTCGTGATGTTCCTCGTGATCGGATACATCACCAACCGAGCCATCAGGAATTGGCACGACTCCGCTCGTGACCGGACCTGATGACAGTTAACCCACCCAGCAATTCCACCAAACCACCAGACCAAGCGCTCCGGCGTACCAAGGGGAGAACAACCACATGAAGCCACGTACGACGATGGCGATCAGTCTCGTGACTGCAGCGTCTCTGGTCCTCGCTGCTTGCGGCAGTGACGACGAGGAGACCGCCGAGGCAGAGCCGACTGCCGAGGAGGACACCGCTGCCGCAGCCACCGACGCGCCTGCTGACGCACCAACCACCACGGCGCCCGCCGCAGACGACACCGCCGAGACCGCCGAGACCGCTGAAGCCGCTCCTACCACCATGGCCGGCGGCGACGAGCCGGTGTGCCCCTCGAAGCTCGTGATCCAGACCGACTGGTTCCCCGAGCTCGAACACGGCGGCACCTACCAGCTCATCGGCCCCGACGGCACGATCAGCAAGGACCTCGTGAACTATTCCGGCCCGGTCCAGCCCCAGTACGCGGTCGGTGGCTTGGAGGAGATCGAGATCAACACGATCAAGTTCGACAAGGCCAACGCGTCCGTGCTGCTCGACGGCGAAGCCGACATGGCCTACATCACGTCGGCCGACGTGATTCGTGACGCCGGCTCCGTCGACATGGTGATGATCGCCAAGACGCTCGACAAGGACCCGCAGATGGTCATGTGGGACCCGGCCCAGTTCGACATCCAGGCGCCGGAGGACATCGCAGCCACCGGCGCTCCGGTGCTGCACTTCCCGGGTGCGGGCTACATCGACTACATGATCGGTCAGGGCTACATGACGGCTGACCAGAGCGACCCGTCGTACGACGGCTCGGATGCGAAGTTCGTCGCCACCAACGGCGGTGTCATCCAGCAGGGCTTCGCCACCAACGAGGTGTTCAAGTACGAGAACGAGATCGCCTGGAAGGACGGCGCTCCGGCCGACGTCGACTTCTTCACCGTCGACGATCTCGGGTTCCGCAACTATCCAGCAGCGATCACGATGATGCGCAGCCGCATGGAGGAGCTCGATGCCTGCCTGCGGCTGCTCGTGCCGGTCATGCAGCAGGCCTGGATCGACTACTTGAACGATCCCACGCCGATCACCGACAAGATGATCGAGATCAACGAGGTCCACGACGGCTTCTGGGGTCTGTCGGAATCGATCAACGCCGGCGGCATCGCCCTCGTCGAGTCGGATGGCTTCGCCGTGAACAGCCCTGACGGCACCTACTGCAGCTTCGACGAAGCTCGCTTGCAGGAGCTGTACGAGAAGCTGGCTCCGATCTATGCCGAACAGGGTGTGGACATCGCGCCGAGCGTCGACACGGTGTTCACCAACGAGTACTGCGCAGGTGCCCCGGGTCGCTGACCCGACTGCCCTGCAGTGATGATCACGGGCCGGCCCTTTGGGGCCGGCCCGTTCGCGTGTCCGGTCAGTGCACGTAGGCGCACAGGTCGAACAGGTTGCCTTCGGGGTCGGCGAGGTTGACGATCGAACCGTATGACTCTCGGCGCGGCTCCCGTGTGACCGTGGCACCCAACCGGGTGAGGCGTCCCAGTTCCCGGTCGAACTGCTCGACGGTGCAGGCGAGATCGAGGTGCACCGTGCCGACGCGCGGCGCGCCGCGCTGCAGCCCGATCCGCCGGACGCGGTCGCGCGACGAGAGCACGATCCACCGGTCGACATCTTCGACCTCGGTCTCGATCAGATCGAGCGCCGCCCGCCAGAACGTCGACATTCGCGCGGGATCGGCGACGTCGATCGTGACCAGGTCGAACTGCGCCACCATCTCAGAGACCCGCTCGCTCGATCAGCACGTGGAGGAGGGTGTTGGCGCCGCGTTCGAGGTCGGCGGCGTCGGTGTGCTCGGCGAGGTTGTGGCTGAGTCCGTTGGCGGACGGGACGAAGATCATTGACGTCGGGCACACGCGGGCGAGCATCTGGGCGTCGTGGCCGGCGCCGCTCGGCATCCGCCGGGTGCTGCAGCCGAGCCGTTGCGCGGTCGACTCGACGAGGTCGATCATCGCCGGGTCGAACTCGACCGGCTCGAAGCGGGCGAGCGTGCGGGTGGTCGCTCCGCATCCCTCCTCCTCCACCAGGCGCTGCAGCTCGGCGTGGACGCGCTGCTCGGCGACCCGCAACGTGGCCTCGTCGGTGTTGCGGACGTCGACCGTGAACGTGACCGATGCCGGCACGACGTTCACCAGGTTCGGGTGGAACTCCATCCGCCCGACCGTGCCCACCTGGTCGCCGCCGAGCTCGCGCGTGAGGTCACGGACGAAGGCGGTGAGCCGTGCCGCCACCACACCGGGGTCGCGCCGCAGCCGCATCGGGGTGGTACCGGCGTGGGCCGACTGGCCGGTGACGGTGACCTCGGTCCAGCTGATGCCCTGCACCCCCTCGACCACACCGATCTGCACGCCCTCGTCCTCGAGGATCGGCCCCTGCTCGATGTGGAGCTCGACGAACGCGTGCGGGAACGCCGCCGCCGGGCACGGCAGCGGGCCGGCGTAGCCGATCCGCTGCAACTCGTCGCCGACCCGAGCGCCGTCGTCGGCGGCACGGATGTCGAGCGCCTCCTCGAGCGGCAGGCCGCCGACGTGCACGAGGCTGCCGAGCATGTCGGGTGCGAAGCGGGCGCCCTCCTCGTCGGTGAAGAACGCGACCGCGATGCCACGCTCGGTCTCGACGTCGTGCCGGATCAGCGTCTCGATCACCTCGAGCCCGCCGAGCACGCCGAGGTTGCCGTCGAACCGGCCGCCAGTGCGCACGGTGTCGATGTGCGAGCCGGTCATCACCGGCGCGAGCGACGAGTCGCGACCGGGACGCGTGGCGAACACGTTCCCGATCGCGTCGATCGCCACGTCGAGGCCGAGGTCGCGCATCCACGAGACGACGAGGTCGCGGCCGTCGCGGTCGGCGTCGGTGAGCGCCAACCGGGCGCACCCGCGCTCGCCGTTCGGGCCGAGCACCCGGCCGATCTCGCCGAGCTCCTCGATCCGGGCGACCAGCCGCCCGACGTCGATGCGTAGGTCGTCGAGCGAGCGATCGCTCATGTCAGCGGCCGAACTCGAACGCGGCCACCTCGGCGAGCGCCTCGGCGAACGCCGTGACAGCGGCCTCGAACAGCACCGCGCCGTGCTCGGCGGTTGCGGTGGTGGGGTCGCCGATGTGACCGTCGGGTCCGAAGTCGTTCGACAGCCAGCCGAAGCCCACCTTGCCACCGAAGCGCACGTACCGGTTCGACGCGAGCTTCTCCGGGACGTTGCGGGTGGCGAGCGACATGTCGACCAGTTCGGGTGCGAGGTGCAGCATCATCGACGTCTCGTCGGTGCCGCCGTGGATCCCCATGCCGAGCTCGTCGGGCGCCGACACCCCACCCTGGTCGGGCGGGACGCCCGGATGGGCGAGGAACGTCTGCAGACCGTGGGCGAGGCGGATCTCGCGGTTGGCGACGCCCACCAGCGCCGAATTGCCGCCATGGCCGTTGAAGAACACGAGCTTGCGCGCCGGCGTGGTGGCGACGCATCGGCCGATGTCGTCGAGCACCTTCATCAGCGTGTCGTGCGACAACCAGATCGTGCCGGCCGACCACGCGTGCTCGTTCGACTTCGTGTAGGCCAGCGACGGGAGCAGCCAGACGTCGAGCTCGTCACCCACCCGCTCGACCGCAGCGGCGGCGACCCGTTCGGCGATCAGCCAGTCGGTGTTGAACGGGAGGTGCGGGCCGTGCTGCTCGATGGCACCCAGCGGCAGCACGATCGTCGAGCGGTCGGTCAGCGCACTGGCGATCTGGGGGGCGCGGAGATCGGCAAGGCGTCGGGACACCGCGCTGACGTTAGTGCTGGTCCGTCCAGGCGAGCAGAATGGACCGATCACCACGACACGAGCGACCACAGCGCACTCCCCCCTCGCCCGCCGCGCCGACGACGACCACGACGCGATCGTCATCGGCGCCGGACACAACGGGCTCATCACCGCCGCCTACCTCGCCCGCGCCGGGCTGTCGGTGCTGCTGCTCGAAGCCCGAGACGCCGTCGGGGGTACCGCCGCCAGCGAGCGCTTCGGCGGGGCGATCGTCAACATCTGCAACTGCGACCACCTCACGTTCCGGGCGATGCCGATCGCCGACGAGCTCGGCCTCGCCGACCACGGCCTGCGGTACCTCGACGTCGATCCCGGCCAACACCACGTCGCCTGGTCCGACGGAACCAGCTGGGATCACTCCCACGACGTCGACGCCACCATCGACTCCCTCGGGCGTGCGCTCCCCGGCGAGGTCGCCGGCTATCGCCGGTACGCGAAGGCCGCGATCCCGGCAATCAGGATGACGCTCGACGCCGCCTGTCAACGGCCGACCAGGAAGGCGCTCACGCGGACCGCGCTCGCCAAGCGGATGGCCGGCGCGCCGACCCTGCTGCGCTGGAGCCGCCGGTCGGCCGCCGACGTGCTGCGCGAGTACTTCACCCACGACGCGATCGCCGGCACCGCAACGGTGGGCGGGCCGATGGTGTGGGGCATCAGCCCCGAGTTTGCCGGGAGCGGGCTGGGCGCGCTCGGGCTGGCGATGAAGCACGTGGTGCCCATCGGTCGTCCGGTCGGCGGGAGCGGCGCGATGCCAGACGCCGTGCTCGCCGCCTTCCTCGCCGCCGGCGGCACCCTGCAGACGTCCGCCCGCGTCACCGCAATCGACTGCGAGGGCGATGGCATCCGTGGCGTCACGCTCGCCGACGGCAGCCAACCGCGGGCGCGAATCGTCGTGTCGGCGTGCGATCCGCACCGCACCTTCCTCCAGTGGTTGCGCAACGCCCCGGCGTCGGCCACCGCCACGCTCGACCGCTGGCGGGCGATTCCGCAGCACGACGGCTACGAATCGAAGATCGACGCGATCGTCGAGACCGCGCCGGTGATCCGAGCCGTGGGGCGACCCACGCCCGCCACCGTGGTGGTCGCACCGTCGATGTCCGACATCGACCGCGGCTACCACCTGATGCAGGAGGGACGGGTCCTCGACCAGCCGGGGTTGCTCTTCAACGTGCCCACGCTGCTCGACCCGACGATGGCGCCCGCCGACCGCCCCGACCGCCACGTGGTGAGTCTCGAGGTGCTGTTCACCCCGTACCGCCTGCAGGGCGGCTGGCCGGGCTCCACCGAGCCGGCCCGCTGGCTCGAACTGCTCGACGGGCTCTGCGAACCGGGGTTCCTCGACTCGATCGTCGAGTACCGGGCGATGACCCCCGACGTCTACGAGCGCGACTTCCACCTCCCGGCCGGCCATGCGACCAGTTTCGCCGGCGGCCCGCTGGCGGTGTTCCGCGCGAAGGACCCCGAGCTCACGAGCTACGAGACGGCGATCGACGGTCTGTTCCTCACCGGCGCGGCGACGTTCCCCGGCGCCGGCGTGTGGGGTGCGAGCGGGCGGAACTGCGCCGGCGTCGTGCTCGACCGCCTCGGCGTGTCCTGAGAGCTCCCCGAGAGTTTCGCGCTCCGCGGAATGCCATCCGATGGGGCGTGGTTGACTCGGTTCACCCCTTTGCATCAGAAAGCAGACATGGACAACGGCTCGTTCTCGTTGGGTCGCCTCGGCGGCATCCAACTGAAGGTCCACTGGAGCGCGGCGTTGATCGCCGTGCTCGTCGGCGCCAGCCTCGGCAGCGCCATCGGTGTCGGCGCAGCGATCGTCGGCACGGTCGGTTTCCTCCTCTCGATCGTCCTCCACGAGTTCGGTCACGCGCTCACCGCACGCCGGTTCGGCGTGCCCACCGAATCGATCCAGCTCTGGGCGCTCGGCGGCGTCGCCCGCCTCAGCCGTGAGGCCCCCACCCCGAAGGCGGAAGGCTGGATCGCTGCCGCCGGCCCGCTCACGAGCATCGCCATCGGCGTCGCCAGCATCGGCGCCTGGGCGGCGCTCGGCGGGAATGCAGTCGATTCCCGGTACGTATCGGTCCTGGCGTGGCTCGGCGTCATCAACGCCTTCCTCGCCCTGTTCAACCTCCTGCCCGGCGCACCGCTCGACGGTGGCCGCATCGTCAAGGCGGTGCGCTGGCGCATGCACGGCAACAAGTACCGGGCGATGCGCGAAGCCAGCGCCGCCGGATCCATCATCGGATGGGGCCTGGCCGGCATCGGGTTTGTGCTCATCCTGCGCGATCAGTCGGGCATCTGGTTGATGGTGACCGGCGTGTTCATCGCGATGAACGCCAAGGTCGAAGCTGCGGCGGCCACGGTTGCCGAACGCCTCGACGGCATCACGATCCGCGACCTCACCTGGTTCGGCGTTGCTGCCGCCGGGAGCGACATGGACGCCGACTCGATGCTGTGGGATCGACGCCGGCTCGGTCAGGCCGGTGGCGTCGCCATCACCGACGACGCCGGAACGCCGCAGGGCATCGTGCTCGAGGATGAACTGTGGGCGATCCCGGCCGAGCAGCGGCCGTGGGTGATGCTCACCCAGATGATGGTGCCGTTCGACCGTGTGACCCGGGCGTCGCCCGACGAGGAGCTGACCGCCGTGCTCCCCCGTCTGAACCCCGGGCGTCCGATCGTCACGGTGTGGGACGACGGCAAGCTCGTGGGCATGGTGCCGCCGGGTCGTCTTCGCGACCGCATCGCCGGTGCCGGCGCCCGCCTCGGCATCGCCGGCTGAACGCGCTCGAACCCGATCAGGCGTCGGCGACCGACCAGTCGCGCTTCGCGACCGGAGGCTGGTCGCTCCACGGGAAGTTGATCCAGAGGTCGGTGCGCTTCCACACGTAGTCGCACTTGACGACCGAGTGGGACTTCTCGTAGATCACCGCGGTGCGGACGTCGCCAACCTTGCCCTCGCAGAACAGTTCGACCGAGCGCAGCGTGTGGCCGGTGTCGGCGACGTCGTCGACGACGAGGATCTTGGCATCGTGCAGATCGACGAAATCGGGGGCGGGTGGCAGGATCCGCGGCACCTCCAGGCGCTCGTCGACGCCGGTGTAGAACTCGACGTTCATCGTGTACGTGTTCTTGACCGAGAGCGCGTAGCCCATCGCGCCACCGATCAGCAGGCCGCCGCGTGCGATCGAGAGGATCATGTCGGGCTCGAAGCCGTCGTCGGCCACCGCCTGCGCGAGTTCGCGCGAGGCGACTCCGAACATCTCCCAGGTCAAGATCTCACGCTCGTCCGACATGTGAGCGCACCCTAGCGAACGCACCGGCCGCGCCGGGAAAAGCATCCCTGAGCCGCCCTCACGTTCACGTCCGCGGCCGCTCGTGAACGCCGATGATGTCGATCGGGCGCACCGGGACACGGTCGAGGCGCGGCTCGCGGCCCGCCTGGCGGAGCGCGTCGCGGATCGCCGCGACGATCGCCGGCGTCGACGAGATCGTCGGCGGCTCGCCCACACCCTTCGCGCCGAGCGGCGCCAGCGGCTCGGGCTCCTCGACGAACGACATGACCACGGGCGGCATGTCGAGCATGGTGGGCAGGAGGTAGTCGGTGAAGCTGGCGTTGCGGATCCGGCCGTCGATCTGGACGATCTCCTCCATCACCGCGAGCCCGAGGCCCTGGGCGATGCCGCCCTCCACCTGGCCGACCACCGACAGCGGGTTGAGCACGCGGCCGACGTCCTGCGCCGTGGCGACCTGCACCACCTTGACCAACCCCAGGTCGGGGTCGACGTCGACCACGGCGCGGTGGGCGACGAACGCGAACGCTGTGTGGCAGTTGCCCTGGCCGTTCTCGTCGAGGTCCTCGGTGGGCGGATGGTGGTACTCGCGGGTCTCGTCGAACTCGACGCCGGCCGACGCATCGGCGACGCTGAGCCGCAGCGCGCCGGACTCGTCGACGATCTCGATCCCGTCGATGCGCAGCGAAGCGGCTTCGACGCCGTGCCGGGCCGCCACATGCTCGAACAGGCGGTCGCGAACCGCGATGCACGCCGCGTTCACGGCGCCACCGCTCATCCAGGTCTGGCGTGATGCCGACGACGACCCTGCCGATCCGACGCCGGTGTCGATCCGGTCGAGCACGACCTCGTCGACGCCGAGCACGTCGCGAGCGATCTGCGGAGCGAGGGTGACGAACCCCTGGCCCACCTCGGCGGTCGCGAACTTGAGGGTGACGACGCCGTCGGCGAGCCGGCAGCGCGCCGTCGAGTAGTCGTCGAACCCCTCGGAGTACATCAGGTTCTTCATGGCCGCCGCATAGCCGATGCCGCGGTACACGTGACCGACGTCGGCCGTGCGGCCGGCGCCACCGGGGAGGCGCATCACGTCGCCGTCGTGTCCGCCGACGGGCTCGTCGGGGAACGGCAACGCCGCTGTCTCTCGCAGGCAACGCTCGATCGGTGCGACGTTCTGCATCACCTGACCGGTGATCATCCGATCACCGGTGTGCATCACGTTGCGGACGCGGATCTCGACCGGATCGAGACCGCACGCCTCGGCGAGCTTGTCGAGCTGCGACTCGTGCGCGAAGCACGCCTGCACCACGCCAAAGCCGCGCATCGCGCCGCACGGGAGGTGGTTGGTGCGCACGGCCCAGCCGTCGACGACGGCGTTCGGGCAGCGGTACGGGCCCTGGGTGTGCGTGATCGCGTTCAACAGGACGGCCGACGAGGTGGAGGCGTACGCGCCGCCGTCGAACACGAACCGCGCCTCGACCTTCACGATCTCGCCGGCGGCGGTGGCGTGGTGCCGCATCCAGATCGTCGCGGGGTGCCGATGGACGTGACCGAGGAAGCTCTCGGCGCGCGAGTAGTGCATCCGCACCGGGCGACCGAGTCTCAACGCCAGGAGACATGTGTGCACCTGGAGCGAGATGTCCTCCCGGGCCCCGAACGCACCGCCCACGCCCGCGAGCACGAGGCGCACCTGCTCGGGCGCCATGCCCAGGCAGTCGGCGATCTGCTTGCGGTCCTCGTGGAGCCACTGGGTGGCGATGTGCAGCTCGACCCCGCCGCCGCCCGGATCGGGGATCGCGAGGGCCGCTTCGAGCCCGAGGAACGCCTGGTCCTGCATGCCGATGTCGTAGGTGGCCTCGACCACGATGTCGCCGGTGACCGACGGATCGCCGTGCAGGATGCGCTGGTGCCGCAGCACGTTGCCGTTCGGGTGGATCGCCGGGGCGGTGCCCGCAACGACCGCCTCGGGGTCGAGTACCGGCTCGAGCACCTCGTACTCGACGACGATCGCGGCGAGCGCCCGGCGGCAGGTCTCGGGGTGGTCGGCGGCGACCGCCGCGATCGGTTCGCCGACGAAGCGGACGACGTCGCTCGCGAAGACCGGCTGGTCCTGGTCGATCAGCCCGTAGGTCATCTGCCCGGGCACGTCGTCGGCGGTGATGACCGACTCGACGCCTGCGATCTTCCATGCCGGCGACACGTCGATGCGGATGATCCGCGCGTGCGGATGCGGCGAACGCAGCGTGGCGCCCCACAGCACGCCGTCGCCGCCGAGGTCGGACGAGAACTGGAAGGTGCCCTGGACCTTGGCGATCCCGTCGGGCCGGAGCGCCGAGGCACCCAGGACGTCGCGGGTGCGGGTGCCCGTGTCGACGGCGCTCACGACGCCGCTCCGGCGTCGGCGGTGCGCCGTGCCACCGCGACCTGTTGAACCGCCTCGATGATGCGGCCGTAGCCGGTGCAGCGGCAGACGTTGCCCGACAGCTCCTCGCGGATCTGCATCTCGGTGGGTTCCGGTGTGCGATCGAGCAGGTCGTGCGCGGCGATGATCAGGCCGGGGGTGCAGAAGCCGCACTGGACGGCGCCACAGTCGACGAACGCCTGCTGGACGTCGCTCGGTGCGCCGGGCGGAGCGAGGCCCTCGACCGTCACGATCGGCTCCCCCACCGCCGATGCCGCGAGCACGAGACACGAGCACACGAGATTGCCGCCCACGAGTACCGAGCACGACCCGCACTCACCCTGTTCGCAAGCGCCCTTCGCGGCCATCAGGCCGAGCCGCTCGCGCAGCACGTACAGCAGGTTCTCGCCGACCCAGGCGTCCTGCACGGCGCGCTCGACGCCGTTGACGTGCAGGGTGTAGTGCTCGCTCATCGCTCTCCTCCCGGGAACGCCCGCTGCAGCAACCGCTGCGCCATCACCGCGACTGCGTGGCGGCGGTACTCGGCGCTCGACCGGTGATCGTCGATGGGGCGACTCGCGGCGGCAGCGAGCCGGCCGAACTCGACGGCATCACCGGCGTCGACCGTGAGCGCGTCCCAATCGACCCGCTCGACGGCGAACTGCTCGGCCACCGGGCAGCGCACGACGGTCGGCGCCACCGATCCGAGTGCGATCCGGATCGACCGGGACGGGACGTCGGTCGCGACGCAGGCGCTCGCGGTGGCGATCACCATCGCGTTGCGGACACCGACCTTGCTGTAGCCCTGCCACCCCTGCAGGACCGGCACGGTGATCGACTCGATCAGCTCACCCGGTTGCAGCGCGGTGCGCTTGACCCCGAGCATGAAGTCGCGGACGGGCATCGTTCGCCGGCCGCCGGCGGACAGGAGCGTGACGTCGGCGTCGAGCGCAGCCAGGACCGGGAGCCCGTCGCCCGCCGGTGAGCACGTCGCGAGGTTGCCCCCGACGGTGCCGGCGTTGCGGATCTGGGGGCTGCCGACGGTGCGGGCGGCCTCGGCCAGTGCCGGGACGAGGTCGCGAAGGGGCGGCTGCTCGATGGTGGCCCAGGTGACCCCGGCCCCGAGGACGACGGTCGCGGCCGGCACGTCGTACGTCCAGGTCGCCAGCTCGGGCACCCGGTGGAGCGCGATGATCGTCGCCCCGTCATCGGGCCACGGGAAGTGGCGATGCCCCTCGTTGACCTCGACCATGAGGTCGGTGCCCCCTGCGAGCAAGGTGGCCCCGCCGTTCGCAGCAAGGCCTGCGATCGCCTCGTCGAGCGACGTCGGCACCAGCACGGTCATGAGGTCGAACTGTACAAAACGTCAATCCCCCACGCGTGTGTCCACGACATCTGTTCACACGGCGTAACGGAATGGGTCAGACCAACTCCGTAACGGCCAGGCCGTGACGGAGTTGGTCTGACCCATTCCGTCACGGGATCACGAGACCGTCGAGGCCCTCTTCGGACGGGGGCAGCTGGGGGTCGATCGCTCGCAGGTGATGGAGCAGGATCTTCGCGACCACGAGGTTGCGGACCCACTTGCGGTCGGCCGGGACGACGTACCACGGGGCCGAGCTCGTCGAGGTCTCGCGCAGCGCATCACGGAACGCCGCCTGGTACTGGTCCCACTGAGCGCGGTCGTCGAGGTCGCCCATACGGAACTTCCATCGCTCGGTGGGATCGTCGATGCGGTCCTGCATGCGGTCACGCTGCTCGTCGGCCGACATGTTGAGGAACAGCTTCACCACGTGGGTGCCCTCGTCGGTGAGCATCCGTTCGAACTCGCGGATGTGGCGATAGCGGCGACGCCACACGCCCTCGGGCACGAACTCCTTCACGCGGACGACGAGGACGTCTTCGTAATGGCTGCGGTTGAACACACCGATCGTCCCCTTCGTAGGGGCGTGGTGATGGACTCGCCACAGGTAGTCGTGCGCCCGCTCCTCGTCGGACGGGACGCCGAACGCGTTCACGTCGACGCCGGCGGGGTTGAGGTATCGCATGACGGTCCGGATGGTGCCGTCCTTGCCTCCGGCGTCCATCGCCTGCAGCACCACCAGAACGGCGTGTTCCTCGGCGGCGAAGAGGCGGGTCTGCAGGGCGTCGACCTCGCCCATCACCTCGTCGAGCTCCAGCTTGGCCGCCTCCTTGTCCCACCCGAACGTCTCGCGAGGGTCGTGATCGGCGAGGTCGAGCCTCGCCGTCGCCCGGCACCGCTTCACCACATCGACAGCCATCGCACCGACGGTAGCGGGTGTCGGATCGTCATCGGATCGACCTCCCCCACTGGACAGGCGGGCGGCGATCTGTTGTAACGTCCGTCACACTCGGCGGGTCCGACTGCCGACGAGACTCCAGGGGGAGAACAACGATGACATCTGCTCGTCGAACTCATCGCGGCTTGCGCCTCGTCGCAATCCCGATCGTCGCTGGTCTGATCGCAGCATCCTGCGGGGGCGACGACGAGGGCGCGGACGACGCCGTGACGGAGGAAGCGGGCGACACCGCGGCCGACACCGGCGCCGAGGAACCCGCTCCGGAAACCGAGGCCGAGGAGCCCGCTCCCGAAACCGAGGCCGAGGAGCCCGCTCCCGAAACCGAGGCCGAGGAGCCCACCGCAACGACCGCTCCGGTGGAGGAGATGACCCCCGTCCGCGGTGGTGTGCTCACCTACCTGGTGGAGGCCGAGACCGACACGTGGGACATCCCCGGAGCCAACTGCGCCGTGGCGTGCATCACCGTGATGCGCCAGGTGGCCGAGCCCCTGGCGATCGTGAACGCCGAGGGTCAGGTCGAGCCGTTCCTCCTCGAATCGATCGAGTCGAACGAGGATTTCACCGAGTTCACCCTCACGATGCGCGAGGGCGTCACGTTCCACGACGGTACGCCCGCCGACGGTGCCGCCGTCCAGCGCAACCTGCTGCAGATGGCCCGGGGCATCCTGCAGGGTCAGGTGATGACCGACCTCGTCGGCAACGACCAGGATCCGAAGGCACCCGAGCAGGGCATCGTGCTCGTCGATCCGATGACGGTGCAGGTCAGCTTCACGCGTCCCTTCGCCACCTTCCCCTACAACATCGCCGAGCGCACCGGCTTCCTGCTCGCACCGTCGTTCTGGGACAACCCCGACAAGACGGCTGCGGTCCCCGTGGGAACCGGCCCCTTCACGATGGTCGAGTGGATCCGCGGTGAGCAGACGGTGCTCGAGGCCAACCCCGACTACTGGCGCACCGATGCCAACGGCGAGCAGCTGCCGTACCTCGACGGGATCGTGTTCCGGCCGGTCCCCGACGTGGCTGCCCGCCGGGCGACCATGGAGGCCGGCGACGCCGATGCCCAGCACGACAGCTTCGGCGAGAACCGCGAGTTCTGGGAGACCGACTGGGTCGACTCCGGCAACGGTCTCGCACCGACGGCGTCCGACCGTGAGACCAGCTACCTCATGTTCAACAACTCGAAGCCGCCGTTCGACAACCCGGACATGCGCCGGGCGCTCGCGCTGTGCACGAACCGTGAGGAGTTCATCGCGTTCCGGTCCCCCGGCAACACGATCGCCAACGGCCCGTTCTCCGAGGGTGCGCTCGGCTACTCGACCGACACCGGTTTCCCGGAGTTCGACCCCGAGGCCGGCAACGCCCTGCTCGACGAGATCGGCCGCCCCGACGAGATCATCTACGGCACCACCAACGTCCCGTCGAACCTCCTCACCGCCGAGCTCTTCGCCGAGATGTGGAGCGCGAACTGCGGGTTGACGGTCAACATCGACCAGTTCGACCAATCCGAGCTGATCACCAAGGCCATCACCGGTGACTTCCAGACGTTCCTGTGGCGCAACCACGGCCAGAGCAACCCAGGTCTCGAGTTCGTGTGGTGGCACAGCCGCCACGCGGAGGGCCTCGCTCTGAACTTCGGTCGCATCGTCGATCCGGAGCTCGATACGTTGCTCGAGCAGACGTGGGCCACCACCGACCCGGCCGAACTCGACGCAATCGCCCAGCAGATCAGCCAGCGCTTCGGCGAGCAGGTGTACAACCTGTGGCTCGACTACACGAACTGGATCATCCCGACGCAGGCCAACGTCCACGGCATCAACCGCATGACACTGTCGGGGACGACGGGTGAGATCCCGTCGATCGCCGGACGGGTGTGGCTGCACGAGGCCTGGAAGGACGCCTGATCCCATTGCCGTGAACTCGCGGCGGCCCGCTGGGCCGCCGCGAGTTCGTCGCTCACGACCGACCTCATGATCGTCGTCCTCATCATCCTCTTGGTGATCGCCGTGCTGGCGGCCTGGATCGTGCGAACCGCCGGGTGGCGATTCGCCCTCCAGCGGCTCGGCAGCGCATTGCTGATCCTCGTCCTCGTCACCTTCATCACCTCGTTCCTGCTGCGACTCGTCGGTGTCGAAGAGTCGCAGCGTGAGGTCCTGCGGGAGCTCGGTCTGTCCGAGAACGCCCAGCCGTGCGTCTCGGCGCTGGGCACCGGCGCGACCTTCGACGAGGTCAACCGGTGCGTCGACGAGCGCGGCCTCGACGACGACCCGTTCACCCAGTACGCCAAGTGGGCCGGCGACGTGCTGCGTGGCGATCTCGGCCCGGCGTTCTACAAGAGCGGCGATGCCGAACCGCTCACGGGCACGATCGCGCAACGCATGCCGCGCACCGCATGGCTGTTCCTCTACAGCCAGTTCATCGCGCTCGCCGTCGCTGTGCCGCTCGGCATCTGGTCGGCATATCAAGCGGGTCGACCTCCACGCGGCATCCCGAAGATCGCCTGGCCGATCGGCGTCGCCGCTATGCTCATCGTCTCGTGGGCGTTCGGCTGGACGCTCGCGGCTGTCATCCTCCTCGCACTGCTCGTGCCCACGGCCATCTACCACGGGCTCCGAGGTGGACGCGGTGGCGACACGGCAGTGAACATGCTCGCGTTCGTCCTGCTCTCGGTTCCTGCGTTCGTGCTCGGAGAGACGCTGCGGTACGTGTTCTCGATCCAGCGCGGCTGGTACAGCCTCAGCGGTTACGCACCGTGGGGCGACGGTGTCGGCACGCACCTCAAGTCGATCTGGCTCCCGGCGCTGGTGCTCGGGTTGGCGGCAGCACCGGTGTACCTCCGGCTGCTCCGCGCCGACATGATCCAGAACCTCCAGCAGGACTTCGTCGCAGTCGCCAAGGCGAAGGGCATGTCGAACACGCACATCCTGCTCCGCCACGTGCTGCGGCCGTCGACGGTCACCTTGCTCACCGTGGCCGGATTGAACATCGCACAGCTCGTCAACGGGGCGATCGTCGTCGAGTTCATCTTCGACTTCGACGGGATGGGGAGCTACCTGCTGGAGGCGGTGGCTCGCCGCGAGTTCTTCGCCGTCCAGACCCTCGTGGCACTGGTCGCCGTTCTCTTCATTCTCGCCAACACGATCGTCGACATGCTCTACACCGTCGTCGATCCTCGAGTTCGAGCGCAGGCCCCGACATGACGAACGTCGCCCCAGACATGGCACGCGCCAGCGTCGCCGCGGCAGCGATCACCGAAGCCGCCCGACCGAAGCGGAAGGTGAACTGGGTCTTCCGGTTCGCAGTCGGCTGGCTGGCGCTCGTCGTCGTCATCTGCATGCTCGGTGAGTTGTTGCCGTTCGTCAAGGATCCCAACGAACGCGACGCCCAGGCGATCAGCCAGGGGCCCAGTTGGGATCACTGGTTCGGCACGGCCAGCTTCGGCCAGGACGTGTTCTCCCGGGTGGTGATCGGTGGCCGGATCTCGCTCTTCGTCGGATTCGCCGTCACCGTCATCGGCATCGCACTCGGCGGTCTGCTCGGTCTGCTCGCCGGCTTCCTTCGTGGTTGGGTCGACGCCGTCGTCCGCGTCATCATCAGCGTCACGCTCGCGATCCCGGCGCTCCTGCTCGTGATCTTCATCGTGGCGATCCAGGGCCAGTCGCTCCGGACCGTGATCATCGCCGTGAGCCTCCTCGCCATTCCGGCACTCGCCCGCATCGTGCGTGGTAGCACGCTGCAGGTGGCCGACCGTGACTTCGTGAAGGCCGCCAAGGTGCTCGGCGTCAAGAAGCTCTCGATCCTCGTACGCGAGGTGTTGCCCAACGTCATGCCGACGCTCGTCTCGTTCGCGTTCCTCACGTTCGGCATCGTGCTGGTGGCCGAGAGTTCGCTGTCGTTCCTCGGCCTCAGCGTCGAAGCGCCCACGATCACGTGGGGCTCGATCATCGGTGAGGGCCGGATCAAGTTCGCCGAGACCCCCCACATGGTCTTCCTGCCGGGGGCAGTCCTGTTCCTCACGGTGCTCAGCTTGAACTTCGTGGGCGATCAGCTCCTCAAGCGCTTCGACATCAAGGAGTCAGGTATCTGATGGCGGCGACCACCACCCCGATGCTCGAGGTCGACGACCTCCGGGTCCGGTTCGCCACGCCGGCGGGCACGATCACCGCTGTCGACGGCGTCTCGCTGACGCTCGGCGAGCGCGAGTCGATCGCGATCGTCGGTGAGTCCGGGTCGGGCAAGTCGGTGTTCGCCAGGACGCTGATCAACCTGCTCGCCGGCAACGGCACGCGGACCGGCACCATCAAGATCGGTGGGCGCGACATCGACGAGCTGTCGACGGCCGAGCGCAAGCACTTCTTCGGGGTGCAGGCGGCGATGGTCTTCCAGGACCCGATGACGTCGCTCAACCCGGTCAAGCGGATCGGCGCCCAGCTCACCGAGGCGATGCGCTACCACCTCAAGATGGGCAAGGAGGAGGCCAACGACCGTGCGGTCGGCCTGCTCCGCCAAGTCCACATCCCGTCGCCCGAGAAGCGCATGCGGCAGTACCCGCACGAGCTGTCGGGCGGCATGCGCCAACGCGTCGTGATCGCCATGGCGCTCGCGTGCGAGCCGCGCCTGCTGATCGCCGACGAACCCACCACTGCGCTCGACGTGACCGTGCAGAAGGCGATCCTCGACCTCCTCGACGACCTTCGCGCCGAGCGCAACATGTCGCTGATCCTCATCACCCACGACCTCGGCGTCGCCGAAGGACGCGCCGATCGCATCGGTGTGATGTACGCCGGCCGGCTGATGGAACTCGCGACCGCGAAGGATCTGTTCGCCGACATGCGGCATCCGTACACCCAGGCGCTGCTGCGCTCGATCCCCAGTACCGACATGGCGAGCCACACGCGGCTGCACCCGATCCCCGGGCGGCCGCCCGATCTGCTCAACCCGCCCCAGGGCTGCGCCTTCGCAGCCCGCTGCCGCCACGCGCAGCCCGAGTGCGTCGACATCAAGCCGAACCTGCTCGAGTCATCTGGCGACCACTGGTACGCATGCCACTTCCCGGTCGGAACGTCCGAAGGGCGCGCTGCACTGGAGCGCAACGAGACGGCCGGCGTCACCGCGGCAGGCCTGCCGCTCGATGAAGCCGCCGAGGAGTTCGTCTGATGGCCGGCTCCGGCACTGCGCACCTGCGCGACGACCCCAACGTGCTCGTGCGCGTCGAGCACATGGTCGTCGAGTTCCCGATCAGCGGCGGTCGCGTACACGCAGTGAGCGACGTCAGTTTCGATCTCGTCGAGGGTGAGACCCTCGGCATCGTCGGCGAATCCGGATGCGGCAAGTCGACCACGGCCCGCGCCGTCATCCAGATGCCACGACCCACCTCGGGCAATGTCTTCTTCCGGGGGACCGATCTCACGACCCTGCCGAGTGAGGCGCTGCGCCAGGTCCGGCCCGACCTGCAGATGATCTTCCAGGACCCGATCAGCTCGCTCAACCCGCGGCGTACCGTGCGCGACATCATCGCCGAGGGTCTCCGCGTGTGGGGCTCACGGGGCACCTGGACGCCCGAGCGGATCGACGAGTTGATGGCCGCCGTCGGGATCGACCCGCGCTACGGCGAACGCAAGCCGCACCAGTTCTCGGGTGGGCAGTGCCAGCGCATCTCGATCGCACGGGCCCTCGTGCTCGACCCCAAGGTGATCATCTGCGACGAACCCGTCTCGGCACTCGACGTGTCGGTCCAGGCACAGATCCTCAACCTGCTGGAGGACATGAAGGAGCGCTACGGCGTGAGCCTGATGTTCATCAGCCACGACCTGTCGGTCGTCAAGAACATCTCCGACCGCGTGATGGTGATGTACATGGGCAAGGTGTGCGAGGTCGCCGGCTCCGACGACCTGTTCGCCCGGCCTGCGCATCCCTACACACGGGCGCTGATGGCGGCCATTCCGGGCCGCCACTCCGACGATGACGACGACGGCGTGCTCGAGGGCGAGTTGCCGTCGGCGATCGACCCGCCGACCGGATGCCGCTTCCACACCCGCTGCCCGCACTCCCAGCAGATCTGCAAGACGACCGAACCGGAGATCCGCGGCATCGGCGACGGCCACTTCGTGGCGTGTCACTTCCCGCAGGTGGCAGGCGTCGAGTGACCGCTCGGCGGCGATCGCACCGATTGTCGCCGTTCGTGGTCATGGCTGCGCTCGCGGCCACGGCGTGTGCAGGCGGCGGCGACAGCGACGAAGTGGCCGGTGGCTCGGCAACTGCCGACGCGCCGGCCGAGTCCGATCCGTCCGATCAAGCTGCCGAACCGGCTGAACCCGACGCCGCTCCCCCACTCGGATCCGCGGACGTCCCGGTCGAGGTCACGCTGGCGCCCGCCGACGAGGAACCCGTCGCCGGCGGGACGATGCGCTTCGCGATCGAGGCCGATGTCGACGGACTCAACCCCACGGCCTCGAGCCTGTCGGCACCGGGTCAGCTGATGGGTGGAGCGGTGTTCGACACGCTCGCCGCGTTCGACGTCGACGGGGTGGCGGTGCCGTACCTGGCGCAGTCGTTCACGCCGAGCGACGACCTGCGCTCGTGGACCGTCGCGTTGCGACCGGGCATCACCTTCCACGACGGCACGCCGTTGAACGCCGCTGCGGTCGTCGCGAGCTTCGAGGCCCAGCGCGCGAGCCCGCTCGTCGGCCTCGCGGTCCGGCCGCTGTTCCCCGACGACGGTGCCGTCGCCATGGTCGACGAACTCACCGTCCAGTTCAACCTCACCGACCCGCACCGGCACTTCCCGACGTACGTCACCGGGCAGCTCGGCATGGTCGCGTCGCCGGCATGGCTCGCCGCCGCGGCCGCCGACCCGGCGCTCAACCAGCAGCCGGTCGGCACGGGGCCGTTCCGCTTCGACAGCCGCACCGAGGACTCGGTCACCCGGTTCGTCCGCAACGACGCATGGTGGAACGGCGAGGTGTACCTCGACGCGCTGGAGTTCTACCCGGTCGCCGATCCGGACACCGCGACCGACCTGCTGTTCGGCGGTGAGATCGACGGGCTGCACACCACCAACGCCGGCTCGATCGTGCGCCTCGTCGACGACGACGAGATCCAGAGCATCCTCGACGACCGCGGCGAGGAGTCGTTCATCATGATGAACACCTCCGTGCCACCCTTCGACGACCTCCGGGCACGTCAGGCGCTCGCGTGGGCCACACCGCGCGCCCAGTACGACCAGCTGATCGGGCTCGACGTGCTGCGCCAGGCGACCCAACGGTTCACGCCCGAGAGCCCCTACCACGACCCGGCCCTCGTCCAGATCGGCGACGACCCGGCGCGCGCAGCGACGCTCGCCGCCGAGTACTGCGCCGAACGCGGCGCCGACGTCAACGATGTCACGGGGGCTCCGGTGTGCTCGGGAGACCGGATCGTGATCCAGTACCAGTACGCCGGGCCGTCGGTCGCCGGCACCCGGATCGCCGATCTGATGGTCGCTGGATGGTCGGACGCATTCGAGGTCACCGTCACCGAGGTGTTCCAGGACGACCTGATCCAGAACGCCGCGCTCGGCGCCTACAACACGGTCATGTGGCGGCAGTTCGGCGCGATCGACCCGGCCGCCGACGGCATCTGGCTGACGTGCCGGACCATCGGGCCGGTCTCGCTCAACTGGCCGCGGTACTGCGACGAGGAGCGCGATGCCCTCCTGCTGCTGGCCCAGGCCGAGGCCGACCCGGACGTGCGGGCCGACCTCTACCGCCAGGTGGAGGCCCGCATCAACGATGCTGCGACCTACGTCTTCCTCCAGCACACCATGTGGGACGTTGCGCTCGCCCCCGTGGTGCGCGACGTGTGCGGCCGCACGAGCCCCGACGGGATCGCTCTCGATTGCGTCGGCAACGGCGTGGTCTGGTTCGACCGTGCCTGGCTCGCCGGCTGAGTGAGCACGCGCGCGATGGGCCGGGTGGTGCGGCGCACGGGGTTCGCGATCATCTTGCTGCTCACGGTGAGCGCGCTCACGTTCGGCGCGATGAACCTCCTCGGTGACCCGCTGTTCAACATCCTCGGGCCGGCCGCCGCCGACACGACGCCCGCCGGCGTCGAGCGCATCGAGGCCGCCCGCGCCGAGTACCACCTCGACGACCCGCTGCCCGTCCGCTACCTCCGCTGGTTGGGCGACCTCGTGCAGGGCGATCTCGGGGTCCAGTTCTCGAGCGCCGGCCAGCCACCGGTGGCCGACCTGGTGGTGGAGCGGCTACCGCGTACGGCGGTGCTGCTCGTCCTCGCGCAGCTGATGGCGACGGTCATTGCGATCCCGTGGGCGCTGCTGGCTGCGCCGCGCGTCGACTCGTGGTTCGATCGTCTGTCGACCGTGTCGACCTTCCTCGTGGTCGCGCTCCCCAACTTCGCGCTCGGCGTGCTGCTCAAATACGTGTTCGCGATCCGACTCGGCTGGTTCCCCCAGACCTACACCGCCGACGCACCGTTACCCGATCGGTTCCACCAGCTCCTCCTCCCGGCGCTCACGATTGCACTACCCGCAGCCGCCGTGTATCAGCGCCTGCTCCGCGACGACCTCGTCTCGACCCTGCAGGAGGAGTTCATCCTGATGGCGCGCAGCAAGGGGCTGTCGCGAGCCCGGATCCTGTTCCGCCACGCGCTGCGGCCCTCGCTGTTCTCGTTCGTCACCGTCTTCGGCCTCACCACCGGAGCGCTGATCGGCGGGTCGCTGGTGGTCGAGAACATCTTCCGGATACCCGGGCTCGGGTCGGCGATCGTCGAAGCGGTCGTCCGGGAGGACTTCCCGGTCGTGCTCGCGATCGTCGTCGTCGTCGCCAGCGTGTTCATCGTCGTGAACTTCGTCGTCGACGCCGTGTACGCAGTGATCGACCCCAGGATCCGTCGATGACGTCGACGGACACGGGCACGGTCACGGTCACGGAGGTTGGTGCGTCGACACCTGACCCGGGCACGCGTCTCGGACGGCTGTTCTGGGTGAGCGTCGCATGGATCGTGATCGTCACGGTGGCCGCAGCGCTCGCACCCTGGCTCCCGATCGACGACCCTGACGCGATCGGCGGTGATTCCGGGCTCGACACGGCGCTCACCGCGCCGTCGTGGAACGCCTGGTTCGGGACCGACACGCTCGCCCGGGACGTGTTCGCACGCACGGTCCACGGTGCACGGGTGTCACTCGTGGTCGGGCTCGTCGCGATCGTGCTCGGGCTCGCGGTCGGCGGCACGTTGGGCATCCTGGCCGGCTACGTCCGCGGTGCATTCGACCGCGTCGTCACATTCCTGTTCGTCGTCCTGCTGTCGTTCCCGTCGCTCGTGCTGGCGATCCTCATCACGTCGCTGCTCGATCGCGGTCTCGTGACCATCGCCGTCACCCTGGGGGTGCTCGGTATCGCACCGGTCGGGCGCGTCGCCCGATCGGCCACGATCCAGTACGCCGAGCGCGACTTCGTTCGAGCCGCACGCATGATCGGATCCTCACACCGACGGATCATCGTGCGCGAGTTGCTCCCCAATGTCGCCGCCCCGATGGGCTCACTCGCGTTGCTCGGGATGGCGCTCGCGATCGTGGCCGAGGGAGGGCTGGCGTTCCTCGGTCTCTCGGTGTCCGAGGGGTCGACCTGGGGCAAGCTGATCCTCGACGGGTCGCAGACCCAGACACTCACCGACGCCCCGTGGGTGGCGTTCGCGCCGATCGCGATGCTGTTCATGACCGTGCTCGCGCTCAACCTCGCCGGCGACCGGCTGCGCCGCCTCGGCGACGTCCGAACCAGCGCGATCTGAGGCGCTGGTACGTTCCCACGCATGGCGCTCCCGTGGCACCCGATCGATGCGCCACGATCGCTGCGTGCCACCCTCGGAGCCCAACGCAACGGCCATGGCGATGCCACCACCCGGCTGGCCGCCGGCGAGTTCGTGCACGCGACCCTCACGCCCAACGGTGCCGGCACGTTGCGGCTGCGGTGGCGCTGCGACCCAGCACCGCCCGACCAGCACGGACTCGACGTCGACGCATGGGGTCCGGGGGCCGACTGGCTGGCATCGAGCGTCGAATCGCTCGTCGGGGCGACCGACACCCCGGTCGCCTTCCCCGACGGCCACCCCGTGGTCGCCCGCAGCCTGGCAGCCACGCGGTCACGCCGCATCGGGGCCAGCGGCAACCTCTACCACCACCTCCTGCCCACCGTCCTGGCCCAACGCATCACAGGCGGAGAGGCGGCACGCCAGTGGGCCCGGCTGTGCCGGGAGGTCGGCGATCCCGCTCCTGGGCCTCCCGAGGTGGTCGCGGGCATGCATCTGCCACCGGAGCCCGAAGTGCTCGCCGGGCGGCCGGCCTGGTGGTTCCACCCGCTCGGCATCGAGCAGAAGCGTGCCCGCGCCCTGATCGAGGTTGCGCGCCACGCCTCGAAACTGTGGGGCTGGGCGGCGGCAGGGCCAGCGGTGGCCGCCGAGAAGCTGCCGCTGCTTCCCGGCGTCGGGCCGTGGACCGTCGGCTCCGTGCTCGGCCCCGCCCTCGGCGACCCAGACGCCGTCGCCGTCGGCGACTTCCACTTCCCGCACGCGGTGGCGTGGGCGCTCGCCGGCGAACCTCGTGCCGACGACGATCGCATGCTCGAACTCCTCGCACCGTACGCGGGCCAACGCGGTCGGGTGCTCACCGCCCTGCTCACCACCGTGGGCGGAGCGCCGGCGCGAGGTCCGCGACGGCGGATCCTGCCGGTCGCCCGGCTGTGACCGTCGGCCCTGACCCGATCGAGCGTCGTACCGCCGTCGAGCGGGTGCCGGTCGCTACCATCGCAGCATCGTGTCGACCGGTCAGCGTCCCTTCCAGCCGCTCGGCGCCGATGGGCCGTTCGCTGCGTTCGCCGACGATCTCATCGAGCGCGAGCTGCCCGAGCTCGCACACGAGCGCCGCACTGCCACCGTGCAGTTCGTGTGCCGCCGCGTTCGCGCGCTGCCGTCACCCCTGCTGATCGGCGTCACCCTGCTCGCAGTCGGCGTCGGCGTCGGCCGACGGCTGTTCGGTCCCGCTCGGGTCACCACCTTCCTCCAGCGCACCCGACTCCCATTCGTCGGTGAGCTCGCACGGCTGGTGCGCTCGCTCGGCGTCGCCTTCGTCTGGGAGACCTGGCCCGACACCGAACCCAGCGGCTCCGATCTCACCGATGCGGCGACGGCATGAGGTTCGTCGACCCCCGCCCCCACCACGACTGCCAGGTCCTCGTGATCGGGTCGGGCGCCGGTGGCGCGACCACAGCGGCGATTCTCGCCGAAGCGGGCCACGACGTGTTGATCGTCGAGGAGGGCCCGTGGGTCGAGCAGGGCAGCGTCGTACCGTTCTCGCTCGAACAGATGGATCGGCAGTATCGCGCCGGCGGCGTCACGGTCGCGCTCGGCCGCCCGTCGATCGCCTACACCGAAGGGCGTTGCGCCGGGGGCGGCACCGAGATCAACAGCGGCCTGTACCGCCGCCCCTCCGAGGGGACGCTGGAACGCTGGCGGCGCCAGACCACGATCGCCGACTT
This sequence comes from Ilumatobacteraceae bacterium, assembly GCA_022843125.1. Classification (GTDB taxonomy): domain Bacteria; phylum Actinomycetota; class Acidimicrobiia; order Acidimicrobiales; family Ilumatobacteraceae; genus Ilumatobacter. Next base: position 27,312 of record JALHOG010000003.1, read on the forward strand.
CACCGACGATGAGTTCTACGCCGCCTGCGACGAGATCGAGATCGCCCTGTCGGTGCAGACCGTGCCCGGACGCCACACGCCTGCCAGCGAGCGCCTCCGCGACGGCGCGGCCGCGCTCGGGTGGGCGCACGACGAGATCCCGCGCTGGATGAGCTATCCCGCCGGCGGCGACGCGTCAACCGGGAAGCGCGAGAGCATGACCCGCACGTTCCTGCCGCGAGCCGCTGCGGCGGGTGCGGCGATGCTGGTCGAACATCGGGTCGAGCGCATCGTGCGAGACCGCGACCGGGCGTTCCGTGCCGAGCTCACCGGCCCCGAGGGCCAGCCCGTCACCGTCGACTTCGACGTCGTCGTGGTGTGCGGCGGGGCGATCCAGAGCCCGGCGTTGCTCCAGCGATCGGGGTGGCGTGGGCTGGTCGGCAAGGGGCTCGCCGTGCACCCGACGGTCAAGCTGTCGGCCCGGTTCGACGCACCGGTCAACGTGGTCGACGACGTCCCCGTGCACCAGGTGAAGGAGTTCTCGCCCGATCTCTCGTTCGGCGGATCGGCCAGCCAGCCCGGACTCGTGGCGCTCTCGCTCTCCGACCATTGGCCGCTCATGCGCGATGCGGTCACCTCGTGGCGCGACATCGCCGTCTACTACGCGGCGATCACGAGCGAGGGGCGCGGCCGGGTCACCGCGGTGCCGGCGATGCGCGACCCGCTCGTCACCTACCGCCTGACCGGCCGCGATCGTGCCCTGCTCGGTCAAGGGCTGGCTCGCCTCGCGCTCGTGATGCTCGAAGCCGGCGCGCTCGAGGTCTACCCGTCGTTCCGCGACGCACCGATCGTGAGGAAGCGGGCCGATCTGGCCGATGCGACCGCGATGTTCCGCGCCGCCACGGCGAGCGTGATGACGGTCCACCTGTGCTCGACGGTGCCGATGGGCGAGGATCGCACCCGCGCAGCCACCGACAGCATGGGCCGGGTGCACGGGGCGGAGAACGTCTACGTCAACGATGCCTCGCTGCTCCCCGACGCACCCGGCGTCAACCCCCAGGCGTCGGTGATGGCGATCGCGATGCGCAATGCGCGCCGTCTTGCGGAGCGGCTGACGTGACCCCGGCACTCCGGCCGCACCCCGCCGCGACGATCGTCACCGGCGCCGCCGGTTGGCTCGGAACGGCGCTCATGCATGCGCTGACAGCGCCGGCGTCGCCGTGGCACCGCGAGGGCGTGATCCGGCCGCTCGTGACGAACCGCGTCGAAGCAGATGCACTGCGAGCGCTCGGCGAGCGGATCGAACCCGTGATCGGCGACCTCACCTCGCCCGCCACCCTCGTGCCGCTCGGGGCGGGCCTCACGGGCGTCGTCGACGTCCTCCACACCGCTGGTGTGATCCATCCCCGGACCATCGCCGACTTCGAAGCGATCAATACCGGTGGCACCATGGCGATGCTCGCGCTCGCCGAGCAGATCGGCGCCCGCCGCTTCGTCCACGTGTCGTCGAACAGCCCGTTCGGGACCAACGCCCACCCGGGCGACCGGTTCCGCAACGATGAGCCGTACCACCCGTACTTCGGGTACGGACGCTCCAAGATGCACGCCGAACTCGCCGTGTTCGACGCCGTGGAACGCGGCCTGGACGCGGTGATCGTGCGCCCACCGTGGTTCTACGGTCCACACCAGCCGCCCCGCCAGACGACGTTCTTCACCATGGTTCGCCGTGGCAAGTTCCCGATCATCGGTCGCGGCGACCAGATGCGGTCGATGGTCTACGTCGACAATCTCGTGCAGGGCCTGGTGCGCGCCGAACTCGTCCCGACGCCGGCCGGCCGAGGCTGGTGGATCGCCGATGCGCGTCCGTACGCGATCACCGAGATCGTCGAGACGGTCGGCCGCGCGCTGACCGCCGAGGGGTTCGAGGTGACGCCCAACCGCACCCGGGTGCCGGCGCTCGTCGGGCGGGTCGCCGAGTTTGCCGACGGCGTGATCCAGCGCACCGGCCGCTACCAGCAGCAGATCCACGTGCTGGGCGAGATGGACAAGACGATCGCCTGCGACATCGAGGTCGCACGCATCGAACTCGGCTACGACCCCGAGATCGAGCTGTACGAAGGCATGCGCCGCAGCATCCGGTGGTGCATCGAGCGAGGGCTGGAGCTGTGACGACGAGTCTGGTCACCGGAGGCAGCGGCTACTTCGGCTCGCTGCTCGTCGAGCGGCTCAGGGCGCGTGGCGACACCGTACGGGTGCTCGACATCGCCGACGCCGACGACCGGCCCGGTGAGGTCACGTTCGTGCGTGGCGACATCCGCGACCGTGCGGCCGTCGAGTCCGCCGTCGCCGGTGTCGACGTGGTGTACCACAACGTCGCCCAGGTGCCGCTCGCCAAGGACGCGACCCTGCTGCGGACCGTCAACGTCGACGGCACCCGGATCCTGCTCGCAGCAGCAGAGGAGGCCGGGGTGGGCAAGGTCGTCCACACGTCGTCGAGCGCCGTGTTCGGCGTCCCGGACGTCAACCCGGTGTTGCCTACCACCGTCCCGAAGCCCGAGGAGGCGTACGGGCACGCCAAGCTCGCCGCCGAATGGGCGTGCCTCGACGCCGCCCGCTCGGGGCTCGACGTCTCGATCGTGCGGCCGCGCACGATCCTCGGTCACGGGCGGCTCGGCATCTTCGGCATCCTGTTCGACTGGATTGCCGACGGCGCGGACCCGATCGTGCTCGGCGACGGCACCAACCGGTACCAGTTCGTCCACGCCGAGGATCTCGCCGACGCGTGCATCGCAGCGGCCCACCGCAGTGGGCCGGGTGTCTTCAACATCGGCACCGACCGGTTCGGCACGATGACCGAGACCCTCGCCGCGCTGTGCCGCCACGCCGGCACCGGGAGCACGGTGCGCAGCCTGCCGGCCGGCATCACCTCCGTCGCGATGCGAGCGAGCGCCCGGTTGGGGCTCACGCCGTTTGCTCCGTACCACTGGCTGATGTACTCGAAGTCGATGTGGTTCGACATCGAGCATGCCCGCGAGCAGCTGGGGTGGGAACCGCAGTGGTCGACCGACGAGATGTTCGCGCAGAGCTACGACTGGTTCATCGCCAACCGGCGCACCACCGGTACTGGGGCCAGCCATCACCGCCGCTCCGCCGAGCAGGGTGTGCTGCACCTGGTCAAGCGTGGGACTCGCATCCTCCCGACCGCACGGAGTGTCTCATGATCGACGTCCGCAACAGCACGTGGTGGCGTCTCGCCTGGTACGCGCTGCCGGTCTACGTGCTGTCTCGCCTGTGCGTGCTCGCGGGCGCCGCCGTGGTGGCCGCCGAGCTGCGCGTCGATGTCAACCTCGCCGAGGAGCGCGGCCTGCCGATCGCCGACCCGCACATCGTCGACGGCACCATCACGAGCACCACCAGCGCGGTGCGTCCCATGCTCGACGTGCTCACGTCATGGGACGGGCTCTGGTACATGGACATCGTCCGCAACGGCTACCCCGAGACGGTCCCGCCCGACGTGACCTACCACGTCGACGAGGCGCGAGCCGCGTTCTTCCCGCTGTTCCCGATGCTCGGCCGCGCGGCCGATTGGGTGGTGCCGGGTGGAGACTCGATCGCCGTGCTCGTGCTCAACACGGTGCTCGGCTTCATCGCCGTCGTCCTGATCGGCCTGCTCGCACAGCAGCTGTACGGCGATCACGTCGCCCGCGCCACGACTACGCTCGTGGCGCTCTTCCCCGGCAGTTTCGTGCTGTCGTTCGCGTACAGCGAGGCGCTCATGCTGGTGGTGGCATCCGCGGCGATGCTGTGCCTGCAACAGCGGCGATGGTTGCTCGCCGGGATCTTCGCTGCGCTCACCACGGCAACCCGGCCCAACGGTGTCGCGATCGCCGTGGCGTGTGCGGTGGCCGCCCTGTTCGCGATCAAGGACGACCGTGACTGGCGCTCGCTGGCGGCGGTGCTGATGGCGCCGATCGGGTTCATCGTGTTCCAGATCTGGCTCGGCCAGCACGCCGGTGAGACGTTCGTCTGGTTCCGGGTCCAACGCGAGGCCTGGGGTGAAGGTGCCAGCTTCGGCATGACGGCGCTCACCAACACGCTCGAGGCGATCACCCAACCGCTCACGTCGCCCACCGACACGATCACCGCCGTGTCGGTCGTGACGATCATCGTCCTCCTCTGGATGGCGTGGCGGGCCAGGCTGCCGTTCTTCGTCAACGCCTACTCGTGGACGATCATCGCGCTGATGCTCGTGCCCGCCACCGTCACCGCCCGGCCCCGCTTCATCTACACCGCGTTCCCGCTGCTGATCGGCGCGGCCGTCTGGTTCGAGGCGCGGCACCGCATCGACGATCGTTCATGGGCGGTGACGATGGCCGCATCCGGGGCGGGCCTGGTGGCCCTCACCGGGTTGTACGGCGTCTTCGGCGCGATCCCGTGAGCGATCGGCTTCGCACCCCCCGTCCGGCGCTGTGGGCCGCCGTCACGCTTGCGGTGCTCGCCTACCTCCCGGCGCTCACGGCCGCCCCCGGGCGGATGCCCGCTGACAGCAAGCTCTACCTGTACCTCGATCCGGGCCGGTTCCTCGGTGATGCGGCGTCGACGTTCGACCCTCGCCAGTTCGCCGGCTGGGTCCCCCATCAGCACGTCGCCTACCTGTGGCCCAGCGGCCCGTGGTTCTGGCTGTTCGACGCCGTCGGGTTCCCCGACTGGATCGCGCATCGCCTGTGGATCGGGACGCTGATGCTGCTCGCAGGTCTCGGCGTGCGGTGGTGCGCCAGGGTGCTCGGTCTCGGGCAGGTCGCGGCGCTGGTCGCCGCCGTGGTGTATCAGGTCAGCCCATACGTGCTGCCGTACGTGTCGCGCACCTCCGTGATGCTGCTCCCGTGGGCCGGGCTCGGGTGGATCGTGGCGCTGACGGTGCGCGCCACCCGCCGACGGTCGTGGCACGACCCGGCGCTGATCGCGCTGGTGGTGTTCACCGTCGGTGCGGTCAACGCCACCGCGCTGGCGATGATCGTGCCCGCTCCGGTGCTGTGGCTGCTGCACGCAACGTGGCAGCGCAGCGTGTCGTGGCGCGACGCCATTGCGATCGCAGGGCGGGTCACCCTCCTCACCGTGCCGGTCTCGCTCTGGTGGATGGTCATGCTCGTCGTCCAGGGCCGATACGGAGCCGAGGTGCTCCCCTACTCGGAGTCGCTCGCCGACGTCTCGCTCACCGCCACCGGCCCGGAGGTCTGGCGGAGCCTCGGGTACTGGCTGTTCTACGTGCGTGACGGCGAGCTCGCAACCACGAGCGAGTCCTTGCGCTACCTGTCGTCGACCCCGACGATCGCGCTGAGCTACCTGCTGCCGATCATCGGCCTGATCGGCTTGGCGTTCGTCCACTGGGCCCACCGGCGCTTCGCCATGCTGCTCGTCGTCGCAGGCGCCGTGCTCGCGGTCGGTGTGCACCCGATCGCTGACCGTTCCCCGCTCATGCGGCTGCTGGCCGGCGACGACGCTGGTGGGCTCGCCCTCGCGTTGCGCAGCAGTACACGAGCGCTCCCGATGATGAACCTCGGCCTCGCCCTCGGCGTCGCGGTCGCGGTCGGAGCGATCGGGACGACTCACCTGCCACGGATCCGGATTCGGACCCATCACTTCGCAGGTGTACTCGTGATCGTCCTCGCGGTAGCGAACCTCCCGTCGCTCTGGACCGGGGGATTCGTCGATCCAGCCATCGACCGCGACCAGGACCCGCCCGCAGCCTGGACCGAGGCGGCGGCGGCGCTCGACGCCACTGGGTCGCGCTCCCGCGTGCTCCAACTGCCGGGTGCCGAGTTCGGCGCGTTCGGGTGGGGCTACACCGTCGACCAGCCACTGCCGGGCCTCACCGACAAGCCGCTCGTCACGCGCGACCTGTTGCCGCTCGGCTCGCCGGGTGCGATGGACCTCCTCTATGCCTTCGACGACCGGATACAGGACGGCGTGCTCGAGCCCGACTCGGTGGCGCCGGTCGCCCGCTGGCTGGGGGTCGACACCGTCTGGGTCGCTCGCGACCTCGACGTCGAGCGCTTCCGGACCGCCGATCCAGCCGCGGTCGATGCCGTCCTCGACGGGGCGCCCGGCGTCGGACCGGCCCGTGACTTCGGCACGCCGACGCCGGAGGTGTCGCTGCGCCCGATCGAGCCGGCAGGGACCGTTGTGCGCGCCGGAGCGCGGACCGTGGTGGTGTCGGGGAGCGGCGACGGACTCGTCGATCTGGCCGCGTCGGGCCTGCTCGACGGGACCGAGACCGTGCGGTACAGCGCATCGCTGGACGACGGTGGCGACGCTGCCGTCACCGAGGTGACACCGCTGCTCGTCACCGACAGCAACCGCGATCGCGAGCGTCACTGGCGGAGCTCGCAAGACACCCTCGGTGCCACCGAGTCGGACCAGCCGGCGGCCGAGCCGTTGAGGCCGGTCGCTTCCGATCAGCGCCTGCCCGTGTTCGCAGGGCGCGACGAGGTGGCCGACCCGGCAACGCTCACGATCGCCCGCCAGGTCGGTCCGGCGATCGTGACTGCGACGTCGTACGGCGAACCGTTCGCCTACATCCCCGAGCACCGCCCGGTCATGGCGATCGACGGCGATCCGGCGACGGCGTGGTCGGTCGGCGAGCACGCCGACCCGATCGGTGAGGTGCTGAGGATCACGATCGAGCAGCCGGTCGCCGGGATCGGGCTCGTACAGCTCGACCCGGGGTCGGGCCGTCGCATCGTCGAGGTGCTGGTGACCGCCGACGGCGGCACGGCGCAGCGGATCGCGCTCGACGACCGCTCTCTCACGACGCCGGGCCAGCCGGTCGTCGTCTCGGCGACATCGGTGATCGACATCGAGATCGCCGCCGTGGCCGGTGGGACGCCGTTCACGGCGGGCGCCGTGCAGGGTGTCGGCTTCGCCGAGGTGCTCACCGGCCTCGCCCCGACGATCGAGGTGGTCAGGCCGCCGCACGACGCGCTCGCCGTCGCGGCACCGGAGACACCACTCTCGATCGTGCTGACCAGGTGGCGATCGGATGCACTCGATCCGTGGCGGTCCGATCCCGAGCCGCGTCTCGTACGTGGCTTCGAGCTGCCGCACCCCCGGACGTTCGACGTCACGGCCGACGTGCGTATCGACCCACGCGCCCCCGATGCCGCGCTGGCGCCGCTGTTCGGCTGGCCGGTGACCGCCTCCTCGCGCCTCACGGGCTCGCTGGTGAGCGCCGGCGCATCGGCCCTCGACGGCGATCCCGCGACAGCGTGGCGGACGGCGGCGGGAGGCGGGTTGGGCGCAACCCTCATGATCGACGGCATCAGAGAGCCGATCGCGTCCGTCACGGTGACCCAGCCGGAGGGGACCTCGCCGATCACTGCGCTCGTGCTCCGCACCGGCGGTGAGGAGCGTTCTGTGTCGGTGGGCGCAGGTAGCGAGAGCACCGTGCCCGTCGATCCGCCGCTCCCACCCGGACGCCTCGAGATCGAGATCGCCGCGGTCGATCCCGTGGTCGCCACCGATCGCCGCTTCGGCGATCTCGTCGAGCTGCCGGCGGGCATCGCCGAGATCTCCATCGCGGGAGCGCCGCGCGTGCCCCGTGTCGCCGATGCCGAGATCGTCGTCGAGTGCGCCCCACTGCTCCTGGTCGACGGAGTCGAGCACAGGATGACGTTCACGCTCGCCGCCGGTGCCGCCACCACCGGGATGGCGGCACGCGCCACATCCTGCGACGGGCCGACCGACCTCGCCACAGGCGAGCACGTCGTCTCCGCTGCGCCGTTCAGCCCGGTCACCGTCGACCGGCTCATGCTCGACAGCGGTGCCGTGGCGGCCCTGGCGACCGGCGGCACCGACCTCCGGCCGACCGTGCAGGTGCTGCGAGGTGGCCGCTTCGACCGCGAGGTCGAAGTCACCGACTGCCCCGACGGTTGCTGGCTCGTCGTCGGGGAGGGCTACAGCACCGGCTGGTCGGCGTCGGCCGACGGCGCCGATCTGGGCGAGCCGGTCCTCGTCGACGGTGGCTTCAATGGATGGTGGCTCACCGGCCGTGACTCGTCGACGGTCGTCGAGGTGACGTGGGCCCCCCAGCGGACCCTGCAGTGGGCGCTCTGGCTGTCGATCCTCGGGGTCGTCGCGGCGCTCGGCATCGCAGCTCTGACGCGGCGGGCCGGCCTCCCACTCACGGTCGTCCCGCGGCCCCGCTGGACGTGGACGACACCGACGTCGACCGTGGTGGCGGCGCAGCAGACCCAGCGCCGGGTGCTCGGTGTCGCATTCGACCCTGCGGCGTTCGAGACGCGCGCGATGGCGCTCGTGCTGGCATGGGCGGGGCTCTCGGCGCTGCTGATCCAGCCCGAGTGGGCGGTCTGGGGAACGCTTGCCGGATTCGGTGTCGCGCTCTGGCAGCGCCCGCGCCTCCCCGAGCTGACTGCGCTCGCGTCGGTCGTCGTCGTCGCTGCACTGGTGGTGGTTCGCGAGCGTCGGAACGCACCGGTAGCGGGTGGCGGTTGGCCCGGCGTGTTCGAGGACTGGCACGGGTTGGCGATGTTCGCGGTCGTGTCGCTCCTGATCGGTGCCCTCACGACCGACGACGCTGCATGGCGCCGCGCCCCCGGTGTCGAACGGTAGTGCTGGTCGGTCAGGCCGGGTCGAGCAGGATCGCCACCGGGCGGCTACCCGGGATGAATGCCAGCAGCCGGTCCTGCAGGTCCGGATCGGCTGCGAGGGCGACAGCGGGCTCCCCGCTGATCAGCCTGAGCCGGAGCGTCTCGGTCCCGTCGGCGACGCGCCTGGCGCCGAACCGCCGATCCTGCAGGGGCGAGTCGAAGCGGAACGCGACTCCCTGTTCCTGCAACTCGACGAGCACCGGATAGGTGTACGGGTGACCGAAGTACATCTCCGACACGTCGATGATCAACGGCCCGACGAGTTCGAACCGCCCGAGCTGCTCGAGTGCCGACGCGACGCCCCGCTGTTCCTCGAGATACCGCTCCGCATCCTGGTACTGGACCGAGCGTGGCAGGTTCGCGATCGCGAGCGTCCCACACAGGATCGCGGCCACCCACGACACCGAGCGACGCGTGCGGGGCTCGCGTTCGGCCAACGCTGCGGCGCCCACTGCGGCGACGAGCACGATGAACGCTGCGGTCGACCACAGCCAGCGGTAGTTCATGATCGTGAGCCCGAAGACGGTCCGCGGGAGCAGGGCGGCGTCGATCATGCCGGCGCCCACCGCGGCGAGTGCCGTGAGGATGCCGGTCGTCGAGCGCCAGCGACCTGCCCGCCAGCCCCGAACGGCGAACACACACGCACCGGCCACGAGGACGACACCGACACCGAGTTGCGGGAGTGACGCCATCAGCGCCTCGGCGTCCTCCTCCTGATAGCCGGGCCGGACGAGGGTCACCGGAGACACGAGGATGCCGACGACGATCCGGACCCCGGTGCGCAGCCCCGGCGCCTCCGAACCGCCCGGGCCGAACAGGACTGCGCCGAAGTTGCCCAGGCCGACGAATTGGTCGATGGCGGTCTGCACCCACAGGATCGCAGCGAGGACCCCGGCCACGACGATCGGCCGGCGACCACCCAGTGCTCTGCCGCGTCGCGTGGCGATGATGTGGAGCGCCACCGACGACACCGACAGGACCGCCACCAGCACCGGGTACGACAGGTGCGTCTGGGCGAGGAGGCTGGCTGCGGCGACCCCGGCGACCAGTGCCCACCTGTCGCCATTGGCCGTGGCCCATGCGGCGACGAGCAGGCACAGGTACGGCAGGACGAGGTACTGGTGCTGACGGGGCGTGATCAGCATCTCGGATCCCATCGTCCACGTGAGCAGGGCGACCGGCACCATCGCGGCGACCGCTGCGCGCCGGCCGGCGAGCCGTACGACCATCCAGGCGATCGCGACGATCGCCGCGACGTTCGTGAGCGCGACCGACAGCGCGGTGCCACCCATCGGGGCGAGCTTCGTGAACGGCGCCATGATGTCGAGCTGCATCGGCCCGAGGTTGTTGATCGGGGCGTCGAGATCGAGCGATCCGGACGACCATGCACCCAGCAGCGGGTGGTGCACGGTCGCGACGTCGCGGGAACGGACCGTGAAGTAGGCGTCGTCGCCGGTCGGCACCCAGTCGCCCCATGCGGCCCGGACGGCCGCGAACACGATCGGCACGGCAACGGCCGACACCACGGCGATCACCGGGATCCACGGCTGGGACTGCGGGCGGTGCATGGCCGCCTTGAGGCTGGCGAGGTGGCTGGCGAGGTGGCTGCGCATGGAACGTCGTGTGCGGCCCATGCCGCGTGACTCGTGTCCCCAGGCTAGATGCGCCACCCGGTACGCTGCGACGTTCGTGGAGCAGGGTCGGCGCGAACGAGTCCGGGCCAGCGTCGACGGTTTCCAGCTCGGGCTGACCGGGGTCGTCGCACTGCCTCTCGTCGTCGCAGCCGTCTTCCTGCTGTGGCGGCCCTGGGCGCCGACGCTCGACATGGCGATGACCGAGTTCCGTGTTCGCGACGTGGGTGGACCGAACACACCGCTGATCGGGCTCCCTGGTCGCATCGGTGACTTCCCCGATCAGGGCAGTCACCCGGGGCCGCTGTCGTTCTACCTGCTCGCGCCGTTCTACCGTCTCGCCGGGGCGTCAGCGTGGGGCATGGAGCTCGGCAGCGTCGTGATCAACGTCGTGGCGCTGGCTGCGATGATCGCGATCGGCCGCAGCGTCGCCGGAAGACGAGGCGCGGTGATGATCGCTGCCGTCGCTGCGGTGGCGATCCGGGGCTACGGCCTGAACGTGTTGACGCATCCATGGAACCCGTACCTCCCGGTCCTGCTCTGGTTGCTGGTGCTCGTTGCGGCGTGGGCCGTGCTCGTCGGAGTTCACCGAGCGGCAGTCGTGGTGGTCGCTGCGGGTTCGGTCGCGGCGCAGACCCACGTGCCCTACCTGTTGAACGCGATAGCGATCAGTGTGCTCGTCGGCGGCGTACTCGTCTGGCGGGGGCTCCGGCTTGCTCCCGGCGAGCGGGCGACGGTCACCCGGCCGTTCGCCTGGTCGATCGGCGTCGCCGGCCTGCTGTGGTTGCCGCCGTTCGTCGATCAGCTGGTTCGCGATCCGGGCAACATCCGGATGCTGATCCGCCACTTCACGTCCGACCCGGACGAGGCGTACGTCTCTCGTGGGGTGGCGGTGCGGGCGTTCTTCCGCCACCTCGACGCCTTCGCGGTCGGCGGCGACCTGATCACGCAGCAGGCGGCCTTCGTGCACCGCTCGGGCCTGCCGAGCGGCTCTGTGTGGGGTGGCGTCGTCGTCTTCGTCCTGTGGCTCGGCGCCGTGGGAATCGCCTGGCGGCGGCGGCACCAGCGGCTGCTGGCGCTCGATGCGGTCGTGGCGGTGGCCCTCGTCGTCAGCGCGTTCTCGATCAGCCGGATCTTCGGCAAGCTCTGGTACTACCTGACGCTGTGGGCGTGGGCGGCGATGCTGCTCGTCGTGGTGTCGATCGTCTGGGCTTCCTTCGTGGAGCTGTCGGCGCGCCGCAGCCGGCCGATCGACCAGCGGGCGCTGTGGCCGGCAGCGGTGGTCGGCACCGTCGCGACCGTGGCGTCTGTGGGCGCAGCGTTCGTCCTCGAGGTCCCGGAGGCACACGTGTCCGACGGGTTACGAGGCGTCGTGCCCGACACCGTTGCAGCGATCGAGCGCGGTGACGGTCTGCTGACGGGGCCCGACGGCCGCTACCTCGTGTTCTGGCAGGACGCCGTGTCGATCGGGGCGCAAGGTTTCGGGCTGCTCAACGAGCTCGACCGACGCGGGTACGAGGTCGGCGTTCGTGAAGTGTGGCGCGTGCCGGCGACCCCGCAACGCGTGTTCGCTGACGGCGCCTACGATGCCGAGCTCCACCTCGTGACCGGCACGTTCATCGACCAGTGGCGCTCCCGTCCCGACCACCAGGAGATCGTCTCGGTCGACCTGCGCACCGCCGACGAGCGGGCCCGCTTCGACGAGCTCCAGGAGAGGGTCGAGCGACGGCTGGAGGAGATCGGCCGGCCGGAGTTGGCGACCGCCGTCGACTGCAACCTGTTCGGTGCGTCACTCGACCTGACGCTGCCTCAGGACGTCATCGACGATTTGAGCGAGATGCTGCTCCTCGGCGAACCGGTCGCGGTGTTCATCGCCCCGCCGGGCAGCCCGCCCGGTATGTGCTGACCCGCCGACCCGTCAGCACAGCGTCGAGGGCGAAGCGACGATTCGCACAGTGCTCGACACGCGTGCGCTGATGGCGTCGTTCGCTGCGACGGCTGCGTCGATCGCTGGTGTGGGTGCTATGCGGCCCTGCTCGACCAGCTCAGGCAGGATCCCGAGTGCGATCACCGCGTACGCGCTCGACGCATCGCCGGCCGAGGCCAGCGACACCAGATCGGCGACGTCGGCTGCCAGCCCTTCGGTGTCGACGGGAACGCCCAGGATGTCGGCGCGAGCGGCCTCGAGGTGGGCGTCAGCGGCGGCCTCGTCGTCCGGAGCGACGCCACTGCGCAACGACACCGTGCACCCATCTCCATCGACGAGGAGCGCCTCGACCTGGTCGTACTGGCGCAGGGTTCCGACCTCGGTGCCGTCGGCTCGCCGGTTCTCGCCGAACTGGCGGACGTCGATCTCTGCGTCGAAACGGAACGCGACACCGAGCTCGCGCAGGCGCATGTACACCGCGCCGCTGTAGGGCTCGAACGGACGCAGGGTCGAGGTGTCGAACCGCACCGGGCCACCCGGGTCGAATCCGGCGAGATCGTCGAACACGCGGTCGAGCGTCGGTGCGGCAGCGCGGTCAGCGGTCGGTCCGAGGTCGTGGGCATGGGTCGGCAGGTTCACGACCACGAGGATGCCGATCGGCACCAGGATCGCGAGCCGGCTCGCCATGCCGATCGCCGACTCGGGCGACCGGCTCCCCAACCGTCGCGCTCGAACGAGCTCGGCGACGCCCCACACGATGCTCACATCGACGAAGACCGCCAGGGCGAAGATCCACCGCACCTGGTGGTTGCCGAGGCCGGTGACCGTGACCGTCTGGATGCTGACGCCGGCGACGGCGACGGCGAGGCACAGCAGCGACAAGGCCACGGCGGCGCGGGCGTGGCGTTGCTCAGGCGACCGCAGCAGCGCGAACAGAGCGCCCAACACGATCACGAGGAGCCCGAGCCCGAAGACCGCCAACGTGGCGCTGGGGAGGCCGCCGACGAGCAACTGCGGCCCGGTCGCCGTCTGTGTGAGCGGCGTCGACGGCACGGTGTCTTCCCAACCCCAGCGGGCCCACGACGGCGGGACCGCAGTGACGGCTGCGACGATCCTGATCGCAGTCCCGGCGCCGACCGTGAGTTCGCCTCCGCCGGCGCTCGTCGCGAGCCGTTGCAGATTTCCTTCTCCCGGCCCGGTGAACTGCTCGATGAGCGGCTGCGCCCACGCCGCCGCGGCCACAGCGACGGCAACGAAGGCGGTCGGTGTCCGGACCGCATCGGCGACGGCGACACCCATCAGCCTGCCGTCGAGCGAGGCGTCGGCCCGGATCTGCCGGACACCGAGCACGACGACCACCACGCTGATCGCTGCGACGACGTACACGTAGGCGACGTGTGTCTGCACGATGAGCGAGATCGCGCCGATCCACCACGGCAACAGGCGCCACACCCCCGTCGTGATCCCGACCGTGAGGACCAGGAAGCAGACGAACGGGAGCAGCAGGGCGTGGGGCTGCCAGATGTCGATGAGCAACGCACTGCCCATTGCCCACGTGAGTGCCGCGAGGCCCAGCGCGACCCAGCGCTCCATCCGCCAGCCGCCGATTCGGTCGGCCGCGACCAGGGCGCCCAGGACGGCGAGCACGTTGACGGCGGCGACGCCGACGGCGACACCGGCGCCGTATCCGACGATGTGACCGACGGTCCACATGAACGGTGCGATGAGGTCGTGGTAGAGCGGGCCCGGGTTGTTGACGTCGATGCCGAGCGCGAGCGAGGCGGACGTCCAGGAGCCGAGCCACGGATGATCGGCGGTGCCGACGTCTGCCGCACGGACGGCCAGCAGGGCACTGTCGCCGACGGGGAACCAGCCCGTCGCGACGGCTCGCACTGCCGCAACGACGATCGGGACGACCACGAGAAGTCGTACCCAGCGCCGCCACCTCGTCGTCGGTGGGGCGGCACGCGTGCTGGGCGCGGGTTCGACGACGGTCTCGGCCATGGGAACGCGTGAGACTGTAGCCTCCGCGGCCATGGATCTCTCCGAGCGCGGGTCGGCGGCAACCCGCCACCCCTGGGAGATCGCCCGCTTTCGTGCCTACTGCGGCGTCCTCGCCGACCACGGGGCGCTCGACGCCAAGCGCGTCCTCGACGTCGGAGCCGGTGACGGCTGGTTCAGCGAAGCGTTGCTGGCGGAACTCCCGTCGGCCGAACAGGTCGTGTGCTGGGACATCAACTACAACGAACTCGAGTTGGCCACCGACGATCCGCGGCTCGTCCGCACCACCTCGGCACCCGAGCCGGGTTTCGATCTCGTGCTCGTGCTCGACGTTCTCGAACACATCCCCGACCCGGTGACCTTCATCGACGAACAACTCCGCCCGCTCACCGACGCAGGTACCCGTGTCATGATCGCCGTGCCGGCGCATCCGTGGCTGTTCGGCGACCATGATCGTGCACTCGGCCATGAACGCCGGTACCGGCCCCGTGAGCTCGTCGCACAGGTCGAGCGCTGGATCGACGTGATCGAGCACGGCCCACTGTTCACCTCGCTCGTCGCACCCCGCGCTGCGGGGGTCATGCTCGAGCGGGTTCGGACGCGTCGCCGCGTCGCACAGCATGGCGTGGGCCATTGGGGCGGCGGTCCGTTCGTGACCCGGGCGCTCACCGGCGTGCTCACCGCCGACGCCTCGCTCACCCGTCGCCTCGGCCGCCTCGGCGGATCCGACCGCCGGCTCCCCGGTCTCTCGGCATGGGCGTACGGGGTGGTGCGGTGACCGTCGCGGTCGTCGTGCCCTGCTACGACGAGGCGGCGCGATTCGACGTCGACGCGTTCGTCTCGCTCGCAGCGATGGTCGACAGGGTGCTGCTCGTCGACGACGGTTCGAGCGACGGGACAGCGGCGATGCTGGGCGCTGTCGCCGATCGCTCGGGTGGACGTGCTGCGGTGCTCCATCTCGCGCTCAACGGCGGCAAGGCCGAAGCGGTGCGGACCGGCATGCTCGCCGCCCTCGACGGCGGGGCCGACATTGTTGCCTACTTCGATGCCGATCTGGCCACGCCGGTCGCCGAGCTGGTGCGCCTGGTCGACGCGCTCCAGGCCGATGCGTCGAGGTCGGTGGTGTTGGCCAGTCGGGTCGGGCTGCTCGGTCACACGATCGATCGGCGCCTCTCGCGGCACTATCTCGGGCGGCTCTACGCAACCGCGGCGAGCCTCACCCTGCGGGTGCCGGTCTACGACACCCAGTGCGGTGCCAAGGTGTTCCGAGCGTCGCCGGCACTTCGGCAGGCGGTGGCCAGACCGTTTCCCGACCCGTGGTCGTTCGACGTCGAACTGCTCGCTCGTCTGCTGCACCCGGGCGTCGGCGTCGAGCCGGTCGCAGCCGACGCGGTGCTCGAGGTACCGCTGCGGGTCTGGCGCGACGTTGCCGGCTCCAAGGTGCGCCCGGTCGCATCGATCCGGGCCGTCGTCGCGCTCGCCGGTGTGCGCCGGCGGATCAGCGAGCGGTCCGCCGAACGCGGCGGATGAGGTCGATCGCCGCCCAGCGCGTCACCAACAGCATCGACTCGATGATGATCCGACCAGACATCTTCGACTTGCCGCGTTCGCGATCGCGGAACACGATCGGGGTCTCGACGATCGAGAACCCGTGACGGGTGAGTCGCCGCACGAGCTCGGTGAGGAACGCGTAGCCCTCCGCCCCGGTCGAGTCGGGCTGGATGGCATCGAGCGCCGTCGCTCGATAGGCGCGGAAGCCCGATGTGCAATCGCGCGTCGGGAGCTGCAGCACGGTTCGGGTGTACACATTGCCCCACTTCGAGAGCAGCTGCCGCCGCACCGGCCAATCGGTGGTGCCGCCGCCGCGGACATATCGAGAGCCGATCACCGCGTCGGCGCCCGCCTCGATCGCTGAGATCATCGCCGGGATCACAGCCGGGTCATGGCTCAGATCGGCGTCCATCGACACGATCACGTCGTACGGCGGCCGCGCGTCGAGGACCTGACGGAAGCCCGCACGATAGGCACTGCCGAGCCCCTGCTTGGCGGCTCGGAGGAGCACGTCGACGCCGCCCAGTTCGGTACCGAGCGATCGAGCGATGTCGGCTGTTCCGTCCGGGCTGTTGTCGTCGACGACGAGGACCTCGATGTGGGCGCTGATCGCGCGCAGCGAACGCAGGTACATCTCGATGTTGTCCCGCTCGTTGTAGGTGGGGAGTACGACGACGGCACGCACAGCCGGGAGACGTTACCTGTGTTCGCGCACGGCGCGGTGTAGGGCCCTGGTGAGCCCGAGCGCCGAGTTCTCCCAGGTGAGCGTGCGCGCCCGATCGAGCGCGGCGACGGCCAACGTGTCTCGTCGCGACGGGTCGAGCAGCAGGTCGGCAACGGTCGCGCCGAGTGCGCCTGGTTCGACGAGGACGCCGGTGACGTCTGCGACCACGCTCGATCGATGGCCCCGGATGTCGGTGGCGACGCACGCGGTTCCGCACGCCGCTCCCTCGGTGAGGCTGAGGCCCCACCCCTCCGCCAGGCTCGCGCTGACGACGAGCCACGCCCGCTGGTAGTGCGCGACCAGCATCTCGCGTTCGACCCGGCCAGGCAGATCGATCCAGTCGTTCGCTCCCGCCGCAGCGACGCGTGCCTCGAGGGCGCCGCGCTCGGGACCGTCTCCGAGGATCGTCAGCGTGAGGTCGGGCAGGCGTCGGCGCGCTTCGAGAGCGGCCTCGATGACCAGTTCGAAGCGCTTGACAGGTGCCAGGCGACCGACGGCGACGATCGACGGATACTCGGTCTTGCCGTTGCCCGGCGTGAAGAACGGGTCGACGCCGTTGGGCACCGCGACCACCCGCTCGGGGTGGAAGCCGAGTTCGAGCAACTCGTCGCGGGTCGCGTCGGACGGCGTGACCGTGATGTCACGTCGATACCAGGGAGGTGCGATGCGTGCTTCGAGTACCCGCCCGAACGCCGCCAGCGGGCCGGGCAGCATCTGGCCCCACATCGGCCCGTGGACATGATGCAGCATCGTGATGTGCGGTCGCCGGCACCACACCGGGGAGAACCACGGCACACCGTTCCAGATCTCGACAAGCGCGTCGTACGGGCCCATCCGACCGGTGATCTCGCTCAGGATCGCCCGGGGGAACACGGAGTAGCGGCTCCCCCGGCGCACCACGTCGTAGCCGTTGCGACGCCCGATCGCCGGCTGCCCGATCGCGGCAGACGTCCGGTGGAGCACGTCGAGCCCGTGGTCGGCCCAGCGACGCATGAACTCGTCGGCGTGGACCTCGGAGCCGCCGCCGTCGGGGTCGTCGAGATCGCGCCATGCGAGGACGTGGATCCGGCGCACCCCGCGTGCTCGTAGATCATCCGCGAACCACGCCAGGTCGGCGTCGTGCGGCACGTGCGGGTCGAGTGATGACACGCCACGAACATACGGCGTGACCGGGCGGGTGCGATGCATCTCCGCGGGCGGTGGTCCGGGGCGCGGAGCGGGTCGGTGGCTACCGTTGCGGCGTGCCTGACCTCGTCCTTGCCGCCGATGCGCCCGACGCCCCCGATGCGCCGGCCCCGGTGCGTCAGCAGGTGGTCGTCCCGTTCGTCCTCGGCGGACCGTTGCGCCTCCGGATCGATCGCGAGAGTACGCCGAACCTGATCGCGCTGGCGATCGTCGCAGTCGGCGTGATCGGGCCGCTCCGCGGGCTCTACAAGGCCACCGGGAGCTCGATGGAGGAGGGCTTCATGCTCGTCTTCCCGAGGCTCGTCCAGCAGGGCTGGGTGCCCAACGTCGACTTCCTGCACCTCTACGGTCCCTCCGCGCTCAACGTCCTCGCCCTCTGGTTCCGGATCTTCGGCGACTCGCTGGAGAGCCAGCGGACCTTTGGCCTGTTGCAGCACCTCGGGATCATCCTCGCCCTCTACACCCTGGCCCGGGCTGCCGGGTACGTGGCGGCAGCCGGAGCGGCGCTGGTGGCGACCGTGCTGATCATGACCCCGATCGGCCTGTCGGCGCTGGCGTGGCATGGCGGCGTGGCATTCGGGTTGTGGGCCGTCGTGTTCGCCCTGCGTGGGTGTACCGGACCCGGCCGGGTCCGTGATTGGTGGTGGGCCGGCGGGTTCGCCGGGCTCGCACTCGGCTTTCGACCCGACCTCGTCGTCGCACTCACGCTCGCACTCGGCTTCGCGGTCTGGCACCGCCGGTCGATGATCCGTTATGTGTTCGCGGGTGCGGTGGTCGGTCTGCTCCCCATGTGGTGGCATCTCGTCGCCGCCGGGCCGGTCAAGGCGATCGAGGGGATGGTCGTCGATCCCGTCGTTCGGCTCCGGCCGGGACGCGAGCTGCCGAGCCCGCCGAGCTGGGGCATCGTCGACGGCGCACTGCAGGCGGTGGCCGAAGGCGTACCCCCGTACTGGCCGTTGCCCGCACCGGCCGCGAGCCAGCAGCTCTTCCTCTGGTTCTTCTCCGTGATCGTCGTGGCGTTGGCCGTACCGGTGCTCGCCGTGCTCCGCCGACGGCGCGACGGAGCGACCTGGACGCCGATCAACCGGATGCTGATGGCCGCCGGACTGCTCGGACTCGGGATCCTGCCGCAGGCACTCCAGCGCCCCGACTCGACCCACCTCGCGTGGGTTGCGGTGGTGTCGTGGTCGCTGCTGGTGCCGACCATCGCGACGTGGCTCACCCACACCGGGTGGGCATCGGCACAGCGGGCGCTCGCGGGCACGGTCGCGGTCGGGCTGCTGATGCTCGTCGTGTGCCCCTTCTACACCTATCGACACCACCTGCTCCACAGCCGCGTGTCGATCGGTGATCTGCCGCCGCCGTTCCTGGTCGAGCGTGACGGACGGCGGTTCTGGTTCGGCGACTTCTTCGTCGCCAAGGCGCTCAGCGAGATGATCCCGGTGCTGGACGCAGTGACCGAACCGGGCGACCGGTTGATCGTCGGCCCCGCCGATCTGAGCCGGACGATCTACAGCGACGTCGCCGTGTACTGGATGTTCCCGGAACTCGTACCGGCCACGTACTACATCGAGATGGATCCCGGCCTCGCGGACCGCGAGGGGTCGGGGCTCGCCGATGACATCGCGACCGCCGACGTGCTCGTGCTCACGAACATCTGGACCGGCTGGAACGAACCCAATGCGTCCGGGGATTTCCTGAGCCAGGAGCACAACCGCGCCGTTGCCGAGCATTTCTGTCTGCTCGAGCGGTTCGAGGACAACCTCGTCCTGCTGTTCGAGCGCTGCGACGGCGGAGGCGGTATCGAACCCCAGGAGATCACCGGCACCTATCCCCGCCCCGCCGACTGAACCGCGAGTGCAGCCGACCGGCCGGTGACGTCAGCCGAGCGGCAGCCGGCGGAACACGGGACGCGGGACGTGGCGCAGGATCGAGAACACGTAGCGCAGGACGCCGGGGGTCCACACCGTGTGCTTGCCTGCACGCATGCCCTTGACGGCCAGCTCGCCGACCACACGAGGGGTTGTCGCGAACGGTGCCGACTTCATCCCTCGGGTCATCTTCGAGTGGACGAATCCGGGCCGGATCACGGTCACCTTGACACCCGCAGGGACGAGGGCGTCGGCGAGCCCCTGCGCGAACGCATCGAGCCCCGCCTTCGACGAGCCGTACACGTAGTTGGCGGCACGGCCACGCTCCCCCGCCACCGACGACAGCACGGCGATGTGACCGTGCCCCTGGCGTCGCATCTGCCCGGCGAGCGCGAGCGAAGCGGTCACGGCACCGGTGTAGTTGACGTGAATCGCGTCGGCGGCGGCCTGCGGGTCGGCGTCGAAGTCTGCCTGTGACCCGAGTACCCCGAACGCGACGATCGCGACATCGATGTCGCCGTGCTCGGCCGCCAACCCCCGGATGAACGTGTCGTGCGACGCCGTGTCGGCGGCGTCGAACTGCTCGACCGACACGTGCAGACCCGGGCGCGCGAACCGGCCCGGCTCGGCCTCCTCTGCGCGGCGACACGCCAGGACCAGCGTCTTGGCCGCCGGCGAGAGCAACTCGTCGACGATCGCGCAGCCGATCTCACTGGTGCCGCCGAGCAGCACGATGGTCTGGGGTTCCTGGAGCGCGTTCTGCACGATGGGGTGTCCTTCAGGCGGTCGGGGTCAGGCCGAGGCGGCGGGAGAGATCGCTGGCCCAGACGCCGGCGGGGTCGACCCGCTTGCGGATCGCGAGCCATTCGTCGAGCCGCGGGTAGCCGCGACGGATGGCGTCGGCGCTGGTCTGGAAGTCTTTGGCGAGGTAGTGGCGCCCGCCGGCGTCGAGCACGATCCGGTCGAGACCAGCGAGCAGCTCGCTGAGGCCGGAGCGGTTGGCGGGTACGTCGATCGCGAGCGTCCATCCGCCGGTGGGGAAGCTCAGGTAGCCCGGGTTGCCCGGGCCGAAACGCTTCAGAACCGTCAGGAAGATCGGGAGTGCTGCTGCCGCCAGGCGTTCGATGACGGTGCGCAGCGCTGCTTCGGCCTCGAAGGGCACGACGAACTGGTACTGCAGGAACCCGCGCCGTCCGTAGACGCGGTTCCAGTCGCCGACGAGGTCGAGCGGGTGGAAGTAGGCCGGGATCGACTGCAGTTCGCCGTCGCGACGCGCCGGCGCCTTGCGAAACCAGAGCTCGTTGAACGCGGCAACCGACAGTCGATTGATGACGCCGGGGCCGGGGACGACCGGCGGCATGTCGACGAGTTGCTTGCCCACGTACGCGAGCGGAGCTCCGGCCGCGCGTGCGTCGAGCTCGTCGTGTCGAGCGTGCTCGCCGTTGGTCAACACGCCGCGTCCGAGGTGGCGACCGGTGGCCAGCAGGTCGAGCCATGCGACCGAGTAGCGGAAGTCGCTGTCGCTCTCCGCCATGAGCGCCATCACATCGTCGAGGTTGCCGAGCCGTCGGGTCTGGACCGAGATGCGACTCGTCTCGATCGGGATGAGGCGGAACGTCGCATCGAGGATCATGCCCGTGAGGCCCATACCCCCGACGGTGGCCCAGAAGAGCTCCGGATCGCGGTCCGGCCCGACATCGACCACCGTCGTGTCGGCGAGCATGAGGCGCAGCCGTGTGACGTGGTTACCGAACGAACCCTCGATGTGGTGGTTCTTGCCGTGGATGTCGCTCGCGATCGCACCCCCGATGGTCACGAACCGGGTCCCGGGCGTCACCGGGACGAACCAGCCACGCGGCACCAGCACGGCGAGGAGGTCGTCGAGGCTCACACCAGCGGAGGCGGTGACGACACCCGCGGCGTCGTCGATGTGCACGGCATCGTGCGACGGGACGAGTCGCAGGACGTGACCACCCGAGTTCTGGGCCGGATCGCCGTACGAGCGTCCGAGGCCACGGGCGATGCCACCCCGGGCAGGGAGCGCCTTCACCGCGTCGGCGAGACCGGCTTCGTCGACCTCGACGAGTTCGGCCGTCGATGGTGTGGCCTTGCCCCAGCCTGCCAGGAGGGCGCGATGCGCGGACACGAGAGGGGCGGTGTTCACAGCGGTGTCAGGCTATCGACCGGGCCGTACCCCGAGCCGCCATGCCGCCGGCCACCCGTGACGAGCCGTCAACCGTGGATCACCATCCTCATGGTCACTGCCTGGACGCGGCTAGCTCAGTACGGCCAGGCGGGTTCGGGCTTGCCGAGCGTGCGGAGGAGCTTCCCGAGGCCGAGCGTCAACAGCACCTTCAGCGCCACGTTCTTGGCGAACCACGGCAGCTGGGCGGCCTGGCGCGCGGCATTGCCCGCTCTGCCGACCGACCGCTTCTCGTAGACGGCCAGACTGCGGCTCCGCCCGACGTACTCCCACTCGCTGCTCGGCACCAGTTCGCGCAGGATGGCGAGGGTGACGCCGATGCTGCTGAAGCTGTCATGGATCAGCATCGTGCCGCCGGGGCGCACCCGGGCACCCCAGTCGACGATGTCGGCGCGCGCCGGGGCGAAGCGGTGGGCGCCGTCGATGTAGAGCACGTCGATCGGATCGTGCACGGCGTCGTGCGCCGCATCGGACAAGGCCCGCACGTGACGCACACGGTCGGAAACGCCCGCGTCAGCGAGGTTGGCGTTGAACACGTCGTGGTCGACGTTGGCCGCATCTGCGTACCCGTCGATCTCCTGAGGACCACGATCGTTACCCGCGTGCGGGTCGATCGCGACGATCTCCGCGCCATCGGGCGCCGCCGACGCGAGCACGATCGTGCTCCGGCCCCGGAAGCTCCCGATCTCGACGATGCGACCACCGGCCGGGCACGCCGCAGCAGCGTCGTACAGCGCTCGGGCCTGCCCGTGGGTCATCCAGCCATCGACAGCGGCGACCGAGTCCCACGCGGCGGAGAACGAACGGCGTGTCATGTGTACACCGCCGCAGCGAAGATCGCTACCCACACGACCCCGAGCGCCTGCAGCACGCGGTCGCGCCCGAAGACCTCCTCCGGTGCCGCGCCGTGACCCTGCTCGAGCATCAACGCGTACCGCAGGAATGCGGTCATCACCGGCACGATCGACAGCTCGTACCACGGAAACTCGGCGCCGGTCTCGTCTCGCCGCTCGAACGCCCAGACGCAGTAGCTCACCAGGGCACCGGCGCACGTGACGCCGAGGACGAAACGCAGGTATGCCTCGCTGTACTGGCCGAGCGTCGAGCGGATCTCGTGAGCGCCGTCACCGAGCTCGTGCGCCTCGGCGAACCGCTTCCCGGTGACGATGAAGAGCGCGCCGAAGGTCGTGACGAGCACGAACCAACTCGACATCGGGACGTCGACCGCTACCGCGCCGGCCGCCGCTCGCAGCACGAAGCCCGACGAGATCGCGATGAGGTCGATCACCGCGATGTGCTTCCAGACCGCCGAGTAGCTCAGCGTGACCACGATGTAGACGCCGACGATGGCGATCGTCTCCCAGCGAGTGGTGACCGCCGCGAGAGCGAGCGCAGCGACCATGAGCAGGCTGCCGACCACCTTCGCCGCGCCGACCCCGACGAGACCAGCTGCGACCGGGCGACGGCACTTCGTGGGATGGCTGCGGTCGGCCTCGACGTCGAGCGCGTCGTTCCAGTAGTACGTGCCGCTCGCCGCGAGGCACATCGCAGC
The DNA here is from genome assembly GCA_022843125.1 of Ilumatobacteraceae bacterium. Taxonomy (GTDB): domain Bacteria; phylum Actinomycetota; class Acidimicrobiia; order Acidimicrobiales; family Ilumatobacteraceae; genus Ilumatobacter. Next base: position 50,602 of record JALHOG010000003.1, read on the forward strand.
GAAGGCCAGCAGCGCGTAGCCGAGGGCGGACGGTTCGTCGAGCACACCGGCCGCTCCGGGCGCCGCGAACACGAGCACGTTCTTCAGCCACTGCTTGGGGCGCGCGAGTCGGACGTAAGCGTTCATGAAGTCGGCGCAACGCTACCGAGCGGGCCCTTCACCCAGATGGGATGGTGCGCGACGGCCAGCAACTCGCGGTCGCCCGCCGAATCGCCGTACGCCCAGAGCGTCACCTGACTGCGATCGAGGCCTCGGCCCGCCAGCCACGCGTCGAGCCGAACGACCTTCTCGGCCGCACGACAGTTGAGGCCGACGAGACGACCCGTGAGCATCCCGTCAGCGCCGACCTCGAGCCGGGTGGCTGCGACGCCGTGCACCCCGAGGTGCTCGGCCACGACGTGCACGTACCGCTCGTACGACGCCGAGACGATGACGACATGGTGACCCTCGGCGAGATGCCAACGAATCCGCTGCACCGTGTCAGGGCGGAGATGCGTGGCGACGATCTCCCGACCCCAGACATCGGCGAGGCGATCGACCTCTGCAGCATCGCGCCCGGCGAACGCGGCTTGCGTTCCAACGGCGCGCAGGGCGTTGCGGTCGCGTCGCGCCACGGCGGTGACCAGCCGGTGCAACCGCCGCGCGATGCCGAGCATGAATCGTCGCCGCCCCGCGACCCGCCACATGAACGGAACGACGCAATCGGTGTGCGTGATCGTGTCATCGAAGTCGAAGGCGGCGACGACGATCTGGTCTGTGGGGGCGGCGCTCATCGCATCCCGTCCAGCATGTCCCAGAAGCCCGGCCAGCTCTTCGTCACGACGCTCGGATCCTCGACGTCGACACCCGGGACGACCGATCCGATGACACCGAACGCCATCGCGAGCCGATGGTCGTGATGGGTCGCGAGGCGAGCGCCACGCAGCATGGCAGACGAAGGCCGGATCAGCAGCCCGTCGTCGGTCTCCTCGACGTCGCCGCGGAGGGTGCTCAGCTCGCTGGCGAGATCGCCGAGCCGGTCGCTCTCCTTGCTCCGGATGAACCCCACCCCGCGAATCCGGGTTGGCGTCGAACAGAACAGCGCGACCGCGGCCATGGTGGGTACGAGGTCGGAGATGTCGGCCATGTCGACATCGAGGCCGGCCAGCGGCGAACCGTTCGGCGGGCCGGTGACCTTGACCGACTCCGCGCCGCGTTCCACAGAGCAGCCCATCGCGCCGAGCAGTTCGGCGAACCGGGCATCGCCCTGGATGGCGCGCTCCCCCAGGCCGCGCACCACGACCGACCCGCCCGTGACCGCAGCGATCGCCAGCGGGTAGCTGGCCGACGACGCGTCCGGCTCGATGAACACGTCGGCGGCGCGGTAGCGCCCCGGCGCCACGATGACGAGGTCGTCGTGCACCGCCACGTCATCGTGGCCGAACCAGCGCATGACGTCCGCGGTCATCTCCACATAGGGCCGCGACACGAGCGTCGTCGTCAGTTCCAGGCGGAGCCCACCGGGGAGGTACGGCCCGATCAGCATCAGCGCGGTGACGTACTGGCTGGAGATGTCGCCCGGAATGCGGACGGTGCCCGACGTCGCCGGCCCTTCGATGACGACCGGCAGCGTGCCCCATCCGTCGGCCGCTGTGACCCGTACGCCGAGCTGCACGAGCGCATCGTGAAGCGGCGCGAACGGCCGCGCCCGCAGGGGGGGATGGCCGTCGATCGTGATCGGCGCCGAGCCGAGCGCGGCCAGCGCCGTGACGAACCGTGAGGTCGTTCCGGCCAACGCGGCGTGGAGGATCGCAGGCTCGGAAGCGTGTCCGGCATCGCCGGTGATCGACACGCGATCGCCCGTGAGGCCGGCGTCGAGTCCGATCGCGCGCAGGCAGGCGAGCATCGCCATCGTGTCGTCGCCGTCGGGCACGTTCGTCAGCTCACTCGTGCCATCTGCGAGCGCAGCGCACACCAGCGCACGGTTGGCGATCGACTTCGAACCGGGCACGTCGACGCTCGCATCGACAGGCTCACTGAGGGGCTCGACGCGACGGATGTCGACCATCAGCCGAGCGGGGTGACGGCCGGCTTGAAGCCGCGAGCCATGAGCCCGCCGCGGAACAGGTCACTTGTCGCTGCGTCGACCAGCACCACGGCAACGCCACGGTTGCTGTTCTCGGCCATGTGTACGACCTCGAAGCTCGCGATGTTGACGCCCAGCTCGGCGGCGAGCGTGAAGACCTCAGCCGCGGCGCCCGTACGGTCGGGGATCGGGATCCGGACCTCGGCCAGCGCTTCGGGGTGGGTCACGCGACCGGGCAGGTTCTTGCGGGCCTCGCGAGCCCGGACGAGGGTGCGCTGGAGCGACTCACGGTCGTCACGGGACACCACGTCGCGGATCCCGTCGAGGCGCTCGATCAGGCCGTCGAGCGCCGAGACGATCGCGGGCCGGTTCTGGGCGCAGATGTCGAGCCAGATCGCAGGGTTGCCGCTGGCGATACGGGTCATGTCGCGGAAGCCGCCGGCAGCGAGCCGGAGCAGCGCAGCGTGCTCCTCGGCGCGGTCGGTTGCCAAGGTCATGAGCGTCGCTGCCGCGAGGTGCGGCACGTGGCTCACCACCGCGACCACCTGGTCGTGGCGTTCAGGCGTGAGCGCGAGCACCTCGGCGCCGAGCTGGTGGGCGACGCTCGAGACGAGGGCGAGGGCCTGGTCGTCGGTTCCGGGCACCGGCGTCAACACCCACACGGCCCCGCTGAACATCTCGCCGTCCGCACCGTCGAGGCCGGACATCTCACTGCCCGCCATCGGATGGCCGCCGACGAAGCGTGGGTCGTCGCACGCCTCGCAGACCGGGGCCTTGACCGACCCGATGTCGGTGACGACGCCGTCGGTCTCGACGAGTGCACGCTTCACCTGATCGGTCATCGCCAACACCGGGACGGCGACGAACGTGATCTCGGCGTCGCGCCGAAGACCGGACTCGTCGACGATCCCCCGCTCGATCGCCCGGGTGACCGTGTCGGCGCTGGCGTCGTCGCCCGCCACGTGCCAGCCGCGTTGGCGGAGGCCGACCGCGACGGAGCCGCCCATCAGGCCGAGGCCGATGACGTTCACGATGCGGCGGGGCTCGTCGGTCACGTCGGAGGAGCGTACCGCCGGGCCGATTCGGCGACGGCTTCCGACAGGGCTCGTCGCTCGCCGGTCGACAGCTCGCGCCAGTCACCCGGTCGCAGCGAACGATCGTTGATCGGGCCGATCCGGGTGCGGACCAGACGCAGCACCGGATGACCGATCGCGTCGCACATGCGGCGTACCTGCCGGTTGCGTCCCTCGTGGATCGTGATCCGCAGCACACCAGGATTGGGCTGGGACGCATCCGCGGGCGCCGTCATGCCGTCGTCGAGTTCGACCCCGTCGCGCAGCTGGCGCAGACCGCCCGCCGAGACGCGGCCGCGCACGTGCGCCAGGTATTCCTTCTCGACGCCATGGCTCGGATGGCTGATGCGGTGCGCCAGGTCGCCGTCGTTGGTGAGCAGCAGCAACCCCTCGGTATCGACGTCGAGCCGGCCCACCGGGAATACCCGTGGCTCGGCGGGCACGAGTTCGACCACGGTCGGTCGGCCGTGCGTGTCCTTGGCGGTGGTGACCACGCCGCGTGGCTTGTTGAGCAGGTAGTAGACGAGCCCTGGCTTGACGCCCACCGGTGCGCCGTCGACCTCGATCTGGTCGACATCGGCGTCGACCCGGCGCCCGAGCTCTGCGACCACACCGTTGACGGTCACGCGGCCCGCCGCGATCAGGTCTTCGCACACACGCCGGCTGCCCCAGCCGGTGGCGGCGAGCACCTTCTGGAGGCGTTCGCCGCCGGGCAGGTTGGCTCGCTGGGCCGCCCACTGCTCCCACAGGGGCGGCTCGGGCGTGCGCCCGTCAGGATGCTCCGTCGCCATCGTCGTTCACCGGCTCGGGGACGTCGACGTCGGCCGGACGGACACGCAGCCCGTGCTCGAGCTGCTCGACCACGTCGGCATCAGGGATGAACTCGGCGATCGGTGGCAGGTCGTCGAGCGAGTCGAGGCCGAGCTTCTCGAGGAACTGCGGGGTCGTGCCGAAGAGGATCGCCTGCCCGGGGCCGTGGTCGCGACCGACTTCGTCGATGTACCCACGCGCCTGGAGGGTGCGGATCACACCATCAGGATCGACACCACGGATCGAGGCCACCTGGGCGCGTGAGATCGGTTGCTTGTAGGCGATGATCGCCAGCGTCTCGAGCGCTGCACCCGAGAGGCGCGCCTTCTGATCGTGGAGGACGAACCGCTCGACGTACGGGGTCTGATCCGGGTGCGTCTGGAAGCGGTAGCCGCCCGCGACGCGTGCCAACTCGAATCCACGCTCCTGTGCGGCGTACTCGGAGCGGAGCGCGTCGCACCATTGCTCGATCAGCACGACCGGCTGTTCGAGGAGCTGGGCCAGGATCTCGGGCGCGACCGGATCGTGGGCGACCAGCACGACGGCTTCGATGGCACGCTTGAGCGCGGCCACCTGATCGTCGACGGGGAGCAGTTCGTCCGACATGTCGGTCGTCATTTCTACCTGGTGGCCGGGACGAAACCCGTGCCGCAGCGGGTGGGTCAGCCCTCGTACGCGTCGACGAGGATCTGGTCGACGGTGACGTCGTGGTGGGCGCCAGGCGTCCAGACGACCTCGATGTCGCCGAACCGCTCGACCTGGTCGAGGTCGACGAAGCCCTGCTTGAACAGTTCGAGGATGGCGAGGAACCGGACGATGACCTCGAGCCGCTCACCGAGATCGGCGGTCAGTCGGCGGAACGAGATGCGTCCGACACGGGGCAATTCGTCGATCAACTCGGCGACCGCCTCGGCGACCGTGAAGCGGATCGGGTTGACGTGGAACAGATCGACGATCGGCTCGGGCTTGGGGGTGAAGGCGCGGATCGCAGCGCTCTGCAGGCGCCGCACACTCGTGCCCTCGAGCAGGTCGGGCATGAGACCGGCGAAGCGCTCATCAGGCCCGACGAGGCGCGGGAACGACAGATCGGCGTCGTCGGCCAGGGCCGAGAACACCTGTGCGACATCCTTGAAGGTCTTGCACTCGATCAGGCGAGCGAGGAGCAGATCGCGCTCCTCCCAGAGTGCGAATTCCTCGTCGAGGTCGCCGTCGGTGGTGCCGGGCAGCAGCCGGCGCGTCTTGAGTTCGACGAGCGTTGCGGCGATGAGCAGGAACTCCGTCGCGACGTCGAGGTCGAGACCTTCCATCGTGGCCAGCTCGGCCAGGTAGCGGTCGACGACGGTCGACAGGGAGACCTCGTAGATGTCGACCTTCTCCTGCAGGATCAGCTGCAGCAACAGGTCGAACGGCCCTTCGTAGACCGGGGTGGAGACATCGATCGCCATCGCCGGGAGACTCTAGCCGCGAATGACACCGGTGTAACCAAGCCCGCCTGACCGCCTGCTCACGCAACCCATCGGCGCCGTGCCGGGCCCGGCCGATAACCTCGCCGCCCGTGACCCGCGTGCTGTCCTGCATCCAACCGACCGGTGAGGTCCATCTGGGCAATTACCTGGGTGCGCTGCGCACATGGGTGGCCGGCCAGCACGACAAGGACGTCTTCCACGGCATCGTCGATCTGCATGCACTCACCGTCACCGACCAGTCCGGAGTGCTCGGCGACTCGACCCTGAAGCTCGCTGCGATGCTGTTCGCCGTCGGTCTCGACCCCGATGTGGCGACGGTATTCGTCCAGAGCCACGTGCCCGAGCACTCCCAACTCGGCTGGGTGATGGAGTGCACCGTGTCCTACGGCGAGCTGTCGCGCATGACCCAGTTCAAGGACAAGACGTCCAAGCTCGAGGGTCAGTTCATCTCGGCCGGGTTGTTCACGTACCCGGCACTCCAGGCCGGCGACATCTTGCTCTACGACACGAACGAAGTACCCGTCGGCGACGATCAGCGCCAGCACATCGAGATCACCCGCGACATCGCGATCCGCTTCAACCACCGATTCGGCGACACGTTCGTCATCCCCGAAGCAGTCACGCCGGCCGCCGGTGCGCGAGTCATGGACCTCCAGGACCCGACCTCCAAGATGTCGAAGTCGACGGTGACCGAGTCGGGATGCGTGATGATGCTCGACGACCCGTCGGTGATCATGAAGAAGTTCAAGCGCGCCGTCACCGACTCCGACTCCGAGGTCCGCTACGACGTCGCCGCCAAGCCTGGGGTGAGCAGCCTGCTCGACATCCTCGCGGCCGCGACGGGCCGCACACCGAGCGACGTCGCTGCCGACTACACCCAGTACGGACCGCTGAAGAACGACACGGGCGAGGCGGTCGTCGCCCTGCTCGAGCCGATCAGGCAGCGCTACACCGACCTCATCGCCGATCGGGCCGAGCTCGCCCGACTGCTGCAGGTCGGCAGCGAACGCGCCCGCGCCGTCGCGTCCGCCACACTCGACCGCGCCTACGACGCGATCGGCCTCCTCCGCGCGTGACCACACCCCGCTCCGGTCACCGATCGGCGGCGGGGCCGCCGCATTCTGGTGACCAGAAGGGGGTCGACCGCCGGATCATCTCGCTGGCGGTACCGGCGCTCGGTGCGCTCGCGGTCGAGCCCGTGTACGTCCTCGTCGACACGGCCATCGTCGGCCGTCTCGGGACCGACGAACTCGCCGGGCTCGCGGTCGCCGCCACGGTGCTGTCGTTCGTCTTCGCCGGAGCCAACTTCCTCACGTACGGCACCACCGAGCGAGTCGCTCGCCGCCTCGGAGCGGGGGCTCACGCCGATGCTGCCGACGTCGGCGTCCAGGCGATGTGGTTGTCGCTGCTGTTCGGTGTGCCGGCGGCGCCGCTGCTCTACGCGGCGGCGGGGCCGCTGTCGCAGGTACTCGGTGCGGACGGTGAGGTTCTCGATCACGCCACGACCTACCTGTCGATCAGCGCGATCGGCGTCCCGTTCTTTCTCGTCACGCTCGCAGCCCAGGGTGTCCTGCGCGGGGCGTCGCAGTACATCACGCCGCTGTGGATCCTGCTCGGCGCCAACGTCGTGAACCTGGTGCTCGAGGTGGTGTTCGTATTCGGGCTCGACATGGGAGTCGCAGGGTCGGCCCTCTCGACCGTGATCGCCCAGGCGGGCGCCGCCGCGGTGTTCGTGGTGCTCCTGCTCCCCCGTCTCCGGGCGGCGTCGGTACACGGGCCGACCCGCAGCGGGATGGCGCCGCTCATGGTTGCCGGTCGGCACCTGCTGCTCCGAGTCGGATCGATGCTCGCCGTGTTCGGTGGCGCCACCGCGATCGCCGGTCGCATCGATGACGCCACCCTCGCCGCACATCAGATCGTGATGAGCATGTTCATCTTCCTGGCCCTGATGCTCGATGCGCTCGCGGTGCCGGCGCAAACCATCGTCGCCGAAGAGCTCGGTCGCGACGGTCGCGACAACGTGCGCGCCGTCGCGCTGCGGGTGGTCCGCCTCTCGATCGTTCTCGGCGTCGCCCTCGGGCTGCTGGTGGCCGCCTCCGCTCCGCTGCTCCCACACCTGTTCACCGGTGACGGCGCCGTTGCCGACCGTGCCACCGGAGGTCTGTGGTGGCTCGCCGTGATCCTCGTGCCCGGCGCCGTCGCGTTCGCCCACGACGGGATCCTCATCGGGGCCGGCGACTACCGGTTCCTCGGGCGCGCTGCGCTCGGATACCTGTTCGCCGTCGCCCCGCTCGGCGCCGTCGTCCTCGCGGTGCCGGAACTCGGAATCGGCGGCGTCTGGGCGGTACTCCTGGTGTGGATGCTGCTCCGGGCCGCGGTGAACCACCGGCGAACACTGCACGTGCTCGCAGCCTGAACCCTGAAGCGCTCCCGACTACGCAGCGTCACTCCGTGACGGCTTCGGCCAGCTCCTGCCAGGTCACTGCGTCTGGTTCGATCAGGGTCTGTGCGAGCTGGACCACGTCGGCGTCGGTGTCGGCCCCGAGTGACAGGGTGTGGAACACCCCGTCGGCGTGCCAGATCAACAGCTCGGATCCATCGGCGTTGTCGGCGCGGAAACCGGGCACATCGCCCACGACCACTTGCGCTTCCTGGTTGCCTGACGGTCGCAGGAACGCGAGGAGGTCGGCGTCGTCGCCTCCCTCACCTGCATACTGCGACGTCAACACGATCGTCGCCGCCGGAGATGCTCCGGACCACGCGATCGACGTCTCATCTGCCGACACCATCCGCAGGCCGATGGCGAGGATCGGCACGCCCAACGAGCGCTCCTGACGGAGCGGGAGCGCCGCTGCATCGGCGGCGGCCTGGGGAACGGCGACACATCCGTCGACGACGGCCAGGTCGAAGAGTTTGCGGGCCAGGCCGACGGCCTCGCCCTCCCATCCGCTGGCGATGACGGTGATGACGAACGACGGCCTGCGGTCGATCGCCATCGCACTGGTCACTCCGGCCCGGCTCGCAGCGACGACCCGCACACCGTCGTCGTCGGTCAAGTCGACCGAGAAGTCTGCGCCGAGGGTGCCCGTGACGAGGCCGCTGGCGCTGCCGACCTCACGACTTCCCGGTTCGCGGCATGCCACGATCGCCCAGGTTCCGCCGAACAGACGCGCATCGTCGTCGGCGAGCAGCGCCCAGGTGCCCGTCGAGCCTTCCGCGACGCTGAGGTCAGGTTGGATCAGGCCGGTCGCGGTGTAACCCGGAGGCACCTCGATGATGGCTCGTGGGGTGCTGATCGTCTCCGGCTCCGTCTCCTGCGCCTGTTGCCGCACCGACAGCGCGATCCAGGCGCCGAACACGATCACACCGACCAGGCCGACGCGAACGAACCCGGCCAACTTTCGGTTCGGCATCGAGTCCTCGGGTTCATCGAGGTCGTCGAAGTCGACTCGGGACGCGCGCCGACGGCGTGCAGCACGGACATCATCGGGATCAGAAACGTTCACGCATGCCCGACCGTGCGGCGATGTGGCGATCACGCCAGCAGCCCTCGAACGCCGCCGGTCCGGATGAACGGTGTTACGCGCGGTCGCAGGACTGCAGCACCGCGTAGGCGGGGCCACGTTCGGCGATCAGCTCGACGGTCGCCGGTTCGGATCCCGCAGCCTCGGCGATCTCGGAACCGATCCGTTCGTGGTCGTGATACGCGGCGAATCGCGTTCCGCGACGCCCCACGATCGAGGCCGCCACGCGACCGAACGTACCGATCCCGCATTCGATCTTGCCGACGTCGTGGAGCAGCGCTCCCGCTACCTCGGCTCGTGACGCGTCGGGGCGTGCGGCGACGAAGCGGCGGGCGACCTTGGTCGAGTGCTTGCGATCGACGTTGCCCATCCGCCGCCACAGCCCGACCTCACCGTGCAGGAGGTGGGTCTCCGCCCAGACTTCGTCGGCAGGTCGCGGCGGTCTGGTGTCGAGCGACACGAAGAAGCGGGCAACGAGATGGTGCGGCTTGAGGATGAGGTGGAGCGGCTTGCTCACCGGCTTTCCCTCCGGACGGCACGCGGGTGGGCGGCACGGTAGACCTCCCAGAGCCGCTCCTGGCTCACGCGGGTGTACACCTGCGTGGTCGAGATCGACGCGTGACCCAGCATCTCCTGCACGATCCTCAAGTCTGCCCCGTGATCGAGCAGGTGCGTCGCACACGAGTGGCGCAGCACGTGTGGCGAGAGATGGTCGGTGATGCCGGCTCGGTCGCCGTACTTCTTGATCACGAGCCACGCGCCCTGCCGGCTCAACCGGCCGCCTTGCTGGTTGAGGAAGACCGCCTCGGCGTCACCGCGTCGTTTCCACCGCAGCGGGACCATTCGGGCGCGCCCTGATGGGGAGAACCACTCGTCGAGCGCCGTCGCCGCGGCCGATCCGAACGGGACGATGCGCTCCTTGGACCCCTTGCCGAAGAGGCGCACGAGCGAGTCGTCGAAGTCGATGTCGCCGACCGACAGCCCGACCACCTCGGAGATCCGGGCGCCGGTGCCGTAGAGCAGTTCGAGCAGCGCACGATCCCGGCGGTGGAGCGGCTCGTTGCCGACGACGGCGTCGAGCAGGCTCGTGACCTGCTGTTCGGTGAGCGGCTTGGGGATCCCGGACGGCACGGTGACCCCGTCGAGCCGGGCGGTCGGATCATCGTTGCGGTACTGCTCGACCGCCAAGTACCGGTGCAGCATCCGGATCGCTGCGAGCTGCCGGGCGATCGACGTGGTCGCCGCACCCGAAGCACGTCGCTCGGCGACGAGATCGACCAGCTCGCGCGTCGACACGTCGAGCACCGTCCGCCCCCTGGGGCGCAACCAGGCCTCGTACGCCAGGAGATCTCGGCGGTACGCGAGCAGTGTGTTCCGCGACCGGCCCCGCTCGCTCGACAGCCAGACGAGGAACTCCTCGGCCTCGAGCGGGAGCTCGACGCGGTCGTCGCTCATCCGCCCCGGAGACGCCGTTCGGTGAGGAGCAGGCCGATCACGGTCTTCGCGTCGGCGATCTCGCCGCGCTCGATCATCGCGAGGGCGTCGACCAGGGGAACGTGCAGGATGTGGCTCGCCTCCTCCTCAGGGCCGTGCAGCTGCCGCTCGACAGGGGTGCAGTCGGTGGCGAGGAAGATCGAACACACCGAGTCGGTGAGACCCGGCGATGGCAGCATCTCGGTGAGCAACGCCATCTCACCGGCGGCGAGCCCTGCCTCTTCGACCAGCTCGCGGCGCCCGCAGTCGACCGCCGGTTCCCCGGGGACGTCACGCATGCCGGCCGGGATCTCGATCAGGTCGCGCTCGTAGGGTGGCCGGTACTGCGACACGAGCACCACCGACGGCTGGCCCTCCGCGTCGAACACGAGCGGCACGACACCGACGGAGCCGGGGGACCGAACGATGTCGCGCCGGAAGATGGTGCCGTCGGGCGCCTCGAAGTCGGCGACGGCGACCTCCCAGACGTAGCCCTGGTGAACCGTCCGATCGCCGAGCCGGCGGAAACCGCTCACGTGGGGGCGTCGGTAGCTGCTGCGGTCTCGACGGCTGCGTCGTCGAGCATCCGGCGCAGACCGGCCGGCGTCTCGTCGCGACGCGCGAGTGCAGCCCCGACCAGCTCCCGGAACAGGGGGTGGGGGCGATCCGGACGGCTCTTGAACTCCGGGTGCGCCTGGGTTGCCACCCAGTACGGATGATCACGCAGTTCGATGAACTCGACGAGCCGCTTGTCGGGCGACGTGCCGCTGCACACGAAGCCGGCCTCCTCGAAGCGACTCCGATACTTCGGGTTGAACTCGTACCGATGCCGGTGACGTTCGCTGACCACCGGCTCGCCGTACGCCTCGGCGACCTTGGTGCCCGGTTCGAGGACCGCGTAGTAGGCGCCCAGCCGCATCGTGCCGCCCATGTCGGTGATGTCACGCTGGTCGTGCATCAGGTCGATCACCGGGTACTTCGTGGTGGGATCCATCTCGGACGAGTTCGCCCCCGTCATGCCGAGCACGTTGCGACCGAACTCTGCGGTCATCGCGTGGAGGCCGAGGCACAGTCCGAGACAGGGAACGAGCTCCTCGCGTGCGAATCGGGCGGCCGCGATCTTGCCCTCGAACCCGCGAGAGCCGAAGCCGCCAGGAATGACGATGCCATCGAGGCCGCGGAGCCGGTCGGAGGCGAGGAGCCCTTCGACGTCCTCGGCCTGGATCCAGTCGATCTCGACGTGGGCCCCGTGGTGGAACCCGGCGTGCTTGAGCGCCTCGACCACCGACAGGTAGGCGTCGGGCAACTGGACGTACTTGCCGATCAGGCCGATCCGCACCGGGATCGTGGCCTCCTCGACCTTGCGGACGACGGCCTCCCAGGGCGACAGATCGATCGGGTTGCCGTCCATGCGCAGGACGTCGAGTGCGACCGTATCGAGGCCTTCGTCGTGCAGGATGAGCGGTAGCTCGTAGATGTTCCGGGCGTCGGCGGCGTTGATCACCGCTTCCTCGGCGACGTCACTGAGGTTCGAGATCTTGCGCTTCAGGTCCTGACTGATCGGTGCCTCGCTCCGACACACGATGATGTCGGGCTGGATGCCGCGGCTGCGGAGCTCGGTGACCGAGTGCTGGGTCGGCTTGGTCTTCTGCTCGGACGACGGCCCGATGAACGGCACGAGCGTGACGTGGATGTAGCAGACGTTGTCGCGGCCGGCGTCCTTGCGGTACTGCCGGATCGCCTCGAGGAACGGCAGGATCTCGATGTCGCCGACCGTGCCGCCGACTTCGGTGATGACGACGTCGACGTCGTCGGAGGCGACTTGGCGGATGCGGCGCTTGATCTCGTCGGTGATGTGCGGAATGACCTGCACCGTCTTGCCGAGGTAGTCGCCACGCCGCTCGGCCGCGAGCACCGCCTGGTAGATCGAGCCGGTCGTGGCGTTCGACGCTCGCGTCAGGTTCTCGTCGATGAAGCGCTCGTAGTGGCCGAGATCGAGATCGGTCTCACCGCCGTCGTCGGTGACGAACACCTCGCCGTGCTCGTACGGGTTCATGGTGCCCGGATCGACGTTGATGTACGGGTCGAGCTTCTGCAGGACGACCCGCAAACCCCGCAACTTCAGGAGCCGCCCGAGGGAGCTCGCCGTGAGGCCTTTCCCGAGCGAACTCGCCACCCCACCCGTCACGAAGATGTGCTTCGGCATGGGAGATCACCATATCCCGCGCGCAGGCGCGAACGCGCGGATCGCGCCCGACTCAGCCACCGAGCAGCTCGCGCGCATGGTCGCGGGCCGAAGGTGTGTCGGCGCCCGACAGCATCCGGGCGATCTCGGTGACCCGGTCGTCCCCGTCGACCTCGGCCACCGACGCCGATGTGGAACCGTCGTGGACGTGCTTGGACACCACGAACTGGCGCTGTGCGCCTGCGGCGACCTGGGGGAGGTGGGTGACGACGAGGACCTGTCGATCGCGCCCCAGCTCGGCGAGGGCTGCGCCGACCGCGGTCGCAGCAGCGCCGCCGATGCCGGCGTCGACCTCGTCGAACACGAGGGTTCCGGCCCCACCACCTTCGTCACCGGCCCCGGCGAGCACCAGGCGCAACGCGAGCATCGAACGCGCCAATTCACCGCCTGAGGCAACTCGGCTGAGCGGCAGCATGGGCGCTCCCGGGTTGGCGGCCAGCAGGAACCGCACCTGATCTCCGGGATGATCGTCGCTGTGCTCCCCCACCTCGATCGCGATCGCGGCGTTCGGCATCGCGAGCGCCCGCAGGTGCTCCTCGACGGCGACCGCGAGCGACGGCGCCGCCGACCGGCGCTGCCGCCCGACCACCTCGGCCGCCCGGCGCTCGGCCTCGATCGCCTCGCCGCGGGCCACGTCGAGCTCTGCGGCCCGGGCGTCGTAACCCTCCAACTCGCGGAGACGTTGTTCGGTCTCGGCATGGAACGCCATCACCTCGGCGAGATCGTCGCCGTACTTGCGGCGCAGGTCGACGAGCAGCTGTCGGCGCACGCGGATCGCCGCCAGACGTTCGGGATCCTCGTCGATCGACTCGGCCTGGGCCCGGAGTTCGGCGGCGACGTCGTCGAGTTCCGCCGAGACCGAACGCAGCCGCTCGACGAGTGCGACGAACGGGTCGCGGTGCCCGAGGGCGCCGAGCGCCGCTGCGAGAGAGTCGGCGGTTCCCGCGTCGCCGCGCAACGCCTCGACGGCGAGCGCTCCGGCTTCGCGGTGGGCAACGGCGTCAGCGAGCAACTCCTCCTCCCGTGCCAAGGAGATGTCCTCGTCGGGGTCGGCGATGGCCGCGGCGTCGAGCTCGGCGACCTGGAACCGCAGCAGGTCGATCTCCCTGGCGCGCGCCCGTTCGTCACCGCCGAGCGCCGCCAGTTCGGCATCGAGTTCGGTGATCCGCGCCCTCGCCGCTCGCAGCGGTCCGAGATCGACTCCCGCGAACTGGTCGAGTGCCGCCCGTTGTGCGCCCACCGAGAGCAAGCCCTGGTGTGCGTGCTGCCCGTGGAGATCGATGACGTCGCGCGTGATCTCGGCGAGGTGGGCCACCGTGGCGGGGCGACCGTTCACGTAGGCGCGCGATCGGCCATCGGCGGGGATGACCCTCGACAGCACCACCTCGTCGTGTCCGTCGGCCGTGGCGATCAGCAAGCGCCCGTCGACGCGGGCTTCGGCGGCTCCTGTTCTGACCACCGACGCGTCGGCGCGTCCGCCCACGAGGAGCTCGATCGCTTCGACCAGCATGGTCTTGCCGGCGCCGGTCTCGCCGGTCAGCGCGGTCAGTCCGGCATCGAGGACGAGCACAGCGTGCTCGATCACCCCGAGGTTCTCGATGTGTAGTTCGGTGAGCACGGGCGCCCTCGCTGGTCGTCCCTGGACGGTGGTCACCGGTCGGCGAGGCCGAACTTGGCCTTCAGGACCTGGTGGTAGGAGCGCCCACGGAAACGGATGAAGCGGGCTGTGACAGCCGACGGTGAGCAGCGGACGATAGCGCCGGGCGGCAGCTCACACACCGGACGCCCGTCGACGGCGATCGCTGCGTCACGATCACCGAGGACCTCGATGTCGACCGCTTCGCTCGGGTCGAGCACGATGCTGCGATCGAACAGCATGTGCGGCGCCACCGGCGTCACGAGGAGCGCACGATGTTTCGGCGACACGATCGGACCGCGTGCCGACAGCGAATAGGCGGTCGAGCCGGTCGGCGTCGAGACGATCAGACCGTCCGCGGCGTACGACGTGAACCGCTCGCCGTCGATCCGTAGCAGCAGGCTCACGGTTTGCCCCGAGGCGCGCTTCTCGACGACGGCCTCGTTGAGCGAACGCCAGGCGCCGAGCGAAACGCCGGCACCATCGAAGGCCTGCACGTCGAGCATCATCCGCTCCTCGAGGTGCCACCCGCCGTCCTCGGGCCCGGCCTCCACCTTGGCGAGCGCATCCGCGAGCTCGTCGACCTCGACTTCGGTCAGGTAGCCCAACCGTCCGAAGTTGACCCCGAGCAGCGGCACGCTCGCCCCACCGATCATGTGCACGGATCGGAGCATCGTGCCGTCTCCGCCGAGGCTGATCACGAGGTCTGCAGTGTCGGCGGCGGCCGGTCCGGCGAGGTCGTCGAGGCCGACCGCCCTCGCCTCGTCGGGTGTCATCCACGCGGTGTGGCCTCTCGACCTGAGCCATTCGGCGGCGCGGACTGCTGCCTCTCGCGCATCGCTCCGCTCGTGGTGGACCACGATCAACGCTCGGGTCACGACATCACCGGATCGGACACACCGACGTGCACCAGGAACTCTCGGTTCCCGTCGGCACCGGTGATCGGTGAATCCGTCCACGCGAGCACCCGGCAACCGCTGGCGGTGATCGCTGCTGCGATCTCGTCCCGGACACGGGCCCACACGTCGGGATCGGTGATGACACCCCGACCGCGGCTGACCTCGGCCCGGCCGGCCTCGAACTGGGGCTTCACGAGCAGGACCATCGTGGCCCCAGGCTGGCACACGGAGCGCAGCGGATCGATGACGAGCCGCAAGGAGATGAACGAGAGGTCGCCGACCACGAGGTCGACCGGCCCGCCGACCTGATCGGCCGTGATCGATCGGACGTTGGTCCGCTCGAGGTTGGTCACTCGATGATCGACACGGAGCCGCTCGTGGAGTTGGCCATGGCCGACGTCGATCGCCACCACGTGTGCCGCGCCACGCTGGAGGAGGCAGTCGGTGAATCCACCCGTCGAGGCACCCGCATCGAGTGCGCGGCGACCGGCCACGTCGACACCGAACGCGTCGAGCGCGTGATCGAGTTTGAGACCACCACGCCCGACGAATCGCGGTGGCGGTCCGGTCACGATGACCTGATCGCCGGCCGCGACTTGCCGCGCCGGCTTGTCGGCGAGAGCGCCGTTGACGAGCACTCGGTGCTCGGAGATCAACTGGTGAGCTTCGCTGCGACTCGACACCAGCCCACGCCGCAACAGGTCGGCATCGAGCCGACGCCTGCTGCTCATGGACACCAGCACACGCGACGTCGCCGCTCGAAGGGCTCAGCTGGACCGGGAGGTGCTGACCTTGCGAACACCCGACGACCCGACGGCCGCAACCTTCTTGGCGGGTGCCTTCTTCGCGGGTGCCTTCTTGGTCGGAGCCTTCTTGGCCGGTGCCTTCTTCGCGGGTGCCTTCTTCGCGGGTGCCTTCTTCGCTGGTGCCTTCTTGGCGGGAGCCTTCTTGGCGGGAGCCTTCTTGGCGGGAGCCTGAGCGGCTGGAGCAGCCGGAGCCTGCTTCGCGGCGCCTCGCTTCACGCGCTCCTCGAGGGCTTCGGCCAGCGATTCGATGCGATCCTCGACCTCGTCGAAGCGCTCGGAGAAGGCAGACAGCTGCTTGGACACCTCGGCTTGAACGAGCTGCGCCACCCGCTCGGTGGTCTCCCGGCCACGCTCGAGCAACTGCGAGACGACCTTCTCAGCGTCCTTGCGCTGTACCTCACCCGACTTCACCAGACTCTTCACGAGCCCATCGGCTTGCTTGCGCGACATGTCGGTGAACTGCACACCCGCGTCGAGGAACTTCTTGACGGTTGAGTTTCCCATGGGTTCAGCCTACCGACACGCCCGATCGGGGTGGCTCAGATGGGACCGATGATCGTCGCAGCCACCGCGGCGAGATCGGCGACGTCGAGATCGACGCTGCCGCCCACGTGAGCACCCGGAGCCGTGACACCGCTGCGCACGAGCGCGAACGGACAGCCGAGCGCCGCGGCGAAGAGACCGTCGGTCGTCCAGCGGTCCCCCACCATCACCGCAGCTGCTCCGGTGAACGTCGGCCCGCACCGGGAGCGTGCGAGATCTGCCATCGGCGCGAAGGGCTTGCCGGCGACGACCGGCGCAACGCCGGCAGCCGTGCTCACCGCTGCAACGATCGCCCCGCCACCCGGGATCGGTCCGTCGGGTGTCGGATAGGTCGGGTCGTCGTTGGTGGCCACCAGCCGAGCCCCACGACGCGCGGCATCGCTCGCGACCCGCATGCGCTCGTAGTCGAAGTCGCGATGGAAGCCGACGACCACGACATCGGCGTCGCCCTCGACGACCGGTTCGGCTCCGCGAGCGGTGACCGCTTCCACGACGCCGGGCCCGCCGCACACGAGCACGGTCTCGCCACGTTCGACGAGAAACGCTGCCGCCTGCGCCGAGGTGATCACGTCGCCCTCGGCGGGGATGCCGATCGCCGCCAACGCTGCCTCCTGTTCCGCCAACAGTGAGAACGAGTTGTTGGTGACGAACAGGACCCGCCGACCTGACTCGCGCAGCGCCGCGATCCCCTCAGCCGCACCGGGTATCGCCTCCCGTGCCAACCACACCACCCCATCGAGGTCACAGAGGACGAAGCGTGTCGCCGACCAATCGCGCATGCCGCCGTTGTAGCAGGCCGGCGTGACCTGCCAACCTGTGGCCGTGCCCAGGTTCGAACCTTTCGCCGCGCTCCGGTACGCGGCCGCCGACATCGACGATCTGATCGCCCCGCCGTACGACGTGCTGTCCGACTCGGACGTCGATGAGCTGGCCGGCCGTCACGAGCAGAACATCGTGCACGTCGACGTTCCCCGCGAGCGTGACGGCGACGGCCGGTACGAGGCGGCCGCGGCGGTGCTCCGGCAGTGGGTCGACGACGGCGTCCTCGCCCGGGACCCGGAGCCCTCGTTCACGCTGTACCGCATGCGCTTCACCGACGACCTGGGGCGCGACCGCGAGATCGTCGGGGTGCTCGGCGCCCTCGAGGTCGTCGACGCCGGTGCCGGACGCGTGCTCCCCCACGAGCGCACCACGCCGAAGGCCACTACCGATCGCCTCGACCTCACCCGCGCCACCCGGGCCAACCTGTCGCCGATCTGGGGGCTCTCGCTGGCCGAAGGGCTGACGTCGCTACTGACCGAGCCCGGCGAGCCGATCGCCTCGGTCACGGTCGACGATGTCACCCATTCGGTCGAGCGCGTGACCGACGAGGCGAGGGTGCAGGCCATCAGCGCGATGGTCTGGTCGGACGACGTGCTGATCGCCGACGGCCACCACCGATACTCGATCTCGCGCACCTACCGAGACGAGGTCCGCGAGGCGACCGGCTCGGACGACACCTCGGCCGAGCTCACGCTCGCGTTCGTCAGTGAGTTGGTGGCCGAACAGTTGAGCGTCGCTGCGATCCATCGCGTGTACCGCGACATCAGTCGTGTCGACCTGATGGCTGCGTTGTCGAAGCACTTCGAGCTCTGGCAGATCGGCCCGGTCGGCCCCCAGACACTCGCCGAGATGGACGAGCGCGGGTACCTGTGCCTCGTGTACCCCGACGGTACCGGCGACTGGTTGATGCCTCGCGACGGTGCGTTCGAGGGCGTCCGTGCGCTCGACGGCGCCTGGCTCGAACACTCGCTCGACGGCGTGAAGCACACGGTCGGCTACCAGCACGGTGTCGACGAACTGTTGGAGTCGATGCAGGCCGACCCGACGATCACCGCCGCCGTGATGATCCGTCCGGTGAGCGTCGCCGAGATCGAGCGCACGGCACGAGAGGGCCTGCTCATGCCGCCGAAGTCGACGTTCTTCACACCCAAGCTCCGCACCGGACTCGTGATCCGCGAGCTCTCCTGAGCGCGGCAGCGATCAGCCGTTGATGAAGCTCTGCGTCAGCCAGGTCTTGTTGGCATAGTGAAAGCGCACGCTGTCGCCGGTCTGATTCAGATAGGCGTCGGTGTTCCAGTACCACCGGCCGCTGAACCAGACGCCGACGCACCCCCACACGTCGCCCGGGCCGTACGTGCCGTTGCGCTCGTCCGTCTGGTTCAACCATGTGTAGACGCCCTCGTAGCACGCCCGCCACGACGCGTACGTGTAGTCGAGGTTGTAGGCGGTTGACCGGATCGCGTTGTCGGACTGGAACGCACCGGTGCCCGGGCTGGAACCGGACGGGCGGGTTCCGTGAAACGGCACTCGAACCTGTCCGACTCCGAAGGAGTCGCCGCCATC
Organism: Ilumatobacteraceae bacterium; assembly: GCA_022843125.1. Taxonomy (GTDB): domain Bacteria; phylum Actinomycetota; class Acidimicrobiia; order Acidimicrobiales; family Ilumatobacteraceae; genus Ilumatobacter. Next base: position 69,527 of record JALHOG010000003.1, read on the forward strand.
GCCATTGGTCGCCATGTACCAGTACGACTCTTTGATGATCTGCGCACGGGCGATGTCGACATCGATGCCCCACTTGCACGCGGCCCACTGGATGATCTCGTCGGTGGTGCCCGTGAAGTCGCCGTCGACCCTGCCGAAGCCGGGCCACTCACCTGTTCGGAAGCCGTTCGCGAAGCCTCGGGTGGCGTTCTGCGCGGCGTTCTCGGGGCGCACCTCGGCCGCTGATCGCACCCTCGTCGCGCACTGGGCACCGGACGGCAGGGCGGCGCCGACGGGGAGGGTCTCGAAGTCGCCCGAGCCTGCGGGCGGGCTGGTCGTCGTCGTGGTCGTCGTGGTCGTCGTGGTCGAGTAGGGATCGATCGTCGTGGTGGTGACCGGGCCTGCGGTGTTGCTCCCTGCCACGTAGCCGACGACATCGAGCACGACGTGGATGCCGGTGCCGTTCGAGGTGAACGGTCGGATGCACAGCTCACCGGACCCCGACAGCTTGATCGTGGCCTGGTTGCTGCGGGTCATGCCGGGCCACATGTTGATCGTCGAGGCCAACGGCATCGTGCCGTCGCATGCCCACAGGGTGATGAAGCCCTCACCCTGGCTGTCTGTCGCGACGATGTTCACGGTGGCGCCGAGCGCTCGGGCAGGGACGTTCCCGCGTCCGGTCACCTGGAGACGTGCCGTCTGCCCCGAGTCGATGCGGCCCGACGATCCACCGAATCCGATCCGGCTGTCGAGAAGACGCGCCGGGGTGAGTGACCGCACCGAACCGCCGGTCATGTACCCGAATGAGTCGACGATGACGTCGGTCTCGACCGACGAGACGACGCAGAGCGCACCACGGTCGAGCGCCGCGAAGGTGAGGTGGGCAACGACCTCGTTGCGCCGGAAGTTGACCGTGGACGCGTTCGAGGACGATCCGCACGGCTTCACGATCACGAACCCGTCGGCCGCCGGGAGCACGACCGTGACGTTGACGACGCCGGCGGTCGCATTCTGCGGGATGCCGGGTGAGCCGGCGATCGTGACGCGCTGCTCGGTACCGGCCCGCAAGCGCGAGCCGGTGCGCGTGTCGAGCAGACGGCTCGGTGCGATGCCCGTGACGTCGCCGTCGGTGGCGACTGCGGTCAAATCAGCGATTAGGTGGATGCGTGACGACGACGCGAAGCAGATGCCCGCGGACGTGTACTCGAGCACCACCATGTTGGGCACGGCACGGCCTGGTTCGAAGTTGACGACCGACGTGTCGGGGCGTTGCCGGTTGCACGGCCAGGCTGTGACGACGCCAGGTGTCGAGGCATCGATCGTGGTCAGGTTGAGGAACACGGTCGTGGCGCCGGACACGGACACGGTGCCGAGACGAAGGGTGAGGGTTTCGCCCGCGTCGAGCTGCCCGCGGCGCGCACCCGTACCGTCACGGGTGTCGAGCACTCGCGTCGGCGAGATCATGTCGGTCGCGGCGCCAACCGATGCCGGCCGCGGCAGCACCAGGATCGATGCGGCCACGAGACCGGCGAGCAGGACGGCGCCGAGCGCACGCTTCATGAGGGCTCCTCTCGGCCACCGCAGCGGGAGGTGGCCGTCAGGGAGCTTACATGACGAAACGATGACGGAATCGAGTCTCTCGTCATCAACTCGTCATGAATCGATTGGTACCGCCGTGGTCATCGTGTGAACCCTGGCGATCGCCCGCTCGACAGCGCGACGACGGCGGACCGGATGGAGCTCGGCGGCCACCACCTCGGTTCGGCTCTGGGTCACCCCGCCTGCACGGAAGAACCGACGGCGCACGTGACCGACGACGACCACATCGTCGCCCTCGCCGACCGTGATCGCCCCGGACTCGACGACGACCGGCACCGAGACGGCTGCGCCCTCGCACTTGGTGGTCAGCTCGATCTGGGTGACCGAGGCACCCGACGGCAGATCGCGCACGACGGGGTCGCTCGAGAGACGGCCCCGCAGGACGACGAAGTTGGACGTGAACATGGATGGCTCCCCTGGGTTGGGACGGTGCTCAGGGGGAAGCCGGACGCACGCGACCGTACGCGAGGGGTGTGACAGTCGAACCGGGCCCGATGCCCGTGCGGGGCGCTCAGGCGAGCGTGCCGACGTTGTTCAGCTCGGCGAACGCCTGCTCGAGGCGGACGACGAAGGCTTCCTCGCCGGCACGCAGCCACACCCGGGGGTCGTACACCTTCTTGTTGGGCTTGTCGTCTCCCTCCGGGTTGCCGATCTGACCCTGGAGGTAGTCGTGCTTGGCCGCCTCGTACCCCCGGATGCCGTCCCAGAAGGCCCACTGCAGGTCGGTGTCGATGTTCATCTTCACGACCCCGTAGCTGATCGCCTCGGCGATCTCGGACGGCGACGAGCCGGACCCTCCGTGGAACACGAAGTCGACCGGGCGATCCCCGGTGCCGTGCTTGGTGGCGATGTGCACCTGGCTGTCACGCAGGATCGACGGCTTGAGCTTGACGTTGCCCGGCTTGTACACGCCGTGCACGTTGCCGAACGCGGCGGCGATCGTGAACCGTTCGCTCACCGAGGAGAGCTCCTCGTAGACGTACGCGACCTCTTCGGGCTTGGTGTAGAGGTCGCTTTCGTCCTTGTCGGAGTTGTCGACGCCGTCCTCCTCGCCACCGGTGATTCCGAGCTCGATCTCGAGCGTCATGCCCATCGTCGACATGCGCTCGAGGTAACGCTTGCAGATCTCGACGTTCTCCTCGATCGGCTCCTCGGACAGGTCGAGCATGTGGGAGCTGAACAGCGGCCGACCCGTGGCCCGGAAGTGCTCCTCGCCCGCGTCGAGCAGGCCGTCGACCCATGGCAGGAGCTTCTTGGCGCAATGATCGGTGTGGAGAATGACGCGAGCGCCGTATGCCGACGCGAGCGTGTGGACATGCTGCGCTCCGGCGATCGATCCGAGCACTGCTGCCCGGTGCTTGTCGACGGCGATCGCCTTGCCGGCGACGAACGCTCCACCGCTGTTCGAGAACTGGATGATCACGGGCGAGTTGAGCTTGGCGGCAGTCTCCATGACCGCGTTCATCGAGTTGCTGCCGATGCAGTTGGCCGCCGGGAGCGCGAAACCGTTGGCCTTGGCCAGCGCGAACACGGCCTGGACGTCATCGCCCGTGAGGACGCCGGCAGGGAACTCATCGCGAAGCTCGGTCATGGAGTCGATGGTAGCCGGGTTGGCTACGGTGGTCAGCCGATGCCGCTCCCCGATCGCGACGACTATTACCTCGCACTCGCCTTCGCCGCGGCGCGGCGCGCCAACTGCCGCGGCCGCAAGGTCGGGGCGGTGCTCGTCAAAGGCGATCGCGTCATCGCGACCGGCTACAACGGCACACCCGAGGGTCTCCCGAACTGCCTCGACGGTGGCTGCCTGCGCTGCGCCGACCGCGACCAGTTCGTCTCGGGCACCGCCTACGACCTGTGCATCTGCGTGCACGCCGAGGCGAACGCGCTGCTGACGGCGGGCCGCTTCGGCGCGTCGACCGACGCTTCGGTCGTCTACACGACCGACCAACCCTGCTTCTCCTGTAGCAAGGAGCTCATCCAGGCGGGTGTCGTCAAGGTGTACTACGCCCGCACCTGGGCGCCGGACCCGCGGGTGCTCGACGACTACCGGCGGTTGCAGCTCCGGCTCGATGCGGAGCACGTGCCCACCGAATACGAGATCGTCCCGCTCGACGGCGACATCTGATCTCCACGGCGACCGCGCGCCGGCCCGGCGAGCGGGCCGTCAGCGTCTGAGGCGTACCCCGAACAGGGCGCCGGCGTCGCGGTCGGTGACGTTGTCGATCCGTTCGCCGATCCACTCGAACAGGCTCTGCTGGGCCCAGATCTGGAAACCGACGTAGACCACCAGCACGATCAGCGCGAGAACCGACAGGAACCGGATCACACGACCGATCCGGGTGGTGTACTCGGTGATCAGCGGCGCGATGTTGCGAGTCGCCGCGCGCGCCTGCTGGCCGAACAGCTCGGACGCCCGTTGGGCTTCCTCGCGGGCCGCACGGCGCACCTGCTCGACGAGCTGGGCGTTGTCGATCTGCTGCATCTGTTGGACATGCTGACCGGCCTGCTGTCCGATTCGCTGCGCGGCCTGGCCGAGGTTGGCGGGTGTCACCTGATCGGCCCACGCTCCCTGGCCTGCTGTCATCTGCCCGACTGGAACCCGGCGCATGTCGGGTGGTCGGGCGCGGTACCGGTCGGACCAGTCATCACCCTCCCACCAGCGCAGCCGCGATCCACCGGCGGGATCGGGGTACCAACCGGGTCTGGGTGCTTCGGTTCGCTTCACGGGAGCCTCTTCCCCATCACTCCGGCGGGAGTTCGACGCGCTCGTCGGGGTCCGGGATGGGGAGGCCGTGCTTGGGTCGCACCTGGTCGTCGGCGTCGTCCGGACGGATCGCCTCGGCGATCGCGGCGACGCTGCCGAGCAGGCCCGAGAAGTCGGCGGGGATGACCAACTTGGTGGCGCGTCCGTCGCCGATGCGGGCGAGCGTCTGCAGGTACTCGACGGTGAGGACGTTCTGGTCGGCCCCGGCGGCCTTGATGCCCGACAGCCGCTTCTGGGCCGCTTCGCCTTCGCCCTGCCCCTGGAGGGCGATGCGCAGGCGGTCGGCCTGGGCCCGCAGCTCGATCGCCTGGGCGTCGCCCTCGGCGTCGAGGATCGCCGACTGCTTGCGTCCTTCGGCGGCGAGCACTGCCGACTGCTTCTCGCCGTCCGCGCGAGCGATCGCTGCTTCCCGATAGCCCTGCGCCTCGGTCACGGTCGCTCGGCGATCGCGCTCGGCGCGCATCTGGGCGTGCATCGCGGACACGACCTCCGGCGGCGGGTCGATGCGCTGGATCTCGACGCGGACCACCTTGACACCCCACTTGTCGGTGGCATCGTCGAGCACCTCGCGGAGCTGGGTGTTGATGGTGTCGCGCGACGTGAGCGCGCGGTCGAGTTCGAGGTCACCGATGAGGTTGCGCAGGTTGGTCTGGGCGAGCTTGGTGATCGCGGTGAAGAAGTCGGCCACGTTGTAGACGAGCCGCTGCGGGTCGGTCGCCTCGTAGTAGACGACGGCGTCGACCGACACCACCACGTTGTCGGAGGTGATGACCTCCTGGGGCGGCACGTCGACCACCTGCTCGCGCATGTCGATCAGCTGCATCGTCTCGATGAACGGCAGGATGATCTGCAGGCCGGGTTCCTTGGTGGTCTTGTACTTGCCGAGCCGCTCCACCAGGCCTCGCTGGTACGGGCGGACGATCTTCACCGCGGCAGCGAGGACCGCGATGCCGACGATCGCGAGTGCGATCACGACGATGACGTAGACCATCAGGTCATTCCTTTCGGTCGGGCGGATGCTCCGACAGCTGTGGCACGACGATCACCCGCGTGCCCTTCATGGAGATCACCTTGACACGTGCGCCGGCGGGAATCGACTCGTCCCCGTCCACGAGGGCCGACCAGACCTCGCCCTCGACGCTGACGCGGCCTCGCCGGTCGATGTCGTCGGGCGCGATGGCTGCGGTCACCGTGCCGATCATGCCGACGAGCCGGTCGGCGCCGACACCCGGAGTCGCAGGGTGCTCCCGCATGAACTTCTGTGCCCACTGATACATCACGACGAAGAGCACCCCGCCGCCGAACGCGAACACCGACCACTGGATCTCGATCGAGACGTCGTAGAACGCGAGGATCGCGGCAGCGAACGCCGATGCGGCGAAGGGCAGCACGATGAACGAGCCGCCGACGAAGATCAGTTCGATCAGGGCGAAGACGACCGCTGTGACCAGCCAGATCCACGGCCAGACGCTGAGGTCGATCCCGAGGTCCAACACAGTGCAACGATACCTGGCCGGGCCGAGTCCGTCCGAGGGCTACTGCCCACGTCGCCGGGTCTAGTCTTGAATGTCAATCTACTTGATATGCAGTTGAGGGGAGCTGATCATGGCGACGAGGATCGCACCGAGCAGTGACATCGACCTGTGGAGCGACGCCAACCTGCGTGAACCGTTCGGCGCCTACGCCGCGCTCCGAGCCCTGGGGCCTGTCGTCCGCCTCGAGCGCGAGGGCGTGTACGCGTTGACCGGCTACGACGCAGTGCGTGGCGCACTCCAGGACTGGCGTACCTTCACGTCGGCCAGGGGCATCATGCTGACCGACGAGATGAACGCACGCGCGGGAGCGGGCGTGATCATGAGCGACCCTCCCGATCACGACCGTCGCCGCAAGGTCCTCAACCAGCAACTCGTCCCGCGACGGATGCGCGATCGCGAGGAGTTCGTCGCCGCACGCGCACGGGAGTTGACTGCGTCGCTGCCGGTCGGTCGCCCGTTCGACGCCGTGCACGATCTGGGTGTGTCGTTCAGCGTGTCGGTCGTCGGAGATCTCGTCGGGCTCCCGATGGCCGGGCGTGAGCGGCTCGTACCGTGCGCGCAGGACGCGTTCGATCTGTGGGGGCCCGCCGGTGAGCGCTACGACCGCGCCAAGCCGGGCTTCCGCGAACTACTCGACTACGTCCAGCACGTCGTCACGCCAGAACACCTCACGCCCGGCGGCTGGGGCGCAGAGATCTTCGGCGCAGGCGACTCCGGCGACGTCTCACCCGAGGAGTGCCCGGGCATCGTCATGGGGTACATCCACGCCGGGATGGACACCACTGCGAGCGCCATCGCGAGCGCCGTGCTGCTGTTCGGCACCAATCCCGACGCGTGGGGCGCCGTGCGCGCCGACCGCGGCCTGCTCCCGGGCGCGATCAACGAGGTGGTGCGTCTGTACTCGCCCGTGCAGCGCTACACCCGGTGCGCGACCGTCGACACCGAGATCGACGGCTTCTCCATCTCGGCGGGCGACCGCGTGGTCGTGTTGATCGGTGCCGCCAACCGCGACCCCGCCAGGTTCGCCGAGCCAGATCGGTTCGACATCGCACGGCCCGCGACCGACCACATCGGGTTCGGCTTCGGCGTGCACCACTGCGCAGGTGCCGCCCTGGCACGCACCGAGCTGGTCGCTCTGTTCGGTGCGCTCGCCGATCGCGTCGAGCGCTTCGACGTCGGCATCCCGCAGTGGGGGGCCAACGCTGCGCTGCACGGCCTCGCGGAGCTGACGGTCACGCTCCACTGACCGAGCACTCAGTCGACGCGTGGGAGCACGCGGATGCCGAGCTCGTTGAGCTGTTTGTCGGCGACCGGGGTGGGGGCGTTGGTCATCGGGTCGGCGCCGCTCTGCGTCTTCGGGAAGGCGATCACCTCGCGGATGTTCTCCTCCCCTGCCAGGATCGCCACGAGGCGATCGATCCCGAACGCGAAGCCACCGTGCGGCGGCGCGCCGTACCTGAACGGATTCAGGAAGAACCCGAACTTGCGCTGCTGCTCCTCGGCAGAGATCCCGAGCAACTCGAAGATGCGCGCCTGGAGCTCTGGCTGGTGGATCCGGATCGAACCCGAGCCGAGTTCCCACCCGTTGAGGACGAGGTCATACGCCTGACTGCGCACCGACATCGGGTCGGTCTCGAGACGATCGACGTCGTCGGGGTGGGGCTGGGTGAACGGGTGGTGACCGGGCTTCGGTCGGCCGGTGACGTCGTCGACCCCGACGAACATCGGGAAGTCGACCACCCACAGGTAGCGGTATGGCCCCTCGAACACCGGCGGCCGGCCGAGGTCGTTGCGGAGCTGACCGAGCGCCTCACACGTGGTGATCCACTCGTCGGCCACGATCAGCAGGAGATCGCCAGGCGAGGCGGCGAGCCGCTCGGCCAGCGCAGCGAGCTCGGACTCGGTGAGGAACTTCGCAACGGGCGACTCGAGCGTGCCGTCCGCCGCGACCTTCATCCACACGAGGCCCTTCGCTCCGAGTCGCTTGGCGGTGTCGGTGAGGCCGTCGAGCTTGTTGCGGCCGAACTCCTCGGCCTTGCCGGTGGCGTTGATGCCCTTGATGCACGACGCTCCGGCGAACGCCTTGAACTCGGTCGCCGAGAACACATCGGTCAACTCGGTGAGCTCCATCCCGAAACGGAGATCGGGCTTGTCGATGCCGTACTTGTCCATCGCCTCGTGCCAGGTGATCTTCACGATCTCGCCGGTCTCGTGGCCGGCGGCGCGGGCGGCAGCGATGACCGCATTGCCGATCGCGGTGTGGACGTCGTCCTGGTCGACGAAGCTCATCTCGGCGTCGAGCTGCATGAACTCGTACTGACGGTCGGCGCGGAGATCCTCGTCGCGAAGGCAGCGGGCCAGCTGGTAGTACCGATCGATCCCCGCCACCATCAGGAGTTGCTTGAACAGCTGCGGGCTCTGCGGCAGCGCGTAGAACGATCCGGGCTGCTGGCGGCTCGGCACGATGAACTCGCGAGCACCTTCCGGGGTCGAGGGCACGAGCATCGGCGTCTCGACCTCGACGAAGCCCTGGTCCTCCATCGCCGTGCGGATCGCGGAGTTCACGGCAGCGCGGACACGCAGGTTGCGCTGCATGCGCTCGCGGCGGATGTCGAGGAAGCGGTACTGGAGACGCGTGCCTTCGGCCACCGTGTCGGTCCGCTCGCTGATCGGGAACGGCGGCGCCTCGGCCACGTTCAACACCTCGACCACGCAGTCCTGGATCTCGACGCCTCCGGTGGGCAACTTGTCGTTGACGTTCTCTGCAGGGCGAGCCGCGACGGTGCCGGTGACGCGGACGACGTATTCGGCGCGCACGTCGACCGTGTTGTCGACGACGCACTGCGTGACGCCGGTGTGGTCGCGGACGTCGACGAAGGCGAGCGAGGAACCGTGCTCGCGGCGAGTCGCGACCCATCCGGCGAGGGTGACGGTCTGGCCGATCTGGTCGACGCGGAGCTCGCCGCACTGGTGCGTTCGCATGGCGGTGGATGTCATGGGTGTCAGGCTTCCGTGTTCTGGTGGATCGAGAGGAGATGCTGGATGGTGGTGACCATGTCGGCGCGGGCGACGGCGGACTGTTCGCCGCCGCGCATCGGGCGCACGGTGACGGTACCGGCAGCCAACTCGTCGGTGCCCACGATGATCGAGAGGGCGGCGTCGCTGCGGTCGGCGGCCTTCATCTGGGCCTTCATGCTGCGCTGTTCGTATGCCCGGTCGGCGCTGAGCCCTGCCGCTCGGAGTTCGGCCGTGATCACGAGCGCCTCACGGCCGCCGGTGGTGTCGACGACGAACGCGTCGACCGTCGCGCCGGGTGCGGGGAACGTACCTTCGTCGTCACAGGCGAGCAGTGTGCGGTCGAGACCGAGGGCGAACCCGATGCCGGCGGTCGGCGGGCCGCCGAGGGACTCGACGAGACCGTCGTAGCGACCGCCACCGCCGAGGGCGTTCTGGGCCGAGTCGAGGGTGAGACCCTGGAACTCGAACGTGGTGTGCCGGTAGTAGTCGAGCCCTCGCACGAGTTTGAGCTCGACGGTGAACGGGATGTCGAGGGCAACGAGCCCGTCACGCACCGCTTCGAAGTGGGCGGCCGCAGCGTCCGACCAGAACTCGTCGATCGTCGGCGCCGACGCGACGAACGTCGTGTCTTCACGACGCTTGGAGTCGAGCACGCGCAGCGGGTTCTTGGTGAGCGTGACGCGGCTCTGCTCGCTCAGCTGGTCGCCGGCGGCAGCGAAGTGCGCCCGGAGCGCCTCGACGTAGCGGGCACGATCGTCGGGCTCGCCGAGGCTGTTGACGAGCAACCTCACCTGCTGGAGCCCGAGACGGCGATAGAACTCCCAACCGAGCGCGATCACCTCGACATCGAGGTAAGGATCGTCTGCCCCGAGCGCCTCGATACCCACCTGATCGAACTGCCGATAGCGCCCCCGCTGAGGCTTCTCGTATCGGAACTGGGAACCGGAGTACCACGCCTTCCACGGCGTCACCGGGCGATGCTCGACGAATGCACGGCACACCGACGCTGTGAGTTCGGGTCGCAGGGCGACGTGCCGGCCGCCCTTGTCGACGAAGTCGTACATCTCCTTGGTCACCACGTCGGTCGCCTCGCCGATGCGCGTGAAGACCCCGAGGTCCTCCATGATCGGCGAGATGATCTGGCGATAGCCGGCGCCTTCGACGACGTCGGCGAACACCTGCGTGAAGCGCCGCCATCGCGCCGACTCCGGCGCGAGGATGTCGCGCATCCCGGGGCTCGTCTGGAACGCAGGCACGGCCACGCAGGCTAGCGACAAGGTCTACGCTGACGGCCGTGGATCCGCGGCGTGAGCGTTTCGAGTGGGAGCGCGAACACAGCGCCCTGACTCCGGAGGGTCAGATCGAGAACGCCGGCAGGGCCGCAGCCGTCACCGCGTGAACGGGTTGCAGGTGTTGCTGACGCCGATGCCCTCGGCGTTCGCCGGGACCGAGATCACGATCGAGTCGTCATCGGCGCTCTCGTAGCGGGCGATGCGAGAACCGGCTGCGCCGTCCCACGACGACACGACCAGTACGACGCACCGACCGCCGCCAGGGGCCCGACTGCTCCGGTAGGTGCCGGGCTCGATGTGCACGCCGACCATCCAGTTGCCCGAGACGAACGTGTTCGTCGGGGTCACGACGGTCGGCTCGACGTATGGCACGAGCGGGTCGCACGTGCCGACCGTCTCGAAGCCACGGACCGTGACGAAATCGACGAAGGCATCGGTGGGCCGGACGTCGGCGAAGAGGTAGCGACCGATCGCGACATTGCTGCCGAGCACGGTGTTGACCGAGAAGTTGAACTCGCGCTGGGTGAGTCGGCGTGCTTCACACCAGACGTCGTCCGGCGGCGGATTCTCGCTCACGTACCGGCCGGCCGGCATCTGGTACGGACCCACCGGGTAACCGTTCCACAGGCCGCGGATCGGGAACTCGAGCGGGCACCGGGTGCCGGTGTCGGCAGGCGGCTCACCGACGAAGTAGCCGGCGACGTCGACGACCACGTCGACATCGGACGATGCGAACAGGCATGCCATGCCGCCGCCGCCCACGGCTGCGATGACCGTGTTGGCCGACACGCCGCCGACGCCGTAGTTGACGTTCGACGCGTTCGGACGCCCGGAGTTGCGCGGATGCAGGGTCAGGAATCCGGGAGACACAGGATTGACCGCAGTGACGTTGAGCGCCACCGCCGTCGCGTTCGCCGGGATCCCCGCACGCCCGACGATCGGGAACTGCAACGTGGTGCCCGCTCGCCGGAAGCCGTCGCCCTCGACAACGCCGTCGACGGTCTCCGAACCGGCCCGGCTGTCGACCAGCCGCTGCGGTGCGGCCAGACCGGTGAAGTAGCTGCTCGCAAGCGTGCCGCTGACATCGACGATGAGGTGCGCTGGCGCCAGCGTGAACAGACAGATGGCGCCGTCATCGTCGAGGCGGGCGACCACCGAGTTCGCAGTGACTTCGCCGGGCGCGTAGTTCAGGTTCGACGCCAGCGGCGGCACCGGATCGCACGGGTAGACGGTGACGAACCCGCCGCCGTCGGGATCGGCCACCGTCACGTTGAGCACCGCTGCGGTGGCATCGGCGTCGATCCCGACACGACCCGCCACCTGTACCCGGAGCACACTGCTCGCCCCGAGCTTGCCGGCGCCCTGGGCGACGCCGTCGAAGGTCTCCGCTCCGACGCGCGTGTCGGCGATTCGGCGCGGCGCCGCGAGCGGCTCGAACACCCCGTCGGGTAGCCATCCGTTGACGTCGACGATGATGTCGACGGTTGCCAGCGTGTAGATGCATGCACGCCCCTGGCCGTCGAGTGCGGCGAACACGCCGTTCGAGCGGACCGTCCCAGCGAGGTAGTTCACGTTCGACGACAGCGGCCGATCCTGGTCACAGGGGTAGACGGTGAGGAAGCCTGGTCCTGAAGCCCCGACCGCGGTGACGTTGAGCGTTGCCGCAGCGGCAGAGGGCGAAACACCGACCCGGCCGCCGATCTGGAGCGTGAGCACCTGTCCCGCTGCGACAGCGCCGGTGCCCTGGACCTGACCGTCCGCGGTCTCTGCTCCGATCCGGGTGTCGGCGATGCGCTGCGGCGCTGGGAGCGGCTCGAACTGGACCGGCGCCTCCGCCTGTGCCGGAGCGGTCCAGATCGAGCCGGCCGCCATCAGGGCGGCAACGACGAACGTCGCCCTCTTCCAGGTGGTCCCGCCGAACAGCGAACTGTGTGCCATGCGGCGACCATACGAATGGCCGCTAACAAGCGGATAACAGCAGCCGGCTACCGATTTGCGTCAGCCACCGAGTCCGGGACCACGACGTCAGCTGCGGGTGGGGGCGCCGCCGGGGAGGATCCGGTAGGCGTCGTAGACGCCGTCGATGTGCTTGATGGTGAGCAGCACCGAGTTGAGCTGGGCCGGGTTGGAGAGCTCCATGCCGAAGCGCATGCGCGCCACACGATCGTCGCCGGTGACCGTCTCGCACGAGACGATGTTGACGTGGTGCTCGGCGAGCGTGTTGGCGACGTCTCGCAGGAGCCGGGTGCGGTCGAGCGCCACCACCTCGACCGCCACCTTGAACGTGGCCGACGAGTGATCGCTGTCCCACTCGACGTCGATCATCCTCGTCGACTGCTCGGCGGCGAGCGACATCGCGTTGGCGCAGTCGATGCGGTGCACACTCACGCCGCGGCCACGCGTGACGAACCCGAGGATCTCGTCGCCCGGCACCGGCGTGCAGCAGTTCGCGAGTCGCACGAGCACGTCATCGAGACCCTCGACGTGCACTCCCGTGGACCCGTCGGACCGGCGCCGGTGTCGGGGCGTGAAGGGGGTGGCGGGGACCTGTTCATCGTCGCCGACGCCGTGAAACGCCTTCGAGACCTTCTGAGCGACGCTCCGGGCCGACACATGGTGCTCGCCGATCGCCGCGAGGAACGTGTCGAGGTCGCTGTAGCCGAACTCGTCGAGCACCGTGGTGAAGTGATCGCTGCTCCAGATCTTCTGAACGGGCAGGCCCTCGCGCCGGAACTCGTCGGTGAGGTCGTCGCGACCGGCCTCGATCATGTCGACTCGCCGCTCGCGACTGAACCACTGCCGGATCTTGTTCTGAGCCCGATGGGACGCAGCGATGCCGAGCCAGTCCTGCGAAGGGCCGGCGGTCTCGACCTTCGACGTGAAGATCTCGCAGGTGTCACCGCTGACGAGGCGATGGTCGAGCGACACGAGCCGGCCGTTGACCTTGCTCCCGATACAGCGATGTCCGACCTCGGTGTGGACCGCGTACGCGAAGTCGATCGGGGTCGAGTCGACCGGCAGGGTGATCACCCTGCCCTTCGGCGTGAACACGAAGACCTCGTCCTGCTCGAGGTCGGTCTTCAGGTTCTCCATGAACTGGGCCGGGTCGCTGACCTCGGCCTGCCAGTCGATGATGCGGTTCAGCCAGTCGATGTCGGAGGTGTTGCCGTCACCCTTGTACGCCCAGTGGGCGGCAACGCCCCACTCGGCACGATGATGCATCTCGCGTGTCCGGATCTGCACCTCGATCGGCCGCCCCTGAGGTCCGATCACCGTGGTGTGCAGGCTCTGATAGAGGTTGAACTTCGGCATCGCGATGTAGTCCTTGAAGCGACCGACGACCGGACGCCAACGACCGTGGATGCTGCCGAGCGCGGCGTAGCAGTCCTTGATGGAGTCGACGATGACGCGAACCGCAACGATGTCGAAGATGTCGTCGAACTCGCGGCTCTTCACGACCATCTTCTCGTAGATGCTCCACAGGTGCTTGCCGCGTCCCGTGACCTCGGCCTCGATGCCGAGCTCCTTGAGCCGCTCGCGGATGTCTGCCACCGCCTGGGCGAGGAAGATCTCCCGCTCCGGTGTGCGGGTGGCGACGAGGTGATCGAGTTCGGCGTAGCGCTTCGGGTGGAGCGCCGCGAACGAGAGATCCTCGAGCTGCTGCTTGATCTCCTGGATGCCGAGCCGGTGCGCGAGCGGAGCGTAGATGTCGAGCGTCTCCTGCGCGATCCGCTGCTGCTTCTCGATCGGCATGCCTGCGAGGGTTCGCATGTTGTGCAACCGATCGGCGAGCTTGATGACGAGGACGCGGAGGTCTTTCGCCATCGCGACGAGCATCTTGCGCATCGTCGCGGCCTGCTGCGCCTCACGCGAGTCGAACTGGATGCGCTCGAGCTTGGTCACCCCGTCGACCAGGCGCGCGACCTCGGAACCGAAGTGGAGCTCGACGTCGGCGAGTGTGATCTCGGTGTCTTCGACGGCGTCGTGGAGCAGCGCCGCAGCGAGTGAGATGTCGTCGAGGCCGATATCGGCGACGATCGTGGCAACCGCCAGCGGATGATTGATGTAGCTCTCGCCGCTGGAGCGGGTCTGATTGCGGTGGGCCTCGGCGGCCATGTGGTACGCCCGGTTGATCATGTCGACCCGCGCCTTGGGGTGGCGCCGCCGGTACGTGGCGAGCAGCGGCGTCAGCTCCGCCGATGCGACGGTCTCGTGGTGCCGCCGCCAGGGTAGGACTCGATCGACGGTGGGCATGTGCTCCTCGCGCCGCGTCAGTACGCGGTCAGACTCTCCACACGGTGCTCGCCCAAACGTGAACGGCCATCGAGGTCGGCCAACTCCAGGAGGAATCCGAACCCGACGATCACGCCGCCGAGGGTCTCGATCAGGCGCCCGGTCGCAGCGGCAGTGCCGCCCGTCGCCAGCACGTCGTCGACCACGAGGACGCGCTCGCCGGGGTGGATCGCATCACGGTGGATCTCGAGCTTGTCGGTGCCGTACTCGAGTTCGTACTCCTCGCGGGCGACCGCCCACGGCAGCTTGCCGGCCTTACGGACCGGAACGAACCCTGAGCGCAGACGATACGCGACCGGTGCAGCCAGGATGAACCCTCGCGACTCGATGCCGACGACCCGATCGACGGCGACGTCGTGGAAGCGGGTGACCAGGTCGTCGACGGCCCGACCGAACGCGGCGGCGTTGCCGAGCAGGGGCGTGATGTCACGGAACGTGATGCCGGGCTTCGGGTAGTCGGCGATCGGCCGGATGTGATCTCGGACCCAGGTCGCGTTGGCTGCCATGGACTGAGGTTACCGACCCGGAGCGGGCCATCGACGCTTCCTCAGCGGCGTGTCTTCTTGCGCGGCCGCGGCGGGTGCGAGAGGGCCACCTTGGCCTGTTCGGTGGTGTTCGCACCCGTCAACGAGGGGACGACGGCGTCGGCCTGCTGTGACGCGACGGCCGCGCGTCCGCGAGCACGCCGACCGCTCATGTTGCCCGACACGACCATCTCCCGCAGCGGCTCGCCGATGACGTGGGGGGAGTTGCGGGATCCGGCCCAGTTGGCGTCGCTGTTCTTGAACAGGTACAGGAGCGGGACCGCGACGAAGATCGACGAGTAGGTGCCCGTGGCCATGCCGACCAGGAGGGCGATCGCGAACTCTGCGAGCGTGTCCTCCCCCATCAGGAACGACCCGACGAACAGCAGCGAGACGACCGGCACGATCGATGAGATCGTCGTGTTGAGGGAGCGCATCAGCACCTGGTTCATCGACACGTTCAAGACGTCGGCGTACGGCGGTTTGGTGGTGCCGAACCGGGCCTCGTTCTCCTTGATCCGGTCGAAGACCACGATCGTGTCGTACAGCGAGTAGCCGAGGATGGTGAGGAACGCGATCACCGTGGAGGGCGTGACGATGAACTGGAACAGCGAGTAGATGCCCACGCTGATGAGGACGTCGTGGACCATGGCGATGATCGAGGCGATCGCCATGCGCCACTCGAAGCGCAAGGAGATGTAGATCGCCACCAGTGCGAGGAAGATCAGGAGCGCCCGCACCGCCTTGCTCGTCACCTCGCTGCCCCATGTCGAGCTCACGAGGTTGACGTCGACCGATTCGAGGTCGACCCCGGCAGAGTCGGCGAACGCCTGCCGGAGCTGTGTGCCGACCTCTTCGGGCTGATCACCGACCTGCACCTTGATGAACTCGCCCGCATCGGACGAGCGCTCCTGGATCCGGGCGCCCTCCGTCGACAATCCGGCCTGGGCGAGGACCTCGTCCGCGTCGGCGGGGCCGAAGCCGTTCTCCGAGGGAACGTCCCACGAGACGCCGCCGGTGAAGTCGATGCCGAGGTTGAGACCCTGGATGAACAGCGATCCGACTGTGATCAGGATCAACAGCCCGGAGGCGATCAACCCGAACCGCCGCCCGCCGACGAAGTCGACCGCCGTCTGTCCCTCGAGCAGGCGTCCGGTCTTGGTGCGCGCGATCGGCATGCCGCCGATCGACGAACGGCCGTCTGCGCCCGTGACGGTGATGGGTGTGCTCTCGCCGGAGCGGGGCTCGGTGACGCTCACTGGGTGCCTCCCAAGGCAGTTCCGATGCCGAACGACTTCGGGTTCGACGAGTCGAACCACTTGGTGTCGGCGAGCAAGAAGACCAACGGGCGGGTGAAGAACCAGAACACCACCACGTCGCAGATCGTGGTGACGCCGAGGTACAGGGCGAACCCACGTACCGAACCGACGCTCAGGAAGAACAGCACCACCGACGACAGCAGCGCGACGAAGTTGGCGGCGAAGATCGTCTTCCAGGTCGCGTTGAACGCCCTCGGCGCGGCGTTGCGGAGCGTACGACCCACTCGTACCTCGTCCTTCAGCCGCTCGAAGAACACGATGTACGTGTCGACCGTGACGCCGATCGACACGATGATGCCGGTCGCACCGGCGATCGTGAACGCGTAGTTGGTCTCGCGTGAGATGTAGGTCGCGAGCACGTAGATCAGCACGCCCCACACCGCCAGGCCGGCAATGATCACCAGCGACAGCCTGCGGTAGTAGACGATCATGTAGAGCAACGTGAGCGCGACACCGATCAGACCGGCGATGAGGGCCGCGTTCAACGCACTCTCACCCGCTGTGGGCGACACCGTCTCGACCCGCTGCTGCTCGACCTGGACAGGGAACGCGCCGCGGTTGATCGTCTGCGCGAGGTCGCGCGCTTCGGTCTCGGTGAAGTCACCGGAGATGGTGACCGCGCCGGGGAACGACTGGGCGTTGACCGTGGGCGCAGATTGGACGATGCCGTCGAGCACGATCGCGAGCCGCCCTCGGCCGCCGGGTGCTGCCGGGCAGGTGGGCAGGCCGTTGAAGCACTGCTGCGCGATCGAGTTCCAGGCGAGCTGACCCTCGCCGCGGAGATCGGCGCTGACGATCCAACCGCCGGTCTGGAGGTCGATCTCGACCGCAGCGCTCTTGCGTTCGAACGCTTCGCCGGTGCCCGCTGCGGGACCGAGGACGCACAGCTCGGTGCCGTCCTGGTTGGGGGCGGTGATCTGGCCCGTCGTGTCGGGCGGCAGGGTGGTCGTCGGAGCGGGCGGACCGAACTCGGGCGCACCCGTGGTGGGCGGCGTCTCACCTGCGTCGCCGGTGTCGGTGCCGGTACCCGTGTCGACTGGGGTCGTCGTCTCGGGCACGGTGGTGACCGGAGCAGCTGACGGGGCCAGGAAGCGCCCTCGTGCGACCGGGCTCCGACCCGCGGCGCTGGCTGCGGTCTCCTCGGATTCGGGCACCGTGGTTCCGGGCACCGAGGTGTCGACCGAGGCGCCCGGCGACGTGGTCGCAGGTACCGACGAACCGGGCAGCGACGACCCGGGCACCGTCTCGGTCGGGGGCAGCGTCTGCTGGCACTGGAGCACGGGACGGAGCTCGACGATGCCCGACACCTGCAGCGCCTCGAACGCCTCGGCTTGGTCGGTGACGCCGGGCAGGTCGACGATGATGTTCTCGCCCTCGACCCGGACGTCGGGTTCGGCGATGCCGAACGACTCCAGCTGATCGCGCATGAGATCGCGGATGGCGATCAAGTCATCGGCATCCGCTTCCTCGGTGGTGGCGTAGATGACCGAGAGGCCGCCCTTGAGATCGAGACCGAGGACCGGCGAGCGTTCGTTCGCGACGTCGAAGATGAAGAGGCCGGTGATCAGGGCGACGAAGATGACCATCGTCGCCCAGAGGGCACGTTTGTTCACGACGCTTCCGAGTCGTCGGTCGCCTTGTCGGTCGCCTTGTCGGTCGTATCGGTGGCAGCATCGTCGGTTGCCTTGGTGACCACCTTGCCCTGGACCGCAGCCCGGGCGATCCTGATCTGGACGTCATCGTCGATCTCGAGCCAGAAGCGATCACCTTCGACGCCGGTGATGAACCCGTAAATGCCCGAATTGGTGATCACCTCGTCGCCGACGCCGATCGACGCCTGCATCGCGGCCTGATCCTTCATCCGCTTGCGCTGCGGCCTGATCATCAGGAAATACATGGCGACCGGGATCAGCAGGAAGATCAACAAGGTGGCGGGGCTGCCGCTGCTATTGGCGTTTTCCTGGGCGAGGATGGAGACGGAAGTCATAGCGGAGCGCGATCCTACCCAGCGGGCCGCCGGAGCGGCATCATGCCCAGACCGAGAGCACCGATGCCCGGAACGCGCCCCAGCGGTCCTCGATGATCGCAGCACGTGCTCGGCGCATCAGTTCGATGGTCCACGCCACGTTGTGCACGCTGACCAGCCGGGATGCGGTCGGTTCCCCCACCTTGAAGAGGTGCCGGATGTAGCCGCGTGAATGGCGTGCACACACCCAGCAGGGGCAGTCGGCGTCGAGCGGAGCGTCGCTGAGCGCGAATTCATTTCGTTTCACGTTCAGCCGGCCGTCACCGGTGAACGCGGTTCCGTGCCGACCGAGACGAGTTTGCATGACGCAGTCGAACTGATCGACACCGAGATGGATCGCTTCGACCATCGACGCCGGATCGCCGACGCCCATCAGATAGCGCGGGCGGTCGGGGGGCAGGTGAGCGATGGCCGCTGCGAGCGCAGGCACCATTTGGTCCCGGGTCTCGCCGACCGAGAGACCGCCGATGCCGTAGCCGTCGAAGTGGAGCGCGACGGTGCGCTGCGCCGATTCGGCTCGCATCGACTCGCTGACCCCGCCCTGGACGATCCCGAACAGCGCCTGATCGTCCCGGGTGTGGGCGCCACGGGCCCGCGCTGCCCAGGCCGCTGTGCGCTCGACGGCGAGCCGAACGACGTCGGGTGCGCTCGGAAGCGGCGGGCACACGTCGAGCACCATCTGGATGTCGGCGCCCAAGAGCTGCTGTGTGGCGACCGCTCCCTCCGGCGTGAATCGATGGTTCGAGCCGTCGTATGTCGACCTGAACGTCACACCGTCGTCGTCGACCTTGGGCGAGAGGGAGAACACCTGGAAACCGCCCGAGTCGGTGAGGGTGAGCCCGTCCCAGCCGGCGAACTTCGCCAACCCCCCGAAGTGGGCGACGGTCTCGGCGCCGGGGCGCAGCATCAGGTGATACGTGTTGCCCAGCACGATCTGCGCCCCGACCTCGGTGTAGTCGGTGGCGCTCAGGTACTTGATCGCACCCCGTGTCCCGACGGGCATGAACAGCGGCGTGGTGTAGGAGCCGTTGGCGGTGTGCGCCACTCCGGCGCGCGCCGTCCCGTCCGAGGCGACGGTTGCGAACTCGACGGCATGCACGTCCGCCGAGGGTACCGGCCCTCCTGGAGGCTCACCCGTGACGGTCGAGGAGCATCGCGTCGCCGAAGCTCAAGAAGCGGTAGTGCTCGCGCAGGGCTTCGGCATACAGGGTTCGCCAGCGTGGGCCGACGAACGCGTCGATCATCATGAGCAGCGTCGTGCGTGGCATGTGGAAGTTGGTCATCAGGACATCGACCACCTGCCACTCGTACGGGCGGTGGATGAAGATGTCGGTACGGCCGACGAGCTCGTTGCGCATCGCTGCCGATTCGAGCGCGCGGACCGACGTGGTTCCCACGGCAACCACTCGTTCAGCAGCACGGCAGCGCTCCATCGTCGCTTCAGGGACCCGATAGCGCTCGGTGTGCATCTGGTGCTGTATCGGGTCGTCGGTGCCGATCGGCCGGAAGGTGTCGAGCCCGACCACGAGCTCCACCGTGGCCATCTCGACTCCTCGCTCGGTGAGTGCGGCGAGCAGCTCCGGCGTGAAGTGCAGCCCGGCGGTGGGCGCGGCGGCGCTTCCTGGCTCGGTGGCGTAGACCGTCTGGTACCGATCGGGCCGGTCGAGCCGTTCGGTGATGTACGGCGGCAGTGGCATCTCACCGTGCGCATCCAGGATGTCGAGCGAGTCGGTGAGCGAGCCGGTCATGTCGTCCGTGTTGCCGACGAGGGCGACGTTGAACGTGTCGCCGATCTCGGTCCGCTCGCCGATCTCGACCACAGGCGTGCCGTCGGGAGCGAACAGGATCTCCCCGGTCCGGAGCTTGCGAGCCGGGCGCACGAGGGCCTCCCACACCCGCCGTTCACCGTCGAGTGGCTCCAGCATCAGGACTTCAGCGGCTCCACCTGTCGCGCGACGAAGAGTCAGCCGAGCGGGGATCACCTTGGTCTCGTTGACAACGAGCAGGTCGCCGGGCCGCAGGATGTCGACGAGATCACGGACGTGACGATGGTCGGGCGGCGCGCTTCCCCGATCGACGAGGAGGCGGGCGGCGTCGCGCGGTTCGATCGGCGTTTGCGCGATCCGTTCCGGCGGCAACTCGTAGTCGAAATCGGCCAACTCCATGACCTGGTGCAGGCTACGCCCGCGCGATCATGCCGACATGAGCGAATCCATCACCGTAGGGGTCTCCTGTGTCGGCGGCGCGATGGACATGCACGTCTGGCTTCCGCAATCGGGTTCCGGTCCGGGCCTCCTCCTCGTGCAGGAGATCTTCGGCGTCGGGCCGTACATCCGTGCGGTCGCCACCCGCCTCGCTGAGGCCGGCTACGTGGTCGGCGCACCTGACGTGTTCTGGCGGTTCGCTCCAGGTTGGGTGGCCGGACACGACGAGGCCGGGCTGAACGCATCGTTGGTGCAAGCCGGCAACCTCGACGGTCAGATCGCCGTCGGCGATTGTGTCGCTGCGCTCGGTGCGCTCGGTGCGCTCGATGAGGTGGCAGGTGAACCCGGAGTCATCGGGTTCTGCCTCGGCGGCACTCTTGCGTGGGGCGTGGCGCTCGCCGCCGAACCGTCGGTGTGCGTCAGCTACTACGGATCGGGAGTGCCGTCCATGCTCGATGGGATCGACGCAGTGTCGTGCCCGACGCTGTTCCATTTCGGCAACGCAGACGCCTACATCCCCGACGACGGTGTCGAGGCGGTCAACGCCGCGATCGCCGGGCGATCGGGCTTCGTGCTCAACGTCGAGAACGCCGGCCACGCGTTCGACAACCACGAGAGTGTGCTCTTCTGGAACGAGTCGGCGGCCCAGGCCGCCTGGGCGAAGACGATGGCCTTCCTCACCGAGCATCTCCCGGTCACCTGACCGTGCGCCGGTCACGTCGTGGCGATCAGGTCGGCGGCGTGAGGGCGTACCGGACGCGGGCGGGCACGGTCGGGAGTCGCCGGAGGTCGTCGGCGAGTGCCGGGTAGCCACCCACCAACGCCTCGGTCGGTGTGTCGATCTGCTTGCTCCCGATGCCGTACCGCACCGGCGCCACCTCGGGCTCGTAGGTCCCGAACAGGCGGTCCCACACGATGAACACGGCACCGAAGTTCTTGTCGATGTATTCGGGGTTCGACCCGTGGTGCACCCGATGTGCCGACGGGGTCACGAACACCCGGTCGATCACGGGGATCCGCCGCACCCGCTCGGTGTGGTAGAGCTGCGCGATGGCAGCGGCGAGCAGGTCGAGCACGATGAACGCCACCGGGTTGAAGCCGATCAGCGGCACCCACAGCCCGAGCCACGGCTTGTAGACCGCCTCCATCCACGGCACGCGTACCGCCGTCGTGAAGCCGATCGTCTGCGGCGAGTGGTGCACCATGTGCGACGCCCAGAGCACCCGGACCCGGTGTTCGGCACGATGCACCCAGTAGTAGATGAGGTCGCGCAGGAGAAACACGCCGACCCAGACCAGCGGGTCGGTCAGATCGAGCGTCCACCACCGGTAGCGCTCGTAGACGATCAGTGCGAGCGCCGTGATCGCGACTCTGGCCACCAACGTCTTCACGACGAGGAACGCTGCACCGGACGTGAGCGACGTCACCGCCGACGCCATCTCGGCGCGGCTCGGGCGACCCCGCCGGCGCCAGCAGCGGTGACCTTCCTCGATCAGGATCGCCGCCACGACGAGGATCGCGAACGCGACCTTGGCGTGGCCGGGGAACGAGAGTGCGAGGTGATCGAGCATGCCGGCACAGTGCGCCGACGGGAGACCGGAGGGGAATCCGGGCAAGCCCCCACGGTGGCGTGGGGCGCCGGGTGATCAACCGGCGCTGACCAGCTGATCGTGGCCGTGCGTGATCGCGTCGATGATGACCGCTTGCACGCGGGACACGTTCGCGCGCATCACGGCGAACACGGCGTCCATCGTGACCGGCTCGTGCCCATCGGCACCCGCGTCGTAGTCGGTCACGAGGGCGACGGTGGCGTAGCGGATCCCGACCTCTGCGGCGAGCACCGCCTCGGGGTAGCCGGTCATGTTGACGACGTGCCAGCCCATGTCACGGAACCAGCGGCTCTCCGCTCGGGTCGAGAACCGTGGGCCGTTGATGACGACCATCGTGCCCCCGTCGAGCAGGTCGGCACCGGTCCGGTGTCCGGCGGCTACCAGCGCGGCCCGCATCCCGGCGTCGTATGGATCGGCGAAGCTCTGGTGGTGGACGGGCGGCTCGTCGTGGAACGTGTCGGCCCGACCCCAGGTGCGATCGACGAGCTGATCGACGACGACCAACTGCTCGGGGTGGATGTCGGCCTGCAACGAGCCCACCGAGCATGGGGCGATCAGCGAGGTGACGCCGAACTCGTGCAGCGCCCAGATGTTGGCCCGGAACGGCACCCGGTGGGCGACGTAGTCGTGGTGCCGGCCGTGGCGGGGCAGGAACGCCACGTCGTGCCCACCGATCGTGCCGACAGCGATGGGCGCCGCAGGGGCACCGTATGGAGTGTCGACGGTGTGCTCGCTCGCACCCTCGACGAACTCGTAGAACCCCGACCCGCCGACGACCCCGATCATGGGCTCACCGTAACGCTCGTGGTGACCAGTCGGCCGCTCACGCGTCGAACAGACCACCCTGGCGGTCTGCGGGGGCGGGCACCGGCAGGCCGACGTGGCGGTAGGCGGCCGGCATGGCGACGCGGCCGCGGGGCGTTCGGGCGATCATGCCCTGCTGGATGAGGAACGGCTCGTACACGTCTTCGACGGTGTCGGGCTGCTCCCCCACGCTGATCGCCAGCGTCGACAGGCCCACCGGGCCGCCGCGGAACTGTTGACACAGCGCGGTGAGCAGCGCCCGGTCGACCTTGTCGAGGCCGAGATCGTCGACGCCGAACAGGGCGAGGCCGTCGTGTGCGATCTCAGCGGTGATCGCGCCGTCGGCGCGCACCTCGGCGAAGTCGCGAACGCGCCGGAGCAGCCGGTTCGCGATGCGAGGTGTGCCTCGCGATCTGCGGGCGATCTGCCAGGCGCCGTCGGTGTCGATCGAGACACCCAGGATCCCGGCCGCACGGGTGACGATCTGCTGCAGCTCGTCGGCGTCGTAGTAGTCGAGCCGGGCGACGAGACCGAACCGGTCGCGCAGCGGGCCGGTGATCATGCCGGTCCGGGTGGTGGCGCCCACCAGCGTGAACGGCGGCATCGTGAGCCGGATGCTCGACGCCGCCGGCCCCTTGCCGACGACGATGTCGAGCTGGAAGTCCTCCATGGCCGGGTAGAGGATCTCCTCGACGGCACGCGACAGCCGATGGATCTCGTCGATGAAGAGGACGTCGCCCTCTTCGAGCTTGGTGAGGATCGCTGCGAGGTCACCGGCGCGCTCGAGCGCCGGGCCCGACGTGATGTGCAGGTGCACGCCCATCTCGGTCGCGACGATGCTCGCGAGCGTGGTCTTGCCGAGCCCGGGTGGGCCGGCGAACAGCAGGTGATCGACCGACTGCCCGCGGCGACGGGCGGCCTCGAGCACGATCGCGAGGTGCTCCTTCAGCTCACGCTGACCGACGAACTCGGCGAGCGCGCGCGGCCGTAGACCGGCCTCGACCACCTCCTCGACGTCGGAGGCGACCCCTGGGTCGAGGAACTCATCCCGCACGACGCGCCCCGAGCAGCTTCAGCGCATCACGCAGGAGCGAAGCGGCGTCGTCTGTCGACTGCAGCTCCCGGAGCGTGTCACGGATCTCGGCGTCGCCGTACCCGAGCCCGGCCAGCGCTTCGCGCACATCGGCCATCGCCGACGAGCCGCCCGAACCGGACGGGCCGACGCCCTCGAGCACGGGCACGTGCAGTCGCTCTTTCAACTCGATCAGCAGGCGTTCGGCGGTCTTCTTGCCGACCCCGGGCACCAGCGTGAGCGAACCCACGTCGCCGCTCGCGACGATGTCGACGAGCGCCGTGGGTGGATGGGTCGCGAGGATCGCGAGCGCCAACGTGGGGCCGACACCGTGGGCCGCTATCAACGACTGGAAGGTCATGCGTTCGTCGCGGGTGAGGAAGCCGAACAGCGCCTGTGCGTCCTCACGGATGTGGTGATGGACGTAGAGGAACGCCTGTGACGACGGTTCCAGCTCGGCGAGCGCACGCTGGGTGACGTTGACGACGTAGCCGACGCCGGCGACTTCGATCAGGACCGAGCCGGTGAGGTCGCGTTCGAGGACGGAGCCGCGCAGCGAGCCGATCATCGGCGGCCCCCGGCTGCGGCCACGCGGCGCGACATCGGCGCCATCGCGAGGTGGCACAACGCCAGCGCTGCGGCGTCGGCTGCGTCGGCGGGCTTCGGGAGCTGCGCGAGCTTGAGGCGGGCCTGCACCATCTTCTGGACCTGCTCCTTGCCGGCGCTGCCGTAGCCGGCGACGGCGTCTTTGACCTGATTGGGGGTGTACTGCACGACCTCGCATCCAGCGGCTGCGGCCTCGCACAGCGCAAGACCGCTCGCCTGGCCGACGCTCATCGCGGTGCGCACGTTGACCTGGAAGAACACCTGCTCGACGGCCACGACGTGCGGTTCGAACTCGACGAGCAAGCCGACGAGCTCGACTCGCAGCGCGGCGAGGCGTTGGGGCAGCGCGTCGGTTGGTGGCGTGCGGATCACGCCCATCGAGATCGCACGTGCGGCGCCGGGGCCCCGCCCGTCGACCACGGCGTACCCGCAGCGGGTCAGGCCGGGGTCGATCCCGAGGACACGCAGCGTGCTGGCGGAGCGATCGGCGGCGAACACAGGTTCGAGACTAGCCGGGGAGTCCAGTCGAGTGGTGGCTTGTCGAGCGGCGCTCGACGAACTTCATCTCGACGTGAGGCACCGCAGATCTGAGCCAGATGTCACGTCACCTCCTTGATCTGAACGAGAGATTCCGCACTCTCCAAGAGCAAGCGGACACGCCGCCCACACGGAGGAACCTACGGAAATGTTGCAGAACGTCAAGGTGAGCATCCGGTTACCGCTCGTCCCAGCCGTCGCGCTCGTTGCACTCGTCATCGTCGCTGTCGCAGCACTCACCACCGTCGATGCCGTCAAGGTGGGTGGGGACGTCCAGCGCGACATCGCGCTGCAGAACGAACTCCTCGCCGACATCCTGCCCCCGCCGGCGTATCTCGTGGAGGCGCATCTCGATGCACAGACGATCGTGATCTCGCTCGGCATCGACGACGTCGAACATGTTCGTGAGGTCGCCGCCGGTATGGAGGCACACGCGGCCATCTTCGACGAGCGCCATCAGATCTGGCAGGCCGCCGACATCGATCCGAACGCGAAGGACCTGATGGCCTCGGCGTACTCGACCGGGCTGGCGTACCTGGAGATCGTCATGGACGAGTTGCTGCCGGCGGCGCTCGAGAACGATCTCGCACGCGTGATGACGATCGAGCCGCTCCTGGTCGACGCGTATCAGACCCATCGCGCAGCGATTGTCGAAGCCGCCGATGCCTCGGTGGCCATCGCGCAGCAGGACACCGCGGCGGGCATCGACCTGGCTGCCGATCGTCAGCGGATGCTCCTGCTCCTGGTCCTGATCGTGATCCCGATCGTTGCGATCTCCGCACTGGTCGTGACGCGATCCGTCGTCAAGCCGCTGTCCAAACTGCGTGACCAGATCACCGGCGGTGACGCCGCCGACACGCTCGTCGCCACCCAGAGCAAGGACGAGATCGGCGACCTTGCGCGTGCGTTCGACGACTATGCGATGCGGCTCGAACTCCGGGCGGCCGAGATCGACGGGCACGCGCGCGACGCGCAGGCCCGAGCCCTCGTGCTCAGCGAGTCGGCCGAGTCGGTCAACGAGAACATCAACCAGGTCTCGGTAGCGAGCACCGAGCTGGCCGCTGCCGCCTCCGAGATCTCACGCACCGTCGGGGCTGCCGCCGACACCGCTGCCCGCGCTACATCGGCTGCGATGGATGCGAATCAGAGCATGTCGGCCCTCGTCGAGTCGTCGGTCGGCATCGCCGAGGTCGTCGAGTCGATCCGGCAGATCGCCCGGCAGACGTCGATGCTGGCGCTCAACGCGACCATCGAAGCAGCCAGGGCCGGCGATGCGGGCCGCGGCTTCGCCGTAGTGGCGAGCGAGGTGAAGGATCTCGCCGGGCTGACCAGCCAGGCGACCGATGACATCGTCCGTCGGGTCGATCAGATCCGCGAGGACAGTGCCGCGGCCGAGAATGCGCTGATCGACATGACAGCGGTGATCCAGGACATCAACTCGTCCCAGACCGTCATCGCTGCGGCGGTCGAGGAGCAGGCATCGACGACCGCCGAGATCGACAGGAACCTGCTCGAGGTGGCGACAACCGTCCGTCGCCTCGTCGACTCCGATGGCGCTCGACAACAGCCGAACCAGGCCCGGGGCGCAGAGCGCGTGTTGGCGTACGCCTGACGCGGGCAGGCCCTCAGCGGATCGCTTCGAGCTCGTTGACGAGTTCGCTGACGGGCCGATAGGTCAGCCCTGCGATCGCACGGTGGGCGTATCGGATCACGCCCTCGCGATCGATGATGAAGACACTCCGACGGGGAAACCCGATCGGCCCGAGCGTGCCGTAGGCGGACGCCACGGTCTTGTCGGTGTCGGCGAGGAGGGGGAAGTCGAACCCGTGCTTGTCGGAGAAGGCATCGTGACTGTCGATGCCCTGCGCAGAGATCCCGAGCACCTGGGCGTCGAGCTCCCTGAACTGATCGAGACCGTCGTTGTACGCGTTGAGCTGCTTCGTGCACACCGGCGTGTCGTCGCCCGGGTAGAACACCAGCACCAGCGGCCGTCCGCGATACTCGCCGAGCGAGTACTCCCGTCCACCGGTGCCCGGCAGGGCGAAATCCGGAGCACGATCACCGACGCCGACGCTCATCCGGCTGCTGCTTCCATGACCTCATCGGCGATGTCGAAATTCGAGTAGACGTCCTGCACGTCGTCATTGTCCTCCATTGCCTCCACGATGCGCAGCACCTTGCGCGCATCTTCGACACTCGTCACGGGGACGAGGTTCTCGGAGAACATCGGCGTGTCGGCGGATTCCACGGTGAAACCAGCCGCCTCGAGCGCGTCCTTGAGCTCGTACGCGATCGACGGCTCGGACATCACGCGCCACGCTCCCCCATCGTTGACCACGTCGTCGGCGCCGGCGTCGATCGCCGTCATCATCAACGATTCCTCGTCAGCGGCCCCGTCGACGATGATGACGCCGCGACGGCTGAACTGCCAACCGACGGCCCCGGGCTCGGCCATCGAGCCGCCCAGCTTGCTGAAGATCGCCCGGACCTCCGCACCCGTGCGGTTGCGGTTGTCGGTGAGGACGTCGATCAGCAGCGCCACACCGCCGGGCGCGTAGCCCTCGTACATGATCGACTCGTAGGTCTCGGCCCCCGCCTCGCCGGTACCCCGCTTGATCGCCCGATCGACGGCGTCGTTGGTCATGCGGGCCGCTCGCGCCTTCGACACGGCGGTGCGCAAGGTGGGGTTGGCGTCGATGTCGCCGCCGCCGGCCTTGGCCGCCACCTCGATCTGCCGCGCGATCTTGGCGAACAGCTTGCCGCGTGCCTTGTCGGCCGCGCCCTTCTTGTGTTTGATCGTTGCCCATTTGGAGTGGCCGGACATCAGTTGGTCTCCGTGATGCTCTCGTTGACGTGATGGATGTAGTGCTGTGACGCGGTGTGCAGGAACTGGTCGTGCAGGCGAGCGTCGCGCGCCAGCTCCGGATGGAACGAGACGACGCTGACGTGTCCTGCGCGTGCCAGGACCGGAACACCATCGTGCTCGGCGAGGACCTCGACCCCTGGACCGACCCGCTCGACCTTCGGCGCCCGGATGAAGACGCCGTGAAACGGGCCGCCGTCGATGGACGGGACGGAGATGTCTGCCTCGAAGCTGTCGACCTGCCGCCCGTATCCGTTGCGACGGACCGCGATGTCGATCGAGGCGAATGAACGCTGATCGGGTCGGCCGTCGATGACCTGGGC
Organism: Ilumatobacteraceae bacterium; assembly: GCA_022843125.1. Lineage (GTDB taxonomy): Bacteria > Actinomycetota > Acidimicrobiia > Acidimicrobiales > Ilumatobacteraceae > Ilumatobacter. The sequence continues at coordinate 97,895 of JALHOG010000003.1, forward strand.
GGCGAGCAGGATCATGCCTGCGCACGTGCCGAACACGGGCATGCCGGTGGCGATTCGTGCGGCGATGGGATCGAACAGGCCGCTGCTGACGAGCAGCTTCGACATCGTCGTCGACTCGCCGCCGGGCATCACGAGCGCGTCGACGCTCCCGAGGTCGTCCGGCGTGCGGACCTGGAGTGTGGACGCGCCGAGCTCAGCGAGGCGCTGTTGATGCGACGCGAATGCGCCCTGCAGCGCGAGAACACCGATGGTCGGACCCACGGCGTCCCCCTGGAGGCTCCTGGTTCGACATGGCGACGCTCACCAGCCGCGTTCGGCGTAGCGCTGGTTGATCTCGTCCATGCCGATGCCGGTCATCGGCGCCCCGAGCCCGCGGCTCACCTTGGCGAGGATCTGCGGGTCGTTGAAGTGCGTCGTGGCTTCGACGATCGCAGCGGCGCGCCGTGCCGGCTCGTCGCTCTTGAAGATGCCGGAGCCGACGAACACGGCCTCGGCCCCGAGCTGCATCGCGAGCGCAGCGTCGGCGGGCGTGGCGAGACCGCCGGCGCAGAACATCGGGACGGGCAGCCAACCCGATTCGGCGACCTCCTGGACGAGAGGCAGCGGCGCCTGGAGGCGCTTCGCCCAGTCGAACAGCTCGGCCGAATCGGCCTGGCCGATCTTCTTGATGTCGCCGATGATCGAGCGAAGGTGGCGGACGGCCTCGACGACGTTGCCGGTCCCGGCCTCGCCCTTCGAGCGGATCATCGCCGCACCCTCGCTGATGCGACGGAGCGCCTCGCCCAGGTTGGTCGCTCCGCACACGAACGGGGCGGTGAACTTCCACTTGTCGATGTGGTGGGCCTCGTCGGCGGGGGTCAGCACCTCGGATTCGTCGATGAAGTCGACACCGAGCGCCTCGAGGATCTGGGCCTCGACGAAGTGCCCGATGCGGGCCTTGGCCATCACCGGGATCGAGACGGATGCCTTGATGGCCTCGATCATCTCGGGATCGCTCATCCTCGCCACGCCCCCGTCACGGCGGATGTCGGCCGGGACACGCTCGAGCGCCATGACGGCGCAGGCGCCGGCGTCCTCGGCGATCTTGGCCTGCTCGGACGTGACGACGTCCATGATGACGCCGCCCTTGAGCATTTCGGCCAGGCCGCGCTTGACGGGGAACGAACCGGTGATCGCCTTGTCGGACATGCTGGCCAGGTTATCCACCACGTTCGACACCTGTCCTGGTGGGAACACCACCGGCCACAAGCGTCACATCGAGAAGGCGCCGCGTGCGCCGAGCAGCAGGTCGATCACCGATCGATCACCTTCGCGCATCACCGACACCGATCCGAGGTCGATCCGACCGGCGACGAGGCGGCAGTACTCGACGACGTCGAGCGCGGCCGTGGCGACGGGCGAACCCGGGCCGCCGATGTCGTATGTGCCTCCTCCGTCCCCGGTGAGGACGATCCGCACGGGCACGACCTGGGCGTTCGGGTGCTGGAGTTGCACCAGGTAGGGCAGCCCGACCACCGAGAAGCTCGACATCGCGCGCAGTTCCACCCCCGGTGTGCGCTGCAGGGCCCGACCGATCGCACTGCGGATGTCGTCGGTGTGGGTCCAGAGCTCGAACGCCCGGGCGACGAGTGCCGACGACTGGGAGAACGGCCATCCGTGCAGCACGGTCGGCTGCCCGGGTCGGTAGGCCTCGGAACGCACGTGGTCGCACACCCGTCGAGCGGCGACCGCCCATGCCGTCGCGGTGACCTCGGGATCGCGGCCGAGCTCGCGACGGATGGTGTCGGCGCCGAGCGTGAGGTGGTCGTCGCCTGCTCCGGACCCGTTCCCGACGCCGTCGACCGGCGGGGTGTCGAGGCCCAACCGGCTGGCCGTGTACCGCTCGATCACGAGCATGTGGCCGACGAGGCCGTGCACCGTCCAGTCGGAGGGCTCGGCCCGCCGCTCCCAATCGAACGGGGACAAGGACTCCAGGAGCCCCCTCAGGACGGTGATTCGCCGGTGGTAGAGATCGACCGCATCGATCGCATCGCCTCCGCCTGGGGCTCGGCGCTGCGCACGCTCCAGCAGCGCAGCACGCAATCGACGCGGTGGCGCAGCGGCGCACTGCTCGTCCAGCGCAGCGAGCACCGACTCGACGCCCCACTCCTCTGCGACGTCGTCGAGACCGGGATCGTCACGCAGCCCGGTCACGCCAGACCAACCGGACCCCGGTCCGGGAGCTCCCGAGCGAGCCGGTCGAGCCCGCGGCGGACGAGGGCGGTGGCACTCGCCTCTGCCGTGCCGGTCCTGATTGCGAGTTCCCGGAAGGTCAGGCCCTCCAGGTGGACGAGCTCGAGCGACTCGCGCTGGTGCGCAGGCAGCTGGTCGAGCGCGCCGCGCACCCGTTCCGCCGCGAACAGGGCGATCGCGGCTTCGTCGATGTCAGGCACCGGGACGAGCGGTGCATCGAGCCAGTCATCGGAGTGCCGGGTGTCGGTGCTGGCGGTGCCCTTGCGTGTCCGGAGGAACTCGCGGGCCTGACGGCGGGTGACGGTCGCGAGCCCGGTTCGCAGCGACCCCTGCCCGGCGACGAACTGTTCGGGATGATCCCAGAGGAGCTCGAACACGTCCTGCGTGATCGCAATCGCCCCATCGCAGCCGGCGGCCCGAAGCGCGATGCCGTACACGAGCGCGCCGAACTGGTCGTAGATCGTGGCGAGTGCCGAGTCGTCTCCTGCTGCGACACGGTCGACGAGGGCACTCTCCCATCGGCGGATGCTGGCGGGCACCGCACAGCATGGTAATCGACGAGCAGTCGGCGGCGATCAATCCCCGCCTCGCCGATCGTGGAGCGTCGATACGCTCGGGCGCATGGCAACCCTCGTGCTCACGGTGATCGGTGACGACCGCTCCGGCCTCGTCAACGCAGTGGCCGAGGTCGTCGCACGACATGGCGGCAACTGGGAACAGAGCCAGATGGCGGAACTCGCCGGCAAGTTCGCCGGGATCGTGCTCGTCACGGTCCCCGACGCGTCGGCCGACGATCTCGTGTTCGCGCTGAACCCGCTCACCGGGATGCTCGACATCACCGCCCAGGTCGCCGATGCCGAGATCGCCGCCCGCGAACCCCAGCGCTTCGTCCTCGACCTCGTCGGGGCGGATCGGCCTGGCATCGTGCGTCAGATCACCGAGGTGCTCGCTGCCCACGGCGTGAACATCGACCGGTTGCGCACCGAGGCGCGCGACGCTCCCATGTCGGGCGGACGCCTCTTCGAGGCCCACGCGCAGCTCGAGATGTCGGCCACCACCGACCTCGGTGCCCTTCGGGTCGCGCTCGAACGGCTGGCCGACGAGTTGATGGTCGACATCGAACTCGATGCGCGATGGCAAGGCGCCGACTGAGCGGTCAGCTACCCGCCGGCATCCGGTGCTGGACGTCCAGCCAGGCGACCACTCCCGGCGCCGTGATCACGTGATCGGCGGCCGGCTCGATGCGGACTCGCACCGTCATGCGATCGGCCTCCGGGTCCGCCAACTCGATCCCGGCGCCGTTGACGTCTCGACGCTCGAGGTCTGCCAACGTTCCGCTGTGGATCTCGGCCGACCGGTGGAAGTCCGTGCAGTCGCCGAGCGAACCGGTGCCCTGCTCCACGGTGACATGGAGCCGTGACGCCGCCCCGTCACTGCCGTTCGTCCGGGCTGCGAGGCGGACGTCGCCACCTCGGCGATCCCATGCCGACGGTACGACGATGCAGCCTTCCTTCACGAGCCCGGTCGCGAGACCGTCTGCTCTGACTCCGAACGACGTCGTCGCCATCGCCGGTTGCCCATCGGCGACCGTCATGCCGACCGGGAACAGCCGCCCGCCGACGTCGCGGGTGCGCGCCGCAGGCGGATCGGCGAAGAGGGCCGATCCGATCATCACGCCGGCCGTGCTGCACAGCACGAACCAGCCGAGCACACCGTGCTTCGACACCTGTCGGACCGTCCAGTACTTCGCGAACGGCGCCATCAGCACGCACGACCGTGTTCTCGGATGCGGGACGCTGTTCCCCAGCGTGGGACGCCGCGTCCAGACTGGCCGCATGCGAACCGCTGCCATCGTCGGGTCGGGCAACATCGGCACCGACCTGCTGTACAAGCTCCTGCGCTCCGAGCACATCGAGCCCCGCTACATGGTCGGTGTCGACCCCAACTCGGAGGGGCTCGCCCGTGCCCGCGAGCTCGGCGTCGAGGCCAGCCACGAGGGCGTCGACTGGCTGCTGGCGCGTCCCGAGCTCCCCGATCTCGTGTTCGAAGCCACCAGCGCGTACATCCACGAGGGCAACGCGCCCCGCTACCTCGATGCCGGCATCCGCGCGATCGACCTCACGCCCGCGGCGATCGGACCGTACGTCGTGCCTCCGGTCAACCTCACCGAGCACCTCGACCTGATGAACGTCAACATGGTCACCTGCGGCGGGCAGGCCACGATCCCGATGGTGTACGCGGTCAGCCGTGTTGTCGACGTGCCGTACGCCGAGATCGTCGCGACGGTCGCGTCGAAGTCGGCCGGGCCCGGCACCCGGGCCAACATCGACGAGTTCACCCGCACCACCACCCAGGCGATCGAGGTCTGCGGCGGCGTGCAGCGCGGCAAGGCGATCATCGTGCTCAACCCGGCAGAGCCGCCCCTGATCATGCGTGACACGATCTTCTGCCAGATCCCCGGCCCTGACGACGAGGGGTACGCCGATCACGACGCCATCGTCACGTCGATCCGCGACGTCGCCGCGTACGTGCAGTCGTACGTGCCGGGGTACCGCCTCACGGTCGACCCGCAGTTCTCGGTCACGTCCGACGGCACCCACCGGGTCGCGACGTTCGTGGAGGTCGAGGGCGCCGGCGACTTCTTCCCGCCGTATGCCGGGAACCTCGACATCATGACGGCCGCCGCGACCCAGGTCGGCAACCAGATCGCCCAGCACCTCGACTCGAAAGTGACCGCGTGATGCCCTACTCCGACTCCCTCGACATCCGGATGACCGACTCGGCGCTGCGCGACGGTTCGCACGCAAAGGGGCACCAGTTCACGGCCGACCACGTGCGCGACGTCGTCGGCGCGCTCGACGCGGCCGGCATGCCCGTCATCGAGGTCACCCACGGCGACGGCCTCGGCGGCTCCTCGTTCAACTACGGCCGGTCGCTGACCGACGAGCGGATCCTCATGAAGACCGCCGTCGAGACGGCGACCAACGCCAAGATCGCAGCCCTGATGGTCCCCGGCATCGGCACCATGGACGACATGCGTGCGTGCCGCGACCTCGGCGTGTCGATCGTGCGGATCGCCACCCACTGCACCGAGGCCGACATCTCCATCCAGCACTTCGGCCTCGCCCGCGAGCTCGGCTTCGAGACGGTCGGCTTCCTGATGATGGCGCACAAGGTTTCACCCGAGACGCTCGCCGAGCAGGCCCGCATCATGGTCGACGCCGGCTGCCAGTGCCCCTACGTCGTCGACTCCGCCGGAGCGATGATCCTCGATGACGTGACCGAGCGGGTCCAGGCGGTCGTCGCCGAGGTCGGCAACGACGCCCAGGTGGGGTTCCACGGGCACGACAACCTCGGCATCGCCGTCGCCAACTCGGTGCTCGCCGTGCGTGCCGGGGCGGTCCAGATCGACGGGTCGACGCGCGGCTTCGGCGCAGGCGCCGGCAACACGCGCAACGAGGTGTTCGCAGCGGTGTGCGATCGGCTCGGGATCCGCACGGGCATCGACGTGCTGGCTCTGATGGACGCCGCCGAGGACGTCGTGCGTCCGGTCATGGACCAGGAGTGCACGCTCGACCGACTCGCACTCGTGATGGGCTACGCGGGCGTCTACTCGAGCTTCCTCCGGCACGCGTACCGGGCGGCCGAGCAGTACCAGGTGCGGGGCGCCGACATCCTCATGCGATGCGGCGAGCAGCAACTCGTCGGCGGCCAGGAGGACCAGATCATCTCGATCGCCGCCGAGCTCGCCGCCGAGGCCGCACGCACCCCCCAGCCGGTCGCCGGCGACTGACCTCCGTCTCGTCCTGCTACGACGGCGGACTCGTCGTCCCGCGGGAAGGGGCCACCTCGGGTACCGACGTCCACACGACGGGGGAAGCGAGCGGCGCCGTGACCTGGAGCTGGAAGATGTCGGGTCGGTTGTAGTGGCCGACGACATCCAGGGCGAGCTGCTCCTCCGGGATCCTCGAGAGGTCGAGATCGGCGTAGATGATCGTCTCATCGTCGAACACCGGCTCGACGACCCACTCGCCGTCGGGACCGACCACTCCCGAGCCACCGCACAGGAGGATCTCTGAGTTGCGTGCCTCGAGAAAGTGGCGCATGGGAAAGCTCGTCGGGACGTCCTTCATCGACAGGACGGCGCCGACCGCGAGCACGAACGTGCGACCCTCGAACGCGTAGCTGCGCGCGGCGAGGTGGTGGAATGGCGGCACGTCGGGAAAGGCGGCGACGTGGATCTGCTCACCGAGGGAGTGCATGGCGAATCGGTTGAGGGGCATCCAGTGTTCCCAACAGATCGCCCCTCCCACTCGACCGGCCGGGGTCTCGTAGACGCTGAGTCCACGACCGTCGCCGAGGCCCCAGAAGAGACGCTCCCCGTGGGTGGGCATCAGCTTGCGCCGCACGCCGAGGAGCTCGCCGGTGTCGCCGATGAAGATCTGGGAGTTGTAGAGCGAACCTCCCGAGAACTGCTCATCCCGCTCGTTCACACCCATCACGATCGTGACGCCTGATTCCCGTGCGGCGTCCTTGAGGACGGCCACCTCCGGTCCGGAAGCGGTCACCGACTCGTCGTGCAGCAGCCGGAACGTCTGCTTCACCTCCGGATCGTCCCAGCCCGCTGCACCTTGCACCCACAGGGGGTAGCACGGGATCCAGGTCTCGGGGAACGCGATGAGTTCTGCGCCGTTCGCGGCTGCTTCCCGGATGACCGCGACCGCCTTGTCGACGGTCTTGGTCGTGTCGAGAAAGACCGGCGCAACCTGCGCCAGGGCGACCTTGGGCATGTGAACGCTCCTCGCTGCGCTACGAGCCGGCTGTGTCCCGGCTGCGGTCGGGGTGGGAACGGTTGGGTTCCGGCCCCGTTGCAGGCCCCGACGTCGCGGGCGTAGAATATCTGAAACCTACGGATCATGCATAGTCTGGAGATCTCGGATGCATGGGGTACACGATCTTGGCGGCGTCGAAGGATTCGGGCCGGTCGTCCAGGAGCCCGACGAACCCGTCTTTCATGATGATTGGGAACGGGTCGTCTTCACGATGGTCCAGACGCTCGCCATCCATGGCCTCTTCGTGAGCGACAAGTTCCGCTACGGCGTCGAGCAGATGCCCGCCGTGCGGTATCTGACGTCCACGTACTACGAGCACTGGCTGTTCTCGTTGACCAAGCACGCCATCGACGCCGGCATCGTCGACGCGGACGAGTTGGCGGACCGCACCCGCTACTACCGGGAGCACCCGGACGAGGTGGTTCCCCCTTCATCGAGGCCCGAGCTCGTGGACAGGCTCCGCCTGATGATCGAAGGCGACGAAGGCAGCAGGCGCGAGGTCACCGGCGAGGCGCGGTTCGCTGTCGGCGACGTGGTCCGGGTCCTGGATCACGCCTCGGTGACCCATACGCGCCGGGCTCGCTACGTGCGGGGCAGGGTCGGCACGGTGCTCCTGACCCACGGTGCGCATGTCTTCCCGGACACCAGCGCGCTCGAGATGGGAGAGGATCCCGAGTTCGTCTACGCAGTCGAGTTCCTGGGCGACGTCTTGTGGCAGAGCGACGATCGGTCTGCCAACAGCCGCGTCATCATCGATCTGTGGGAGTCCTATCTCGAACCGGTCGACCACGCCACCACCGAACGGAGCCGCAGTGTCGGATGACCATGACCACCATGACCACCATGACCACCATGACCACCATGACCACCATGACCACCATGACCACCATGACCACCATGACCATGAGCACCATGACGCTGATGTGGTCGCTCGTGTCAAGGCGATGGAGTCGCTCCTCGTCGAGAAGGGTCTGCTGTCGTCAGATGCGGTGGATCTCGTGAGCGCCGTCTACGAGAACGCTGTCGGTCCGAAGCTCGGTGCCAAGGTGGTCGCACGAGCCTGGACCGATCCCGACTTCAAGGCGAGACTGCTCGCTGATGGCACGGCAGCCTGCCGCGAGCTCGGCATCAGCGGTATGCAGGGCGAGGAGATGATCGTGCTCGAGAACACCGACGACGTCCACAACATGATCGTGTGCACCCTCTGCTCGTGCTACCCGTGGCCGGTACTCGGACTCCCACCCAACTGGTACAAGGATCCCGCGTATCGGTCGCGCGTCGTTCGCGAGCCGCGGAGGGTGGCAGCGGAGTTCGGATTGGAACTCCCGATGGAGGTCGAGATCCGCGTGTGGGACAGCAGCGCGGAGCTCAGGTATTGGGTGCTCCCCCAGCGCCCTGCAGGCACGGACGGGCTCAGCGAGGACGAGCTCGCCGCGCTCGTGACCCGAGACTCGATGGTCGGCGTTGCACAGGCCCTCGCCACCAGCAGCAGGTCGACATGACGAACCGTTTGCCGGCAGACCCGTCGCGCTCTCGACTGGAGCAGCTGGTGGGCGGCCTGCCGAGACCGGAGGTCCAGCCTCGCGATGGCGGCGACCTCGCGTTCGACGAGCCGTGGCAGCTCCGGGTGCTGGCCATCGCGGTGGTGTTGGCCGAGGCAGGCGAGTTCCGGTGGTCCGACTTCCAGGCGCAGCTCATCGCCGTGATCTCCGAGTGGGAGACCTCACCGCCCGAGACGCGAGGCGAGTGGGACTACTACGCGTTGTGGACCGCCGCACTTGAGCGGCTGCTGGCCGCCAAGCGGTTGCTGAGCTCGGACGCGCTCGAGGAACGCACGCACGAGGTGCTGGCCACGCCGGCGAACAAGGATCACCAGCAGGCCACGCGCCGACCCGTCGCCATCGCCTGAGGCTCCGAGCGGCGCGATCAGGACGGCCGCCGCAGGTGCCAATCGGTCCGCGTCTGGTACTCGGTGGCGACCCGGAGCAAGACTGCCTCTTGATCCGGTGCGGCGCTGAGCTGGAACGCGCACGGAAGGCCGTCACCGGCGGTGCCCGACGGCAGCGAGATGGACGGGCAACCGACTGCGTTCCAGTAGCCGGTCCGTAGGGTCGAACCCCAACGGACCAAGTCGTCGCCCAGCTGATCGAGCTCCGGGGCCGTCGAGAGCACGCTCAGGCTCGCGATGACGTCGACCCGCGCCCACAAGTCCTGCAGCCGGGCGACCGCCTCAGCCCTGACACGTTGGGCACGCACGTAGTCCGCAGCGGAGAAGAACGTGTGCCTGATGAGCGACGCGCGTGTCGACGGCGCGTACTCGCTGAACAGGCGGCTGGCACACGGGAGGTGGTAGGCCAAGGCTTCACCCTCGGCAACGATGCTGCCCGCAGCGAGGACATCCGCTTCCATCGGCAGACCGACCTCGATCGTCTCGGCCCCGGCTTCCTCCAACTCGCGCATCGCAGCGTCGAAGCGGTCGACGAGGGTGGGATCCGTCCCGACGTCGCTCGCTGGAGCGCAGACACCGACTCGGAGTCCGCGCAGTCCCCTCCCTTCCCCGACGTGCTCGATCGTGGTGGTCTTCCCAACTCCGGCCGGGCCCGCCATCACCGAGCACATGAGCTCACAATCGGCGGCCGAAGCAGCGATGGCACCCACATGATCGAGGCTGAAGGCCAGCGGCAACACGCCGTGCATGGAGATCTGACCGTAGGTCGGCATGAGGCCGGTGACCCCGCAGTACGCAGCGGGGATCCGGATGCTGCCTCCGGTGTCTGTGCCCACGGCAGCCAAGAACATGCCGCTCGCGACCCCGCTCGCGGACCCCGAGCTCGACCCCCCCGCCCACCTCGTGAGGTCCCACGGGTTCCTCGGGATGGGGAACGGCCCGCCTCGATCGGGCAGTCCGTGGGCGTACTCCATCGTGGTGGTCTTCCCGACGATCACCGCCCCGGCCGCCCGCAAACGTGCGACCACGTCCGCGTCGAACGGCTGAGTCCGTGGGTGCACCCGGCTCTGTGCCGTCGTCGCCGACTCCCGCGTCTCGATGATGTCCTTGATCGCGATGGGCAGTCCGTGGAGCGGGCCGAGCGACTCGCCGGAGGCGGTGGCGCGGTCCGCCTCGTCGGCGGCCGAGAGGGCCGCCTCGTCGAAGCGGGCCAGGAAGACACCAAGTTGCGCGTCCGCACGATCCGCGGCGGCGTGAGCCGCTGCGACCAGTTCTCGGCTCGACACCTCCCTGCTCTGTATCCGGCGTCTCGCCTCGACGAGTGTCGTCACGATGACCAGACCGCGGGATCGGGCGACCGCAGATGCCAGTCGGTGTCGCGCTGCAGGAACGCAGCGACCCGGAGCACCAGGTCATCTGACCCGGACGCCGCCGCGATCTGCATCGCAACGGGCATGCTCTCATGGTCCACCCCGATGGGCACCGAGGCGACCGGGTTGCCGACGGCGTTCCAATACTTGGTGTGGATCGATCCGAGCTCGATCATCGCGGTCGCTGCTCGGCGCACGAGCTGCGCGTCGTTCCGCCAACTCGAGCCGGGCGCGAAGCCCGGATCCAGATCGGTGAGCGGCAATGCGCCGATGGTCGCCGTGGGCATCACGAGCACATCGACGTCGCGAAGCACGGCCGCCAGCTCGAGCTGCGCCCGACGTCGCACCTGCTGCGCCATGACGTAGTCGGCAGCGGTGAACGAGACCCCGGCGGCGATGATCCCGCGGGTGGAGGCGAAGTACTCGGACCAATGCTTCGAGAGTCGATCGCGGTGATGCTCGAGCGCCTCGCTGAGCAGGATGATGCTGACGGCCAGGCTCGCCTCTTCGTACAGCGGGATGGTCGCTCGCGCCACATGAGCCCCGCCCGAGCGGAGCACCTCGACCGCGTCGTCGTGCCTGTCCCAGAACCCGGGCGAGGAGTCCGACTGTGGCATCTCCACGACTCCGATTCGGAGTCCCGCCAGGCCTGACCCCGGCTCGCCCATCGAGCCGGCACGGTCGTGTTCGACTCCGCGCATGACGTCCAGCAACAGCGCGCAGTCCTCGGCGGACCTCGCGATCGGGCCGACGTGGTCGAGCGATGTCGCCACCGGAAGGACTCCCCGGCAGGGAACGGAACCGAACGTCGGCTTGATCGTCGTGACGCCGCAGAAGGCAGCGGGGATCCGCAGGCTTCCGCCCGAATCAGTGCCGAGGCCACCGAGGGTGGCGCCGATGACGACCGCGCTGGCGGCGCCCGAGCTGGAACCGCCGGCCCATCGACCCGGGTCCCAGGGGTTCCGTGACACTGCGACATCTCGTGCCGGATCGGGATACCCGATCGCGAACTCCGTGGTCGTGGTGTGCCCGATGATGATCGCTCCAGCCGCACGGACGCGCGCGACGGCGTCCGCGTCGACGGCAACGGATTCAGCGGGCACCCTGCTGTGGCCGGCGGCGGCACGCTCGCGGAGGCCGAAGAGGTCCTTCACTCCGAGAGGAATGCCGAGCAGCGGCGCGGCCGGTGATCTCCGCGAGCGGACTCGGTCGGCGGTTCGAGCGGCCGCCAGTGCGGACTCCCCGAAGGTGGCGACGAACACGCCGAGCGAGGCATTCGCCGACGCCGCCACATCGAGCGCCTGCTCGACCAACTCGACGCTGGACATCTGGCCCGCATCGAGCGCCTGCTTCGTCCCGACGAGCGTGACGGGGGTCATCACTCTCCGCCGCGTGGGTCGAAGACGACTGCCGGCGCCACGCCGGACAGGTCGAGGCCGCGCAGTCGCTCGACCATGGCGCGTGCGTCACCGAAGGTCGATGCCAACGCATCCACTTCGTCGGACGGGACATCCAAGCCGTGCATCTCCAGCAACGCCTGCACCAGTTCCCGCTCGCTCGGCGATTCGGTCATGGTCGCCCATCGCGGAGTACCGCCGGCGATGCATCCCGCCCGTTCACCGCTGACCAACCCAGTACGGATCGCGCAGTGCGGCCTTGTAGAGCTTGCCGGTGTCGAGGCGCGGGAGCGACTCCATGAAATCGAAGCTGCGCGGAACCTTGTAGCCGGCGAGTCGCTTTCGACAGTAGGACTCGAGTTCGGCTGCGAGACCGTCGGTCGCCTCGATGCCGGGAGCCGGCTGAACGACGGCCTTCACCTCCTCGCCGAAGTCGGGGTTGGGGACACCGAACACCGCCACGTCGGCCACCTTCGGGTGCAGTACCAGGACCGACTCGATGTCCTGCGGGTAGATGTTCACCCCGCCCGAGATGATCATGTACGCCTTGCGATCGCTGAGGTAGATGAAGCCTTCGTCGTCCATCCGACCGATGTCGCCGGCCGTGGCCCAACCGCGAGCGTCGTCCCGATTCGCGGACAGCGCTGCGTCGTCGCCGATGTAGGAGAACGGGAAGTCGCCCTCGAACCACAGCTCGCCCTCCTGCCCGGGCGGCAACACGTTCTTGTCGGCATCCACGATCCGCGGTGCACCCCACCCCGGGAGCGAGCGACCCACCGAGCCGGGGTGGGCCAGCCACTCGTGGCTGTCGATGAACGTGGCGCCGATGAGTTCCGTCGAGGTGTAGTACTCGAAGAGCATCGGTCCCCACTCGGCGATCATCGCCCGCTTGACATCCTGGGGGCAGGGCGCCGCCGAGTGGATGACCGCACGCAACGAGCTGATGTCGGCGGCCGCCCTGACGTCCGCCGACATCTTGAGGATGCGCACGAACATGGTCGGGACCATCTGGCAGTGCGTCACACGGTGCTGCTCGATCAGGTGCAGGGTCTGCTCCGGCACGAACTTCCTGGTGAACACGACGGTGCCGCCCCGCCGGTGGACGCCGACCGCCCAGCCCAAGGGAGCGGAGTGGTACAGCGGTGCCGACGACATGTAGACGTCGCCGTCACCGAACCCGACGAGCTCGAGAAACTCCAACGTGAGCGTGTCCGGGGCATCGCCCAACTCACGCCGACCGAGCGGCGCTCGTCGAATTCCTTTGGGCGTGCCCGTACTCCCAGAGGAGTAGTACAGGAAGGCCCCTTCGTAGCCGTCGGGGATCGCTCTGGTCTCGAGTGACGATTCGACGGACTCGAACGACGTCCAGCCCTCCAGGTCGCCTCGAGCCAGCAGCCGAGTCGTGACCCTGGGGACCAGATCTGGGGTGAGAGCGGCGAGGTGGTCCTCCATCTCGCCGGTGCTGATGAGCGCGGCGGCACGCGAGTGGTTCAGGATCTGAGCGACCTCGTCCACCGTCAGGTGGTAGTTGATCGGCGTGAACTCCACGCCGGACCGTTGCAGCGCCCACACGATCGGAAAGACGTCGATGACATTGGGCAGCAGCACCGCGACCTGACTGCCGTGACCGATCCCGTGTTCACGCAAGAGGTGCGCCCACCGGTTGGCACTGCCCTCGAGTTCCAGGTAGGTCAGGACCTGGTCGGTGTCCCCATCGATCACGGCCGGACGAGAGGGATGGACCTGCACGACCTGCGACGGATGGCTGAAAGGTGGCGCGAGTGTCACGTCGTCACCTCCCGGGCGCTCCACACCGGCGGGCGCCGCTCGAAGAAGGCCGCCATCGCCTCGTCGGTGTCGGGGTGCTGACGGGCCTCTTCGATGTAGTCCGCCTCCCGGGCCCAGATGTCGTCGGGTACCGCCGGTTTCAGACTCCGCAGGAGTTCGAGGTTCCGCCTCACGACCAGTGGAGGGATGGCCTGGATCCTGGCCGCCCAATCCAGTGCGGCGTCCATCAACTTCTCGTGCTCGACCACGAGATTGATGGCGCCCAAGTCGTAGGCCCGCTGGGCAGTGAGGCGGGCGCCGAGGGCGACCTCTGCCCATGCCGCGATCGGGAGCATGTTGAGGTAGCCGACCTCCCAACCCGCCACGCCGCCGCGGTGGATCTCGCTCAGCTCGAACTGTGCAGTCTGCGTCGCGATGCACAGATCGGCCTGAAGGGCCATGTAGAAGCCACCTCCCATCGCGTAGCCGTTGACTGCAGCGATGATCGGTTTGCTGACATGGTTGGTGCGGCCCGGCCAGAACGGGTTGACCAACGGAGTGATGTCGGGGAAGTTGAGGCCCCGCTCCCCCGCAGATGAGAGCTCCTTGACGTCGACACCTGCCGTGAATGCCCGGTCGCCGGCGCCCGTCAGCACCGCTACGTCCAGCGCGTCATCCTCGTCGAACCGACGGAAGGCGTGGGCCAGGCCCACGAACATGTCCCGGTTCATCGCATTGAGCTGCTCGGGGCGATTCATCGTGATCACGTAGGTACGACCGATGATCTCCGTCAACACCGAGTCGGACGTGGTCATGCGGTGCCTTTCGAAGACGCGCGTTGTAGGCATTGCGAAGACGTATCACGTATCATTCCACCCGATCATATGTGCTCAGTGCAGTGGAGTGGAAGAGAGGCGACAAGGTGGCAGACCGTGACGACAGCCATCCGGCCGGCATCCCGGGATACGCAGGCGGCGAGCTCGAACACAGGATGGGGATCGAGTTCCTGGAGCTCAGCGCCGAGTACTCGGTCGCCCGAATGCCCGTGATGGGCAATCGCCAGGGCATCGGCCTGCTACACGGAGGTGCCCACGTCGTCGTGGCGGAGTCGTTGGGCAGCCTGTCAGCGGCGAAGCACGCCGGACCCGGGCGGTACGCGGTCGGGATCGAGATCAACGCCAGCCACAGCCGGTCGGTGACCGAGGGGCATGTGACAGCAACGTGTCGCGCCGTGCAACTCGGGCGCACCGTGTGCACCCACGAGATCGTGGTGACCGACGACCAAGGTCGGCGCCTGTCCACCCTGCGAATGACCAATCTGCTGCGCGACCGCGACGCGTAGCAGCGACAACTGCCCGACAGGAGACGAATGATCATGCACGCCAGCCCGGACGGCGAGATCACGACCGAGGCGTACCGCCAGTTGATGGACCTCTTGCGATCGAGGCACAGCTGTCGCGCCTTCCTGGATGACCCGGTCGACCACGTCACGATACGACAGATGCTCGAGGCAGCACAGCTCAGCGCCACGTGGAACAACTGCCAACCGTGGGACGTCATCGTCACATCGGGCCCGGCCACCGAGGCGTTCCGCGAAGGTCTGCTCCGGGCCGCGACCACAGAGGATGTGAACTCTGACATCCCGATCCCTGAGGTCTACGAGGGCAAGTACAAGATGCGGCGACGCGAGGCGGGCCTGGCGCTGTACGCGGCGGTTGGAATCGAACGGGGCGATCATGAGGGCCGCGAACGACAGAGCCTCGAGAACTTCCGGCTGTTCGGCGCACCGCATGCGCTCATCGTGCATGCCGAGGCCGTCCTCGGCCCGTACGCCTACGTGGATTGCGGCGCGTACATCGCCAACTTCCTCCTTGCGGCGCAAGCACTCGGCATCGCAGCGATCCCGCAGGCGGCGATCGCGATGCAGTCCCGATTCCTGCACGAGCACTTCGGCATCGGGCCTGAACGCGTGATGGTGGCAGGCATTTCATTCGGGTACGCCGCGCCATATCGGGTGAACGACTTCCGCACCTCGCGAGCGCCGCTCGACGAGGTTGTCACCTGGCTTCCCGCCGATGGCGGCGATCACGAGATCGACGATCATGCCTGATCGAGCGGACGCACGTGAACAGCATCCTGGCGTGGTCGAGAGCCTGCGAGGCCCGATGATCGACAAGCTCGTCATCCCGCGGGTGGCCGCTATCCTCACGAGGGCTGGCCGGACGTCAAGACGACCAGCACACGCACCGGTCGAGATGATGGGCAGCTGACGGCACATGACCGACTTCAATTCGGAGACGAAGCGCGACTTCATCGTCCAGCAACTCCGACGACGCATCCTTTCCGGTGAGTACGCAAGGGGTGCTCGTCTCCGCCAGGACCAACTGGCTGCTGACTTCGGTGTCAGCATCACGCCGATCCGGGAAGCGCTTCGCGTGCTCGAATCGGAGCGGCTGGTCGAGGCTGAACCGCACCGAGGGGTGCGAGTCGCGGAGATCGACCTCGACCGAATCGAGGGCATCTACGTCGTTCGTCGACTCGTCGAGTCGTACGCGATGCGTCGGGCGGTGCACCGCCTCAGCCGGCACGACTTCGGTGTCCTACGCCGGATGCTGGACGAGATGTCTCAATCGACCACGCCAGAAGCCCAGCGCGACATGAACCGCGCGTTCCACTTCTACTTCTACGACCGATGTGGTCTGCCGGAACTGACACAGCAGATCGGCAACCTGTGGGACAGCTTCCCGTGGGACCTGCTCTTGGACAGCGAGGATCGCGCAGACGCGTCGCGTCAGGAGCACGAGCGAGTCCTCATCGCTGCAGAGAGCGGAGACGCAGACGCCGCGGCGGCGGCGCTCGGTACCCACGTGGCCAACGGCATCGCCGCGGTTCGTCTGCACCTCACCGGCGACCGGGGCCGCGACGTCTTCGATGAGGACTGAGCGGCACAGCCCGCTCGGTGGTCCAGTCCGAACGCGTCAGCCGCAGATCTAGACCAGTCCCTGGCGGCGCCGGCGTTGCCTGGCGAGCGCGTCGAGCGCGACCGCTACGAACAGCACGAGGCCCGTGATGGTGTTCTTGATCCACGCCTCCCAGCCCATCAAGTCCATGCCGTTGGAGATGGCACCGATGACCACGGAACCGAGTAGCGCTCCCCACACCGATCCACGGCCACCGAAAAGGCTCACGCCGGCGATGACCGGAGCGGCGATCGCCAGCAGAAGCAGATCACTTCCACCTGCCGCCCGCGTGGCCGCCTGCAGTCGAGCTGCAGCCATCACGCCGCCAAGGGCGCCCAGGGCTGCAGTCAGCGAGAATGCCAGGATGATGATGCGCTTGACGGAGATGCCGACCCGACGGGCGCTCTCCGTACCACCGCCGACCGCCATGAGATGACGGCCGAACACCGACGCCGTGATGAGCGCGTTCAGCGCGATGAGCACGCCGATGAAGATGACCAGCGCGAGTGGCACTCCACGGTCACTGATGAGTAGCGCCGTGACGCCGACTGCCGCGACGGCCAGCCCCACGATGCGAGCGACCGTCAGGCGCGACGGATCGGCCTCGACGCCCGCCGTGTTCTGGCTCCGCATCCGAGCGAGCTGCTGGACGGCGTAGCCGCCGACGCCCATCCCCGCGAGCAGCCAGGACGCTGCATTCGGTAACCGCAGCGTCGCGAGGTTGGTGATCGCCTCGTTCGTGATGTTGACGGTCCCGTTGTCGTTGAGCACCCAGAGATGCAAGCCCTGCCACGTCAGCAGTCCGGCGAGGGTGACGATGAACGACGGCAGGCCCAAGAACGTGATGGCCGTGCCCTGCAGGGCCCCGAGCGCCGCCCCGACGACGATCGCCATGGCGATGGCCAGCGGCGCAGGCCATCCCTGATTGACTGCCAGGACAGCCATCACGGACCCGCAGAGTCCGCTCATCGCTCCCACGGAGAGGTCGATCTCGCCGAGGAGCAACACGATGACCACCCCTGACGCGATGATGCCCATCGGCACGATCTGGAGGGCCAGGTTGCTGATGTTGGCGGCGGTGAGGAAGTTCGAGTTCAGCGACTGGAAGATCGTCGCGATGACGATGAGGACCAGGATGACCCGCAGCGGCCCGGTGAGCGCGTGCCCGACGGCGATCGCCGCGCGGCGAGAGGTCGAGCGCTCCCGCGTGGTCACTGCGACCGTCTCATCGATGCGGGTGCTGGTGGTCACGCAACAGATCCTTCCGGGGCAACGGCGTTGATGCCGGTGATGGCTGCGATGATGTCGCCGCGCGCTTCGGGTAGGCAGGGGAAGTCGCCTGCGTTACTGCCCAGGTGGAGGACGGTGACGCGGTCACACACCTGCATCACGTCGGCCATGTTGTGACTGATCAGGATCACTCCGTGACCTGCAGCCTTGAGCCGCCGGATGAGTTGGAGGACCTGCTCGGTCTGCGTCACCCCCAGCGCAGCCGTCGGCTCATCGAGGACGAGCAACTGCGGCTCCCCGATCATGGCGCGGGCAATGGCGATCGCCTGACGTTGCCCGCCCGAGAGCCCGCCCACCTCGGTGCGCAGGCTCTGCAACGTACGCACCCCGACGCTGTCCAGCAGTGCACGTGTGCGCGCGTGCATCTCTACGCCCTTGAGACGTTTGAACGGTCCCCGCCCGGCGATCTCGCGACCGAGGAACAAGTTGGCGACGACGTCGAGGTTGTCGCACAGCGCCAAGTCTTGATAAACGAAGGCAAGTCCGAGGTTGGCGGCGTCGGCCGGACCGTGGATCTCGACCTCGCGGCCTTCGAAGGCGAATGACCCCGAGTCCGCGGGCTGCACACCGGAGATGGTCTTGATCAGGGTCGACTTGCCTGCTCCGTTGTCACCGACGAGGCCGACAACCTCGCCAACGGCGACCCGCAGCGTCGCACGTCTCAATGCCTGGACGTTGCCGAAGTTCTTGCAGATGTCCGTGGCTTCGAAGAGCCAACTTTGAGCATCGGCCGGTACGTCGATCGGAGCCGCCGTCATGGGTTCCTCGAAGAGCTGGATGCCGCGCCGGGGCCTGCGCCCCGGCGCGGCTGTCGGTCAACTGATGCCGGCCTCGGCGCAGGCGTCGGCGAAGTCGGCGGTGCAGATCTCGGCCGCGGTGTAGACACCCGTGTCGATGAGCTCGGCCTTCATGTTCGAGATCGTGATCGAGATCGGGTCGGGCGGCAGGATCAGCGGGATCTCGCCGACGTTGTTCGCCAGCGTGCCCGTCGTTGCCGGCGTCCCGCCGGCGACGAGTTCGGATACGACCGCGGCTGCAGCCGTGGCAATGTTGGACGGCGAGTTGTACAGCGATGTGAGCTGCTCCCCCACCAAAATGCGCTGGAGAGCTGAGACCTCGGCATCCATGCCGGTGATCGGCGGGAACTCCGTCACCCCGGCGGACTTGAGCGCTGCGATGACGCCGCCCGCCATGCCGTCGTTCATCGCATAGACGCCAGCGATGTTCTCCGCACCCAAGGCGGTGATCGCCTGGTCCATCGCCAGTTGAGCCTCGGCCGGGTCCCAGTTCTTGATGTTGAACTCGCGAGCGATGTTCGGAGTGCCCAACGCTTCGACCGCCCCTTCTCGAACGAACGGCACGGCGGCGGTGGTCTCGTCCCCGAGGATGAAGACCAGCTGACCATCGGACTGGCCGTTGGCCTCCAAGGCGGCCGCGAGGGCCTGGCCGTTGATCTGACCCAGCTGGTTCAACGAGAAGCTCACGGTGTAGTCGACCGGGCCGTCGGGGTTGCGGTCGTATCCGATGACCGTGACGCCGGCATCCTTGGCCGCCGAGACGATCGCCGCCGCCGCCGCTCCGTCAACCGGGTTGAGCACGAGGTACTCGATGCCCTGGGCGATCATCGACTCCGCCTGGGTCTGCTGCAACGCAGCGTCGTTTTCTGCGTTGGCGTACAGCAACTCGCACTGCGGACAGCCCGCCGCCAGCTGCTCTTCGAAGACAGGTCGGTCGAACTTTTCGTAACGAACCGTCTGGTTCTCCGAGAGGAGGAACCCGACCTTCACCGCCTCCGCTGCTGCGGGCGCGGACGTCGTGTCAGCTGCGGGCGCGGACGTCGTCTCTGCTGCGGGCGGGGACGTCGTCTCTGCTGCGGGCGCGGATGTCGCCTCGCTCGGGGCAGCGGTGCTGTCGCTGTCACCCTCACCGCTGGACCCGCACGCTGCGAGCGCGAGCGCCGCGGCTGCGAATAGTGCGAACTGCGCCTTGTTGGCCTTCATCATCGGTTTCCTCTCCGGGGATCGGCTACCCCGAACGCTGAGCGGGAGGGGCTGCGGCACTCTCTTGGTCGACAGGGAAACATAGAGCAGAGAATGCATGAAAGCAAGACTCACGCATTACTCATCATCCTCAGGTATCAAGTACCTTCTCGTGTGTCGCGTCACTGCCGTCGAGGAACAGGAGCTGTGCGCTCTCGTCATCTGCGTGTGCACCCACCAGGAGTTCGTAGCGGGTGTCCTCGACGATCCACGTGCGGGTCTTCACGTCGTAGTGGGCGACGGCGGAAGCCGGTACATCGATCACGACCGGCGTGCTGACTCCTGGGTCGGCATGGACAGTCGTATGACCGACCAGCCAGCGATCCGGCCGTGAGATGCCGGATCCCGGGGCAGTCGCGTATGCCTGCAGCACGTGCTTGCCGGCCATGTCGCCGACATTGGTGACGATCCCGTGCACCCGCCATCCATCGGCAGACGACTCGACCGTGAGCTCGCCGGTCGCCCACCGGGCGAGACTCAACCCGAACCCGAACGGGTAGAGCTGGTTGACGCGACGTCGCTCGTCGGAGCGGTAACCGATGTTGAGGCCGTCGCGGTAGGTCAGGACCCCATCCGTCGGCGCGATGTCGGGATGGGTCAGCCCCTCGACCCGAGGCCACGTCATGGGCAGTCGCCCACCGGGGTCCACCGCGCCCGCGAGGACGTCACCCAGCGCGTTCCCGTACTCCTGGCCGGCGAACCAGACCACGACGATCGCACTCACCTCGTCGGCCCATGGCAGCAGGACCGGCGCACCGGCGTTGATGACCACCACGGTCCGTCGGTTCGCGGCCGCGACTGCTCGCACCAGATCGTCCTGCCGGCCGGGCAACCCGAGCGAGCTGCGATCCATGCTCTCGCTCTCGACCTCGGCTCCCGTCTCGACGAACACGATCGGTACGTCGACACTCCTCGCCAGTGCGGTGGCGGCTTCGATCGCGTGCTCGTCGGCGTGGTCGACGCGCTCGATGTTGAGTTCGATGCGCGTCGAGTGGCCCGTGTGGGAGATCGCGTGCGTCAGCGTAAGCGGCACCAGAGCGCCCTCTTCCACCTCGATCTCGATCGTTCGTTGTGGCGGTCGGATCAGCGCTGCGATGGGATCCTCATCAGGGCGCGGCGCCACGGACTCAGTGAGCGACGCATCACCAACTCGAAGGGTGAAGTCGCCGATCCCCGAGAAGCCCATCCGGTAGCGCCCACCGCCGGGCGCGACGAAGGTGGCGGAGACCGTGACGGTAGCGGTGTCCTGCCGCGCCGCCCGGGGCGTGAAGTCCCCGAGCCACTTCAGCAGACCGTTGCGACGCACCTCCCGGTCCAGCTCGCGCCCATCGGCGGCATGGAAGCTGACAGCCACGCCCTCGTCCCCCGCCGGGGAGCGCAACTGCCGCCACTCGGCGACCTGGCACCGCTGGCCGACCCGCACGCCGGCTGTGGACGACACCTTCTCGTCGCCGTACCGAGCGCGGAGAGCGGCCTCGGGAGACACGATGTACTGGGGGAAGACCGTGCAGCTGCCACCACCGAGCACACGCGGCTCACGAGCGCCACGGCCCACCAAACCCAGCGATGTCGCAGGAGGCAACGGGAGGACGGTCTGGTTACGCAGGAGGACCATGGACTCCGACGAGGCCCGGCGGAGAACTGCCGGTGCCGAGTCGAGGTCGGGCGGCGGCGGCCAGGAGACGTCGGACACCTGGGGCAGGCATCCCACCCGTGCTGCCAGGAGGAGCACGCGCCGCACCTTGGCGTCGATCGTGGACTCTGCCACATCGCCGTTCCGCACGGCCTCGATCAGTCCGTCTGCCCACGGCGTCGCCGGCCCCGGCATGACGAGGTCGAGCCCGCCCCGTGCGCTCTCGATGACCGTCCGAGTCGCGAACCAGTCCGACATCACCACGCCGTCGAACCCCCACGCGTCGCGCACGGGGTCGTCCAGCAATGGATGCTCGGTCATCGGGATGCCGTTCACCCCGTTGTAGGCCGCCATCACGGCCCAGACGCCGGCGCGGACCGCCATGCGGAAGGGGAGCAGATACAACTCATGGAGCGTTCGCTCGTCCACGTGCGCGTCGACCGTGAAGCGCTCTGTCTCGGAGTCGTTGGCGACCAGGTGTTTGGCGGTCGCCGCGACGCCGTGCTGCTGGAGGCCGCGTACGAAAGCGGAGGCGATCTCCCCCGTCAGCCGGGGCTCCTCACCCATGTACTCGAAGTTCCGCCCAGCACCGGGGTGCCGCTGCAGGTTCACTCCGGGAGCCAGGACGACGTGGACCCCCTTGCGCTTGGCGTCCGCGGCAAGGAGTGAGGCCACGGCCCGCACGATGTCAGGGTTCCAGGTCGCGGCCAGGGCGATCGGCGCCGGGCTGTTCAGGGAGGGGTCCCGCTCATCCCACTTCTCGCCGCGGACGCCGGCGGGTCCGTCCGAGAGGACCATCCGCGCGAGCCCGACCTGTGGCTCGGGACCGACCGACCAGAAGCTGCTGCCCGACAACAGGCGGACCTTGGCGTCGAACGACATGCGCATCACCAGCTGCGAGATCGTGTTGTGGACGGCATCCATCGCTATCTCCGATCGGCTCGGGCCTGGGCCGCTGCAGATCCGTGGGCCATGGGGACATCCCGATCGCTGAGCTCCTCCAGGATGGCATCGATGCTCGAAGAACCGAGCCCCGGGACCGGGTCCATTCGAGGGGCCACCCCCTCCCACGTGATGGCGGGCAGCAGTGCCGCCACCGCCCCCACCGGCGTCTGGACCTCGGTCCAGCGCCCCCGACCGCCCAGTTGAGGGTGGTCGAGCAGTTCGTTGATTCCCCTGACCCGGGCGTGCGCCACCCTCGCCAGGGCGAGGCGAGATTCGAACTCGACGCCGGTGACGGAATCGAGCACACCGGCGATGACCTCCTCCAGTTGCGCACGGTTCTCGACGCGTCGCGGTACCGAGTCGAACCGCGGATCGACAGCGAGCTCCTCGAGCTGCAGCACGGAGCGGCAGAACGAGTGCCACTCGCGCTCGTTCTGGACGGAGAGGATGAACTGACAGCCGTCTCCGGCGGCGTAGACGCCGTAGGGTGCGATCGCCGCATGGCTCGTCCCGGCACGTACCGGGGCCGACCCGCCGTACATCGTGTAGTACATCGGGAATCCCATCCATTCGACGAGAGAGTCGAACAGGCTGATCTCCAGATGCGCGCCCTCCCCTGTTCGTTCACGGACGAACAGCGCGGCCAGGATGGCGGAGAAGGCGTACATGCCCGCGGCGATGTCGGCCACCGGGATCCCGGCCTTCGCCGGCTCGTCGGCGGTGCCGGTGATCGAGATGAGCCCGGCTTCCGCCTGGATCAGCGCGTCGTACGCCTTCGCGTGCATCATCGATCCGCCATCGCCGTATCCGCTCACGTCGCACACGATCAAGGAGGGACTCGCGTCACGAAGCGCAGCGTGACCGAATCCCAGTCGGTCAGCGACGCCCGGGGCGAAGTTCTGGATGAAGACGTCAGCATGACGGAGGAGTTCGTGCAGCTTCGCAACGTCGTCGTCCGCCTTGAGGTCCAGCGTGACGCTCTCCTTCGAGCGGTTCAGCCACACGAAGTGCGACGACAGGCCGCGAACCGTCACGTCATAATCTCGTGCGAAGTCCCCGACAACCGGGCGCTCCACCTTGATGACGCGTGCGCCGAGATCGGCCAACTGGCGAGTCGCGAAGGGTGCCGCGACCGCCTGCTCACAGGCAACCACGACCAAACCCTCAAGTGGCCTCATAGACGAACGCTCCTGTCACGCCAAACGATGTAGGGAAGAGGCAATCATGCATGATCACCGGCGTCAAGGCATGATAGCTCTGTCCACGAGGCGCTTCATCGTGCATCATCTACCGCATACCTGAACGGAGAATCATGTCTGAACCATCAACGCTGGTCGGAAGAGTTGCCGTGGTGACCGGAGCCGGATCCGGAATCGGTGCTGCGCTGGCCACGACCTTCGCCCGGCATGGAGCCAAGGTCGTGGTCTCGGATGTGAACGCCGAGACCGCCGAGAACACGGCAGCGGCCATCCAGGCAGCGGGCGGCGTGGCGATCGCCGCCGAAGGGGATGTGACCAACCGCGCACACATGGAACGCGTTGCGGCCGTGGCGGAGTCCACCTTCGGCTACGTGTCGGTTCTTGCTGCCAACGCCGGATACACCGGTCCGGCGGCCAGTCTCGAGAGCACATCCGACGACGAGTTCCGGCGCGTGTTCGACATCAACGTCGGCGGCGTCTGGACCACGTGCACCGCAATGCTGCCGTCGCTTCGCCGAGCCGGCGGCGGATCGGTCATCGTCACGGGTTCGATCATGGCTGACCGTCCGCGACCGGGATTCGGAACGTACTCGACGAGCAAAGCCGCTGTGAACCACCTGGCTCGGGTCATGGCACTGGAGTGGGCGCCGTTCAACATCCGCGTGAACTGCCTGGCTCCGACCGCCACCGAGACGAACATGCTTCCAACCTTCCTGGGCGACGACGACCCGGAGGCCACGAGAAGCCGCTTCTTGTCGACCATCCCGCTCGGCCGTCTCGCCCGGCCGGAGGATGTTTCCGAGGCTGCGCTCTTCCTGGCCAGCGAGTCGGCGTCCTTCCTCACCGGCGTCGTCCTGCCGGTCGATGGCGGCAGAAGCATCTGAGAGCCAGGCGGATCGGTCCGGCTCGCCCTGCGCAGCAGGGAACCAACACACTGACGACGTGCAGCAACTCGCAGGCAAGACCGCGTTGATCACCGGAGGTGCCGGCGGGATCGGTCTCGGCATGGCGCATGCCTTCGTCGCCGAAGGCATGCGCGTTGCTCTCGCCGATGTCAACGAAGCCGACATCTCGGTGTTCCCTCCCGGTGCGGCGATGAGCGTGCCGGTCGACGTGACCGACATCGAGTCGGTCCGCGCCGCCGTTGCCGCGGTGCTCGAACAACTCGGCCCGATCGACGTCGTGTGTGCCAACGCCGGCATCGGCGGCGGGGGCGGCCACGTCGCTGCGGACGAGTACGAGGTCTGGAATCGTGTGATGGCGGTCAACCTCGACGGGGTGGTGCACACGGTCAAGTCGACGGTGCCGCTGATGCGCGAGCGAGGCGTAGGCGGCCATGTGGTGATCACCTCGTCGGTTGCCGGGATCACGGCGCTGCCCTTCGAGTTCGGCGCCTACACGACCTCGAAGTTCGCTGTTCGCGGTCTCGGCGAGTCGCTCCGTCTCAGCCTGGCGGAGGAGGGCATCGGCGTCTCGATCCTGTGCCCAGGGCTCACGAACACGGGAATCCTCGACGAGGCGAACGACGACGGCAACCTGGAGTTCGAACGTGTGGATGGAGCGATGAACCCGATCGACGTGGGCTGGGCCGTCGTTCGCGGCATCCGCGAGAACGCGCCGTACATCTTCACGCACGGCGAGTTCGCAGACGAGTTCCGCGCCCTGTTCGACGAGATCGTCGCGGCGGTGCCCGCTGACCAGGCAGTCCCAGCCGATCGAGCTGCGTTCGAGCGCGGGCGGCGTGAGCTGTGCGACCGCCTGCGGCACCTGCCGGCTCGCGACTGATCGATCCGGCGTTACTCAAGACTCCCTCATGGCTCGTCAACCCGAGCCTGCGACCGGGCGATGTTGCTCGAGAAGGACATCGTCACCCGGGAAGGAGGTCACCATGATCGGCATCAGGATCTCGAGCGCACCGCAACGCCCCGTGGCGTTCGTGTGTCCTCACTGCGGCGTCGATCGTGAAGGCGCCGTCGTCCTGCGACGCCGGTGGCTCGCGGTCGGCAAGCGGCCCGTGCTCCCGATGCGGGCGGTCTCCCCGATGGTCCAATGCGCCGTGTGCGGCCAACAGTGCGGACTCGCGATCCTCAACGTGCCCACGTCGAGCGCGCTCGAGGCAATGCTCCACACCGCGCTCCGGCACGCGATCGTGTCGGTGGTCAGGGCGGGCCGCGGGATGGGGCCGGCCAACGACGAGGTCGATCGGCACGCCGTCAGCGTGATGCGCAACGCCGGCTACATGTACGACCGGTTCGACCTCGACGACGACCTTCGGACGCTGAACGATGCAGGCATGACGCCACATCTGCGCCCGCTGGCCGACGAGCTGACGCAGCACGGCAAGCAGAGCCTGCTGCACAAGCTCCACACGCTGGCCGCCATCGACGGTCCGGTCCGCCCTGGTCAGCGCGAGGTGCTCCTTCGCGTCGGCGTGGCGCTGGGGATGGCCGCGACCCACATCAACGGCGTCCTCGCCGTCGGCGACATCGAGACCCAGTCGACCTGAACGAACCTCGCCGACAGATCAGTGTGCGAGTCGGGTGACGACGGAGCCGAGGTCACCGAAGTTGGCGACCACCTCGTCGCCGGGCGCGATCGCCTGCATCGGGCCGAGTGCACCGGTCATCAGGACATCGCCGGCCTTGAGCGGGATGCCACGCTCACACAGCACGTCGGCCAGCCAGCGCGCAGCGTGGAGAGGGTTGCCGAGGCATGCGCCACCAGACCCCGTCGATACCTCGACACCGTTGATCGTCATGCTCATCGGCACCGTGCGGATGTCGAACGCGCTCAACGGCACCGGCCGACTGCCGATCACGTAGAGGCCGCAGCTCGCGTTGTCGGCGACCGTGTCGACGATGCTGATCTGCCAGTTCGCGATGCGGCTGTCGACGATCTCGATCGACGGCAGGGCGAACTCGATCGAGCGCATGATCTCGACGAACCCGTGCGGCGCGTTGTTGAGATCACGCCCGACCACGAGCGCCACCTCGGCCTCGGCACGGGGCTGGATCAGGCGTGACGCAGGGATGTCGACGTTGTCGCCGTACTCGGTGTCGGTGAACAGGGTTCCGAAGTCGGGCTGATCGACACCGATCTGCTGCTGCACCGCCTTGGACGTGACGCCGATCTTGCGGCCACTGATGCGATGCCCCGAGGCAACCTTGCGGTTCGTGTTGATCTGTTGCACCGCATAGCCCGCGTCGATGTCGGTGGACGTGCCGAGTATCTCGCGAATCGGGGCGATCGGGGCGAGATTGCGGTCGGCATGCCACAGGGCGTCGGCGGCCTGCTTGATGAGGGTCTGGTCGACGGTCACTGCTTCACCTGCTGTTGTTCGCGGGCGATCCGCGCCTGCTTGTCGACGAGGATCTCGGTCCCTGCGAGGAAGTCGGTGTTCTCGACCTCGGTGACCCACACCCGGATCGAGTCACGGGGCGCGCCGATCGAGGTGTGGATCGCCTCTGCGATCGCATGGAGCATCTGGGACTTGGCCTCGGGCGTGCGCCCGCGCGCCATCGTCACGTTGACGAGCGGCATGGAACGATCTCTCTCTCCTGGGTCAGACTCCGCGAACGGTCACGTCACCGAAGTGGCTGTAACTCGCAGTCGCGACCGTACCCACCCCGAACGGGCGGGCGTCGAGCGGAGCACCGGCCGGGACGACCCAACCGGCCTTGAGACCGCGCCCCGAACGGGCGAGGTGCCGCACGAGCAGCGCGACGCACTCGGCCGGGGAGCCGAGCAGGGCTTCGCCCGTCGCCGTGCCGGTGACCTCACCGTCGACGGTGAAGGTGCACGTGACCTCGCGCAGATCGACGTCGCGCGGAGCGATCCCCGCCGTCCCGACGACGACGCGTGCGGCCGAGGTGTTGTCGGCGATCACGTCGGGCAGCGTGAACTTGAAGGCCTCGAAGCGCGAATCGATCACCTCGATACCTCCGACCACGAGCGCCGTCCGGTCGAGGACGTCGTCAGCGGTGCAGTCGTCGCCCTCGAGGTCGTCACCCATGACGAAGACGAACTCCGGCTCGACGCGCGGGTGGATCAGCTCGCTGATCACGACCTCGGCGTCAGGCCCCGGGACGACCGACGATCGCGAAACCCAGCCGTAGCCGGGCTCGTCGACCCCCATCTGCTGCTGCTTCGCCTTGGACGTGAGCCCAAGCTTGGCGCCGGCGAGCGACTCACCGTGGAACAAGCGAGCCGCGAGCAGGGCGTCCTGGACGAGGTAGGCGTCGTCGAGCGACATCTCGGCGCCCAGCTGCGCGCCGATGCCCGTGACTTCGCGGCGGTCGTCGACCGCCGCCTGCAGATAGCGAGCCCAGTGTGCGTGATCGACGCTCACCCTCAGCTCACTCACCGGCGACCGTGAGCGGACCGGCCTTCTCGCGGTATGCCCACGCCTCGATGTGAAGCTTCTTCAGGTCGTCGGCGAGCGGGCTGTACTTCATCGACCCACGGTCGATCCACTGGGTCGCGAACTCGGCGCCGCGGCCGAACTTCGAACGCTCCAGCGGCAGCGGGATCACGTCGTGCTCGTAGCGGATGACGCCGACCGGATCGCGGCCCTCGCGGACCGCGTCGAGGCACTCACGGAACATGCGGCGGCAGGCGATGACGCCGACGTCGCTCTTGGTGATGTTCTCGATGGTGCGATCGGCGATCGGCCCCTGCGACACCCAGGCCATGATGTCCTGGCCCTCGATGTAGTCGACGATGAAGTTGCCCTTGCTGTCGCGCCACTCGTACTCGTAGTCGACCGGGTACATCTGCTCGGGGATCTCGGCACCCTCGGGTGCGTGAACCGAGTAGAAGGCTGCCCAGGTGTGGGTGTCGTCGATGGGCACACGGATCTGCATCTGGTGGATGCCGTTGCCGCCGACGTACATCGTGTGCGGCATCACGAGCGGGTGCCCGATGGCCCAATCGTCGTCCTCCTCGGTCTGACCGACGAGCTGGCGACGCTTGATGATGCCGTGCTCGAACGCGTCGAACCCGACCTTGACGTGCTTGTTCTTGAAGGCGGAAGGCATCTCGAAGCCCTTCCACTCGGCGATGAACTCGAAGTAGTTCCCGTGCAACGCCTCGACGTGGTACGGGTCGACCGAGTTCTCCATGATCTGCATCCAGTTGCACGGCAGCACCGAGTGACCGACGTCGCGGACGCCCTCCATGATGTACGCGAGGTACTTCGGGATGACCGGCGCGGGCTGATTGCCGATGTAGGCCCAGATCATCCCGCCGAGCTTCTGCGCGACGCCCGCCTTGACGCAGACACGCTCACGGAACGCCGGGGACGAATCGGGCTCGGCGAGGATGTCGATGCACTTGCCCTGGTTGTCGAACTTCCAACCGTGGTACCCGCAGCGGAGGCCGCCCTCTTCGACGATGCCGTACGCGAGCGATGCACCGCGGTGCGGGCACCGTTCCTGGACGATGCCATAGTCGCCACCGGGAGTCTTGAAGACGGCGAAATCCTCGGAGAGGAGCCGCACCTTCTTCACCGGGAACTCGTCGAGCTCACGCTCGAAGCACACGGGGTACCAGTAGTGGCGGAGCACCTCCCCCATCGGCGTACCGGGCCCTACCCGGGTCAGCTCATCGTTCTGTTCCTGGGTCATCATGACTGGTTCTCCCCCTGTGGTTGCCAGGTTTCGACGGTGTTCCACACCGGCAGGCTGGTGATGTCCGGGACGCAGAGTTCCTGCACCCGGTTGCGATAGCTGACGAGCGCGTCGGTGCGTCCTTGCATCATCTTCACCCGGACGTGCTCGAGGTTGTAGGGCTCACCCGGGTCGTAGCCGAGGGCATGGACGGCGAAGGCCCTGATGCACCCGGAGTGCGTCGGGATCATCAGGCGCGCGCCTGGGAACTCGGCCGACAGCCGGTTGATGCCGGCCCAGAAGCGACGGACCACCATCGACGGCGGCTCGAAGTGCATCATCGGCACGCTGAGCCAACGCTCGATCGGCTCGCCACCGGCCAGCTGGATCTTCCAGAAGCGATCGATCTCGACCAGCCAGAGCGGTCGGTCACCGGTGTTCAGCCGCTCGTACTGCTCACGCGTCGCGTGGTACTCGCGGAACGCGGCGGTCACGTCTTTCAGGCCGTCGGGTGCGACGAACTGGAAGTTCCGGAACTCGCCGATCGGTTCCGGCGGAACGATCGTGATCTCCTTCTCGAACTGCCGGAGACCGTCGACGAGACCGCGCTGGATGTGCTCGGCGGTCTCGCGGGCGCGGTTCGTGTCGGCGTGGCGCAACACCACCGTCTCGCCGCTGCGGATGCGCTTGGCCATCGTGTGGCCGTACGTGTGCGCCTGCCACGAACCCTGCGGCGTCAGGCCCGAGTCGGTGAGATAGCCCTGGGTCTCGCCGTGGCGAATCAGGAACACGTCGTTGAGCAGCCCAGGCACCGCACCCTCCGGCGGCACGATCTCCTTGTTGCGGCTGTCCTCGGTGAGCGCTCGCTGCACCGGGAGACCGGAGCGCTTCCACAGCGGCTCGGTCGCGTCGGGCGTCTGCACCGGCGGTGCCGCAACCTGAC
Source organism: Ilumatobacteraceae bacterium (assembly GCA_022843125.1). GTDB lineage: Bacteria > Actinomycetota > Acidimicrobiia > Acidimicrobiales > Ilumatobacteraceae > Ilumatobacter. The sequence goes on from JALHOG010000003.1 coordinate 128,056, forward strand.
GCTGGCGGAACTGGCGGAGATACAGGGGCGTCGACTCGTCGTCGTCGACGTCGTCGTGGCGGTCCAGCTCGCGCTGGCGGTAGCGGGCGACGTAGGAGGGTTCTTCGATGCGGATGTCGGTCATCGTCTGCTCGTTCGTCTCAGGAGTGCACGGTCATGAACGCTTGGTTCAGCTTGCCCTGGTAGTAGAAGATCGCTCGCCCGATCTCGTTCTCGGTCCAGGTGGTGGGCTCGTCGTCCGGGTCGAACCAGTAGCCGCCGGTATACATCTCGTTGCGGTTTCCTGCCGGGTCGAAGAAGTACAGCCCGCAGCCGCGGGTGGCGCCGTGCCGCGTCGGGCCGGCGTCGACGGTGACGCCGTGGTACGCGCACAGGTCGGCGCTCTTGCGCAGCTCGTTCCAGTCGTCGACCCAGAACGCGACGTGGTGGAAGCCGCCGTCGGGCCCGGTGAGGAAGGCGATGTCGTGCGTCGAGTGGCTTCGCTCGAGGAAGCTCGCGAGCTGGTAGCCGTCGTCGGCGAGGATCTGCTCGGTCATCCGGAACCCGAGGACGTCGCGGAAGAAGTCGGTCGTGACGTTGATGTGTTCGCACATCAGGAACACGTGATCGATCCGGGGTGGGGCCATGCCGATCAGCCCTTCGGGCCCGATCGGTGGGTTGAGCTTGGGCATGCGATTGCCCACCTGGAACTGACCGTGCTCGAGGTCGACGACGTGGCCCGACGGTGCGGTGAACCGAACGATCTCACCGGAACCCGGTGCGAGCGTGCCCGCTGCGTGACGGCTGGTAGAGACGCCGGCAGCCTCGATCTTGGCCTGGAGGTCGTCGAGGTCGGCGGCGTGCTCGACCTTGAACGCGACCGCATCGAGCCCGTAGGTGGCTCGCTGGTTCAGGACCAGGGAGTGGTGCTGGTGCTCGTCCCACCCTTTCAGGAAGACGCGCGTGCCCTGCTCGTCATCCACGCGCTCGACCTCGATCAGGCCGACCAGCTCGACGTAGTACGCCGTGGCCAGCTCGATGTCGGGCACCCGGACCTCGACGTGCGACAAACGAAGAATGCCCATCAGTTTCCCCCCGTGACGATCGGTCGAGTGCTCACGTGTACACCGTCAGGAAGCGACCGTTGTCCTTGCCTTCGTAGTAGAAGATCGCGCGTCCGAGGTTGTCCTCGGTCCAGGTGATCGTCGGGAAGTCCGGATCGGCGTGGTACCCGCCGGTGAAGACCTCGTTGCGAGTGCCCATCGGATCGAAGAAGTAGATCGTGTTGCCACGCGTGATGCCGTGCCTGGTCGGGCCGATGTCGATCGAGATCGCGTTGTACGACAGGATGTCGGCCGCACGACGGACGTGGTCCCAGTCGTCGAGCCAGAACGAGAAGTGGTGCAGCGAACCGTTCAGCCCTTGGATGATCGCGATGTCGTGCGGTCGACCGGAGCGCTGGAGGAACGCTCCCATCATGTGCCCCTCCCTGGTCAGCACCTGCTCGGAGAGGTGGAAGTCCATCGTGGTCTGCATGAAGCGGGACATCTCGCCCACCTCCTCGGCGCCGACGAGCACATGGTCCATGCGGGGCGGGGCGATGCCGACCAGACCCTGCGGAACGGGCCATGGATTGATCAGCGGGATCCGCGAGCCGACCTTGACGATGTCGTGGACGAGTTCCATCTCGTGACCGGACGGTGTCTCGAACCGGATCGACTCACCCTGGCCGATCTCCTCGCCCTTGCTCACTCGCTCGACCCGGACGCCGTACGCCTCGATCTTGCTCTCGAGGTCATCGAGGTCGTCTTCGAACTCGACCTTGAACGTGAAGCGATCGATCCCGACCCGCGGGTCGTATCGGATGGCCAGACAGTGGTGATCGCGCTCGTCCCAGCACTTCAGAAACAGGCGATCGTCGGTTCGCTCGACGACATCCAGACCCAACACCTGCGTGTAGTACGCAGCGGCGAGCTCGAGGTCGGGAACACTGATGTCGACGTGCGACAGGCGGAGGACTCCCATACCCGAACCGTACGGATGGCGTTCCGCAGGCTGGGAAGATGTCCCGGCCTGCGGAACGTCATGACGCCTGCTGTCGCTCTCTCGCCGCAGGCCCGACCGCGCGGACGACCCCGTTCCGCTCTCCGGGATGGAGTTCCGCTCCGCGGGACGCCCCGACTATGGTCCCGGCCGTGAACTCCGATGGGATCTCGAGATCGGCGACACTCGGATCGGTCGCGAACGCAGCACGCGTCCTCAAGGCGTTCACCCCGAGTGAACGCGAATGGGGCGTCACCGATCTGGCACGCCGGCAGGGCATCGCCAAGTCGACCGCCCACCGGCTGCTCGCTACCTTGACCGACGAGGGTCTCCTCGAGCAGGACCCGGCGACCGGCCGCTACCGGCTCGGACTCGTCGTGTTCGACATGGCCGCCGCAGCGCAGAGCGTCGACCTCCACGAGGCGGTGCTGGCGCCGATGACCGAGCTGCGCAACCGGACCGGCGAGACGGTCCAGGTGGCGGTCCTCGACGGCCGGGACGTCGTCTACGTCGAACGCCTCGACAGCCCGAACACGCTGCGACTCTTCGTGGAAGTCGGGCGCCGAAACTCGGCGCACTCGACGGGCTGCGGCAAGGCGATCCTCGCGTTCCTCCCGCCCGATCAACTCGACCGCGTCCTCAGGGGATGGCGTCTGACCGAGAAGACGCCGCACACCATCACCGACGTGAAGGCGTTGCGGGCCGACCTGGCCACCGCTCGTCGGCGTGGATACGCGGTGAACCGGCGCGAGTCGGAGGTCGGCATCATCTCCGTCGCTGCTCCGATCCGAGACGTGAGCGGACGCGCGATCGCCGCGGTCAGCGTCGCCGGCCCCGCCGAGCGGCTCGAACCACACGAGCTCAAGGTCGCCCAGGCGACGGTCGAGTGCGCAGCCCTGACATCGCGACGGCTCGGCTATCGCGGCACCATCGGAGCCGCCTGACCGTGCGGATCCCACTGGGTCCCGTGGCTGCGGTGCCGGACGACGCCTGCGTCGCCGTCGGAGACGGCCGCGCCATCGCGCTGCGCATCGGCGACACGGTGTGCGTGTATCGGAACCGATGCCTCCACCAGGACTCCCCCTTGGCCGGCGGGATCGTTCGCAACGGCGTGCTCAGCTGCCCCCTGCACTTCTGGCGTTACCACGCCGACTCGGGCCGTCTCGTCGGCACGCGACGCGATCTCGAGCCCTACCCGGTCGAGGTCGTCGACGGCGAGGCGTACGTCGAGCTCCCCGACCCCCCGCCACCGAGGTCGCTCCGAGAGCAGCTGCTCGAGCGGGCGCAGGGGTACGACCGCGACGTCGCGTACGCGGCCGAGCACGCGGCCCGCGCCGCCGAGTGACGGCTCAGGCGGACGCCGGCACCAGACCGCACCGGCCGCCGGCAGCGGCCCATTGCACTCGAACCTGCTGGCGCTCCGCTGCGTGGCGGAACCAGAGCAGCGCGGTCGTGATCATCACGATGCCGAAGCCGGGCCCCATTGCCGACTTCACCACCATGAACGTCGTGATCGACTGGGTGAAGAGCAACCAGAGGGTGATCAGCGCGTTGATCACACTCGTGAGCGACCACAGCAGCGAGAGGCGCACGAAGAACTGTCGCACCAGCGGATGCGCCTTCGTCGCTGCGTCGAGCGGCACGATGTCGTCGGCGAGCCTGGCCGCGAGTGGCCGCCCGGCGAGTGTCGACACGAGGAACGCAGTCCCGATCAGGACCGTCGAGATCGTCGGTTGGATGAAGTAGACCACCATCGAACCGGTGACCAGTGCGGCGATGGTGCGAGCGGTCAGGGCGACCGCGCTGACGACGATCAGGCCGGGCACACGGCGGCCCGTGGCAACTCGATACGCGAGACAGGCCAGCGTCCACGCCAGGGCGATGAGCAGCGCCCACAGCGTGCCGGCGATCTCGAGGAACGCGATGAACAGCACGAGGGGTACGAGCCGCCCCTCCACGATGTTGGGGAGTGCGTGCCTGGCGATGTCTCGAAGACGTGGGATGACGATGGTGTGCTGCATGGTGCTCGGTCCGATCGAGCCCACCCTGGGCTCGTCCGCTCAACGCCCGATCAAGCCGGACTCAGGATCTCCACCGTCCTGCCACACCGTCGTGAAGCCCGAATTGTCGACGAGTACCTCTCCGGGAACCGGTCAGGAACGCCCGCGCACCGGATCGGCTCAGTCGGCGCCCTGCAACCGGGTCCGCGGTGCTGAGATGACGCAGAACGCGCCGAACAGCACGAGCCCGGCCGCAACCACGAGCGCGAGCAGGGCACCCATCGTGCTCGCTGTTGCATCCCGCAGCGCGCCGTCGATCCCCGTTGCTGCGTCGGGATCGAACTTGATCGCTGCGCCGGTCACGAACCATCCGATGAGCAGCATCATCACACCACGTCCGACCCACCCCGCCTGTCCGAGGCGCACGAGTGCCTGGTGGCTGATCGGGCCGACCCCGCCGCCCTCGAGCTCGTCACGGAAACCGGCTGTCACGCCACGATGGATGAAGAATCCTCCGATCACCAGGATCGCGATGCCGACCAGACCGATGAGCCAGCGTCCGCCGGTCCACTCCATGACGTCGCGTGTGACACCGTCGACACGGCTGTCCTGGCTCTGCTGGCCGGCCCCGACTCCGTCTCGAGCGATCGAGATCGCCGACCACGCGAGTGACGCGTAGATCCCGGCGCTGACGAGGTAGCCGACCCGGGTCAGCCACATCGTGGCGCCGTTCTTCGCGGGCAGCGCGATGCTGACCAGCCGCCACAGGACGTAGAGCAGGAGTCCGGCAGCGACGAACCACAGGGCGACTGCGCCGAGCGGCTGCGCTGCGATCTCGGCGACCGCACCGGCCTGGCTCGCTTCACCCTCGCCGCCTTCGGTGCGGCCACGGTCGAGCCCGTTGGCTGCGATCGGGATCGCGAGGATGCCGACGATCAGATACACGAGACCTTTGGCCGCCCAACCCGTTCGGGCGAGCGCGACGAGTGCGGGATGATCGCGGGCGAACTGCGCGACCGTGTCGGAACCGCTCAAATCGCTGTCGTGGCGGTGGTCGTCGGAGCTGGTCGATGTGCTGGTGGATGAGCGTGGCATGGTGTCCTCCCGGAGGTCTCGCGCGAGGTGCGGCACGGCCCGGCGATACCCGTGCCAATCACCTCCTAACCCAGACGGGCGGCGAACAACGCGTCTCCAGTGACTGTCAGTGCAGGGCCATCAGCCAGTCGTCGTCGCCACCACCGCCGCCGCCGCCACCGCCACCCCAGCCGCCACCGAAGTCGCCGCCCCAGCCACCGCCGATGTCACCGAAGTCGCCCCAGCTGTCGAATCCGTCGTTCACGCCGCCGAAGTCGTCGTAACCGAAGTCGTCGTAACCATCCCAGCCGGTGTTGCCGTAATCACCGTAGTCGTCGTAGCCGTAATCGTCGTAGCCGTAATCGTCATAGCCGGTGTAGTCGTCGTAGTCGTCGTACCAGACGGCGTCGTCGGGAACGTCGATCGGGTTCGTCGGCAGGCCGTGGTCCGCGAGGATCTCATTGGCCTGGTCGGGCGAGACCATGCCCTCCTCTTCCATCGCTCGCACCAGCTCCGAGACGGCGAAGTCGTGCTGCGCCTGGAGCTGCGCCTCGGTGTAGGCGGGCGCTCCGAAGTAGCGGACCGCCGCCGAGTAGAGCTCGGCGAACAGGCCGCACACCACGCCGCCCGAACAGCTCGCGAGCATGTCGTCGCGGAACTGGCTGTCGCATCCGCTCTGGGTGGCGCCCAGCGATCCGTAACAGTTGTCGTGGGCGTTGCACGCGGCGGTGAAGTCGAAGATGCCGGGCACATCGTTCGGAACGAGCGACGCGGAGAGCCCTCCTTCCGCTCCACAGCCGTTGGCGGCAGCGACATCGACGCCCCCCAACCCGACGGCGCCGACCACGCTCGTGGCGGACAACAGAACTGCAGCACACACTGCTCGTACACGGTTGTTCATGGGAAGTGACACCTCCATCACGATCGAAACGTCCGCCCGGCGGGCACGGCGCCCGCACGGTTCATTCCCCAACGGCGACCATAGGGACGGCCTTCTGCCGCAGCAAGACGCCAGCGGTGAACATCTCGCGACGACGCTGCACGACGTGTGCAGTACGGGTGTGCGCCCGTCACACGGCCGGTTCCGAGAGCCCGTGCAGGAGCCCGATCACCAACTCACCGAACAGCTCGTTGGGCACGGCGGCAGGATCGACGCGCGCACGTGTGGCAAGACCTTCGATGAGGGCGGTCATCGACGTCGCGACGAGTTCAGATGTGAGCGGCGGACGCAACCGACGACCGCACCCCTCGAGCACCGCCACCACCCCACCGGCGACGGTCTCGCCCCATGCGGCATAGAGCGTGCGGAACGCATCGCACACGTCGTCGTCGTGCTGGCCGAGCGCCCACACCAGGGACTGCAGTCGATGGATGTCGTCGTCGAGCACCTCGCGGTACTGGTCGGTCGCGTACCGGCGGATGGCCTCCTCGAACGAGACGTCGCCGCTCGCAGCCGCAGGCGCGACGATCGATACCATCTGGGCACCGAGCTCGCTCGTGCTGAACGACCGCCGCGGATCGCACGTCTCGTGCACGAGCTGCGTCACGAGACGACGCCGAGCAACATGATCGTTGCCGCCCTGCTCGTCCTCGTTGTTGCACGAGGGCGCTCCGGCCACACGCCGTGGGCGCCGGTCCCGAAAGGTGTCGTAGAAGGCTCGGCGACTGCGACCTGACCGCTCGACGGCACGCTCGACGTCGATACCTCGCACGAGCACATCGAGCCCCTGGTCGAGGATCGTCACCCCGGCGGCGTGGACGAAGCGCCTGGCAACCTCCGGGCGGCTCGGCTCGGCCCGCACCCAGTGGTCGGGCCGCAGATGTACCCACGAGAGCGTCATGACCCGGACCCTATGAGCGCGCGTCGTGCCGCGCCCGTCGGGCGGCACCTGACACCGATATCGCAGGGTCAGACCCTGCTCACCTCCGAGATGAGCGGCTCGTCAGGGAACACGAGACCGCTCTGGCACGGCATCACGACCACGTCGACGAGATCGCGCCCGGGCAACGATGTGACGCCCGCTCAGAAGCGGCGGTCGTTGGTCTTCTTCTTCGGCGGGGTGCGGAAGGGAGCCTCGACCAGCATCTCGAACCGCTGGTCGTCGGGCTGGTTCGGATCGTTGAGGCGCTGCAGGTAGCTCTTCAGCGCTGCGCGCCCGGCGACGACATGCTCGCCCTTCATCCCGACCGAGCGAGCCAGTGCGTCCTTGGCGCGAGCGACGCGGTCCTTCCGGACGGCGCGCTCGGCGTCGGTGAACACCTTGCCGCTCTTGTTGGGCTTGGGCGGATCGACGGGTGCCTTCGGAGCCTCGACCGGCGCCGGGGCCTCGACGACCGCTTCGGTCTCAGCCGCAGTCTCGACCTCGGGGGTCGCCGCGCTCTCGGCCGCCGGCGCCGCGTCGGCGGCCGAGGTCTCGGGTTCAGCGGTGGGGGTGAGTTCGGCGTCGGTCGACACGGTGGAGTCCTTTGCTCGTGGAGGAGGCCCTGTGAGGCTATCGACCAGGCGGGCGGTCGCCTCAGAGGCGGGCCACACCGACCATCGTGGCGATCAGGCGGCCCTCGGCGCTGGTGGCGGCGAGGTCGACCTGACCCAGGACACGCCATTCGTCGTGACCCTCGGGGTCGTGGATCGTCTGCACCACCGCACCGGAGGCCGCGTCGTATGCGAACCGGGTCGCATGGCGGGCATCGCCGTCGGTGAGGATCGCGTCGTACTCGGCCCAGTAGGCGGCAAGGTCGTCGAGGACCGTGAGGTTGTCGACCGCATCGGCGGGTACCCGTCGGCGAGCCAGCTGTTCGATCCAGCGGAACGCGTGGTTGCGAACCATCGTGCGGAACATGCGTGCGTCAGCGGTGATGTCGTCGGGGTCGTCGGCGTGAACAGCCCCGGGACGAACTGCGACCGCGGCCGGCTGATCGGGCTGGCGTAGCCGTTCCCACTCGTCGAGCAGGCTCGAGTCGACCGAGCGGACCAGCGCACCGAGCCAGTGCACGATCTCGTCGAGCTCGTCACTCCCGACGTCGACCGGAACGTTCTGGAACAGGCCCTTGTACACGTCCGACAGGTACCGGAGCACGGCACCCTCGGAGTGCTTCAGGCCGTAGAAGTCGATGTACTCGCCGAAGGTCATCGCCCGCTCGAACAGGTCACGGGCGACCGACTTCGGCTTCACCGTGTCGCCGCCCACCCAGGGGTGGCGGGTCCTGAACTCGTTGAAGTCGCCGTAGATCCAGTCCTTCATGGGGCGGGGCGGCTCCACCTTCGCCAGGCGCGCCATCCGCTCCTCGTACTCGACACCCGATGACTTCATCTCGGCCATCGCTTCGTCCTTGGCGCGTCGCAGCTGTGCGGCGATCACCACCGCCGGGTTCTCCTGGACCGCTTCGATGATCGTCAGGATCGCGAGTGCCCGGTCGATCTCACCGGTCGCTCCGACCGACACCAGCTCGACGTCGGCGACTTCGGCCACTTCCCCGGCATCGGCGACGGCCGGCACGACCTCATGGACCTCATCGACATCATCGACATCATCGACGTCAGGTCCATCGGATTCGTCGAGCCCGTCGAGATCGATGCCCATCAACGCTGCGAGGCCACCGAACGAGCCGCCCTCGTTGCCGGCGGGTTCGTGGCGTCGAGGACGAGGCTCGGCGTCGTGTCGGCGGCGGCGGACCTCGACGGTGCGATCGAGGTGCCCGATGGCGTCGATCGCCCACAGCGACAGCGGCTGGTGCAGCGCGAACTCGTCCTGCAGGTCGAAGTTGACCCGGACGCGGCGCCCGAGCTCGTCCGGGGTCGGCGGGAACTCGAGCAGCCCGGCGTCGACGAGCGAGCGGTAGATCGAGATCGTCCGGCGGATGTGTTGCCGTTGCCGCTTGCGTGGCTCATGGTTCTCGACCAGGAGCCGGCGGACCGCCCGGCATCCGTCGCCCGGGCGGTCGAGCAGGCTCATGACCATCTGGTGGTTGACGTCGAAGCTCGAGGTCAGCGGCTCGGGCTCGCCGCCGACGAGCTTGTCGAACGTGTCGTTCGACCAGTGCACGTAGCCGCGCTCGGGCGCCTTCTTCTTGACGGCCTTCTTCTTGCGCGGGTCGGTCTCGGCCTGCTTGGCGGTGCGTTCGTTCTCGACAACGTGCGGAGGGGCCTGCACCCACACGTCACCGCGATCGTCGAAGCCGCGGCGCCCGGCACGCCCGGCGATCTGCTGGAACTCGCGCACCCGCAGGATGCGTGACGTGCTGCCGTCGTACTTGCACAGCTGGGTGAAGAGCACCGATCGGATCGGCACGTTGACGCCGACGCCGAGGGTGTCGGTGCCGCAGATGATCTTCAGCAGCCCGGCCTGCGCGAGGCGTTCGACGAGCAACCGGTACTTGGGGAGCAGGCCGGCGTGATGGATTCCCACCCCGCTCACCAGGAAGCGACGGAACGTGCGGCCGAACGGCGAGTCGAAGCGGAACCCGCCGATCAGCTCCTTGGCACGCTCCTTCTCGTCGCGCGTGAGCGGGTCGAGGCTGAGGTATCCCTGCGCCGCCTCGGTCGCGTCGCGCTGTGTGAAGTGGACGAGGTAGATCGGGGCCCGACCTGTGGCCAGCAACTCCTCGACCGATCGGTGGAGCGTCGTCGACCGATACTCGAAGTCGAGTGGCACCGGGCGTTGCGACGAGGTGACGAGCGCTGTCGGCCGACCGGTCCGCCGGGTGAGATCGTCCTGGAAGAACTTCGTCGGGCCGAGCGTCGCCGACATGAGGAGGAACTGCGCCCGCGGCATCTCCAGCAGCGGGATCTGCCACGCCCATCCGCGCTGCGGATCGGCATAAAAGTGGAACTCGTCCGCGATCACCACGTCGACCGGGGTGTCGGCACCGTCGCGGAGAGCCCAGTTGGCGAGGATCTCGGCGGTGCAGCAGATGATCGGGGCTTGCGCGTTGACACTGCCGTCGCCGGTGATCATGCCCACGAGGTCCGACCCGAACGTGCGGCACAGCTCGAAGAACTTCTCCGACACCAGCGCCTTGATCGGCGCGGTGTAGACGCTGCGCTCGTCGCGCGCCAGCGCGGCGAAGTGCGCAGCAACGGCCACCAGTGACTTGCCTGAACCCGTCGGCGTGCTGAGGATGACATTGCTGCCCGAGATCAGCTCGAGCACCGCCTCCTCCTGCGCCGGGTACATCTCGAGGCCCCGCTCGGCCACGAATGCCGTGAAGCCGTCGAGCAGCGCGCCGTCGTCGGCGGTGGGTGGCAGATGCCGGAGGATCGGCGGGAGGTCGGTCGACATGGGCGCGGCGTCAGTCTGCCTCACCCGTGCCTTCAGCACACCTTGATGAGTGCCTGACCACCCGACCATGCGCCGCCACCACGGTGGCGTCTCATGGCACCGCGTCCGACCCTCTCGCCGATCCTCGGCCCACGTTCGGGGGACCGCGTCGTCGCGATCGCCGAGGTCGGGCCGTCGACCATCGTCATCCACGGACACGGCACCTATCAGTGCACCGTCGGCGGCGCGCTGCCGGACACCTTGGTCGAACGAGTGCAGGCAGGTGTCGAGGCTGCCGACACCGTGCTGCACGACTTCAACCCGTGGCTGAGCGTCGTGTGCGCCGCCATGCCGTCAGAACGCGCCGCACGGACCACCCGGCACCTGCACTCCCACGAAACCCGCCGGCGGTCTACGCATTCCGGCCACCGTGCGTACCGGTTGGCCGAAACGATCCGTCGCGACCGGCGCGTCATGCTGGAGCGCGGTGGAGTGATCAGCGCCGATGCATGCCTGCTGGTGATGCGCTCGGATGCGTTCATCGACTACGCATCAGGCGTCACGGTCACGACGGTCAAGCGCTGACGTCGAGCTTGGTGCCACCTGCGTCGAGGTGCCTTTCGCGCGCGTCGCGTGACCCTGCGAACATGCTCAGTGAGAACTGTCGACTCTTGAGCTACCCGCTCGAAAACTTGACGCGTCGCGACTGACGTCTGCGCGGCGAGTGGGACGAATCTGGAGCGGTCGGCTCATGTGAGCCGATGGGGCCCCGCCAGACCCCGTGCGTCCCAGACAACAGCGACACGAGTGCCCCGTCCCGTCCGCACGCGCGACGGCACACCGGTGGCACAGGAGGCGGCAGCGTCATGGCGACCATCGAGAGCACCCATCTCGACCAACACCCGGTGAACGTCGCCCAGCAGCCGACGTTCCGGCAACTCCTTCGGCCGTTCTGGTTCGTCGGCGCGCTGCTGATGATGCTCGACGGCCTCACCACCTACATCGCGCTCACGTTCTTCGCCGAGGAGGGCGCCCGCGAGGGGAACCCGCTCGGAGTCTGGGCGATCGAGCACATCGGCGTCGCCGGGATGTGCACCGCCAAGGTCCTCATCGGCGTGGCAATGATGTGGCGGCTCGCAGCCACGGCCGATCGCGGTCACCGTTCCAAGTGGATGAACCGTGGGATCTTCTTTCGCGAGCGGCCCGAGTGGAAGGTCCGCCGGAACGCCGCCTGGGCGCTCGCGTTCAGCCTCGTGCTCATGGGCGTCGTCGTCGGCAACAACATCCGTGCGATCGTCACCCTCTGGAACCGCTGATCACCCGAGAATGTCGACCAGGCGGTACATCGTCACCCGAGCGCACACGAGCGAGTTCGCCGAGCCGATCACACTGGTGCGAGGCGCACCGCTCGAAGTCGGCGAGCGCTACGTCGGCCCCGAGGGCTGGGACGACTGGTACTTCTGCGAGACACCGGGCCAGGAGGGCGGCTGGGTCCCCGCACAGGTGATCGACGTGATCGAGGGATCCTCCGCTCGAGCCCGTGAGGACTACACCGCGCGCGAGCTCGACGTCCGCGTCGGCGAGACGCTCATCGGTGCCCGCACGCTGAACGGCTGGGCCTGGTGCGAACGTGCCGGTACCCCGGAGGCGGGCTGGGTCCCGCTCGCCAACCTCCGCGAGATCACCGGCTGAGTCGCGGTCTCCCCGACTCCGTCACGAAGGATCCATCGCGTTGTCCGGGCCTCACTGGTCGTCTCCTGCAGCCGGCTGTCGACACACGGAACGCGGTGTCGATTGGCCTGCGACCGCCTCGTCGATGCCAACAGCGATGATCCACACCAGCGAGACCACCAAGACGGTCGACAGCACGACGGCGTGACGTGCCAGCTCGATCGGAGCGCCGTGATACACCAGGAAGGCGTGCGGGATCGTGGTCAACACGAGGAGCGCCTGTGTCGCCCACAGTCGCCGGTCTCGTTGCGATCGTTCGGCCCACAGCACCACACCGAGAGCACCGACGAGCAACGCGAGCGAATAGGCGGTCGCCTCGCGGGGCCACACGAGCGTGAAGGGCACGGAGGGAGGCGGATCCGGGTACTCGGCGAACGTGTGATCGACCATGCCCTCGGGGTGGAAGTCGACATCCAACACGATCGCAGGCACAGCCTTCAGCGTGAACTCCGGATGCGCGACAAGGAATCGGACGTACGTGTTCAGACCGGGACCTCGGGCCCACTCCTGGAACACCACGTCGTTGTTGAGCGCATCCTGCCGCGCGAACGGGTCGCCGACATCGAGCGCGGCGACGTCTGGCATGCCGTGATCGAGCATCCAGGCAAGTCGGTCGGCGTCATACGAGACGTGGTACGTGACGTTGGCGCTCACATTGAACGCTTCGATCTCGCGGTTGTTGCGCCCGGATAGGAATGCCAGCAGCGCGACGACGAGCAACACTCCGGCCAGCAGGGGCTGGCGTCGACGGATCAGGAGCGCTCCGACGACGACTGCGACAGGGACGGCCAGTAGCCCATGCGCATCCCGAAGGAAGGTCCAGAGCACGAACGTCGCAGCGGCTCCGATGGCCACCCAACGATGGCTGAGTAGATCGCGCCGCACGATCACCGACAGCAGCATCAGCGTCAGCGAGATGCTGAGCGACTCGGTGATCAGCATCGCATCCCAGGTCGTGACGCGCGGCGCGAGACCGATCAGAGCGATCCAGACACCGACGACCACGGCGACACGACGGTCACGGAGCGTCGATGCGATGCTCAGTGCGAGCAGGACGAAGGCGGATGCTGAGACAACGGTCTGAGCCAACACGAACACTCGATCGGACGTGATCGCGAAGAGAGCCGGGAGCACCCACGGACGCGCAGCGCTGCCGAGGAAGCTGACGCTCTGGTATCCCACGGTGTCATCGACCGACGTCACTGAGCGAGAAGCTGTGAAGGCGACTCGTACCGCGATGTACGACACTGCACCGACGACAAGAGCGACGCCCCCTCGTCGGCTGAGCCGCGACGAGGGCTCGAAGCTGACCTTTTCGGGAGTGGACAGTGCCCCGGATTCGGCCGACTCACACATCAGTCACCGGTGTGCTGCCGAATCGCGGCCTCAGTCATTGCTCCTCACGGGGCGAGGCTAGCTGGCAAGGCGTCGGCCGACTCGGACCACTGTCGAAGCCCAGTACGGGGCCAACCGGACGTCGAGAATCGGACGTGGACAGGACCGGATCGTCCCGACGCGGAGCGAAGGTCGCCGATCGCCCTGAAACGAGAATGACCAGGGCGTTTCCCCCCTGGTCATTCGGTCATGTCGTGTCGGAGGGGGGACTTGAACCCCCACGCCCATAAGTAGGGCACTAGCACCTCAAGCTAGCGCGTCTGCCATTCCGCCACTCCGACGTGACTTGTTGCGGCTGGCCAGGCTAGCGCCTCGCCGCAGGACTCGCACCAAGCTCAACGTCAACGTAGGAGGAAGCCGAGCGAGATCACCGTCGTGATCCACACGAGTGCGAACACGAACGTGATCCGGTTCAGGTTGCGCTCGGCCGCGGACGATCCGAGGGCTGCGGCACCGCCACCGCCGAACATGTCGGACAGACCGCCGCCACGCCCGCTGTGCAGCAGGATGCCGGAGATCAGGGCCACCATCGCCACGAGGTTGATGATGAGCACGATGTAGAGCATGACGTCACGCACGGTCGAGGATCCTACCGGGGCTCGGCGTCGTCCGGCCGCCACTTGGACCGTCGATAGATCCAGCTCGGCGGGATCGAATCGGACGGCCGAGGCAGGTACGACGCACCGAGTTCAGCGCCGGGCCCACCGTCGACTTCGACCGTTGCGACCACTGCGTCGTACTCGGTCCCGCTCTCCGGCCGATCGACCAGCAGGTACCGCCGCCTGCCTCGCACGAGTGTGAGTCCGCCGTGCTCGAGACGGCGCTCGGCCAGGACGATCCTCGGTGCCGTGCGCGACAACCGGTCGGTCGGACGCCACCTGAAGCTCTGCCGACGCAGCAGCATGCGTCGCTCCACCCCGGTGGTCGAGAACGTCGAGGCGAGCGGGAAGTCGGTTGCCATCACCAGGAACAGGATCCAGCCGACCACGGCGACGATCACGGGAAACGTGCGAGCACCCGCAACTGCAACGCCGTACGAGCCTCCCAATGCGATCACCCCGGCTCCGACGAATCCCCCGATGATCCCGCGCCACGAGGAGTGAACGGTGACGGTGCGTTCGGCGGAGCCGTCTGCCACGTCAGGCGCCGGCGATGTCGACCGAGCGACCCATCGCTTTCACCCGCTCGATCAACGTCTCTCCGACCTGCAGCGGGAAATGGCAGGCCACCTGATGACCCGGCGAGCCGATCGCGTCCAGTTCGGGCGTCTCCGCCGCGCAGCGGTCCTGGGCCAGCGGGCAACGGGTGCGGAACCGGCACCCCGACGGCGGGTTGGCCGGGCTCGGAACATCTCCCTGGAGGATGATGCGGCGCCGGGCACGCTCGCGCCGCGGATCGGCGACCGGGACGGCCGACAGGAGCGACTGTGTGTACGGGTGAGCGGGCGACTCGTAGAGCTCGTTGCGGTCGGCGATCTCCACCACCCGACCGAGGTACATCACGGCGACGCGGTCACTCGTGTGGCGCACCACCGACAGGTCGTGGGCGATGAAGATGAAGCTCAGCTGGAACTCGTCCTGCACTTCGTCGAGCAGGTTGAGCACCTGTGCCTGGATGCTGACGTCGAGTGCCGAAACCGGCTCGTCGAGAACGATCACCTTCGGGCGCAGGGCGAGCGATCGGGCGATCCCGATGCGTTGCCGCTGGCCGCCCGAGAACTCGTGCGGATAGCGGTTGCCGTGCTCGGGGAGCAACCCGACCCGCTTCAGGAGGTCTGCGGTCCACTCGCGCGTCTCCGCCTTCGAGTAGCCGTGGATACGCATCGGCTCGCCGATGATGTCGCGGACCGGGATGCGCGGGTTGAGCGACGCGTACGGATCCTGGAAGACCATCTGCATGTCGCGACGCAGCTCTCGCAGCCGTGACCGGGAGGCAGCGGTGACGTCGTTCCCATCGAGCACGACCCGGCCCGAGGTCGGTTCGACGAGACGGAGCAGCGCACGACCGAGCGTGCTCTTCCCGCACCCCGACTCCCCCACGACACCGAGCGTTTCATGATGCTGCAGGTCGAAACTGACGCCACTGACCGCCTTGACCTGGCCGACCTCACGCCGGAACACACCGGCCCGGATCGGGAACTCCTTGACGAGGTTCTCGACGCGGAGGATCGGCTCGCCGGCTCCCGGTGCGGGCGGAGTCGAACCCGAGTTGACGAGCGTGCCGGTCACGCTGGAGCTCCTGCAGCGAGCACGGCGAGTTCGTCGGCGCGATGGCAACGGCTGGCGTGCGAGTTGGCAATCTGGATCAGTGCGGGCGTCTGCTCGCGGCAGAGCTCGATCGCCATCGAACAGCGCGGGCGGAACGGGCAGCCGGCCGGAGGCCGGAGGAGACTGGGCGGGTTCCCGGGGATCGGGTGGAGCTCGTCCTTGGTGCCCTCGAGGTCGGGGATCGAGTCGAGCAGGGCCCGTGTGTACGGGTTGCGTGACTCGTAGAAGATCTCGTCGATCGATCCGGTCTCGAACAGCCGGCTCGCGTACATCACCTGCACACGATCGGCGCTGCCGGCGACGAGGCCGAGGTCGTGGGTGATCAGCATGATCGCCGACCCGGTGGCCCGCTTGACCTCGTGGAGCACCTCCATCACCTGCGCCTGCACGGTCACGTCGAGCGCCGTCGTGGGCTCGTCGGCGATCAGCAGCTTCGGGTCGTTCGAGATCGCCATCGCGATCATCGCTCGCTGGCGCATACCGCCCGAGAACTCGTGCGGGTACTGAGCGGCACGCCGGCGCGGCTCGGGCACACCGACCATGTCGAGCAGCTCGACGGCACGCTCCCACGCCTTCTGCTTGGTCATGTCGTGGTGGTGGAGCAGGATCGCTTCGACGATCTGCATCCCGACGGTGAAGACCGGGTTCAGGGCAGTCATCGGATCCTGGAAGATCATCGCGATGTCGCGACCCCGGATCGCGCGCATCTGATCCTCGGGGAGCGCGAGCAGGTCGGTGTCGTTGAACATCACCGACCCAGAGATGTGGGTCGACTTCGAGTGCAACCGCATGACTGCGAGTGCGGTGACCGACTTGCCGGATCCGGACTCGCCGACGACGGCGAGCACCTCGCCGGGATGGATCTCGAAGCTGACGTCGGTGACAGCCCCCACCACGCCCGCCTTGCTGGGGAACCCGACCGTCAGGTGGTCGACCTTGAGCAACGGCGCGGTCATCAGTTCTTCTCCAGCTTCGACTTGGGGTCGAGTGCGTCACGCAGACCGTCACCGACGAAGTTCACGCACAGCACGATGAACACGATCATGATGCCTGGCGTCAGCACGCGGATCGGATCGTCGTCGATCTTGCTCTTCGCGTCGGAGACGAGCAGGCCGAGCGACGTATCGGGTGCCTTGACGCCGAGCCCGAGGAACGACAGCGTGCTCTCGAGCACGATGACCGTGCCGACGAGCAGCGTGACCTCGACGACGACCGCCCCGATCACGTTGGGGAGGATGTGACGGAGCACGATCCGCATGTGCGACGCGCCCGCTGCACGGGCCGCCATCACGAACTCCTGCTCCTTGAGCGACAGCACGATGCCGCGGACGATGCGGGCGATACGCGTCCAGAGCAGTGCCGCCAGGACGAGCGCCAGTCGCCACCACGTCGATCCGAAGCGCAGCGAGAAGAGGGCGAGCGTCAGGAGGAAGGGGACGACGAGGATCAGGTTGATGAACTGGGCGATCACCGCATCGACCGCCTTGCCGTAGTAGCCGGCGATCGCTCCCATGAGCGTGCCGAAGACGGTGGCGAGCGTCGCGGCAACCAGGCCGATCACGAGCGAATACCGCCCGCCGCGAGCCGTCCGGGTGAACAGATCGCGACCGATCTCGTCGGTCCCGAACCAGTGAGAGGCCGACGGCCCGAGCATCCGGTCGCGGACGTTGGTCTCGTCGAAGGGGTATCCGCTGATCCAGGGGCCGACGATGAACGCAGCGGCGATCAGGATCAGACCGAAAACACCGACGAGAGCGAGGCGGTGACGGACGAAACGGTCGAACGCGAGCCGACCGAAGCTCTTCGGCTTGTCGGAGAGGCCTTCCATCTCATCGGCGTTGATCGCCGCCTGGGAACCCGGCATGAGTGTGTCGGCCATGGTCAATCGAACCTGATCCGTGGGTCGAGGATGCCGTAGAGCACGTCGGCAACGAGGTTGAACGCCACGGTGAGGACCGCGGAGAAGATGACGATGCCGAGCACGAGGTCGACATCGGCCTCACCGATCGAGGTGAGGAACGCCGGGCCGAGCCCTGGCCACGAATAGATCGACTCGGTCACGACGGCACCGCTCAGCAGGGCGGAGAAGTTGAGGGCCCAGAGTGTCACGAGCGGGATCAGGGCATTGCGCAGCGCATGCTTCCAGACGACGGTCTTCTCGGGCACGCCCTTGGCTCGGGCCGTGCGGATGTAGTCCTGGTTGAGCGTCTCGATCATCGAGGCTCGACCGAAGCGGCTGTCGGCGGCGACGCCGACGATGATCAGTGTGAGCGCCGGCAGGAAGACGTCACGGGCGAGCTCGAGGAAGTTCTCACCCGTCTTGCGGCCGGTGTTGAACGGCTTCACACCGAACCAGTTCTCGAACTGGACGGCCAGCAGGTTCTGCAGCACGAGCGCCATCACGAACGACGGGAAGGCAAACCCGATGAAGCTCAGGCCGGTGAGTGCGTAGTCGCCCTTCGTGTACGGGCGGCGGGCGGAGTAGATCGACAGGAGCAGAGCGACGATCGAGCCGACGAGGAACGCGGGGACCGCGATCATCGCGGTGTTGATCCCTCGATCCCACAGGATCGTGGTGACCGGCAGGCCGAGGCTCTCGGAGCGGCCGAGGTCACCCCCGAGCGCCGATTCGAACCAGGTGAACGGCCGCAACCAGAGGTTCACGTCGAGGTTGTAGTTCTCGACGATCTGGTCGAAGCCGTCTTGACAACGCGGCAGACAGAGCCGGAAGTCGGCGAGCGGGTCGGTGGTGGCCGACACCATCACGTGCACGAGGTAGAGGGCCACGACGAGCAGCGGAACGGTGGCGAGGACGCGGCGTGTGATGTAGGCGAACAACAGCCGAACCTTAGACGAGATAGAGCGGACGGGATACAGAACGGGCAAGGTCCCGGCGACGGAGCGCCGCCGGGACCTTGCCGTTCAGTTCAGTACTGCAGGTTCGTCGAACCCGGCTCGCTCAAGAGGCGAACTGGTAGTCGACGACGTTGACCAGCGGGCCGGCCGAGTTGGCGTCCGGCGAGACCGCAGCCTGCGACAGCTGCGAGGTGTAGCCGTAGAACGACGGCTTCTGCGTGAGCGGGAGCACGACCAGACCGTTGGGGTCGATGTTGAGGGTCGTGACGTACTGATCCAGCTCGTTGTAGCAATCGGCGCGGGCGTCGTTGTCGACGGTCGCGTCGCACTCGTCAGCCTTGGCGTCGAACTCGGGGTTCGCATAGCCGTAGGCATTGTTGCCCGAGCCGGTACGGAACGCCGCGCTGTTGCTGCCGGGCCACGGGCCACCCACCCAAGCGAACTGGGCAATGTCCCACAGGTTGCAGTTGCCCTCGGCGCCACCGGAGTTGGCGCACAGGATCGAGTCACCTGCGAACGGCTGCTCGCCGAAGTAGGCGCTGCCCTCGACGTTGTCGATGACGATCTCGATGCCTGCTTCGCCGAACTTGGCCTGGAGGAGCTGCTGCTGGATCTCACGGAGGCGGTTGCCACCAGTGGTACCGACGCGCAGGCTCAGCGGGCCACGCTCGGGGTGCTCGTAGATGCCGCTGTCGCCGAGGGTGTAGCCGGCGGCTTCGAGCGCTGCCTTCGCACCGTCGACGTCACCGGCGCCGTAGCCGGCCTCGCCCTGATGATCCACGTACGGGCCCTGGTTCGACATCCAGTAGGTGTTGCCGAGACCGCCGGCCGGCAGGAGATCACCGAACAATGGGGCGTAGAGGCCTTCCATGACCTCACCCTTGTCCAGCGCCAGCGCCAGCGCCTCGCGCACGGCGACGTCGGACAGGTGCGGGTTGTTCAGGTTGAAGCCCCAGTGCTCGTAGACCGGACCTGCCGAAGCGGCGACGGTGAAGTCTTCGCTGGCGGCGAGCTGCTCGAAGGCGAGCTGCGGCTGGGTCATGACGATCTGCGCCTCACCGGCGAGCAGGGCGTTGATCTGCGCATCGGTGTCGGTCACGAAGTTGATCTGGACACCGTCGACGAACGCGACGCCGGTGTTCTGCACGTCGGGGCTGACGCTGCCGTGATACGAGTCGTTGCGCGCCAGGTTCATCTGGACGCCGCGCTCCCACGAGTCGAACACCAGCGGGCCCGACGACGGAATCACGGTGCCGTCGACGCTCCACTCACGGAGCGCCTCGTTCGACGCTGCGGCTGCTTCGGCCGGGTCGGCCGGGAAGACGTGCGACGGGTGCACTTCGCTGAACAGGGCCGGATAGCCGGCGAAGAATGCCGACCAGGTGATCGTGAACTCGGTGGGCGACACGACCGTGAAATCGGTGATCGTGTCGTAGCCGGTGCGGTCGCCCAAGAGGTAGATGTAGTTGGGGTTGCCCTCTTCGTCGGTGCCATCGGCCGCCATGATCATGTCGTACGTGTACTTCACGTCATCGGCGTCGAGCGCGTCACCGTCGCTCCAGGTCAGACCCTCACGCAGCACGAACGAGCCGGTGAACGTGCCATCACCGTTGTCGGCGATGACGGCCTCTTCGGCGAGCAGCTCCGGGAAGAACTCGGTCGACGCGGTGACGCCGTACAGGCCTTCCCACATCGACTGCCGGACCCACGACGTGATCGAGAGGTTGTTCTCCGGATCGTCGAGGTGCAGGTCGGGCGGCTCCTGCTCGTGCGCCCAGATGAGCGTGCCGCCGCCGGCACCCTCGGCAGCGCCGGTGTCCTCGGTGGGCTCGGTCGCCGTTGCGGTGGGCTCGGCCTCCTCGGTGGCAGTGGCTTCCTCGGTCGCGATCTCGGCAGTGGCGGTGTCGTCACCGCCGGTGGCCTCCTCGGTTGCGGCCTCGGTGCCTTCGGCTTCGCCTTCGCCGTCGTCGCCACCGCATGCTGCGGTGACGAGCGCCAGGCCGACGGCGATCGCGGCAAGTCGCTTACTACGCCTCGTGTTGATCACGTGGATCCTCCTCATTGGTTGACAGAGGGAAGGGTGTGGTGTTCTTGCTCCAGGCCAGTCGCCGGGTGTGTTCACGCCGCAAGCGGCCTGTGGAGCAGGTAGAGCCCGATATGTCCTCCCCGATCATGGCGGGCGATCGAACGCTAGCAGCCTCGTGTACCGAGCGGTAGCAATCTGTCTGTTTCACCCCATCAGCAAGATTGGAGCAAATGTTTCAGCATTGTTGCCACTCGGAGCGCGACGGTCACAACCCAAGGTGACGCCGTCGGGGTGGACGCGTCAGCCGGCGGCGAACTGGACGATCCGGGCGAACTCCTCCGGATCGAGGCTGGCGCCACCGACGAGCGCGCCATCGACGTCGGGCTGCGACATCAGCTCCTCGGTGGTTCCCGCCTTGACCGACCCGCCGTACTGGATGCGGACCGCAGTGGCGGCCTCGGCACCGAACTGGGCCGCGACCGCAGTCCGGATCGCCCTGCACACCGTCTGAGCATCGGCGGACGTCGCGGTCTTGCCGGTACCGATCGCCCAGATCGGCTCGTACGCGATCACCAGCGAGCCGACCTGATCGGCCGAGAGGCCGGCCAATCCGGCCTGCACCTGGCCGAGCACCTTGGCCTCGGTCTCGCCCGCCTCGCGCTCGGCGAGCGACTCGCCGCAACACATGATCGGCGTCATGCCGTGCTTGAGGATGGCCTTGACCTTGGCGTTCACCATGTCGTCGGTCTCGCCGAAGATTTCGCGGCGTTCGCTGTGCCCGCACACGATCAACTTGACGTCGAGCTTGGCGAGGAAGGCCGGCGAGATCTCGCCGGTGAACGCACCCGTGTCCTGGAAGTGGCAGTGCTGGGCACCGAGGATGAGATCGAGCCCGTCGCCCTCGATCACGGTCTGCACCGAACGGATGTCGGTGAACGGCGGATGCACGCTCACGTCGACCGTCTCGTACACGTCCTTGGGCAGCAGGTAGTGCAACTTCTGGACGGTCTGAATCGCCTCGAAGTGGTTGAGGTTCATCTTCCAGTTGCCGGAGATGAGCGGCGTGCGCTTCGCAGCGGCCATCACGAGCCTTCCTGAGCGTTGGGGGCGCCGCGCAGAGCAGCGAGCCCTGGGAGATCGCCGAGTTCGAGGAGTTCGAGGCTCGCGCCGCCGCCGGTGGACACGTGGTCGACGTCGTCATCGAGACCGAACTGGGCGAGAGCAGCGGCGCTGTCGCCACCACCGACCACCGTGAACGCCTTGGTGTCGGCCATCGCCTGCGCGACCGTGCGGGTACCCGCCGCGAAGCGGTCGTCCTCGAACATGCCCATCGGGCCGTTCCAGAACACCATCCGGGCATCCATCACCACGTCGCTGAACGCAGCGGCCGAGCCGGGGCCGATGTCGAAACCCTTCGAGCCCGCCGGCAAGCTCGTCCCCCACGTGGAGAAGACGCCGTCGGCGTTCAAGCCGACGATGTCGTCCGGAAGGTGCACCTTCGGGCCGTGCTCGGCAAGGATCCGCCTACACGTGTCGACCTGATCGGGTTCGAACAGCGAGTCGCCGATCGACTTGCCCTGCGCTGCGAAGAAGGTGAAGCACATGGCGCCACCGATCACCAGGGAATCGACGACGCCGAGGAGCGCCTCGACCACACCGAGCTTGTCGGAGATCTTTGCGCCACCGAGCACCGCGACGAACGGCCGCTTCGGGTGCTCGCGCAACCCGAGCAGCACCTCGACCTCCTTCGCGAGGAGCAGACCCATCGCCGACGGCAACGTCTGCGGGGGCCCGACGATCGAGGCGTGCGCCCGGTGCGACGCCCCGAACGCATCGTTGACGTAGAGATCGACACCGTCGATCAGCGACGCGGTGAAGGCCGGATCGTTGCCCTCCTCCCCCGCGTCGTAGCGGAGGTTCTCGAGCAGCTCGACACCCGGCGCGAGCTCGGCCAGCCGAGCACGCACCGGGTCCATCGAGTACTTCGGGTTGGGCTCGCCCTTCGGGCGGCCGAGGTGGCTCGCGCACACCACGGACGCGCCTCGCTCGGTGAGCCAGGTGATCGTGGGCAGCGCCGCCCGGATGCGGAAGTCATCGGTGATCGTCGAGCCGTCCAGCGGGACGTTGAAATCGGTGCGGACGAACACCCGCTTGCCGTTGACGTCACCGAGATCCTCCAGTGTGGGAATCCCGTTGATCATGGGGGTGCCTCAGCGCTTCGGCCGGCGGACCTTCGAGCCGGCGTACAGCGTCGTGTCGATGAGACGGTTGCTGTAGCCCCACTCGTTGTCGTACCACGACAGCACCTTGACCATCTTGCCCATGCTCATCGTGAGGCCGGCGTCGAAGATCGACGAGTGCGGGTCGCCCTGGATGTCGCTCGACACGATCGGGTCTTCCGTGTAGCGGAGGATGCCCTTGAGCGGGCCCGAGGCGGCGGCCTTCTTGTACACGGCGTTGATCTGCTCGACCGTGGCGGCAGTCTTCAGGTTGGCGGTGAAGTCGACGAGGGAGCCGGTGGGCACGGGGACGCGGAGCGAGGTGCCGTCGAGCTTGCCCTTCATCGACGTCAGTACGAGGCTGGTGGCGCGAGCAGCACCCGTGCCGGTTGGCACGATGTTGATCGCTGCGCCGCGGGCGCGACGCAGATCCTTGTGGGGGCCGTCGACGAGCTGCTGATCACCCGTGTAGGCGTGCACCGTCTGCATGAGGCCCTGCTCGATCCCGAACGCGTCGTCGAGAACCTTCACCAGCGGCACGAAGCAGTTGGTGGTGCAGCTCGCGTTCGAGATGACCTTCTGCGTCTTGACGTCGAAATCTTTGTGGTTGACGCCGTAGACGAACGTTGCATCGGCGTTGTCGCACGGGGCCGAGACGATGACGAGCGGAGCGCCGGCGTCGAGGTGGTACGCCGCGGTGTCGCGCGTGGTGAAGAAGCCGGTCGACTCGATCACGACGTCGACGCCGAGATCACCCCACGGGAGGTTCTTCGGGTCGCGCTCGCTGAGGACCTTCAGCTCGTCGCCGTCGACACTGATGCCGTTCTTCGTGGCCTTGATCTCATTGGGCAGCACGCCGAGCACCGAGTCGTACTTGAGCAGGTGTGCCATCTGGTCGAGCGAACCGAGGTCGTTCACCGCAACGAAGTCGATGTCGGCGCCACGCTGCTTCGCGGCTCGGAAGAAGTTGCGACCGATTCGGCCGAAACCGTTGATGCCAACTCGCACCGTCATGGGGGTGTCCTTTCGTGCGCGTCCGACGGGACGCGTCGTGGGATGTCGTGGTGTTGCGCATTCGACACTACTTCGCCGATGGAACGAACTTGCTCGTCACGCTGGCATGCGAACGCTTTGTATCCGACCGGCCGATCGGTTCGAGTGCGTCAGCCGCGCCCGCCGACATCGCGATGGGTCGTACGCGAGGCGATGCCGCGCGCCGCGAACCTGCGCGCGAGCTCCTCGGCGACGGCCACCGAACGGTGACGTCCGCCGGTACAGCCGATCGCGATCGTGAGGTAGCTGCGCCCCTCGGCCTGGTACGCCGGCAGGACGCCGACGAGCATCGCCTCGAACTGATCGAGGAAGGCGGACGTGATCGACCGCTCGAGCACGTAGTCGCGCACGGTCGGGTCGTGACCCGTGAGCGGGCGCAGGTGTTCTTCCCAGTGCGGGTTGGGCAGGAATCGCACGTCCATCACGATGTCGGCATCGAGCGGCAGGCCGTTCTTGTACCCGAAGCTCTCGATCGCGACCTGCAGCGTCGGCGACCCGTCGTGCTGGAACGCGGCGACGAGCTTCTCCTTCAACTGATGCACGTTGAGATCGGAGGTGTCGATGATGAGGTCGGCCTGCTCCTTCACGCGCTGCAGCCGCTCCCGCTCGTGCTCGATCGCCTCGAGCAAGCCATCGGCATCATCTGCGTACGGGTGGCGACGGCGCGTGGCGTCGTACCGCTGCACGAGCACCGGCGTCGACGAGTCGAGGAACACGATCGTGACGCGGTGACCGTCAGCTCGCATCTGGGCGACGTGCGGCAGGACGTCGGCGTGCTGGCGGCCCGACACCAGTGCGAGCCGTTCGATGCCGCCCGGCTGCGATGCGAGATCGACGATGATCGGCATCAGCGAGGTCGGCAGGTTGTCGACGACGTAGAAACCGAGATCCTCCAGCACCGCCGCCGCGCCCGAGCGGCCGGCGCCCGACAAGCCGGTGATGATCACGATCTCGGCCACGGGATCACCCTAGGTGGTCGACGCGGCGGAGCCGGAGATACAGCAGGCGGGGGATCGTCGCCGAATCCGGGTACTCCGGCGCCCGCTCGATGAAGCCGGGCGGCGGGCCGGGTTCGACCATCCGCTCGAGCATCAACCCATTGTCCGCGAGGGTGTTGATGTACCGGGACAGCGGCCGGTGGATGAACCGGATGTGGACCCCGAGCTCGACCTCCTCGATCGTGACCGCCTCGGTCAGGTACGGCCCGATCCGCCAGTACTGCTCGGGCGGATCCAGGATCTGGTCGTCGATCCAACCACTGCCCGGCGTCTGCAACAGCGGGTGGTTGAGGAAGAACGCGAACCGGCCCCCGGGCTTCACGACTCGGGCCACCTCGGCGATCGCTGCGTCGACGGCGTCGATGTGTTCGAACACCAGACAGGCGACCGCCGCATCGAAGCTGGCGTCGGCGAACGGCAAGCCGTCGGCGGTGGCCCGCAGGTACGCAGCGCCGCCTCCGCGCTGGTGGGCGACCGTGATCTGGTTCCACGTCGGATCGATGCCGACGACGCGCACCCCGCGCTCGACGAGCATCCGGCTGATCTGACCGTCGCCGCACCCGATGTCGAGAACCGTCGTGCATCCGTCCAGCTCGGCGGCCGCGATCGGCAGGATCTGCTCCTCGTACTCGGGGTCGGCGCCGGCGGTGAACCCGTCGATCCACCAATCGGCGTGCGTCTCCCAGAGGTCTCGTGATGGATCGCGCTCGTCGGTCACGAACGGCAGGGTAGGGGTACAGTCCGCGACATGCAGTTCTCGGTGTGGCCCAACTCCTCGCATCCACCGTCCGAGACGCTCGACATCGCTCGGTGGGCCGAGGCCAACGGTTGGTGCGGCATCTGGTACGCCGACCACTACATGCCGAACACCGGCACGGAGGAGGTCGCATCGGGCCCGGTGCACGAATGCTGGGCGATGCTCCCGGCGATCGCCGCGGTCACCGACCGGATCCGGCTCGGCCCGCTGGTGAGCCCGACATCCGTGCATCATCCCGCCGTCCTCGCGAACCGCGCCACCACCATCGACCACCTGTCGAACGGGCGCTTCGTCCTCGGTCTCGGCGCCGGATGGCAGATCAACGAACACCGTGTCTACGGGATCGAACTGGAACCCCCGGGCCGTCGCGTCCAGCGGTTCGACGAGGCGATCCAGATCATCCGCTCGCTCCTCGCTGTAGGTAGCACCACGTTCGACGGCGCCTGCTACACGATCACCGGTGCGCCGTCCGAGCCGAAGCCGGTGCAGTCCCCGCTGCCACTCCTCGTCGGCACCGGCAGCCCTCGCATGCTCCGGATCACCGCCCGTCACGCCGACGAGTGGAACACGTGGGGCACGCCCGAGATCGCCGGCGGCAGGCGTCGCGAGTTCCTGGCGGCGTGCGAGGCGGTCGATCGCGACCCCGGCTCGATGCGCACCTCGGTGCAGGCGCTGCTCGCGATCACCGATTCCGACGCCGAAGCGGAGCGCGCCCGTTCAGGCCCGATGGGTGAGCGCACCATCGCCGGCACCGCCCAGCAACTCGTCGATCTCATCGGCGCGTACCGCACGATGGGTTTCGACGAGTTCATCGTCCCCAACTTCAACCTCGGTGCCACCGCCGCCGAGCGCTGTGAGTCACTCGAGCGGATCCACACCGAGATCGTGCACGCGTGACGGATTGGGTCAGACCAACTCCGTCACGGCTCGAGCCGTGACGGAGTTGGTCTGACCCAATCCGTCACGGGTGGAACTTGGCGTGGACCGACGCTGCGACTGCGTCGGGGAGGAAGCTCAACGCCTGGAGATCCTCCAGGCTCGCGCGCTTGACGGCGTTCACCCCACCCATCGCCTTGACGAGTTGCTTCTTGCGGGCCTCACCCAGTCCGGGAATGCCGTCGAGTGAGCTCGCGACCATCCGCTTCGACCGCCGCTCGCCGTGGAACGTGTTGGCGAAGCGGTGTGCCTCGTCTCTGACGCGCTGCAGCATGAACAGTGCGTCGCTCCCCCGTGGGATCTCGACCGGGTCGGGACGACCGGGTACGTAGACCTCCTCGAAGCGCTTGGCGAGTCCAGCGACCGGGATCTCGTCGGCGAGGCCGAGCGACTCCAGCACTCGTTGTGCGACCCCCAACTGTCCCTTTCCGCCATCGACGACGAGCAGCTGGGGTGGGTACGCGAAGCGGCTGGGGCGAGCGCGACCGCCGTCGACCTGCTCCCCGATCGGACGATCGCGCTCGTCGAGATAGGCCGTCAGCCGGCGCGTGAGCACCTCCTCCATCGCGGCGTAGTCGTCGTTGCCTGGGACGTGCACCTTGAACTTGCGGTACTCACGTCTGGCGGGGAGCCCGTCCTCCAGGACCACCATCGACCCGACGTAATCGGTGCCCTGCAGGTGCGCCATGTCGTAGCACTCGATGCGGAGCGGCGCCTCGGGTAGCTCGAGCAGGTCCTGCAGTTCGGTGAGCGCGCGCGACCGGCTGTTGTGATCGCTCGCGCGCCGCATCCGATGGCGGGTGAACTCCTCACCGGCGTTGCGCGTGACGGTCTCGAGCAACGCCCGCTTGTCACCCCGCTGTGGCGCGCGGATCTGGACCCTCGATCCGCGGAGGTGCGAGAGCCACTCCTCGTAGGTCGCGAGATCGTCGGGCTCGGTGGGGACGAGCACCTGCTTCGGCACCCCTGTCGGCGGTTCGTCGCCGTACATGGCCTCGAGAATGCGGTCGATCAGGCCACCCGGAGAGAGGTCTTCGACCTTGTCGAGCACGAAGCCCTTACGACCCACCACACGCCCACGGCGGACGTAGAAGACCTGGACCGACGCTTCGAGCTCATCGTCGGCCAGCCCGACCACGTCGACGTCTTCGTCCTTGTCGGCGACCATCTGCTGCTTGGCGACCGCCTTCTGCACAGCGAGGAGGCGGTCGCGCAGACGAGCCGCCTTCTCGAACTCGAGCTGGCCGGCGGCAGCGCGCATCTCGGCCTCGAGACGATCGATGATGTCGTCGGTGTCGCCAGCGAGGAACTCGCAGAGCTCGCGCACGAGCTGGCGGTAGGGCATCTCCTCGATCTCGCCGACACACGGCCCCGCGCACTTCTCGATGTGGAACAGCAGGCACGGGCGTCCGAGCCGCTCGTGCTGGTTGAACTTCGCCGGGCTGCACGTGCGGATCGGGAAGCTGCGCAGCAGCAGATCGAGCGTGTCGCGAATCGCGTAGGCGTGGGCGTACGGACCGAAGTACCGCGTGCCCTTGCGCTTGCGCCCCCGCATCACCAGGGCGCGTGGCCACTGATCGTCGACCGTGACGGCGAGGAACGGATACGACTTGTCGTCTCGTAGCCGGACGTTGAATCGCGGGCGGTGTTGTTTGATCAACGAGTACTCGAGCATCAACGCCTCGACCTCGTTGCGCACGGTCGTCCACTCGACCGACTCGGCGGTCTCGACCATCTGCCTGGTTCGCGGATGGAGTTGGTGTGGCGCCTGGAAGTAGTTGGAGAGCCGCTGGCGCAGGCTCGATGCCTTGCCGACGTAGATCACGCGTCCGTGGGCGTCCTTGAACTGGTACGAGCCCGGCGCGTCGGGGATCGTACCGGCGGGTGGGCGCGTGACCATTCGGGTCAGGCTACGAGCGCCTCGGGCCGGGAGGCAGGCCGAGCTTGCGGCTGTGCGCAGGCTGGAGCGGGTGACGCGGGTACCGTGATGCACCGTGGCTAGCCGGTTCCAGTTC
Source organism: Ilumatobacteraceae bacterium (assembly GCA_022843125.1). Classification (GTDB taxonomy): domain Bacteria; phylum Actinomycetota; class Acidimicrobiia; order Acidimicrobiales; family Ilumatobacteraceae; genus Ilumatobacter. Next base: position 156,663 of record JALHOG010000003.1, read on the forward strand.
GCACTCCCCGATCCTCGACCCCGCGACGGCTGGTTCCGCATCGGCAACCTCGACATCACCACCACCGCCTTGCTCGTGATCATCGGTGCCGCGTCGATGTTCCTGTTCGCGATCAGCACCACGCTCTTCGGTCAGCTGATCTTCGACCCCGTCCTCGTGCGCAACGGTGAGATCTGGCGTCTGCTCACCTGGCCGCTCGCGAATGCGCCCGGCATCTGGGCCGTGCTCACGATGGTGTTCTTCTGGTTCGTCGGACACATCATCGAGGAACTGCTCGGCCGCCGCCGGTATGCGGTTCTGCTCGCCGTCGTCACCGTGGTCCCGGCGGCCGTCGTGTCGCTCCTCGACCCGGTGACGTTCCGGTCGATCGACGAAGTGGGGCTCGGGCTGCTGTTGACGGTGACGTTCGTGGTGTTCGCTGCCGAGAACCCGCACGCCCCTTCGTGGTTCGGCATCCCGGTATGGGTGATCGCCACCGTCTTCATCGGCATCAACATCCTCCAGCTCGCCGGGCTCCGGTTGTGGGGAACCCTGCTGATGACCCTGATCGCCGTGGCGCTCGGCCTCGTCGTGGTGCGCCAATGGGGTTTCGCCGAGCGGGTCAGCTTCATCCCGAACCTCGGGAGCAGCAAGCCCAGCCCGCCCCGGCGCGGCCCCGCTCCGCCGCGCTCCCCGTCACGGCGCTCTGCCGACAAGCGCCGTTCGGGCCAGGTCGTCGAGGGGCCTTGGTCGGCGCCGGCGCCGCCGCGGTCGACCGCTGACGTCGCTGCCGCCCAGGCCGAGC
>JALHOG010000004.1:0-2500 GCA_022843125.1 Ilumatobacteraceae bacterium
TCGCGTACCGCTTTAATGGGCGAACAGCCCAACCCTTGGGACCTGCTTCAGCCCCAGGATGCGATGAGCCGACATCGAGGTGCCAAACCTTCCCGTCGATATGGACTCTTGGGGAAGATTAGCCTGTTATCCCCGGGGTACCTTTTATCCGTTGAGCGACCACGCTTCCACAAGCGATGGCCGGGTCACTATGCCCTACTTTCGTACCTGCTCGACTTGTTGGTCTCGCAGTCAAGCTCCCTTGTGTCATTGCACTCGACGGCTGATTGCCAACCAGCCTGAGGGAACCTTTGGGCGCCTCCGTTACACTTTAGGAGGCGACCGCCCCAGTCAAACTACCCGCCTGGCGCTGTTCCTGATCCGGATCACGGACCGAGGTTAGAGTTCCAAAATACGCAGGGTGGTATTTCAACGTTGACTCCACACTGGCTGGCGCCAATGCTTCCAAGTCTCCCACCTATCCTACACAACGCAGTTCAAAACTCAACACCAAGTTATAGTAAAGGTCCACGGGGTCTTTCCGTCCTTCCGCAGCTAACGAGCATCTTTACTCGTACTTCAATTTCGCCGGGTCTATGGTTGAGACAGCGGGGAAGTCGTTACGCCATTCGTGCAGGTCGGAACTTACCCGACAAGGAATTTCGCTACCTTAGGACCGTTATAGTTACGGCCGCCATTCACTGGGGCTTAGGTTCACAGCTTCGCCTTGCGGCTAACCGTTCCCCGTGACCTTCCAGCATTGGGCAGGCGTCACAGCGTATACATCGCCTTGCGGCTTCGCACGCTGCTGTGTTTTTGGTAAACAGTCGCTACCCCCTGGTCTGTGCCACCCTCGCCAGCTCGAGCCGTAAAGGCCGTCACCAGAAAGGGTCCTCCTTCTCCCGAAGTTACGGAGGTAATTTGCCGAGTTCCTTAACCATAGTTCTCCCGATCGCCTTGGTATTCTCTACCCGCCCACCTGTGTCGGTTTGGGGTACGGGCACCGTGTCAACTCACTGCTGGGATTTTCTTGGCAGCATGGGATCAGTGACTTCTCCTAGTGGATCGGCATCACGTCTCAGCGTTACGGCTCCAACTCTCATCGGAACCCGCCTACACGCTTACCCGGGGTCTACCATCGCCCCGGTTCACCTACCCTCCTGCGTCCCCCTTCAGCTATCCGCCAGCAGCTCGGTCAGTTCGCTTCCCGAAGGAAACAGCCCCAACGTTGCCACTCTTGGACCTGGCGCGGACACGGTGGTACTGGAATATTAACCAGTTGTGCATCGACTACGCCTTTCGGCCTCGCCTTAGCTCCCGACTTACCCTGGGAGGATTAGCCTTCCCCAGGAACCCTTGGGCTTTCGGCGGAGGGGTTTCTCACCCCTCTCTCGCTACTCATGCCTGCATTCTCACTCGATACCGCTCCACAGGTCCCTTACGGGCCGGCTTCACTGCAGCATCGACGCTCCTCTACCACTCGTACTTACGTACGAATCCATAGCTTCGGTTCTGAACTTAGCCCCGTTACATTGTCCGCGCAGGATCACTCGACCAGTGAGCTATTACGCACTCTTTCAAGGGTGGCTGCTTCTAAGCCAACCTCCTGGCTGTCTGGGCAATCCCACATCGTTTTCCACTGAGTTCAAAATTTGGGACCTTAGCTGATGGTCTGGGCTGTTTCCCTTTCGACTAACGAAGCTCATCCCCCGTAGTCTCACTGCTGCACTCTGGAGTACCGGCATTCGGAGTTTGACTGAGTTCGGTAAGCTTGTGGGCCCCCTAGCCCAATCAGTGCTCTACCTCCGGTACTGAACATGCAACGCTGCACCTAGATGCATTTCGAGGAGAACCAGCTATCGCCAAGTTTGATTAGCCTTTCACCCCTATACACAGCTCATCCCCGCCATTTTCAACTGACGTGGGTTCGGTCCTCCACGAAGTCTTACCTTCGCTTCAACCTGGCCATGCATAGATCACTTGGCTTCGGGTCTACAGCATGCGACTAAACGCCCTATTCAGACTCGCTTTCGCTTCGGCTTCCCATCACTGGTTAACCTTGCCACATACCGTAACTCGCAGGCTCATTCTTCAAAAGGCACGCTATCGAGGCCCCCGAAGGGACGACTCTCTAACTGCTTGTAAACCAACGGTTTCAGGTACTATTTCACTCCCCTCCCGGGGTACTTTTCACCTTTCCCTCACGGTACTGGTTCACTATCGGTCGCCAAGGAATACTTAGACTTACGGGGTGGTCCCCGCAGATTCACGCCGGTTTGCTCGGTCCCGGCGCTACTTGGGATGACAGCGGGAGGCTGCATATGTTTCGGATACGGGACTGTTACCCACTCTGGTCCGCCTTTCCAGGCGTGTTCTCCTACATAGCAACTTGGTAACTCCCTGAGTGATCTGATGCTCACTCTGCTGGTCCCACGACCCCGCGTCAGCAACGCCATCAGGCTTGGCACTGACACGGTTTAGTCTCTACCCTCTTCGCTCGCCGCTACTAAGGGTGTCGCGG